>JBPCKT010000056.1:0-11694 GCA_051004015.1 Pirellulaceae bacterium | reverse complement strand
CTCACGCCACCAACAACTCGGCTCTGGGGGAAAGGGGGCCCTCCGCCCCCACCGTGCGACTACACCCCCACCAACCAACCCGATACCTGTTCAAGCTACCATCATGCGAGCGGTGAATAAGACGGGCTGATAGCTTCACAGGGGTAGGTGCGACCATCGCAGCTAATCCGCCACGCGATACCAGCCATGACGCCACACGAGTAGGCCCGCAGGCGTAAACATACAGCCGAGGACCAGGAGGATGAGTGGGATTGCGAAGCGTGGTGCAAAGTCTGCAAGGCGTGCTTTCTCAGGAGAATCCGCGGGATACAGAACGGGAACCCGCACGTTAAGACCATGGCTTGGCGCCCAAAGCACGCGCCACGCACCGCGAGCTTCCACACGATAACGGCGCCCGTCGGAAGCGGCGAACGTCAGCACGTCAACATCATCCTCGCCCCCGGGGACAACGCCGACGACCGTCGCACTGGCATGCTCCGCGCCGATGCCAAACCAGATCGAATCGATCGCTCCATAGAGCCCGAGTCCCGCGCAAGCCAAACCAACCGCGGCGACCAAAACGCCCCAGCCCCGACCCTGGCGAGGCCTGGGACTCTCCGCGATGGAGCTCCCTGGCGGCACGCGCTCCGCCGCCGCGGCTAATGAGTCGCCGGTGGGGGCTTCAGCGACGAGATTCGCCAGCTCATTCAGCGAAGTAACAAACAGGCCATTCGCGCGAAGCTGGAGCATTGCTTCTCCAGAATTTGCAGCCTGGATTTGGTCTTTCTGAACTTCACCAGCGGCGTCCATCGCCTCGAATCGAAACGTTGGCATTGCAGTCGTTAAAACGGCTCGTTGATAGGGAACTTAAAAATCCAGTCAAGCACGACGATTCCGATAAGCATCGCGCCCAGAACAATGCAAATGCAAGGGCCAAGCCATAGGCCGTCGAACGACCGAATCACCGACTGCTCCGGACAACCTGGTTGATACAAGATCGTCACCCGAGGATTGTCGGGATACGGGATCCAAGAGCTGCCGACTTGCATGGTGACCCGGTACGTCATGCCGCTGGCATCTTGGTATTCAACAACCGGGTAATAGAACGTCGTTATGTGTCGATTTTCATCTTCACACGATTTCTGCTCATGGCCGATCACTGATCCCAAGGTCGAGCAAGCAGTTCTGCGGAACCGGATTCTTTGCACGAACCACATGACGCCCGCGACGCAAGTCGGTCCTCCAAACCCCAGAAACACAGTCCAAAAGATAATTCGGTTCGCATCCATTTTATCGCCTAGTGCGGCCCTTGAAGGCCGACTTCGCATAGGGCTTGAACAGCGTTGGCAACCGAGAGAACAGCCAGCCGCCGCCCACAAACAACAGTCCCACGACGATGCAGAGTCCTGGCGCAAAGTAAGGCTGTGGGACTTCCAGGCGCGCCTGTTCCGGGTTTTCCGATTGGTAGAGGATCGGAACCCTTTTCCCGACCGAAATACTCCACTTTCCTCGCTGCATGTTATACCAGGAGACCTCGACGGTTCCTCGGTTCACGTCGTGCCGGCATGGGTAATAGAGCCGCAAGCCGCCGGCGTTGGGCGGACCAATGGCGGTCACGGTCGCCTCCGCTGGTTCCGCGCTGGCAGCGAACCAGGCGATGGCCACGACATTCCAGAGCCCCAGAATGAGCGGCAAAACACCGACGGCCATGACAATGCGGCCCGCGATCTTGAACAGCCGAATCCAACCCTCGCCGGGGACCGCCAGACGGTTGGGCGTGGTCATGGTAGTAGGCTCGGTCATAAGAATCAGTTTCCTTGGCCGGATCATCTGCTGACTATCCATCCAATGACAGCAGCCACAATGATGCAAATCGCGACCATGACAATCAGACACCCTCCCTTGGCGGGAACGGCTGCCGTGAACTTCTCTGGCGACGCGGCGCGCAACTCCCTCTCCAGCTGCTCGACGGCCGCTTTCGATACTGCCAGTCCCGCATCTGTGAATTCGCGATAAATCTTAATTGCTTGAATCTTTTGGCCCTGAAAGAGACATTCTTGGATGCGGGCCAGCGTGTCTGCTGGAATCGGTCCAAACACAACCGAGTGTGGCTTGTTCGAGAAGAGTGGTGGTCTATCTTTGCTCATTGTCGGGATGCTTCCGCGCGACGAGTCGCAGGCCCACGTCGAATTTTCGTTACTTCCCAAACCCCTTCCGCCGCTGCTCGCTGTATCGCTGCAGGGCGTCGGTGATGATCGGGAGTGCAAAGGCGGAAGGTTGAAAGTCGTCGACCTCGACGGCTTTGCCTTCCAGCATTTTGTAGTCCTGGAAGAAGCGCCGCAGCATGGTCAGCCGGTGGATGGGGAGCTCGCTGGCTTCGCTGAAGCCGTTGAATTCGGGGTCGTCGGTGGCGACGGCCAGGATTTTGTGGTCCTTTTTGCCGCTGTCGATCATCGTCATCACGCCAATGGCCCGGGCCCGCACCAGCGTCAGCGGGTTGACCGGCTCCTGGCAGAGGACCAGCACGTCGAGCGGATCGTCGTCTTCCGCCAGGGTCTGCGGGATGAAGCCGTAGTTGGCGGGGTAATAGACGGCCGAGTACAGGATGCGGTCGAGCTTGAGCAGGCCGGTCGCCTTGTCCAGCTCGTACTTCACGCTGGAGCCGAGCGGGATTTCGATGACGGTGGTGAATTCCGCGGGCAGCTTTTGGCCGGGGATGACGTCGTGCCAGGCATGGGTCATGGGATGCTTTCGGTGGAACCAAGGCGGGGCATATCACGTAAGATAGGCTTCAGGAACGGACTTTCGTAGGGGCAGTGAAACCATGAGCGGCCATTTGGAAAACCTGCATTCCCGCATCCAGTCCAAATCCGCCGTCGTCGGCATCATCGGCCTGGGCTACGTCGGCTTGCCGCTGGTGAAGACGTTCATCGACGCCGGCTTTCGCTGCCTGGGGTTCGACTGTGATGCAACCAAAGTGGAGCGGCTACAGCGGGGAGAGAGCTACATCGCCCATCTGCCGGGCGAATGGATCAGCGGCTGCATCGCCTCCGGCCGTTTTGAACCGACCGCCGACATGAGCCGCCTGGCGGAGGCGGATTGCATCTTGATCTGCGTCCCAACGCCACTCACCGACAGCCGCGATCCCGACTTGAGTTACGTCGAACAAACGGCGCGGCAAATTGCCGCCGTCCTGCGGCCGGGACAACTTGTGGTACTGGAGAGCACGACGTATCCGGGGACAACGCGGGACATTGTGCTGCCGCTTTTGGCGAGCGGGGGGCGTAAGCCCCCTGATACTTCGCTGTTCGGAAACACGCCGCAGCTCGGCCGCGACTTCTTCCTCGCCTATTCCCCGGAGCGCGAAGACCCCGGCAACGCCAGCTTCTCCACCAGCCGCATTCCCAAGGTCGTTGGCGGGATGGACGAAGCGAGCCGCGAGTTAGCGGTGGCGCTATACAGTCAGGCTGTTGTGCAAGTCGTTCCCGTTTCGAGTTGCGAAGTGGCCGAGGCGTGCAAGATCCTCGAGAACGTCTACCGGGCTGTGAACATCGCGATGGTCAATGAGCTGAAGATGCTCTTCGACCGCCTGGATATTGATGTTTGGGAAGTCATCGCCGCTGCCAAGACCAAGCCCTTTGGCTTTCAAGCGTTCTATCCGGGACCGGGGCTTGGCGGGCACTGCATCCCCATCGACCCCTTCTATCTCAGTTGGCTGGCCCGCAAGCACGAATCCCCCACGCGATTTATCGAGCTGGCCGGCGAAATCAACTCCGCCATGCCGCTGTGGGTCGTCAACAAAATTGCCGCGGCCCTCAGCGACGCCGGCAAGCCCATCCAAAGAGCCCGCATCGCGATCCTGGGAATCGCCTACAAGAAGGACGTGGATGATCCGCGCGAAAGCCCCGCCTTCCGCATCATGGAATTGCTCGAAGAGCGCGGAGCGGCATTGTCGTACCACGATCCGCATATCCCGCGACTCCCAACCATGCGCCACTACCAAGTCCCCTCTCTCTCCAGCCAGCCATTGACGGCAGAGTACCTGGCGGATCAGGACTGCGTCGTTATCGTCACGGATCATTCGGCGGTGGACTATATGCTGGTTGCGGACCACTCGCCGTTGGTGGTGGATACGCGCAACGCGATGGAAAAAGTGCGCCGTCCCGGTCACAACATCTGGAGCGCGTGAAGCGGCCAATTCCGATCGTACCGGTCCTACCGCCGCACTCCCTTCCCCAAGCCGCAGAAGTTCTCACTTCCGGCTGCACGCCAGTTTGCCTGACCGCCGAAGAGAAGCTATGCCGGTCATGGAAGACGATGCGGCTGCGCAGGACAGTTCCAAGAGGAAGAGTCTGCGGCGGCAGATTCTCAAGGAGGAAACGCGAACTCCTCTTTCCGCGATTGTGCCGTGACCAACAAATCCCCCCGCCATCTCAGCCTGCTGGCCGACAGTCTCCCCGCTCACCAGGAGACCGCGCCTCCCTCCACGACTGCCCAGGCCCCGTTTGAGCAATTGGCCCGATCGTTTGCCCGGGCCAGCGGCTGGGACATGCGTTTGGGCGGGCCGATACCCGATGCGGGTGAAGTCTGGTCGGCGCCGATTGGCGCTAGTGACGGCGAGCCGTCGTCCAGGCTCTCGTTGCTGCCGGCGGAGGCGCCTGCGTCTTCTCGTCTGCCGCTGGAGCAGGTCCGGCCGCTGGCGCTGGCCCTTGCCGGTTTGCTCTCCGAACAAGCTCTTCTCCGACGGACACTTTGGCAGCGCGAGGCGGAGCTGGCCGCGGGAGTCCCCGTTGCAGCGCGGCCCGAAGACGCGGAGCATCTGGCCGAGAGATTAGCCGCCATCTTGAAGGGGGGCGCGGATGCCGTCGGCTGCCAGGCGGCTGGACTATATGTCCTCGATGAAACGACCACCACGCTCAAGCTGCGGGCCGCCCACAATCTGCCGCACGACCGGCTGCTGGAACCCGCACGGCCGCTGCGCGGAGCGATGGCCGACCTGGAGGCGCTCGTGGGCCATGCCGTCGTGTTGGAGGACACCTCGGTTCTCGCGCACTGGAAGTGCCCTGAGAATTTTCCCGCCGCCATTTGCGTTCCTATCTCCGGCAGCAGTGCCCCGCTGGGAACGCTTTGGCTCTTCGCCGATAAGAACCGGGATTTTACCAGCGAGCAGTCCAACCTGGTGGAAATCATCGCCGGGCGGATTGCGGCCGACCTGGAGCGTGAGATGCTACTGGCCGAAGGCGCTAAGTCGAAGCGCCGTGAAAAACACCTGGAAGCAGCCGCCCGCTGGCAAGCCTCCCGACTGCCGAGCGTCACGCCGCTGCTTGATGATTACGAGGTCGCCGGCTGGACGCTGCAAGCCGACGGTATCGGAGGGGACTTTTACGACTGGTCGGTCCTCGCGGACGGCCGCCTTTCCATCTCTCTGGGCGATGCCCAGGGAAAGCTGATCGAAGCCGGCTTGGGAGCCGCCGCGGTGCAAGCCGCTCTCAAGTCTCACGCCGCCTACCCGCACACAGCCGCCGAACTGCTCGCGCGGGTGAACGAAACCCTCTGGACAACCTCCGCTGGCGATCAGTTTTGCTCCCTGGCCTACGGCCTCATCAACCCTGCCAGCGGACAGGTGGAATTCTCTCTCGCCGGAGCATCCGCCGCGATCCAAATTCGCCAGCGCGAGCGCGAGATTCTGAAGTCGACGACGCTGGCACTGGGAACGGATCCCGACACGCGCTTCGAAGCCTTTGCGCGCGAGCTCCATCCAGGCGAGTTCCTGATCATCTTGAGCGAAGGAGCCCAAAACGCCGTGGATGAAGGGGGACTGCGGATTGGCGAGCTCGCTATCGCCTCCATGGTCAGCAAGAACCTCCGCGACTCCGCCGACGGCATCCTGGCCAAGATTCGCCGCCTCATCGACCGCGGCCAGGCGAGCCAAACCGAGGACATGACCGTGCTGGTGCTCAAGCGGCGAAAGTAGGCTCTGTCGGAAAGGCGGAGGCGACTCTCCCGTGGGGCCTCTGTCTCGCCTCGGCAGGAGCTACTATATCGGATCGGCAAGAGCCTCGCCTTCTCTGGGATCGATCTCCATTCGTAGTTTTCCGATAGGGCAAGAACCCCGACCGCTACTTTTTCTCACTTGGGGAGAAGGCTGGAGTGAAGCGAAAGGCCCCCAAGATTCTTGAGAGCATGGTTGATGCCCTGGGTGAATCGTCCGCGGCAAATTGGGCTGGCTTGGTGAGCAGCGCCAGGCAATAGAGCGCCGCGACGATCAACAGCAATGCGTTGATTCCCGTGACGAAAGTGGCGGATTGCAGAATGCCGCCGACCAATGCGCCCAGGAGGTTCGCGCCGAGGGCGGCGTCCTTCCGTTCCACCTTGGCGAACGAGTCGATGAAGATCAGGCCGCTAAACAACATCGGCAAGGTCGTCATCGCCCCCACGAGAATGGACTTGGTGACAAAGGGAAGGAAGGCAATTTGCGACACGTCGAAAAGGTACAGCGCCAGGCACGATCCGAGCAGCCCGATGGCCGGAATCGCGGGAGGCAGTCGCGGAATTCGGGCCGCAACCAGATTGGAGAGCAGGATCATCACCATGATGCCCGATACGATCACCGCGCTTACCAGCCAGGTGTTGCCCAGGACCACCGAGGCCTTGCTGATGCTCTGTACCTCCAGCAGCAGGAAAGCGGCGCCCATCAGGAAGAAATGGCAATGCGACCGGTTCCAGCCGGCGAGCATTTTCCTGGTCTCGGCGTGGCGGCAGCCGTAACAAGCCAGGCCGGCCAGCAGCACGGCCAGCAAGTAATACAGGGTCGGGACGCCGGGCTGCTCCAGGTAAATGTACGGCCAGTCGTCCGTGGCGACGCGAGTGGAGTGGGACAGCGGCAAGGGGCTTTCCGCCTGCCACTGGGCGACCCGCTCCCGTAACCGTTCGTTCTGCGCCAGTTGGCCGCTGATGACGGACTGATCGCCGGCGACAAACAGGGTCCCGCCCCAGCCGGTCATGTTCGGCGGAATGCGGAATGCTAACGGTGCTTCGCCAAACACTTCCTGGAGGCAGCGGGACATGCGGTCGGCGATGAAGTTGCGCGTGGCGTCAAAGCTCAGAACCATCACCCCGTCTTTTGCCAACAGACTGCTGGCGCGCTGCAGGCTTTCTCGCGTGTAAACGTAGTGATCCAGCCGGGCGTTGGTCATCGAAGTCGTGGTGTGGGAATCCAGGAGCCCGAAGATGATGAGATCGAATTTGTCCTGGCTAGTGGCAAAGTAGGACCGGGCGTCGTCAATGACGACCTGAACGCGAGGGGAATCGTAGGGACGTTCCGGATGGAAGCGGCGGCCGAAATCGATGATCGCCGGGTCGATCTCGACGGCGGTCACATGCTTCGCGCCCCCCCGCAGCGCTCCGGCCACGTCATTGCCGGCCCCCGCACCGACCACCAGCACGCGCTCGGGACGGTGGTGGAACGCGGTCGGCACGTCATACTGCGTCAGCCCGTGAAACTCCGGGCCGACTTTCGGATTGGCGCGAACCGCGGCATCGCTATTATCAATCAGGGCCTGGTACCCGACGTTGTTGACCAGGATGAAGTTGGTTCCCTCCCAGTACTTGTTCGTCGCAGGAACAAAAGTCAGCTTTTGATAAGGGGACCACGCGATTTCAATCGCCCGAGGCTCGCTTCCCGAAAATCCAGCCAGCAGCAAGGCCGCCGCCAGAAATCCCACGTTCCACAACGGCTGCGGCAGGCCCCAGGCCAACAGCGCCAGCAGGACCGCGGCGACGCCAATCCAAACCAGGGGCCCCGTGGCCAAACCGCTCAGCAGCACGAAGAGCCAGATTCCCAGCAAACTGCCCACGACGTTGACCGAATAGGCACAGATGGTGGAAGGATGATCCGCCATGGCCTGTCCCAGCAGGCGTCCCATGGGCAGAAACAACTCCCACAGCAGCATCATGATGCCAAACGTCACGGCGAGGGCCAAAGTGAAATTCATCCAGCCAGCCCATGTCGAATTCGCAATTGCTTCTTCCCAAATGACAATGCCTCCTTGAGTGCCCAGGGCGTCCGTCATCCATTCCCCAATCGGCTTCAGGAATGGCACGGAGATCAGGCCGCACAAAATCGCCAGCGCTGCCAACCCGCGCGTGAAGTTGACCGGCTGGCGGCAGGTGAAGCAGCCTACGCCGAGCCCCAAGAAGCAGACAATGAGCACCGTGTTCTGGAGATACGCGAAGATGCGGATCTCCGTCCCGATCCAGCGAATCAGCATCATCTCCAGAAGCAACCCCACGACGCTCACCAGAAAAATCTTCCACAGTAGGTGGCGAGCAATGGGGGCAGCTTCTGCCCGCGTTGGCGACTGAAGGCTCTTTGAGGTCATCTGCGACTCCGGTTTCGCAATGCGATTGGAATGACGAAGGACCGACCGGCGCCCGACTCGCCGTGGTTTCGCAAGCTTAGATTGCTCCTTAGAGCAGCGGGCCCCGAAATCTGGCGCGTGGATACCGATCTTAGCGTTTCGAGCGACTGGATGGATTTTGAGACGCAGCCGCGCCATTTCGCCCAATCGTCAAAAACAGGCAAAGTCGAGCCGGACCAACTGCCGATATACGAGGGCGCGGATTACTCCTGCGCAGCCGCGCTGATAAAGAAGCAGCGCAGCTTTGCGCCACGGATTCGCGGAAGGAGATGACGGAGCGTCCTATGCCAGAATCGCCCGAACTGATGCAGCAGATCACGGACTGTGCCAAGATCATTCTGGAATGGGTCGGCTTTGGGACGCTCGCCGGGCTGCTAGCGAAAGCCATCATGCCGGGCAAGGATCCGGGCGGAGCGATTGCCACGCTGGCCATGGGGATCGGCGGCACGGTCATCGGCTGCGGGGTGCTGTCGTTCTTCTCGCAGGGGAAGACGTTGATCACGCCGATCAGCCCCGCCGGATTCTGCGTCGCCACCGGCGGAGCCTTCATCATCCTCTTCTTCTACAAGCTCCTCGGCGGCTACTACTTTCAAGAAGGGGAAGGCCCCATCCGCCGCCGCCGCGGGCATGGGCATGGGCACAGAACCAGCAGCCGGGCGCCGACCGTGGTGATCAACGAGGATTAGTTTCCGAGAAGCAGGAAGCGCCGCTAACGCCGGGCGAATGTCGCTGTACTCGCGGGCGCTCCCTGCGATCTTTTTGGT
Source organism: Pirellulaceae bacterium (assembly GCA_051004015.1). Taxonomy (GTDB): domain Bacteria; phylum Planctomycetota; class Planctomycetia; order Pirellulales; family Pirellulaceae; genus SXOA01. Next base: position 2,531 of record JBPCKT010000056.1, on the reverse strand, counting down.
CGTACTCGAAGGCCGAACTTCGCGGCTTAGAACCCAAACGAAAAGCCGCCGCGCTGTCCATAGATCTGGATGACGCCGTGGCTGCGAGAGCCATAAACGGGGTAGCCATAACCATAGCTCGGACGGTAGGAGCTATAGCCGCCGCCGTAGCCGCCGCCATAGCCATAGCTCGGACGGTAGGAGCCATAGCCGCCTCCATAGCCATAGCTCGGGCCACAGTGGTCGCGGTGATGATAGCCGCCGTGATGTCCGTGGTGCCCATGTCCGTGATGTCCGCGATGGCCACCGCCGTCCGCCATCGCAGAGCTCGTGAACGAAGAGCCAACCGTCAAAGCCACAACCGCCGCCAGTGCCAGTAAGAACCGTTTCATGACAATCTCCTTTGCCAAACCGGGGGTGAGAGTTTTCCGGTCTCTCATGGACCGGCATGGGAGGAGACTAACGCAGCGCCAATGCCGAATGCATTTCCGAACTTGCGCAAACAATGACTGAGCAATAGGTTGCGGCGCCGACGAGCGGTTTTCCCGTTGGAATCGCCGCGAAAAAGTGTCATCATGTTGAATACTCCTGCTGGCATGAATGGGACACTGGCCTCGACGTGTGAACCACGCTGCGAGGCAAAGCGTATAGAGCGCGGCTCAAATCCAGGGAGGTGAATCTTGCGTCGCTTTTTTCAATTCAGTCTGCGGACCTTGCTGGCGTTCATGGTGGTCTGCTCGCTCGCCTTCGCCTGGGTGGGGGCCAAGCTGCGGGAATGGAAGGCGGAACAAGGGGCGCTGGTAGCCATTGGGCCGGCTGCTGTGGAATATGAAAGCGGCCCCGCGGCGCTTCCTATCTTCTCTTGACGGAGTTTTGCCGCGGCCCGCGTGACGGTCCGACCCAACAAGTTAGCTTGGTTTCCGGGGCTGGTGGAGCGCTTGCCCGTCCCGATGTTTCAGCGCGTCACGAAAGTCCATCTTTACGGCGCGGAATACAAGGGAAATTTGTTGCCGCAGATGTCCAAGTTCCATGATCTAAAGGAACTGGAACTCTACGAAACGTCCATCCCCAGTCGCGATTTGGACGCGTGGAAAAAGCTACATCCTCAGGTCGCCGTCAGGGAAGTTCGCAATGGACTCGCTCGGTAACTCGCCGCCTTACGTGATCAGCTCTTTGATCGGCTGATAGGCCGGATCCGCCATGGGAACCTGCCTGCCGGCGATGTCGAAGGGCTGCGTGGAATCCATGCCCAGAGCCTGCAGGTAAGTGTGGAACATGTGCCCATGGTCCACCTCGCGGTCGGCCACGGCGGTGCCGTTGTCGTTCGTCTTGCCAATGACCGCGCCACGGGCAATCTTCGCTCCGCCCAGGCAGACGCTCCAGGCCGTACCCCAGTGGTCGCGGCCGTAGAGGTGGTTGATGTTCGGCGTGCGGCCGAATTCCGAAAGGACGACGATGAGCGTGCTGTCGAGCATGCCGCGGGCGGCAATGTCCTCGACCAGCGTGGCGAACGGACGGTCCCACTCGCCGAGCTGCTCCAGGTGGAAGTCGAAATTCTCGTTGTGGGTGTCGTAGTTGCTGTGCGTCACCTGCACGAACGTGACGCCGCTTTCGAGCAGCCGCCTGGCCAGCAGACAATGGCGGCCAAAATCATGCTTGCCGTACCGCTCGTGGTCCTTCTCCGGCTCCTTGGTGGTGTCGAAGACTTCGCCGCGGCGCATCAGCTCCAGGGCCTGCTCATGGCTTTGCACGTAGGCGTCGGTCTGGACGGTGCGGCGGCGCTGAGCGAAGTGGTCGTTGGTGCTGCGGCGGAACGCCTGGCGGGCGTTGTCGGCAGCCTCGGGGATGTCGGCGGGGCGGGCGGAATTCTGCGGCGGTTTGCCGCTGTCGAGCGTGATGCTGGAATAGCGCGGGCCGAGGTAGGCGGCGTCGTTGCCGCGTCCGCCTCCGCCGCCGGGGGAGACGACGATGTGGCCCGGCAGTGAATTGGCGGGGGATTCCAGGTTTTTCGCCATGACCGCGCCGATCACCGGGTAGGACGCGCCGGGGGTCTGCTTGCGGCCGGTGAACATGGCATGATGCCCGCGGCCATGGTCCCCTTCCTTCGTATTGATGCTGCGGACGATGGCCAGATTGTGCATCTGCTTGGCGGTAAACGGCAGCAGCTCGCTGATGTGAACGCCGGGGACACTTGTGGGAATCGTCAGGAAGGGGCCGCCGGTGTTCGTCCCCGGCTTGGGATCCCAGCTCTCGAGCTGCGAAAGTCCGCCCGCCATGTTGAAAACGACCACCCGCTTCTGCGTCTTGGCGAGCTCCGCCGCCGCGCTCGGCCGGGCCAATGTGCCCAGTCCGCCGACAACCGCTCCCATGCCGGCCGTCAGGCCGCCGAGAAACGTCCGCCGGGCCATCATGTGCTCGCTTGATTTGCAGGAGTATTCGCAACGCATGGTGGGCTCCTTTGTAGTCCGCTCCCTCCGTGGGCGGACATGCCCGCACACGGAGTGTGTGGGCTACCAAGGAGTAAAACCAAACCCCGTGGAACCTATCAGTCC
>JBPCKT010000055.1:0-121025 GCA_051004015.1 Pirellulaceae bacterium | reverse complement strand
CGACAGAGCACCTCACCACCCCTACGCCCTTGGCACTCCAACGGGCTTTACCACCAGCTCCACTGCGTATACGTGCGGTAAATCCCGAACTGCCGCTGCGGCTGGGGATGGGGGCACGCGCCGAAATGGCCATAAGCATAGCCCTGGGTGCGAGCGTCAAAGCCCCTCGCCCCGGTGTGTCCTCCGCCCGGAGCAGCCGGGGATTCGGTCCTGCGGAGCAAGAGATACGAGGGGGGACCCGCCACCGCGGCAGAAGCGGCGAAGAGCGGGCTGACCGCCGCTAGCAGAAGCAACATTCTGGCCCACCGCATTTTCGCCTCCGTGATTATTGCGGCCTTGATACCAACAAGCAGCATCGTACGAACGGAATGACCTGCCACACTCGGTTCTCCAAGACGCGGGTTGTATGGTCCGCGAAGAATCTGCGGGCATCCAACACATTTTTATCGACCCATCCATGCGATTCCTCGCCTTTCCTCCTTTCCTTCGCGTCTCTGCGCCTTTGCCCCTTTGCGTTAAGACGGAGAATACTGGGCAGGCTGGAAGCCTACCCCACTAGTCCAGCCCAAAACTCTTCTTGAGAAACATCACCTCCACTGCCCGCAGATAATCCACGTTCTCCTTCTTTCCAAAGCCGTGCCCTTCGTTGGCGGCGTAGACGGTCCAGACGGGGCGCCCTTTTTCGCGGACCTTGGCGGCGATTTGCTGGGCTTCCGCGAAGGGGACGCGGGGGTCGTTCTTGCCGTGGACGACGAGCAGGTCGGAGCGGATGGCGTCCACGCGATTGGCGGGGCTGATTTTCTCGAAGAAGTCTTTCATCTTCGGGTCCCGCTCGTCGCCGTACTCAACCCGCCGCAAATCCTGGCGGTAGGCGGAGGTTTTTTCCAGGAACGTGTTGAAGTTGGCGATGCCGACGTTATCGATGCCCGCCTTGATCTTGTCTGGAAAATTGACCAGCGACGCCAGCACCATGTATCCGCCATACGACCCGCCGCTGACCGCCACGCGACTGGGGTCGAGGTCCTTTTGCGTGGCGATCCAGTCGAGCAAGGCCCCAATGTCCTTGACACTGTCCTCCCGCTTCTCGGCGTTGTCGAGCTTGAGGTACGTCTTCCCATAGCCGCTGCTGCCGCGGATGTTGGGATAAATGACGGCGATGCCCAGTTCGTTCACGTAGAACTGCGTCGCCCCAGTGAAATACGGCTGGGCCTGGCTCTCCGGGCCGCCGTGGATGTTGATGAGGACCGGCACTCGATGCCCTTCCGAAGCCGTCTTTGGCTTGTAGACGTGGGCGGGAATCTCGCGGTCGTCGAAGGACTTGAAGCGGATGCGGGTCGGCGTGACAAAGGAAGCCGGATTGAGGCCGCCGACTTCGCTGTAGGTCCAGCGGGTCAGCTCGCCGGACTCAAGCTCGACGGAATAGGCGTCGGCGGGCGCATCGGGGCGGGCCAGCGTGAAGCCGAGATGTTTGTTGTCCGGGGAGAATTCGAGGGAAGAGACGATGCCGAGGGGGAGCTTGATTTCTCGCGGTTCGGGATGAGCTAAATCAATCGTCTTTCTCTTACCGGTTCTATTCTCGGCAAATCGATCAGCAATGATAAAGACTTTGCTCGCGCCATCTTCGTTGACCGAAAACGCAACCTGTCCGAAGGTCTCGTCTACTACCACGCCATTAACGTCCCAAGAAACTTTGGGGGCGAGATCGATGAAAAAGGCAGAGCTTCCAACCCCAATGTCAAGCCAATGGAGGTGTGCAAACTCGCCTAGTGCGTCGCTGACGATGTAAAGATCATTGCCACCCGGCGAAAATGCCATCGGTCCATACGAAGCCTTCTCTTTGTTGGCGAGCCGCAGTTCTGTCTTCTTACCGGATTCGATGTCGAATAGTGCCGGATACGACTCATTCGCCGATACCGTGCGAATAAGCGCCAGTTTCTGGCCATCCTTGGACCAGTCCACCGCCGACCAGAATTCCCCCTTCACCTCCATCAGCATCTTCATCGAAGCGGGCTTGCGCGGGTCGGCAATGTATAGATCGGTGTCCCGGCCATTCCGCTGGTTACTGCCGATAATCATCTGCGAGCCGTCCTTGCGAATTGCCTGAATGCTGTTCCGGGATTTGCCGTCGGTGAGTAGCGTCGTTTTGAAATTCTTCCGGTCGAGAAAATAGATCTGGTTGTTCTCATTTCCGCCGCTCCCCATCGAGAGCAGAATCTCCTCATCCTTGGTCCCCGGAATGAAGCCCCCATCCACCGGCTCCTCAAAGAACGTTATCTGCTCCCGCCGTCCTCCCGGCTCATAGACCCGGTGAAGCTGCAGCGAGTTGCCGAACCGTGTTCGGATCAGGATTCCCTTCCCAGCCGGATGCCAGCCCGCGAAACCGGCGGCCCGCAGGTTCTGATACTGGGCGAGGCGGACTTGCAGCTCGGGGGGAACGGTGGGGACCTCTTCGGTCTCGATGGCGGCAGGGCGGCGAGGATCGGGAGACGAATCCGCAGCTCGGCAATGAGTGGCAACAGCCGAAGTGAGTACGAGTGCAAAGAGCAAGAATGGTTGTATCATATGGTTCGCTCAGGCTTGAAGCAATGGAGGTCGAAGATCGAGACCGAGAAAATTCTCTATCTCACGGGTAACTGGCACCAGCGCGTTTTCCCCTGTCCAACTGCAGTAGGTGAGTTGAAGACCGAGAGGCATGCCTGTGGACGTAATGCCGCTGGGTATTGTGACGGCAAACTGTCCAAGGAAGCTCCACAGCGAATTGAAGATTGGGTCGCCGGTTGTGTCGACGCTCGGGGCGGCAGTAGGTGTGGACGGCATCAACAGAATCGGCAAACAATTCTCGGCAAACAAATTGTGCAACTCTTGATGCGCCATTTCACCGAATTCCTTTTGTCGGCGTAGAGCGTAGGCATAGTCGAGTGTGGAGCAACGGCGACCCTCTTCAATCAGGCTCCGGATTTTTGGAGCATAACTCTCCGCATCCCCTTCGAAAGCTGCACGATGTACGTCAGCCGCCTCCACGGCCATGATGCGGCGATGCAGGGAAGGAATTTCCGTAAACCACGCTGGAATCTCAAGCGGAATTACCTCAAAGCGATGCGAGAGTCTGCTAATGACCTCTTCGAAGTTCTTTCGTGTTGCGGCATCAGCCTGCTCGACTAGTCCACCGCGAAGAGCAAACAGCCGCTCCGGAATTCGATGTGAAGCTAAACCGCCGATACTACTACTGCCGTGCGAGAATAGAAGGCGACTGAAGATCTCGTACGCATCCTTGGTCGTACGCGCAATCGGTCCAACATGGTCGAGGTGCATGCTGAATGGGAAAATTCCGTCGAGCGGAATGTAGCCATGATTTGCTTTGATACCGGTAACGCCGCAGTAGCTTGCCGGCCGGATAATACTGCCGCCCGTTTGAGTCCCAAGGGCGGCCATGCACATTTCCATCGCAACGGCGGCGGCGCTGCCGCTTGAGGAACCGCCGGGGGTGTGGCTCAAGTTCCAGGGATTGCGGGTGGGGGGCGGATCGAAGCTGGCCCATTCGGTCGTGACCGTCTTGCCAAGGATGATCGCCCCGGCTTTGCGCAGGTTGGCGACGACAAATGCATCCTTATCGGCGACATGCCCTTCCCGGAGCTTGCTGCCGCACAAGGTTGGCCAGCCGGCGACGTCGATGATGTCCTTGATCCCAATGGGAATCCCATGCAGCGGCCCCACCGGCTCGTGGCCGTCATCGAGCATCTTCCCCAGCCGCTGGGCTTCCTGCCTGGCCCCTTCTTCATCGACCATCACCCAGGCATGAATCTGATCCTCGAACTGATGAATCCGCCCCAGGCAATGCTCCACGAGGTCCAAAGGCCGCAATTTGTCGCGGCGCATGAGAGTCTGGGCATCGGCGATGGAAGGGAGTTCGGGGAGCATTGGAGTTAAGGTAGCGGATGGGTGTGCGGAGTTGAATCAGGAGACAATGGGAAGTAGGCAGAAGGCAGTAGGCAGTAGGCCGGAAGCGACCCTCGACTGCAAACCGCCTACTGCCTACCGCCTACTGCCCCCTCTATAATCTTCCCATGCCGGTCATTGAAATCGAGAATCTCAGCAAGTCCTACCGCGTTTATCAGAAGCAGGAGGGGTTGCTCGCTTCGGTCACGGGGCTGTTTCGGCGGGAGCACAAGGACGTCCATGCCGTGCGGGAGGTGAACCTGACCGTGGAGAAGGGGGAGTTTGTCGCCTTCCTCGGCCCCAACGGGGCGGGGAAGACGACCACGCTCAAGCTTCTCTCCGGCATCATCTATCCCAGCGGCGGCACCGCCCGGGTGATGGGGCATGTGCCGTGGGAGCGGGAGATTGCCTACCGTCGCCGCTTCGCCCTCGTCATGGGGCAGAAAAATCAGCTCTGGTGGGATCTGCCGGCTCTGGAGTCGTTTCGGCTGCACCAGCAGATTTATCGCATTGAGCCGCAGCAGTATCAGGAGACACTCGACGAGCTTTCCGAGCTGCTCGACATCGGCCGCCTCCTTCGCCAGCCGGTGCGGGACTTGTCACTCGGCGAGCGTATGAAGATGGAGCTCGCCGCTGCCTTGCTGCATTCCCCCGACGTGCTGTTTCTCGATGAGCCGACGATTGGCCTGGATGTTGTGGCCCAGCACCGGATTCAGCAGTTCCTGAAAAAATACCAGGCCCAGCGGCAGGTGACCATCCTCCTCAGCAGCCATTACATGAAGGACGTCGCGGCGCTTTGCCAGCGGGTCGTCATCATCACGCAAGGAGAAATCAAATTCGACGGCTCCTTAAGCGGAATCGTCGACCGCTTCAGCGGCCAGAAGCTCATCACCTTGCAGCTCGCCGGCGATGAGGCGCCCAAGAACCTCGCCCGTTTTGGACAGGTGGTCGAGGAGCAGCTACCTAAAGTCAAGCTGCGGATTGACAAAGCCAACGTCCCCGCGGCGCTCGCGGAAATCCTGGCCCAGCATACGGTGGAAGATATCGTGGTCGAGGACCCGCCTCTGGAAGAAGTGATTGCGGATTTGTTTTCGCAAGTGCAAACGCCTGTAGCGACGTAACTGAATTCTCTGGGCAGGCTGGAAGCCTACCCCACCAATCATGCTTCCGCGAATCACAACCTGGTGGACCATCCTGCGGATCGCTCTGCAGGAACGGCTGGTTTACCGCGGGGATTTCGCGCTCGGAACGCTCATGCGGTTCCTACCGATCGTGACCCAGATTTTTCTGTGGCACGCCATCTTTTTGAATCTGGGGCCGGGAGCTCGCATCTCCGGTTACACTTATGAAGAACTGGTCGCTTATCTGTTGCTGACGATGGTAGCGCGGGCCTTTAGCAGCATGCCGGGGCTCGCCTCGACCATCGCCCGGCAAATCCGCACCGGCGATATCAAAAAATACCTCACCCAGCCGGTGGACCTGCTCGGCTTCATGTTCCTGAGCCGTGTGGCCCATAAGGTGGCCTACTACATGGTCGCCATCGGCCCCTTCGCCCTGGTCTTCTTCCTATGCCGCGGCTACTTCACGTACATTCCCGATCTAACCACCGCGGCAGCCTTTGTGGCGTCGCTCCTTCTCTCGTTCCTGCTTGGCTTTTATTTGGAAGCCTGCATCGGCATGGTCGGCTTCTGGTTTCTGGAAGTTACCTCGCTGTTGTTCGTGTATATGTTGCTGAGTTTCTTCCTCTCCGGCCACATGTTCCCGCTGGACATGCTGCCGCAGCCGTGGGGAGACATTGTGCAATTCACCCCCCTCCAGTATCTGGCGTTCTTTCCCGCTCAGGTTTTCCTGGGAAAAGTCCAAGGCTGGGATCTGGCGCTGGGGCTCCTCGTCGAGCTGGAATGGGTCGTGCTATTTATGATTCTCTCTCGGGTCCTCTTCCACCGCGGCCTGAAGCGCTACAGCGGCTACGGTGGATAACGGCTACTTGAGATCCGAAATCCGAACACTGAAAACTGAAAACTGAACACCAAAAACTGAAACCCTTGTCCCCACGCCTGAACTACTTCCGCATCTTCCTGACTTTCGCTCGCAACAGCATCATGCGGGACATGACCTTCCGCGCGAATTTCCTGATTGACTGCCTCTCGACCATCACCTGGAGCCTGATGGATTTGGGCTTTTATGTCCTCGTCGTGTTTCGCCAGACTTCGCAGATCGGGCGGGACACCGGCTGGGGAGAATGGGAGTTTTACACCTTTCTCGCCACGACCAAGCTCATCAACGGGCTGGTGCAGGCGTTCTTCATGCCTAATTGCGAGGAGGTCAGCGAGTTGATTCGCACCGGCAACTTCGACTTCGCCTTGCTCAAGCCGATTGATACGCAGTTTCTTATCTCGTTGCGGAAGATCGACTGGCCGGCCCTTTCGCACATCGTGGTCGGCGGCATCTTGCTCTCCATCAGCCTCTGGCACGTCACGCACCGGGAGGTCGACCCCGCGCAGATCACGCTGCTCACCGGCGTGCTGTATTTGTTCTACATCCTCTGCGGCGTGGCTATTCTTTACAGCCTGATGATCAGCCTGGCCTCGACCAGCATTTGGCTCGGGAGGAATGAATCGCTGTACGACTTCTGGTTTTATATTACGAATTTTTCCCGATATCCGATGGAGATCTATTCCGGTAGCATCGGCACGCCGCTCCGTGTGGTTTGCACCTACGTCATTCCAATTCTGGTCGTAGTCAACGTTCCTGCGCGATTCCTCGCCCAGCCGCTGCTGCTGAAGTCCGACCCCGAAGCGAGATGGCTGCCGCTCTTTACCGCATTCGCCGCAGTCGCCTGTCTGGCCATTTCGCGATGGGTGTTTTATCGGGCGCTGCGGAGTTACCGGAGTGCGAGTAGTTAGTAGCCTGCTCACTCCGTGTCCGGGTATGCCCGCTCACGGAGTGAGCGGACTACTTTACTTGTATTCCCAACAGTTGGCATCCCAACTATTATGGCCCCATGGCCAAACGCAAACGTCGCCGGTTTGATACCCCCGAGCAGGAGGCCTATCTGAACCTGTGGCGAACGTACGATATTCTCCGCGCCATAGAAGACGAGCTGTTTGCCACGTTCGGCCTCTCTGCCCAGCAGTACAACGCCCTGCGGATTCTCCGCGGAGTACATCCAGATACCCTTCCCACTCTGGCGCTGGCCGGCCGCCTCGTCACCCAGGCGCCGGACATCACCCGCTTGCTCGACAAGCTCGAAGAGCGCGGACTGATTGAGCGGCAGCGGCTGGATAGCAACCGCCGCGTCGTTCAGGTCGGGATTACGGCCGCAGGGCTGGCGTTGCTCAAGGAGCTCGATGACCCCGTGCGGCAATGCAGCAGGAAGCAGCTCGGACATCTCCCGGCCACGGACCTGGCCCGGCTGACGGAAATCCTCCGCTCCGCCCGCGAGCCGCATGAGGACCAGGTGAATCCCTGGACGTAGCCTACTTGAAAAGTGGCTTACGGAATGTCTGCGAGGATCCCGAGCTCGGCTCCGCGGCCGGCGTCAGGCTGCGGATGCGACCCTTCGGCGTCAGCCCTTCCACGTTAATCGGGTCCGCGAGTTGATCTGCCGCGATGTTTCCCGCTTCGTCCCGCACTTCCAGCTTCAGATAGATCTGCCGCGGACTGCGGGGATCGAACCGCCAGAAGTATTGTCCCGTGTTGGGGAGACCCGCCGCGATCGGGGTATAGTGGCCGTCCGCGCGGTCGCTGAACGATAGCGTGACCGGCCGCGGTCCCAGATGCTCATCCTGCGCGTCCCAGCGGATGTCGAGCTCGCCGGCGTGCTCACCCGTTCCGTAGGCTGCCGTGGTGATGCGAGCGCCGGGTCGGGTCGCGTCGATTTCGATCCAGATATCCGCCTCGTCGCCGCCATTGGGCCGGTTGCCGACCAGTCCGTTCTTTCCCACGATCACGACGCGAAAGCCGTAGCCCGCTTCGCGGCTGACTTCCACTTCCATGGGGCTGGTGTGGTCGGGGTCGGTGCCCCACCTGGCCCAAGTCTTGCCGCCATCGCCCGTTCCCCACAACTCGACCTCAGCAATTCCCTCCGGCCCCACCGCCTCCACGTCGTAATCCAAATTGAACCGCTTGGCGCTCGACAGCCGCGTGCGGTCGCCGGCGGGGATCGAATCGCCGCTGGGGAGCGGGCGAGTATCTTGTTCCTGGCGCGTGGGCCTGGTTGCCGGGAGAGACTCCCGCCGGGGCCCGCCAATGGGACCGATGTCTTCGTGATTCGCACCGCTGCGACCCACTTCCGTCGGAACCACCTGTTCCGCGGGGGGCAAGGTCTCCGCATCCGGTGGGGGCAAATCGGCTTCACTGCGAGCGGGCTCCCGCTCCACGTCTCCCCGTAGCGCCGCCAGACGACCTTTGCCGGCAAAGGGATTGGTCACGAGCTTGGGTTCCTGCTCCTCAGCAGGCGTATCCATGGAAGCATCCTCGGAAGGCGACGCAGCCAGGCCTTCGACCTTTTGCACAGGGGGTTCGTTCTCTTCCGGCCAGGTCCGGGCCGAGGCATCCGCCAGATGGGGCCGAGGCTTTTCGCGCCGCTCCGCCGCCGCCAGATCTTGCTGCGTGGGGAGCGTCAGATGCTGGCTGAAAACGGACTTGTTCCCGGCCACGTCGGCAACTTCCGCCCGCAGGTTGATGGCCTTCATGCCGGCGGGGAGCTTGAGCGACTTCTTCCCGACAATCCCGGCCGCGGAGACGACATTTTCCTGGGACGACAATTCCACCGCCGACCAATTGTCGTCGCTCCCCGACGCATCCTGATATTCAATCTTCAACGACGGCGCACTGAGCGTCGCGTCCGTCACCGTCCAACTCAATTCCGGCTTTCCGCTGGGATTGACCAGCGCGCTCATTTTCAAATCCGGCTTCTGCGTATCCACAATCAGCCGCAGTTGCGGCCATTTGACGTCGTCCTTGGGCGTTTTGTCTTGCGCGGTGATGGTCTGGGTGAGGAACCAGAACTCCATGTCTTTCTTGGCCGCGAAACGGAACTTGCCGGCATCGGGGGGAACCTCGGTATACTTGAACCAGTTGCGGCCACTGTCCCAAGAGATCAGCACGTCCACGCGAATGGCCTGAGTCTCGGGGGTTGTCCCCTGCGTCACTGAAAACGGAATCTCAATCTCCCGCTTTCCCGTGGCGAACGCCGGCGGCAGCTTCCGCTCCTTGGCCGGCTGGCCGAACTGAGCCCAGGCGGCGGGCGCGAGAGCCGTGGCCAGGCAAGCCAAAAGCGCGAATTGCAGAGTTGAGCGCATAGGTCCGAGTGTCCGCGAGAAGACGCGATCCGTTCCCGCCCGCGCAGGCAGAAACCACTTCAAGGCGTATCGGTGCTACGCTTCGTACCACTTGAACCGACAGGGCAAGATGGGCAATTGGGCAGCTTTCGCTAAGTTTGCGGGCGGCAAAGTTTGACTCTTACGACAGGTCGATTAGGAAATCGGTTGGCGAAGGGGCTGTTCACGTTTCCTCTCGCTTGCGATATACTGCCGTTCATAGGTGGTCAATTCGTTCAAAGGCCGAGAGAGCGGGATGATAACTCGCATCGAACTCACTAACTTCATGTCACACCGACATACGGTAATCGAGCCGTCGGCGGGACTGACCGTGCTGGTGGGGCCGAATAATGTCGGCAAGAGCGCGGTCGTGGCAGCGATGCAAATCCTCTGTCAGAACGAGACTGCCACGCACGTGCTGCGTCACGGCGAACGTGAATGTTCGGTAAGTGTGCAAACCGATGATGGCCACAGCGTCGTGTGGCGGCGAAAGAACTCACCAAGCTACATCATTGACGGCCAGGTCTTCGACCGCCTCAGGCGAGGGGGGATTCCTGGCGAGCTCCATCAGGCGCTGCGATTGCCAAAGGTGGATTCCGAGACCGGTTCCGACTCCGACTTCGACGTCCACTTCGGCGAACAAAAGTCTCCCATTTTCTTGTTGAAATCGCCGGCTAATGCCGCTCGTTTTTTCGCGTCGTCCTCGGACGCGATCAAATTGGTGGGGATGCAAAAACTCCATAAGGAAAGGTTAGGCGACCGGCAGAAAGAGAAAAGTCGTTTGGAGGCGGAGTCCAAGACTGTCAACGAACATCTGGAGTTTTTGCAGCCGGTTGTTCACATTGACGAACAGGTGGAGATCGCAGAACGCGACTATATTGAACTCGGTAGATTTGATGCCTGGCACAAAGAAGCCGTGTGCCTCGTGGAAGCGCTGGAGATCCAAATTGCTGAAGCTGTCCAAAATATGGCGTTCGCGGAAGCGCTGTCCGAGCTGGCGGCTCCTCCCGTCCTGGATGATAGCGAACCCTTTGCACGGTTGATCGCCGAAATCTCGAAGGAAGTGACACGCTGCGAAAGCGGAGAGTCGCGTGCAGCCGTTCTTGGGGATCTGGGCGCTCCACCGGAATTTGCAAAGACGGAATACATTTCAGGACTGATCCATTCGCTACAACTCGCCGAGAGTCGTCGTTCCGCAGCCGCATCGCGCGCGGCCGCGCTCCAGGAGCTGCCCTTGCCACCGCACCTGGAGGATGTCGCTTCACTTTCCGCAATTAGGCGGGGGATAGCCTTGCTGGGTGAGACCGTCGAGCGCAGCCGGCAGGAACAAGCAACATTCTCGGGCCTGACTGGCCCGCCACTGCTTGCCGACATAAGAGAGCTGCAACAACTTATCGGCTGCCTGAAAATGTCGACCCGTGGCTTCGCAGTGGCGACCCGTGAGGTGATTGTTCTCCAAGCGGTTGCGCCACTCTGCCAAATGCTCGATGAAGTGGCCCTAGCGATGTTCGTTGCATCGCTTGCCAGGGCTTCGTTTCAGCGCGATCGTGGACAGGCACTCTATTCTTCACTGGCGTTCGTGGCGGAGCCTCCGGTTCCTGCCGATCTGTCAAACCTGGCCCAGGCTGTTTTCCAGTTCGAGCTCGCCGCGGAGCAAGTTCAGACAACTCAGGCGAAAGCGTTGCTGGCTGAGTCCGAGGTGCAACAGGCCGAGGACGAATTGCGAGAGCGGGCCGAAGGAAGCGAGTGTCCGATTTGCGGGAACACGCTGAATGCCGATGCCGTTTTCGCTCGAACGGCGGCGGGGCTAGGAGGACACACCCATGCCTGACCAGAATTATGTTGGTTTACTCGTGATAGGCGATCCCCACCTGGAAGGGCGGCAGCCAGGATTCCGCAAGGACGACTATCCCAACGTTATCCTCGAAAAGCTCGCCTGGTGCCTCGACTACGCCGCCAGCCATCGGCTATTGCCGGCTTTGCTAGGTGACACTTTCGACAAGCCGCGCGACAACCCCAACTGGCTCATCGATCGGCTCTTGCGATTGCTGCAAGGCGAAGTGCTTGGTTTATACGGGAATCATGACGTTCACTACCACCCAGAGCTCACGCCGGACGATTCGCTGAGCTTGCTGGTCACTGCCGGCCGCATCCGCCTGGTCAGCGGCGAAAATCCCTGGCGTGGAACCGTTGGCGGCAGGAGCACGATCATTGGCGGATCCTCCTACCGTCAAGAATTCCCCACGAGATTCGAGAGGACGGTAGAATCTTCAAACAGCGGTTCCCCCCTGGTGATTTGGCTGGCGCACCACGATATTCTCATTCCTGGTTATGACGAGGGACGCTTCACCCCCCGCGAGATCGACGGGATCGACCTGGTGATCAATGGCCACATTCATCGCAAACTTGACAACGTTCAGACCGGCAGCACGTTGTGGCTGACCCCCGGAAACATCAGCCGCCGCTCGCGCAGCGACGCCAGCCGCGACCACGTGCCCGCAGCTCTGCGGGTCGACGTGACTCCCGCCGGTTATCAGGTGGAACATATCCAAATTCCTCATCGGCCGTTCGAGGAAGTGTTTCACGAAGTGCTGGTGGAGCCGGCCGGCAGCGGGGGAGCATCGGCGTTCGTGTCCGGCTTGGCGGAGTTGCAGGCCCGGCGAACAGCGGGCGGCGCGGGGATCATGGAATTCTTGCAGAACAATCTGCAGCAGTTTGAGCCGGACGTAGCGGACGAAATTAGGATCTTGGCAAAGGAGGTGTTGGATGAAACAGCCCGTTAAAGAGAGCAGAACAACAGACGTCCAAAGCATCGAGGACTTGCAGAAGCGCTACCAACAGTTGGATCGGCAGAAAACCGTAGCCGACACCAATCTGACAAACGCGACTAAACGGCTGGATGAGCTCAAGAAGGAAGGCCGCGAGAAATACGGCACGGACGATGTCGAGGAGCTTCGACGCAAACTCGATTCGATGAAGTCGGAGAATGATGCGAAGCGGCGGCAGTACCAGGCCGACCTCGATCGCATCGAGAAGGAACTGGCAGCAGTCGAGCAGAAGTTTGCGGCGAGCGAAAACGAACCGGAAACTCCTGGAGAACAATCGTGATGGCTGACGAGACTCTCGCAACCTTAGCTCCGGACCAGACCTGCGGTCCGCCGGCGCTCGTGTCACCGGACTTACTTCGCCGGCGAACTGATAGGCTCAATGATAAGCGGGAAGATCGAGTGGAGCGTTCCCGGTCCCTTGCCGTCAGATTCAGCGAACTCAACAAATACCTGACCATCGCCGAAAAAGTCACCGTTGCCTTGGAACAGCTCAACGAACAGTTGTTTAAGCAACTACTAGGCACTGTCCAGGAAAAACTGACAATCGCACTGCAAGAGATTCTCGACCAACCCATCCAGCTTCGCGCGGAGACGGATTTTCGCCGTGGCACTGCGAGTGTTGATTTCTGGGTGGAACGCGACGGGAACAAGGAGGACATCATGCGCGGCCAAGGAGGCTCGGTGATCAACATCCTGAGCGTCGGCCTGCGACTATTCGCGCTGACGACGCTTGACGAGCGACAGCATCGCAGATTCCTGGTTTTGGACGAGCAGGACTGCTGGTTGCGGCCGGACCTAGTGCCGCGCCTCGCAAAAATCGTGCATGAGGCGGGCGGGGCTCTTGGTTTCCAGGTGTTGATGATCAGCCATCACGACGTGTCGTTGTTTGAGCGATATGCCGACAAGATATACAAGTTCGAGGTTAATGGAGATTCCGTGGAGGTCCGCGAAATTTGCACGGCGTCTGCTCAAGCCCATGACTCAATATCAGACGGCGCCGCCTCGTAGCGATCCTTCCCATCCAAGTACTCCGAAGCATGTGCCATGTATCTATGCCGCGCACGCGCTGCGGGGTTGGCTAAACCGGGATCACCTCGTCTGCCGACAAAAACACGAGCTTGGCCGTGATGCGGTCGGCGGACAGGCCGGTGATTCTCGCCGCAGCCCGTTTGTAGGCTTCCAACTGCGGGCGGTAGAACTTTGTTAGCTCCGGCAACTGGGCGGGGCTAGTCACCGTATCCGTCTTGTAGTCGATGACCTCCGCGGCCGTGAGTTTACCCGACTGCCGCACGAGTACCAGCCGGTCGATGCTGCCACTAAGCAGCTCGTCGTCCTGGCGGAAGGCGAAGGGGAGCTCGCGGAGGGCTTCGAGCGAGATGTGCTTGCCGTTCGCACTAAGCTCATAATGCTGGCGCGAAAGGAGCGCGGCGACGCGCGGGCCGCGGAGAGCCTTTCGGAAGTCATCGAGCGGCAGTGAGCGAGTGGGAAGCTCACCGATGCGGGCGGAGCACGCGGCGGCGATGGCGCGGAGGTCTCCGTCGGTCGGTGCCCCGTCGTCGAGCCATTCAATTGTTTCGAACCAGGCGTGCATCAGGCTGCCGTAGGCCAGGCCGTAAGCCGACTTTTCCCCAAGGAGGCGGCCGAGGTTCACGCGAGCTCCGCCTTCGAGACCTGAGGGACTGGCCCGAACCAGTCCGCGAGTCGGTCGGCTGGAATCAGCGAGCAGGAGAGTGCGACTCTTGGAATCGGGCTGTTCTTTTGGGCTGGCTTTAGGAGTTGATTTTGGCAGCCAGTTCACCCAGTCACTGTCGCCTTGCTCGAAGAGAATGGTATCGGGAAGCGGATTGAGCGCGGGGTGGAGGACCGAGCGAAGCATTCCAGCACAGGTCTTGGGGAGATTCTTCTCCTGCTTTTCTCCTGGTGCCTGAATAATCAGATAGAGAGCATGGACGGGACGGGTCATTGCGACGTAGAGGGTGCAAAGTGCCTCTCGCAAACGGCGGTCCCGGTCTTCGCCGAAAAGCTGATGCCATTCCGGAGGCAGCAGACGTTGGACGTCATCACCGGCATATCGGATGACGCGATTGACGCTCGATAGCGGTGAATCACGGCCGGCGACGAACGCTGGCGGCTGGTTCAGGAGGCGCGAATCAAGCTCCGGCAGAAAAACCGCGTCAAATTCCAATCCCTTGGCCTGGTGAATGGTCATCACCCGGACATTCGCGGAGCTAGGATCGCTCTTCCGCTGCTCCTGAACGAGGCGAATGAAGGCGTCCGCGCGGAGCGCGCTATCCGGTTGATAGTCGTAAGCCATCTCGACCAGTTGCTGGAGGCGGGATAAGTCGCGGTCATCGCAGTGTGGGGCAAGCAGGCGAGCCCAGCGGTAAATGGCCGCGCCGTAGCCATCGTGCAACAATTCGCTTCGCAATTCGTGCGATAGCTTGGCGGCAGCTTTGGAATCTTCGTACTTTTTGAGGCCAATTTCCTTGGCGATGGGGGAAGAGGCGACGTGGAAACGGGCCGCCGTGTCGCCGGGATGATCGGCGATTTGCAGCAAGGAAATGACCAGTTCCACGGCCGGAGAATCGATAAGCGGATTGCCTCCTTCTTCGCTGGCCGCGACCTTGAGTTCTCGCAGCTCATAAATGAGCCGCGCGACGACATCATTCCGGCGGCAGAGGATGCCGATGCTCTTCCCCGGTGCTGTCGCGACCAATTCCGCAACTTGCCGAGCGGTGAACTTGAGCAGTTCGTCTTGCGGCTTCTCGCCGTCGGTCGGATGGGGAGCCGTTCGCAGGCAGACGTAGCCGGGCAGGCCGGTTCTCGTGGTGGTGTGCTTGGGAAAGCCGTTGCAGAATTGGTCCACTGCCCCCTGGTAATGGTCCAGCTTGGGATGCCGCGGCAGCTCGCTGAAGATCTTGTTGACGAAGTCGATAACGACTGGGGAGGAACGAAAACTTTTCGAGAGGGGCTGAGAGGTTAGTCCCGGCAAATCCTGATCGAGCGACTCGAACATCTCCGCCTGCCCGCCGCGCCACCCGTAGATGGCCTGCTTGACGTCGCCGACACAGAAGAAGGAGCTGGATTGTTTGCCGGCTTTCATCACCCGCAAGGCCAGCGGGCGAATCACTTGCCATTGGATCAGGGCCGTATCCTGAAACTCATCCAGCAGGATGTGGCCAATCTGACTATCGAGGCGAAAAGCAACCTGTTCCGGCGATGCAACCGCGGCAGCGGCGTCAGCCAAGGCCCGCGTCACTTCGTCAAATCGCAAGCTGCCACTCTCCTGCTTGAGTCGCCAGTATTGCTCATGAAAATTCGTCAGCAGGTCATGCGTCGCTTCCGTCTGGCGAATCACCTGGCTTACGAAGTGGGCGTTTACATGGCCCAGCAGCTTCTGATAGAGGGCAATCAGCTCCGGCGGAATCGGCTTGCTGTAAAAAGTATTCTCCTTAGTCAGGACTTTGCTCCCGAGTCCCTTCGTGAGAATCGTCCCCCAATCCTCCAGCCAGGCAAATTCCAAATCGCTGTCGCGAGCCTTCAGTTGGCGCGAGTTTGTGGAGAGATCAACAGCTGCCATCTCCTCGAGCAAACCCGCCAACTCCTCCTTCTTCAGCGGCTCCTTGCTCGTGAGCTTCCTCCAGGCGTCCGGCTCCGTTTCGCGGAACAGGCCGTAAAGACTCGTCACCGTCTCCAGCACCAGTTCTCCAACGCCGCGACGGGCCACTCCCTTTGTCAGCAGGTGGAACAGCGTCAGCAGTTCCTCGGAGCGGTCAGCTCCCAGAATGGCTTCGACCGCTTCTTCGCGGAGCTCACGGTCTTCCGTCTCGTCCCCAATCCGCCATCCCGGAGGCAGGCCGACTTCCAGGGCGAAACTTCCGGCCAGCTTCATGAAAAAACTATCCAGCGTGCCGATGCGAAGGCGATGCAGACTGGCGAGCGTTTCGACCAGGAGAGTCCGGACGCGGGCCGCACTCAGCGATTCATCGCCAATCGACCGCGCAAGCTCCGCTCGCTTGTTCTCGTCAGCTGCCGCTTCGGCCAGTCGCAGGAGGACCCGGTCGAAGATTTCTCCTGCCGCCTTGCGCGTGAAGGTGGTCGCCAGAATCGAATCCGCCGAGTGCCCCGCGGCAAGCAAGGCGATGAAGCGACTGGAAAGTTGATAGGTTTTTCCGCTGCCGGCGCTGGCACGGATGATGAGGTGCGGAAATCGCGAGTCCGATCCTGAAGAGGCAATGGTCACGATGTTGCCTCCTCGTCCTGCAAGGGTCGTCGCTTCCCTATTCGATTGTCCTGGCAAATAGCCGCATAGACTTCGCTAAATGCCGGCGGCGGCTCCGTCTTTGGCAAGAATATCCCGTGGGTGATGCCGTGGATGACGTCGCGAGCAGTCTTGTCGGCGTCCTCCAATTGTTCCCGTGACCAGTCGGCGATGGCGCAGCCCATGCTCGCCTGATCTCTCGGAAGATTGATGTAGCCGAGCTGCACCTGACCGTCGATGCTGGCTCCCTTTTGCCACTCCACCGTTTTCACGAGGTAACGATAGAGGGGGAGCTGCAAATCAATCCATTGGTCGCTTTGGAGATGTGTCTGTTGGGGCTCCTTGGCGGTGTCGGCTGTCTTGTAGTCGAGGACGCGGAAGATGCCGGAATGCTGATGGCGGTCGATGCGGTCGATGCGGCCGCGGATTTTCATGGGGCCGTCGTCCGTGGGAAAATTGCATTCCAATTGTGTTTCAGAGTCTTCGCTGTGGACAATCTGCCAGCCTTCGTCGGTCTGGCGGGCCTGCCACTCGGCGAAGGCCCTGAGGCGGATGCGGGCTTGCTCCACCTGGAACCGCAGAGCAGCTCGGCCTGCATCCTTGCCATAGCGCGCCGCGGCCAGTTTTTCCAGGAGATCTTCAAGGATGGCAAAAATCTTGTCGGGCCGCGTGCTGCTCCTTTCTCCTTTGTCCGTGCGGCCAAAGTGTTGCAGCACGTCATGAATCAGCGAGCCGAAGGCGGCTGGGTCGAGTTCGGCAGCCTGGTCGCTGAGGGAAACGAGGGAGAGCACATGCCCGAGGTAGTAACGGTAGTGACAAGCCAGGTAGGCTTTGAACTGAGAGACGGAAAGGAATGCCGGCGGATTGAAATCTTTTGCCGGCAGCGGAACTTGAAAGTTGGACGTGTCTCGTTGTTTGAGGTCAGTCGAGAGGAGATTCCTGCGCGGCGGGGCTTCTTCCAGCTTTTCAAACATGCGCAGAGCCCGGGCGCAAGCGGAAGGCTCGTCCGTCGCAAACAGCAGGCGGCTGGGGATGAGGGGGTTATTCTCCGCGTCCCGGTGTCCGACGATGAGCCGCAAATCGGCCCGGGTGGCGAGCAGGACCGAAAGGGCGTAGGCATCGCGGGCGTAGCGGCGTTCGTTACTGAGCAAACCGAGTTGCATGCGGAGTTCATTGGGGAGAAACGGATCGCCACTGGTGGATTTGGGGACGAAACCTTCGTTGACGCTGGTGACCGCCAATGCCGGAGCATCATCCAGGGCTAGTTCTAGCCAGCCGAGCAGTTCCACCGCGCCGGGGTCGGGGAGCGGAGGGATCGAGGTGCTTGCCAGAGGGCGCAGCACCAAGCGAACGGCTTCTCCCAGCGTGATTTCCGGCTCTAGTTCCGGCGGCACAAGGGAAAGGGCTTCCAGGCTCTCTTCAATCGCTTCGCACGCCTTGAGCAGGTAGCGCTCCTCGACGTCTTCGGTGTTGAGAATCCGATGACCATAGATGTTCTTGAGCACCAGCCGCAGGCCGTCGGCCCAGGCGAAGAGACGTTGTCTCTCTTGCGCGATGGGACGGAGCCATAGGTCAATGGCAATCACTAGGGCGTGAATGGCGGGCCAGTCACCTTTGATCTCTTCGATCCGTTTCGGGTCGAGGCGGGCGGCGAATTGCTCTTTGTAGAAGAGGTCGAGGGCGGTCTGAATATCCTCCGCTCGCCGCTCGCGTTTCGTGTCGCGGCTGCTTTGCTTCGTGAGTGCTGCCGTAAGTTGCGGCTCAAGCCAGTCTTCCACGTCGGGATGGCGGACGAGCGCGGCCAGGTCCGCGAACCGCCGCCGGTGGGCGAATCGGGTGGCGGCTTCCAGCAATTTGTAGGGGGCCGACTCGGCGACTCGCTTCCCCTCGACCCAGCGCGTGGGGACATCGCACTGGGCAAGTTGCCGCTCGAGCTGCGGCACCAGGGACTCATCCGGCACGCCGACCACAATCTCGTCGCTACGATACTTTCCCCCCAGCGACGCCATCCACCGGGTCACCGCGTCCGCCTGGTCCGCCGGGCCATCCACCCGCTCAATCTGCCCATCGTTGATGGGCAGCCGGGCAACTTTCCAAACCGCGGGAATCAGGCAGCCGTGCTGGTCAAACCGATCTTCCCATTCCAACGGGGCATGAATGAGTGCCGTCACACGGTCAGCGACCTGGTCGAGGATGAGTCGCATCGCCCGGTTGAGATCGACGGTGCCGAGCAGGACGACGTCACGCTCCGTTTTGAATTCCCATTGCTCTATACCGACAATGCGGGCCGTCTGGATATCCCACTGGTTCAGCCCATCCAGCGTTCGCAAGTATTCATCCTGAATCTTACGCAAGGCTTCCCAGCGGCTTTGTTCGTGATAGCCCGAAATCTCGTCTTTTCTTTGGGCAACATGGCCAAAGTGAAGGGCATCGGCGGCGAGTTTGGTGTGAAGGTCACGGACAAGTTCGGCCAGTTCCAGCCAACGTGTGAAATCTCCATTTGCCGGCGGATGAGGAATTACTTTATCGAGAACGGCCTGCGGCGATTTCCGTAATGCGGCTGCCCAAGCCAGAAGCTGTGTTAATTCGCTCGCGAACGGTCGCTTGGGCGTATACAGCAATTCAGGCAGGCCTGCCTCTCCAGGTTTACCCATCTCGGTGGTAATAACCGGAGGTAACAGTACCAGCCCATCGGCTTCTGCTCGCTCCACCAATAGTTCAAGGAGCCGCCTTCTTGCCCGTCCACCAGGAACGAGTACGATGGCTCCGCGCAAATCGAGCGTTCGCGTGCTGGCCTCATCCTTGCGGCGATATTTCTCCCTCAGCCATTCCGCCGCCGAAACGAGAGCGGGCCGCGTCCAATCGAGAAACCTGCGAGTAACAGCCACCTATCGCTCCGAGCGCCGGCTGGGGAAACAATTCGATTCGTAGCGGGTTCCGACGCGCTCCGCGAGATTCGCCTGCAATCTGGTTTGATTATATCCATTTATGCACAAACGTTCAACCAGTTGGAGGCGTTTTTGAACTGTGGAAAGGAAATGTGGAACCGTGCTTGATGACGGGCAGACAAAGTCTCGCAATATTTACGAGACTGGTCGTTGGCGGGTCGTAGATAGCCAGCAGGAAAGCGTGCCGCCGAGCGAGGCGAGGAGGAGCATCCAGAGGGCGTGGCCGACCTCGGTATAGGTTTTTTGGTCGACGAAACGAGGGTTGGGGACGGGAGCAATGAAGCCGCTCATACCGCCACCGGGCACACCCATTCCACTGCCACCCATGCCTGGCATTCCACCCATTCCCGGCATCCCGCTTGTGGGGCCACCACTGCCCATTGGACCGGAACCCGTACCCGGCAAATACTCGGTCGCAAGCGCCGCGGGGAGGCGAGAATAGGTCCAAGTCGTGAGCTTCGTCGTCAGCAAGTTATGGTAGCTCAGCGGCTCCAGACACAGCACCGACGAATTTGACGACGATACCGGCTGAATGGAGTACATGAGCAGCAGCAAGTACAAGCTGCCGAACAGGGCGAACCCGCCCCAAAACGCCCGCTTCTCTTCCCGCCGATGAATCGCCAGCAGCGCCGCTGCCGTCACGCCGAGGAGGGCCGTGCTCCAGGTAATCGCTACCCACCAAGCGTTGGCATTCACCAATGCTGCCGCCCCGAACGCACAGCCGGCGACGGCAATGAGCAAGTTGCGGAGAGAAAACTGGAACATAGAAGCGAAACGGCCCAAGGGCCAATTTGTTACTTCTTACCGATGCAATACAGCACGGAGGTGCTGCGAAGGAAAATCTGTCCGTTGCACGGCGCGGGCGAGGTACGAAACAGTTCATCCTTGCCGGCGGAAAGTTCATTTTCGGCGACGACCTCAAAAGTCGGGCCGGGCTTGATCACCACGGTCTTGCCGGCTTCGTTGACCAGATAGACCAATCCCCCGGCCGCGATCGGCGAGCCGCTGAACCTGCCGTCTAAGCGATTCTTCCAATAGACGTGCCCGTCAGCCGCGTCGTAACACGTGGCGATCCCGCCCATGTCGCAAACGATGATGAACTCTCCCACGACGATGGGGGACGGGCAGTCGCGGCCCCCTTGCCGCGGCGTGTGCCACGCCATGTGCGTCTGCGTGACGTCCCCCTCCCCGCCGGGCCGCACGGCATAGAAGTCGCCCGCCTTGCCATTCACAACGCAAAGCAAATCACCGGCCGGGGTGACCGTAGGTTCCCCGCGCCCGTTGAATCCCTTGCAGAACCACAAGTCACGGCCATTCTTCGGATCATAGGCCTGAACCCCTTCGTCCCCATTGAGTACGATCTCGCGCCGCTTCGGGGTATCGATGACAATGGGGGTGCTCCAACCGCGGTGGTTGCCCCGTTTGGTCTTCCAAACTTCCTTGCCAGTCTGTTTGTGGAACGCCCGGATCCAAGCGTCGCTGTCGGCATCGCAGTTTTGCACGACCAAATCATCGATCATGATGGGGCACGCGGAGGTGCCCCAGGGCCCTTCAAATTTTCCGAGGTCGTGGGACCAGAGAGGCTTGCCGGCGACGGTATACGCATGGATGCCGCCGCGGCCAAAGAACGCGACGACAACTTCGCCGTCCGTTACGCAGGTGGCCGAAGCCCACCCGTTCATGTTGTGAATCGGCTCAGGCGTGCCCTTCCAGGCAGTTTCCTGCCAGGCGACTTGGCCGGTCTTGCGGTCGACGCAAAAGACAACCCGCTCATTGCCTTGATCCAGGGCCGAGGTCAGAAAGATCCGATCGCCCCAAATGACGGGGGAGGACTGTCCGCTGCCGGGGAGTTGTGCCTTCCAAGCGATATCCTCGGCTGACCATTTTACGGGCAGATTGGTTTCGCTCGTATGACCGTCCTGTTGTGGGCCACGCCAGCGCGGCCAGCTGAACTCGGCCCCTGCGGCGACGCCCCCCACGCTCACAATGACAAGAATTGCTGCGATCCAAGACACGCGGACTGAAAGCATGAACGGATCCTTTCGAGGCGGGAGTTTGACGGGATATTTTGATCGAGGATAGCGGCGACAGGTTTCCGCCCGATTCCAGTTTAACCTTTCTCAATCCGAATGACTGGAGGAAGAGGTTGTTCTTGGGGAATGAACTTCAGGGAGATCGAATTGACGCAGTGCCGGGTGTTCTTGGCCGTTGCCCGTTCCCCGAGAAATACATGCCCCAAGTGTCCCTCGCAATTGAGGCAGACGATCTCGACGCGCCGGCCGTCGGCATCGGGATGACGCGCGACGGCACTGGGAATCTCCTCGTCGAAACTGGGCCACCCGCAATGGCTGTCGAACTTGTCGGCGGAGCGATAGAGGGGAGCATTGCAGCGACGGCAAAGGAACGTGCCCGCCTCCTTCAAGTCGGTATACTCGCCCGTGAATGGGCGCTCGGTTCCCTTGCCAACGATGACGCGAGCTTCCGCGTTGGTTAACACGTTGTACTGTTGGGGCTGCCGATGAGTGTCCATGATCGTTCACTTTGAAAGGGACAGTTTGATGGTCTAGCTGAAAAACGCTCCCTGCGGGATGCCCCCGGTAGTACATTCATCCGCCGCGATCGTTCCGCGCGACCAAAGGGTGCGCTCCACCATGACGCGAAGCAGGGCTTCCAGCCGCTGCTGGGCTTCGCAACTTTCCAGGATACCAAGACTCCGGGCGATGGCTTCGAGGGCGCACAGCCCGTCTTCTTGAGGCTGAATTCGGAGGCGGTATTCCGAGGCTGGTCCTTTCGGCAACTTCACATGGGGAATGCCGGCCAAGCCCCCCTCGCGCCTGACGAATCTTCGCGTTTGCGACCAACTGCCGTCGGGAACGATCAAGTTGACCTGACCCTTTAGCGTGGCGACGAAATCGGCATTCAATTCGATCGCATGCGGACTCGGATAAAGCAGCAGCGACGTCCTTCCAGACTGAACAAAATCGTCCGCGGACGAACATTCCTCCTTCCTCCCGCGAATCCGGAGGTCGCTGTTGAGCAGCGCCTTAGCCGCGAGTCTCGCCGTGTTGGTCGTCAGCATCGCCTCGGCGGTGTGCATCAGGATAATGACGCGAGTCCGAAGGGTGATTTGCGGAATCAGCCCGCAGAAACAGAGCGGTCGGCGGATTTCGCAGCGTGGACAGCGGTGCTGGGACACGAGTCGCCGCATTTTCAAACCTGTTTTGCCATCGTCATGCCGCATCGACTGCCTCGGGATCCGCGGCATTCCGGGTTGCCGCGGTCCCCAGGGCGTTGAGGTGGCGAACAAACGCCGTGATTTGAGCCAGCCGCTTCCCCGCGCGGCCAGGATGCTGGGCAGGAGCGACTACAAGCCCTTCCGCGGTCACAAGTTCGTCGAGCGTCCCGTATCTTCGACCAGGATGGAAATCGACGGACTTGAGCAAGAGGCACTTGGGGGAGTCGGGGCTGATTTGGCGGAGCAGACGCGCCGAACCCTGGTTGAAGACTGCGACTGTATCCCTGGGGCGCTGAAATGCGGCCCAGGCCGATCGAGCTTCGCCCAGAGATAGCGCGGTGGAGAAGTGGGCACTGGTCAATTCGAAGTGTGCAAGGAGGTAATCAGGCATCCGGGATTCGGACCGGATCGTACATGCAAATCGTTCGCCCGTACCAAGCCGCTGGGCGACCCAGTAGACGGGGACATGCGGATCTCCCAGGCATCCCAGTTTGCCGGCTGCGGATTCTCCATAGGCCACCACGACACTTTCCAAGTCGCCGAGAATTGCCAGCGGTATGTTTTTGAAAGTGTGACTTCGCCGCCCCAGGCGATGCCGAGAGTGTTCGGACTTCGGATGAGCCAGTTGCCGCTCCACCATGTGGTCGAATGCTTGCAGGAGTTGATCCAAGCCGCTGGTGCCGGGTTCAAGAACTTGCAACGCAGCGACGGTGGCTTCGACGGTGGAGAGAAATGACGCACTCGGTTCGCGACGAATGCGATAACGGCTGGGGGAAGCGGGAGCGAGTTGGTATCGCGGCAAGCTGTGCAGGGCCGCGATATCACGCACCAACGTTTTGGTGTGGTGCCAGGTCCCATCCAGGACGACCAGTTGCTTGGGCTGTTGCTCGGGGGACAAATCTTCAAGCAGCGCAGCGCCTGGACCCGGGTATAAAAGGCCCGCACCCGGCAGGAGAGAAATCCTGGTCGCCAAATGTTGGGTGTGATCGACCAGGAGGCTCGAATTCTGAAGTGCGCGATGCACAATGCGGGCGGTGTTGAAAGGATGAAATCGTTCCCGCATGTGCTGCAGAATCAACACTTCCGTCTTGTTCTCAATCGTGGGAATAACAGCGCAGAAGCAATCGCCGGCCGGTCGAAAGCAGCCGTAGCAGCGTTCCCGAGGGATTCCCCCGCAGGTTTGTGCGCGCTTGGGAAGTGTTGGCATGCAAGCTTTCCTTTTCCTATCGGCTCGGTACGCCGGCTTGCGCTTCCTTAGCCGGCTCGGGCCGATGGCGTTGAGCCATCGAGCGAAAGTCCCCCAAGTTGTTTCGCCAGAAGTGCCGCTGGCTCAGATCAACTTCGGCAACGACGACATCGCCCCATTTTTCCCCTTTCGCCAGTGGCTTGCCCGCGTGATCATACACAGCCGATTGCATCCAATCGCTTTTCGCATCGGTGTACGTGCTACTGACCACATAGACATGGTTTTCGCAGGCCCGGGCCTGTCCCAGCAGCGGGTTGCAGCCCCAGACCGGCCAGGCAATCACTTCCGCGCCGCGATTGGTCAGTTCGCGGGCGACTTCGGGAAAGAACCCGTCGTAACAGACCATCATGCCGACCTTGCCGAATTTCGTGCTAAAAACCGGGTAGTCGTTGCCAGGCGTGACGCCAGACTCGACCTCGGAGTGCGGCAAGCAGACTTTGCGGTATTTGCCGATCAGTTTGCCATCCGGGCCGAGCAGCAAGGCCGTGTTGTAGACGGCTTTCCCGTCGCGCTCGTAGAGGCTCACGACGATGTGCAGGTTATGAGCTTTGGCGAGCTCGCCAAAGTATGCGGTTGATGGACCAGGAACCGCCTCTGCTGTCTCGTGCGGCTTCTTGCCAACGCGAACGTAAGGGACAGTTTCGCCCAGCACCACAAGGTCAGCTGTCTGCTTGCCAGCTTCCGCGATGAACGGCGCGTACTCTTCGCAATTTGCCCGCGGTGACTTGCCAGAGGGGATGTAATGCACCGTCGCCAGCCGAACCTTTCGGCTGGGAGGCGCAGGCGTTTCGGCAAAGCTCACGCCGCACCACTCCACTCGCCCTCGCGGCGCCCATTGCAAATGCAGCTCGACAACGGCTTGCGTCGCCTTTGTGGGGGCCCTATACAGACCGGAAACCTCCGTCCAGCCCTGCTCGTCCGTTGAGCCATCGAGCGGATGTTCCGGTTCGGCCAGCGGAATGGATCCGGCTTCTTGCTCGCGGCCGGCTGGCGGATCGGCAGGGACGGCCTTTCCCTCCTTGTCCTGCCAGACGATTCGCACCGGCGTGCTCCGGCGGGGGACTCCGACGTTCACAGTCTTCCGCGATGCCTTGAACTGGTAGAACTTTCCACCGCTGACGGTGAATGTCTTCTGGATGCGGCCCTGCTGCGAAATCGAATCGTCCGCAACGATGACAAACGCCCCGTCCCCCTGCGGGCCCCCCTTGGGCTCGTAGGAGAAAGCAGGCCGAATCTCTTCCCGCTGGGCGGCGGCTTCCCAGCCCGGTGGGAAAGGCTCGGCTGCGAACGTCACCAATGTGCCCGACGCGGAGATCGCGGCCAGAATCAACATGCCTTTGAATGCGGAATACATAGTGTGACCCTTTCGGTTTTCAGCAGGTCGCGTACCAGCGGACTACCTCAGAATAATCGACTTAGCGAACGAAGTGTCAACCCAGCCTGATGCCGTAAGACACTGCAAGCGTTGACGGTCGAATCCCGGCGGGGGACAATCCTGTCTCAACGGGCTGGGTGCCCATTCTGCTTTCGTGAGAGATGACAAATGCGAATGCAACTCTTAGCGGTCGTTTTGGTTGTCTCCACCATGCGTTCCGCTGCCCGATCGGAAGGCTTGACGCTGCACACTTTCGAGCGGCGGCGGCTGAGCGAAGTTTACTTTTCCGAAGGGGCCAACGCGGGGGACAGCTGGAGGAACAGCGGGGGGATGGGGTGAAAATATCGCCGCGGGCTTGACGGGAATGGGACAAGTGTATAGTATAATACCAACGTCGCCGGCTGGCGGCGCGCACGCGGCGGAATCTGTCAGGATGGTCGCGTTGGGGCATCGAAAACGTCGGAATCAGGTCCGCGCAATCACTGAATAACAGATTATAACTAGGGAGGATTTTCGTGAATAAAAACTCGACATTTTTTGACCTCATGAATCACACTTACGTCGCGGCCCGTGATGCGAAGGGGTGGCCGAAAAACAACTTGCGGCGAATCAAATCGACGTAAGTCGCTGCGAAACAAGCACTGTGAATCATGAATAACATCCGCCAGAATGGGGGTTATCAAAGCTTATCGCCTCGGAATAAACCGGCTGGTATCGGAAAGGTTGGCGGTGTGCGAAACTTAAGCGAGGACTGTTCCGTCTTAAGGGCTAGACTTGCGGGTGCCTTGACCCTCGCCCCGGACCACATGGGGCGTTAGTGGACAGGCTTTTAACTAGGACAAATGCCATGAATCATCGAATGCACATCGTCCATCTGGCCATTGTAGCGAACTTGCTAATGCTTGCCGGTTTCGCGACTGCCGAGGAGCCGGGGACCAACATTCCGCTCAAGCGGGTGGTGATGTTCAGCTCCGGGGTGGCGTTCTATGAGCGGAACGGAGACGTCGAGGGGAATGCGACGGTGGACCTGCGGTTCAACACGCGGGACATCAACGACTTGCTCAAGAGCATGGTGCTGCAGGATGAGGGGGGCGGGAAGATTTCCACCGTCTCGTACGGCTCCAAGGACCCCATCACGCGTACCCTGCGGACTTTCACCATCGACCTGACCCATAGCCCGACGCTGGCGGACTTGCTGGGGCAGATTCGGGGGGAGAAGGTGGAGCTTGATTCACCCAAGATGAGCGGCATCATTATCGGCATTGAGAAGCGGAAGAAGCCGGCCGGGATGAATGAGACAGTGGAGGTCGAGTATCTCAATCTGCTTACCGACGACGGATTGCGGAGCGTGCCGCTGGATGGCGTGGGGAAAATCAAGCTCGCCAATCCGAAGCTCGACGCCGAACTGCGGCAAGCGCTGCTGGTGCTGGCGTTGGGCAAGTCCGTGGATAAGAAGAGCGTCACGCTGAGCTTCACCGGAGCGGGAAAGCGGCCGGTGAAGGTCGGCTATATCCAGGAATCGCCGATTTGGAAAACGAGCTACCGGCTGGTCTTGAGCGATGCAAAGCCGCTTCTGCAAGGCTGGGCCATTGTGGAGAACACGACCGAGGAAGACTGGGACGATGTGAACCTGACCCTCGTCAGCGGCCGGCCGATTTCCTTCGTGATGGACCTCTATCAGCCGATGTATATCGACCGCCCCGTGGTGCAGCAGGAGTTGTATGCTTCGCTCCGTCCGCGGACGTATGATCAGGACCTGGCGGAGTCAGAAAATGAATTCCGCAAAGCGGCAATTGCCGCCAAACCGGGATCAGGTTCAGATGCCGCACAGCCCGCGAAGAAGCAGATGGAGCAACTGGCGAAGGAGCAGACAGGCCTTCGGCGCAATCGATTGTCCGATGAAAAAGCCGCGGAAGGAGGCTTCCTGGAAGGCGAGGCCAAGGCACGCTTCGACCCCGGTGCCGTGGAATCCGTCGCTCAGGCGGCCGACGTCGGCGAGATGTTCCAGTATCGCATCGCCACACCCGTGAAGCTCGGCCGGCAGAAGAGCGCGATGCTGCCGATTGTCAATGATTCGGTCGAAGGTGAGAAGGTTTCCATCTACAATCCGGCTGTCCACGCCAAGCATCCACTGAACGGCCTGAAACTGACGAACAGCACCGACCTGCACCTGATGCAGGGACCAATCACCGTATTCGACGATGGAGCCTATGCGGGCGACGCTCAGATTCAGGACCTGCCCCCCAAGAGCGAGCGGCTGGTGAGCTATGCGATGGACCTGGATACTGAAGTCGCCCCGACCATGACCGGCGAGCCCGAGCAACTGCTGGCGGTGAAGCTGTATCGAGGGAATTTGCACCTGACCCGGAAGTACGGCCGCGTACAGACCTACATCATCAAGAACTCCGGCAAGAAGACTAAGAAGGTCCTGATTGAGTATCCGCTCGATAATCAATGGACCTTGCTGGAGCCCAAAGACCCGACGGAGAAAACGCGGGATCTCTATCGCCTGGCGGTCACCGCCGAGCCCGGCAAACCCGCCACCCTGACCATCAAAGAGCAGCGAACCGCCAATGAGCAGCTTGGCCTGTCGAACCTCGACGACGGCACCATCCAGTTCTACATCAGCGCCAAGGTGGTCAGCGACAAAGTGAAAGCCGCCCTGGCGGAGGTCATCAAGCGGAAGGCCGCCCACGGGCAGCTCATCGCCAAGCGGGGCGAGCTGGAGCGGCAGGTGCAAATCATCTTCGACGAGCAGAACCGCATCCGCCAGAACATGGCCCAGCTTCCCAAGGACAGCGACCTGTTCCGCCGCTACGTCACCAAGTTCAACGAACAGGAAGACAAGATCGATCAGCTCCGCGAGCAAATCAAAAAGGCCATCACGGACGAGACCGCGGGGCGGGATTCGTTGAACAAGTATTTGTTGGAATTGGAGTTAACGTAGAGCTTTCCGCGACTTCGAGAAGATAGTCAGTCCATCGCTTTCCCATCCTTTCCTCTGAATATTCGATACCGACGATACCTCTCAATCGTTTGACAAGCGGCAGTTGCTGGGCGCTGATGGATGTGCGAACGGCGTTGGCCAATTGGAGGGGAGAAGGATTGATGGGAACCGTAACCAGCCGAACCCCGTGACGAGACTCTAATTCCGGAAGTACTCCGACCCTCGTTGCCACAACCGGTACGCCCGCGAGCAGCGCTTCGACAAGGACCATCGGGAAGCCCTCGCTTGGGCTAGCCATGACAACGCAGTCTAAGGCATGGTAGGCATTCCCAACTTGGAATATTGGGGGGACAAAAATGGCATCGGGTGTGAGACGCAATGCATCCGGCCGAAGGTCTACACCGTACCCTTTGCCAACGTATACAGCGCGATAACCTTGTCCCAAATTAGCCACTGCCCTGGACACGGCAAGCGGATTCTTCTCCGGCGAAAGCCGGCCGACAAAACCTACTGCAATTTCGGAGGATTGAAGTCCCCACTCTTGCCGTTGTTCCTCGCGCGGCCGCGTCGGCCGGCATCGGCGCGCGTCCACGCCATTGGGAATCACAGTTGCTGTGCGGCCAGAAAACACGGTTGCCGCCGCCTCGGAAACTGCAACAAGGTGGGTAGCCACGTCCCGACAACCGGCCACGAAGTGCTTGGTCCAATCACAGCAACCGTGAGAGACAATGACTACGGGGCCAGAAAACTTGCTGAGCAACCGTGAAAGGTCGGCGATTCCCCAGGCTACAATCACGTCAGCCCAAATCAGGAGCTGAGGAATCGCGTGTTCGCCCTCGCCGACAGACGCGAACTCCTCAGTTCGCATGCGCATTTCCGGTTCGATTGCGGTAGGGTTCACGACCACAACCGCCCAGTCAATATACTCGGAAGTTTGTCGAAGCACCCCGAGAAACCAGTGTTCAACGCCACCAATGAGCAGATTGGGCGTGATGAAGCCTACTTTAGGCTTCGGAATTCCCCGCGGACGAAAAAGTTGGCGTGGGCGTACGGGGTCAGCGCCCGGTGAGGCGGTATTCGTTGAAAGGAGCAAGGAGCGACGCATGAGAGTTCTCGATACCTTCCAGTCCCCTGAACATTCTGACCCGCTTCAAAACGGGGACTTGAATGAAAATAAATCTAAACACAATTTTTGCCCGCGAGCAAGGGATTGTCAACGCGTCGCGTAAGGAATAGACTTAACAAAGGCCGTTTGGCCACCTATCCCAAACGGATGCTATGCGTTCTAGCTTGATCATCGCCGCTCACAACGAAGGTGAGTCGCTCTCTAAAACAGTGGCTTCGTGCGTCGAAACGTGCGTTGACTTGGATTACGAGATCGTGGTGGCCGATGACGCATCAAATGATGGTTCGATTGAAGATGTGCGACGGTGTTTCCCTCGCGTGCGCGTCGTCCAGAGTGAAGCACGTCAGGGCGCTTCTCCAACCAAAGCATTAGGAGCGCAAGAGGCAACGGGAGACGTGCTCGTCTTTCTGGACGGACATACCAAGCCCGAGCATGGCGCGATAGCCCGGCTCGTTGAGGATGTCGAGGCGCTAAATGGCGATGCGATCATCACGCCGCGGGTTCCGGCCTTGGATGTTGAGCGTTGGAGGAATTCCTCAAAACAGGTCGGTCACGGCTACTCGCTTAACCTCGAGCGTCTCGAGTCGAGCTGGCTTGGACGAACCAAGCTGCGCTCTCTGCGCGAAAGCGGTCGTGATTTTTACGAGTCTCCCGCTCTGATTGGCTGCGCGCTCGCGGTTAGCCGGGAACTATACGACAAGCTCATGGGGTTTGATCCGCACATGCGGATATGGGGGATTGAGGATATTGACTTCGGGCTGAAGTGTTGCCTACTAGGACACAGAATCCTGCATGATCCAGAAGCTTCGGTTGGTCATCGATTTCGGAAGGAATTTGACAACTATTCGGTCCCTGTTGAACATATCGTCGTCAACCAATTGCGGATGGCCCGCAAACACTTCACGTTCTCGGTCTGGTCCGAATGGGTCGAGCGTTGCCGCGAGCGATACACCGGCAGCCTGAGCGAACATCCCGAGGGCCTGTGGGCACGGGCCTGGGAACTCTTTCAGTCCGACCGCGTGAGCGTTGAGCAAGAGCGCTCCTATCTAATGGCTCGCCGCGTCCGCGATGAGTTCTGGTACGCCCAGCGGTTCGCCCTCGATTGGCCCAACTTGCACGCTACCGTGTCCAGCTCGCGGCCAGCAATAGTCTTGTTTGCCCCAAGTCCCTCGCCGCCCCCCGTAACGATCACTTTCCAAACGGATCCTATCAAGACCGGGTTCACAAAGCCGTTAGCATCGTCAACTGTGAGTGTGACAACGTATCTGGTGTGTAATCCCCCAGGCGCGGTTTCTGACGTATCACTGGTCGTCGCTGGCGTGGATCGTGTTGAAATTGAAATTCAGGAAGTCATACCTGAAACCGGGTATCTGATCTTTCGAGTTAAGGGAACAAGTGAAACGCCCACTAATAAACCCAACGGGGATACAACCATCGAGGCGAGTTACCAAGGGGAAGTCTTGGCGTCTATCAAAGCGATTGTTGTCGTTCCAACGGCCGTAGGTGAGCCCCATCCCGAGGCGTCCGGTGCTGTACCCGCGGTGAACCAAGTCGCCGACAAGACAACAAGCCCCACTTACTTCGGCCCATTATTGATGGATGAAGTTATACTTTGGACCTATTATGCTCAGTGATTGGACGTGCCGGTGAACGACCAATTCGGAAATCGTCTGGATGCAGTTTACGCAAGTGCCCAAGTCGAGGAAAAAAGCGGGCTCTTCTGGAAGGCGATAAATCAAGGAATGACCGCGACGGGGACTTACCGTGATCCGGTGTTTTCGTTCACATACAAGTCCACGGGACTCCATCGGGTACAGCGCACAAGTGCCGCAGCGGCTAGTTGGCCGACCGACCCGACCGAGGCCATTACTACCTTTGTCCAAGTTCAGAACATCAAGGTCAGGATCGGTGGGCATGAGCTTACGACCGGCATTGTGGGCCGCAAGGTTACCGCGGAAGCACCGAACAAAATAACTGTTGAATGGCCCTAATAGCATCCATTGAAAGGAGCCCAAAACGTGAGGCTACGAATCGTATTCTGCCTGGTGCTTGTGTTTGGAAGTGTCGTCTCTGTTTGCAGCAAAGGTGAAGATGAAAAACTCAAGAAGGAGTTGAATGCTATGGAGTCACTTGATAATAGACTGGAAGGATTAGGAGAACAGTTCAATTGTTGGTTTACGATTGAGCGCAGGGGCAACCCGACCGAAAGAACGCTCGCCTCCATGCGGGTCAATGTCGGAACTCAAGCGAAGTCGAGAGAGTCGCTTGTTGATGCGTTGAAGAGCGAGCTTAACGATGCCTTGATTTTTGTGGATGCTCTACACCCGCAGGTCGTCCATATCGTGGATAACTCTTTGGAAAAAGTTGGAACCTACAGCATGGTCCAAAAGACGACCGTCAAATTTGAAGGCGTCCTCGCCGATCTTCCCGTGAAAATCGGTGAGAGCATCAAAGGAATCGACACCCGTCGGGGTGGGTCCAATACTGATGCTTATAATGACCATGTAACAAAGGTCCGGATCGAAGCGAAAGCCAAGTCAGTACGCGAGATTCTGACCGATGCAGTGCCGATCGAAAAGTACAGCCGCGTCCTCTGGGTGGCAGAAACTTTCCAAGAGGGTGAACAGACGAAGACTTGGATTCAATTCACAGGGCCCGCCGAGTCAACCACAAAGTAGTCGCGATCCTAAGGAACTTTGGGCGTGAGCGGTTCTGGCGCGCCCGCGGGCTGGAAGAGGTTGAGCCCTTGGCCGGGGTAGCCTGTTTCGGCAGGGAGCTCGGTCACGGTGGCGTTTGGCTTTTGCGTCGCCGCGGCGGGAATGAGTGGCATGTATTGGCGGCCCTGGGCATCGCGGCGCAGGCCTTCCGCCCGCTCCCGGAGAGCGGCCTCGGGAACGATCTCCTGCGGCGCAAGCGTGACATCAATAATACGCTCGTCGCGGATTTCCCGGCTGAACAGGTTTTCGGTGATGAAATCGAGCGGCGGAATCTGATACCACGGCGGACTAAACTTGTGATAAAGCGTTTCGGTCTTGTAGCCGTCCTTAATCACCGTCACCTTGCGGGTGCCGTAATAGACATAGGCCGAGGAACAGGGTGTCGTGCCGATTTCCTGGTCGTCGACGAAGACCTGAGCACCGGGAGGATTCGTGCGAATCGTCATCCGCCGGCGGACGCAGCCTCCCGATGAAAGAACGGCCAGCGCGCACAGAAACAGCAAGAGCAATGGCTTTCGCGGCAAAATGTAGCGGCCCAGCGGCATAGTTGGCTTGAGAAGCGCGATGGAAGTGCGGCACTCTGACGGCATGGTGTTACGGCGCGGGAGTATAGAAACCGCCGCCATTTCCGCCCAGAGAGAATTGCCGTCCCGCCAATTAGCCTTACTCTTGACTCCCCAAGGGGTTAGGATAGGGTTAAACAGGGTTATCTGCGTATTTCCAATCGGGCGGGGGCCTTAACCAAACTCTCCTGAGGCTTGTGGCTGCGGTGAATTACTCGACTTGCCTCCAGGTGGCGGCTATCACCGATGTCGGTATGCGGCGGACGACGAACCAGGACTCTCATGCCCTGGTCGTGGCCGACACCGCCGAGTTGTGGCAGGCGCGGGGCCATTTCTTGATGGTGGCCGATGGCATGGGGGCGCATGCCGCCGGAGAGCTCGCTAGCAAGCTGGCGGCGGACGGCATTCCGCACCTCTATCACAAACACCGGGACCTTTCGCCGCCCGAGGCCTTGGAGAAGGCGATTCGCGAGACCAATTCCGAGGTCTTTCGTCGCGGCACCGCCAACCCCGATTTTCACAACATGGGCACCACCTGCAGCGTGCTCGTGCTGCTGCCGCAGGGAGCCATGGCTGCCCATATCGGCGACAGCCGCATCTATCGATGGCGGGGAAATCAGTTGCATCAACTGACGTTTGACCACAGCTTGCAATGGGAGTTGCGGGCTTCCGGCCAACTGCCGCCGGGTAGCGACATTGCCGCGTCGGTTCCCAAGAACGTGATCACTCGTTCGCTCGGTCCCAACGCCAATGTGCAGATTGATTTGGAAGGCCCCTGGCCGATTGAGCTCGGGGACGTCTATTTGCTGTGCAGCGACGGCCTGACGGGGCGAGTGGAAGACCACGAACTGGGCCCCATCATGGGCGCATTGCCGGCGGATGAAGCGGCGCGCGTGCTGGTGGATCTGGCGAATCTCCGGGGCGGCCCTGACAACTGCACGATCCTGATTGCCAAGGTAGTGAAGCCGGAGATGACGACATCCGCCAGCCAGTCCCCGCCGCTCACCGTGGGTGCGGCCAGGAGCAAGCAGGGGGTTCATCCCGGAGTCTGGATTGCCGCTGGAGTGCTGGCTTTGGCGGCAATCGTCATCCTGCTCATGAGCTATTACATCGCGGCAGCCGTGGTCGGCGCGGTCGCCCTGCTCATCGCCGGCTTCGGGCTGTTGCAGCACTTCGGGGTCAGCGGCGGCGTGACGCTCGACGGAGGCCGACACCTGGGGAAGGGACCCTACACCGCCACCACCTGCGCCCCCGGTCACGAATTCCTCAGCAAACTGGGGGAGGTCATTGAAGAATTGCGGGAAGCAGCCCGCGACGGCAATTGGAACATCGACTGGCGGACCTTCGACGAATTCTGCAACCGGGCTCAGGCCGCCGACGAGCGGAAAAACTACATCGAAGGGGTCCGCGAATTCTGCCGCGGCATCAGCTTCATGATGCAAGAGCTGCGAAGCCAGGGGACAAAGAAATCGGATTCGACGATTCAGTACTAGTGGCTCGTACTAAGGGCTGCATTTCACCTCGCCACACGAACCGTAGCCCCAACTGTCAATTTCTCTTGACAGTTTCTCTTGACAATTCCCTCGCCGAAGCTTTGATGTGGGCACTTTTCCCCGCTTTTCATGGAAAACAGTTGCAAATGGCATCGCTACCCATTTGACCACGACGCCGCTTACAAATTACAATAACAAGGCTACAGAACGAAATTGCCCCACCAGGGCCGGTGGCGGCTAATGAACGCGGCGGAGGGAACCGGATGTACATGACGCCGCTCAAAGCATCCTCGGAGAGTCTGATGAACAAGCGTGAGTCCAAGGTCTATAAGGAAACCTTGCTGGCCCTGCGGGACCGACTCCGGGGAGATTTTTCCGGGCTGGCGGATGCGGCCCTGCGAAAAACGCGGAGCGAATCGAGCGGCGACCTTTCCAGCATGCCCATTCACATGGCCGACATGGGGACCGACGCCTTCGAGCAGGAATTCACGCTCAGCTTGATGGAGCATGACGGAACCACCCTGGGGCAGATTGAAGGCGCTCTTGAGCGAATCGAGGGGGGGGTCTATGGTGTCTGCACCGAGTGCGAAACCAAAATCCCCAAGACTCGCTTGAATGTCCTCCCCTACACCCCCCACTGCATCAAGTGCGCGGACAAAGTCCCCAGCCACTAAGTCCGGCGGACCGGCGGCCGATGCGATGAACAGCCGACGCAAGCCTCGGCCGCAGGATTCCTCGCAAGCAGCGGTTGGCAGGGGGAAGGATTCCACTTCGCTGAGCACCGGCCCGGTTTCGCGGACGGCATACGCCATCTTTTTTGCCCTAGCTATCGTGGGAGGCACGACCGATCTCCTTTCCAAAGAAGCCGTCTTCCGCACCTTTGGCTATCCCGGCGAGCAGGCGAGCTGGTGGCTGATCCAGGATCGGCTGGGAATTCAAACGGCCCTCAATCCCGGTGCGCTCTTCGGCATGGGAGGCGGCAAGCGGCTCATCTTCGCGTCCCTCTCCGTCGCCGCGCTCCTGGGCATCCTCACCTGGCTCTTCATCTACAAAGCGGCCCGCGACCGCTGGCTGACCGTGGCCCTGGGCATCATCTCCGGCGGCATCCTCGGCAACTTGTACGACCGGTTGGGGCTCTGGCACCGCGGCGGCTTGCCGGCGGGTATCGGGGCGGAATACACCGGCGCGGTGCGGGACTGGATCCTGTTCCAGTGGAAGGAGGTCCCGCTGCGGATCTTCAATCCCTGGCCCAATTTCAACCTCGCCGACTCGTTCCTCGTCGCGGGAGCGATTATGCTGGCCATTCATGCCCTGACCTACCGGGAAAAAAAACCGGCAGCAGAGGCAGAGGCCAGTCCCATTACGTAACTTCTCTGCGAGGCGATTCATGCAAGCCCGCTTTAGGATCTTCAAGAGCCACACTTCCCCCTGGCCAAAAATCTTCGCCACCGCGACGGCATTCGCCACCACCCTGGGACCGGAACGCCTGATCGGCATTTCGCATTCCCACGAACAGAATCTCGGCATGGTCGCCGTCTGGTACTGGGCCCTCGAAACCGAAGAGTGGGACCAGCAGGAAGTCCACTGCTGAAACGGGGCCGGCTCGCGCAGCAACATCGGGCCAACATCTGTTGGTAAACCCCCCGGGTAAACCAACACTCCCCCCCACCCCGTCAAGCAAAATGTGTTGGGAAACCCCCCTGGTTTACCAACACCCCTCCGCACCAGCCCCTTCGCCCATAGTCGCCTTTCGCTCCGCGAAAGTGCGTTCTTTCGCGAAGCGAAAGCCCAGAATGCGGCAGCGAAAGCCGACAATTGTTCCATCGCACTCATGGCATGTCTCCTGAGCAGTATCACACCAACACTTATCCCCTCTTGTTCCCACGGTCTGTGTGTGAACACACGTCCCCGAGGCTCCGCCTCGCCGCATCTTGCGCGGGGTGACAGGTTATGATTATTCACTTTTCCACCCCTCTTTCTCGCGCCAACCGCCCTTCCGTAACCTTCTGCTGCTCATCGCTTTACGGCGATTATTCCTATTCATTTTCGCCAAAATACGACCAATCATTATTCACATTTTGTCATAAGTACTTAACTACATTGACTTTCCGGCGTGAATCACTCGCTCTATTCGCCATCTGATAACCTCTTTCTCAATTCACGCCCCGCCCCGGCACTCGTCCCAAATCCCTGCCACTACACGGTTTGCAACTTCGCCTCCGGCGATTCACTGCAAAACGGTATAAGTGCCCCTCAGTCGGCAAAACAATCGCTCCCTCTCTGATGGGAACCGGCCACTCGCGAAGATCGCTCCGCGCGCATCGCGCCTCCAATTACTAGATGCGCGAAACATCTATTTTGTTCACTATGAACAAAAGAATCTTTTTCGCTTGGCGCGCCGCGGCCACATGCTGGGCACCGCGACGAAGAACGGACCGTTCATTTCGCCTCCCCGTCAACCACGTTACAATCAAAGCGGCGCGGTGGCGGAGAGGTTAGACGCGGGCTTAGGTTTAGCTCCTGCCCGAGGGTTGCGGGCCATCTCGACAGCCCCACCGCTGGGTTCAATTCCCAGTCTGTGCCATTTCAGGCCGCCGAGGAAACCATCGAGCTCTACGCCTTCATGGAAGCCGACGACGAAAGCAAACGCCGCGGCGGAGCACCGGCCAAGATCGAGGAAGTGATGCAAAAGGCCCAGGGGGACGCGGAGAAGAGACTGGCGGCACTGGGGGTGAAGTAACCGCGCGGCTGTTTCTCCGCGGCCCTGTTACAATGAACCCATGCACCTCCGCGAGCCATCGGCAGCCGAAAAACAGCAGTGGGAGGAAGAATTCGCAGCCGCCGCCCGCCGGCCGCTGGAACAGCGGCTGAAATACGCCTTCATCAAAACCTACAAGCCGGTCATGGACGACGCACCGTTCCGCGTGTTCGATACGATGGCGGATTATCGCAAGTGGTGCGAGGAGAATTTGCCGTCGTGGCTGGGGTATGGACGGGCAACGGAATAAATCATGGCCGAGTTTGAATATCGTCAGGCGGAAGAGGTGCGAGACGCCTTTGCCAAGCAAGGGGTCAGGTATCTCTTTCTCGGCAAATCTGCGGCCATCTTGCTGGGTTTTCCCGACACGACGCAGGATGCGGACTTGTTCCCCGACAAATCTCCGAAAAACGGACAAGCCATCGTCCGCGCGCTGGGCGACTTGGGGTTTACGCTGACTCCCGAGTTGGAATCTCAAATTGTTCGCGGCAAGGACTTCGTGCAACTGAAAACAGGACCATTCGATCTCGACTTGATCTTCGCCCCCGACGGGATTGAGCGTTTTGAAGATGCGTGGCAACGGCGCGTGGACGTCCAGGGCTTTCCCTGTTGCAATCTCGACGACATCATCCGCAGCAAAGAAGCCGCGGGACGGGCCAAGGATCGAGAATCCTTGCCGCGGCTGATCGCGTTCCGGGAGTATTGGCTGCGGAACAGAGGGAATCCCTGACGGCGATTATTGTTCGATGTGGAATGAGGTAATGGAATACGAAATTTGAAGTCTGTAGGCGGCGATTCAAAAGATGACTACCCCTCGTGACTTTTTCCGGCTCCCCGTCGTTTCGGCAGGCGCGGAATTCCTCGTTATGGGACATTTGATGCGACGGAATGTCTTGGCCTACAAGGCACCGCCGAATAATGAAGGCTACGATTTAATTTGTATTCACCCGAACCCTCGCCATCAGCCCACGAGGGGTGAGCTTGCGCAGGTACGGGTACAAGTGAAGAGTCGCTACGCTACCGATTGTGACCGCGGGTTTCCAGTAAAAGAGGCGAGCCTTGACGCTTTCGACTTCCTCGTCGTTGCCTTCTTGAACATTGGTAAGTTCGGGGGCAAGAACAATGGTTCGCTGGGCGATCGCGATCCTGAGTTTTACACGCTTTCGAGGGAGTTCATCCGCGAGAATCACGACGCCACTTCATCGTGGCAGAAAGTCCGTCTGCGTAACCTTCAGGCTGAAATTGAGCCGTTCAAGAATATGGCCGGCTTCGAATCGATTGCTCGCGCGCTTGGGATTCCGCGACCGACGAAGTCGAGGGCTGTCGCTGAGGATCCGATTCGATAGCTATTTCTTCTCCTCCACCACAGGTCTCGGATTAATCGCTCCCGGCTTCTTAAGCAGTTCCTCGTCCTTCAGCTTCGTCAGCCATTCGCGGATGAGTTTGACGCCGTCTTGGTCCACGACCTTGCTGGCCACGTGGGGCATGCGGCCGAGGGTGGTGATTTCCATGCGGTGGAGGAGCATGGAGCGGGTGGGGTCGCCGGGGGTGATGATGCGAGGGTCTTTCAGGTTGAAAAGACCTTGGCCGGGGAGGGTATCGACGGCTTTGGTGAGCGTGAGGGGGATGCTGGCGTGGAGCTCGAATTCGGCGTTGCCGCCGCCCCACATGCGGTGGCAGTGGGCGCAGTTGGCGTGGAGGTAGGAGCGTGCTCGCAAGTGCAAATCTTGCTTTTCATCCTGGTAGTCGGCCAGGCGGGGTAATTCAGCCGCGGGCTTGGGGAGTTTGTCTTTGAAGATGCCGAGTTTTTCGAAGACGGTGAGTTGATTGGCGGTGGAGGAGCCTTCCTCGCTTACGCTGCGGGTTTCCTTTGCTCCCTCGCTGGCGCTTCGGGTTAGTGGGGCGTAGTCGTGGTCCTTGTTCATCTGCAACGTCGTCAGGCCCAGGATGTACTTCGCCGCCATCGTGTGGCAGAGGGTGCATTCGGCCCGGCTGGGGAAATGATAGTTCTGCTCACGTCGGCCGCCGGGAACAGAGGCGTCCTTGATGGTGAGCTTGCGGTCGGCACCTTCGGCGGGGGCCAGTTCGGCGTCGGTCTGGTCGTCGTTCCAGAGGTAGGTGTAGCCGAACCAGTACTGGGCCCCGTACTCGTCGTCGTTGCCGGGCATTTTGCGGTGCTGCAGGATGCGGGTCTCCAGCCGGCGGGTCGATTCCGGTTTGCCTTTCTCCATCTCCATCGAGAACGTCTTCACAAGCACCGCACCGTCCGGGAATCGCCAGCCGAGGTCGGCGTAGGTCGGCCCGTGGGGATAGACGACGTCGTCAAACTCAATCTGCGAATCGCCGGGAAGAGCGATGAACCGCTCCTTCTCCGCCCCGTCCGACCAAAGGGGTGCGTTGACGGAGTAAGGAATCAGTCCCTTGGCCGGCGTGTTGTCCTTCGTGGAAGCGAACAGCCCCGTTTCGCTCAGCTTGAGGGGGAAGGGTTTTGTCGCGACCTGCGGCGGGGCGGGGACGATTTTGTGCAGGCCGCCGCCGGCGAAATCGACGAGGTAGACTTCGCCGGCCGCGTCCTGGGCGAATTCCACGATCCGGATTTGCGTATCGGCGAGCTGCCGGCTGACGATGACTTTGCCTCCTTCGTATTGCAGCGACCAGAGCCGGCCGGTGTCGTAGTCGCCGTAGATGTAGTTGTCCTTCAGTTCCGGCAGACGACTGGAATTCCAGACGTAGCCGCCGGTGATCGAGCGGAAGTCGCTGTGGGGTTGCTCGACGAGCGGCTGGACGAATTCGCCGGGGCCCTTTTTGCGTTCGGGGCGAAAAGTGTGCTTTCCCTCCATCACGCTCCAGCCGTAGTTGCCGCCGCGAGTGACCAGGTAAACCATCTCCCACAAGTCTTGGCCGACTTCGCCGGCCCAGAGTCGCTTCTGGCCGTCGAAGCTGAACTTCCAGACCTGGCGATGGCCGAACGACCAGATTTCGCCCCGGGCGTTCACTTTACCGACGAATGGGTTGTCCTTGGGGATGGCGTACTGCTTGCCGGGATCGGCGTGATCGACGTCAATCCTGAGGATGGAGCCATGCAGATCGCTGATATCCTGCCCGGTGATATTGCCGTCCGCGATGCCGCTGCCGTCTCCGGTGGCCAGATACAAATACCCATCCGGCCCAAACCGTAAACAGCCGCCGTTGTGTCCGCCGGAAGGCCACTCCAGGATGATCGTTTCGCTCTTGGGATCGGCGCTGGGGGGATTGCCCGTCGCCTTGAACCGCGACACGCGGCTTCCCTTTTCCTCGGTCTTGCCGGGCTCGAGGATGTACATCACATAGAAATATCCGTTCTGGGCGAACTTGGGATGGAACGCCACGCCGTAAGTGGTCTTGCCGGTATCGACGAGCAGCTCGGACGTATCGACATCCGGCCGCAACTCAAACGTGTAGATTTTCCCCGGCCGCGTGGCGATCCCCATCCGCTTCGTCCCCGGCACCAGTCCGGCGGACAGCGGCTCAAAGAACTTGAGCTTGGGAAAGGCATCCTGCGTGGTGAACGGGTCAGGCGGGTCCGGTGTGCCGTGGATATTGTTCGTCGTCCAGAGCTCGCGTGTTTCCAAGTTGAATAGTGCAGCCTTTTTGGCGGAGGGGAGCTTGTCGGCGGACAAGGCGTCTCCGGCGGCAATGACGAGTAGGTACAAAAGGACGCAGGAGCGGTATTTCAAAATCATGTGGCACCTTGAGGAACGATTAACAGCCGCTCATTGTACGTGCCGCCTTCACCACATTCCACGCAGCGCCAATCCCGAAATTACGCGGCAAGGCATTTTGAACAGAAGGGAACGAAGGTAACGAAGAGAGAAAAGTGAGTTGATTCTGGCGACTCCAAATCTCTTCCCCTTTGTTTCCTTTGTTTCCTTCTGTTCATAATCCGTGAAAAGAGTGCGGACCCAGCCAGCCATGATTTTGCGAATGCCGCTTCATGAGTAGACTACTGGTATCGGTCGCATCTTCCCCAGTTTTGGAGTTCCCATGTTCCGTACATTCGCTCTCGCCATTTTCTCCGCCCTCATGTTCTCTGCCCCTGCCTCCGCCGAGCCGCTCAAGGCCCTGATTATTGATGGCCAGAACAACCACCCAGTCTGGCCGACGTCGACCAAGATGATGAAGAAGTACTTAGAGGAGACCGGCCTATTTACCGTGGACGTGGCCACGACGGCCCCCAAGGGGACCGACGAGAAATTTAAGCCCGACTTCAAAAAGTACGCGGTTGTCATCTCGAATTACAACGGCGACGCCTGGCCGGAGGAGACGAAAAAGGCGTTTGTGGACTACGTGAAGGGGGGCGGCGGGTTCGTGGTGGTTCATGCGGCGAACAATTCGTTCGGCGACTGGAAGGAGTACAACGAGATCATCGGCCTCGGCGGGTGGGGAGGACGGAGCGAAGCGAGCGGGCCGTATGTTTACATCAACGCGGACGGGAAGCTGGTGCGGGACGATTCCAAAGGTCGCGGCGGCAATCATGGCAGCCAGCATCCGTTTCAGATCATCGTCCGCGACGCGAAGCATCCCATCACCGCCAACATGCCGCCGGAATGGCTGCACGTTAACGACGAGCTGTACGACCTGCTCCGCGGCCCGGCGGAGAACATGACCGTGCTGGCCACCGCCTTCGCTGATAAGTCCAAAGGGGGGACCGGCCGGCACGAACCGATGATTTTCACCGTCAGCTACGGCAAGGGCCGCGTCTTCCACACGCCGATGGGGCACGGCAAGGACTCGCAGGAATGCGTCGGATTCATCACCACGCTGCAGCGCGGGACGGAATGGGCCGCGACAGGAAAAGTGACGCAGAAAATCTCCAGCGACTTCCCGTCCGCCGATAAGGTCAGCTCGCGGAAGTTTGAGGAGAAATAAATGGGGTTCTCGTTCCCAAGCTCTGCTTGGGAACGCAAGCCCCGAAGCTCCGCTTCGCAAAACAGTAACTCGAAGCAGAGCTTCGATACGTGGGTTCCCAAGCGGAGCTTGGGAACCAGAGACACATCAACCTCACTCCCCGACACTCAACTCCATGAAAACCCTCCTCTCCGCCACTCTCCTTCTCCTCCCTCTCTCCGTCGTCTCCGCCGACCCGTGGGTCGTTTACGACGAAGGGGACGGCCCCGGCAAAGGGAAGCACATCGTCCTCATCTCCGGCGACGAGGAGTACCGCAGCGAAGAGGCCCTGCCGCAGCTTGGCAAGATTCTGGCCAAGCGGCACGGCTTCAAGTGCACGGTGCTGTTTCCGATTGATCCCGCGACCGGGGCCATCAATCCGGATATCAGCAACATCCCGGGGACCGAGGCTCTGGCGACCGCGGACCTGATGATTGTCGCTCTCCGTTTCCGCGATCTGCCCGACGAGCAGATGAAGCCCATTGTCGATTACATCGAGTCCGGCAAACCGATTATCGGCATGAGGACCGCCACGCACGCCTTCAACATTAAGGAAGGGAAGAAGTACTCCAAGTACACTTGGACCAATGG
Organism: Pirellulaceae bacterium; assembly: GCA_051004015.1. GTDB lineage: Bacteria > Planctomycetota > Planctomycetia > Pirellulales > Pirellulaceae > SXOA01. The sequence goes on along the minus strand of JBPCKT010000055.1, from coordinate 78,751 downwards.
CGACAAGGATTATGAAAAAGGCTTCGGCCGTCAGGTGCTGGGGGAAACCTGGGTCTCGCACTGGGGAAACCACGGCACGCAGAGCACACGCGGCCTCATCGTCCATCGTCAGGAGCAGCACCCAATCCTCCGCGGCATCAAGGACGGCGACATCTGGGGCCCGACCGATGTCTACGAAGCCCATCCCGGCGGCGACAGTAGGCCGCTGGTCATGGGGCAGAACCTCGCGGGCATGAAATTCGACGATCCGCCGGCCAAATACGAAGCGGGCAAGCAGAACCGCAATGAGCCGATGATGCCCGTCGCCTGGACCAAGACCTACAAGGGAGCCAGCGGCAAGACGGCCCGCATCTTCTGCACCACCCTGGGCGCCGCCACCGACCTGGAAGCGGAAGGAACCCGGCGGATGCTCGTCAACGCCGCCTTTTGGTCGCTGGGGATGGAGGACAAGATTCCTGACAAATCCAATGTTGAGCTAGTCGGCGAGTTCAAACCGACACCGTTCGGCTTTGGAAAGTACGTGAAGGGGGTCAAGGTGGAGTCGCATGAGCTGAAGTAAGGGTCGAGTCCACGCACGAAAGCAGCCGGAGGTCAACGGCCTCCGGGTCTACACAGTTTCGCGAGTTGAGGTGACTCCTATGGCCGTCTTCCTCTTCGCCTACCACGGCTATGGCACCTGGATCTCCTTGGGGGACCATTATCCGGCCCCCGCCGGTATTCGAGAATCCTGGGTCATCGCGGGAGTGAGCGGACTACTTTAGCCTTCCACCTTGTAACGCTTCGCGCCCTTTTGCTTGCCCCCCGTCGTGAAGCGCTTGCCGAGGTTGCCGCCAGCAGCTCGCATCATGTCGTCGATGATGGTCGAGACGTCTTCCTTGACGATGACCCGGTCGCCGGGCATCAGGGCGTAGTCGTTCTCGGGGGTGATTTGCCGGGTTTCGCGGTCGTACTCACAGGGAATTCTGTGGAAGCCGCCGCCTGCAAGCGGGCGGTCGATTTCGATCTCGATGCGGCGGTATTTCTGGATGCTGCCGGTTTGCACCAGGATTTGCTGAACGGTGGTGGGCTCGGTCAGGGGTCGTTCCAAACGCTCCGGCTGGCCCTTGTCGGGCTGGTAGATGATGTTCACCGTGGCGGTGCTAGAGCTGTCCTGAGCCGGAGTTCCTGTCTTCGAAAGGTCGGCCTTCAGGTCCGATTTAGGAGTGCCCAGGCCGGCGCAGCCCGTCATTGCGGCCGCCACCAGGCATATCGAAAGTGCGGTCGAATGAAGACGCATCGGGGTGGTTCCTAATCGTGCTAACCGGCAAAGTTTTCGCAGCTTACCTAAACGTCACTGGCCGGATTATCGGCAGATTCGCAGAATCACTTGAGTCAAATCCTTGAGATTATCCGGTCAGGTCGAGCGTCCCTCCCGAAACGCCTTCTGGGTCTTTGGCGAGTGCCGCCGCGGCGGTGCTAGCAGCCGCTTCTTCTTCCTCCGTGGGCTTCTTCGCTTGCCGCTCCCACAGCCGACGACCATCGGCGTCGCGCTCTTCGGCCTGCGATTCCTCCTCCGTCTGGCCAATGCCCTCGGCGCTCTCGGCGCGGGCAGTTGCCTCGGTCTTGCGAGCGGCATCGGCGGCGTCCCGCTGCGTCTTGTCCACATCCGCGGACTTTTGCACCAGCGCGGTTCCCGCCAGGCTGCCCACGATTCCCAGAGAGCCAATACTCATCGCACACCTCGAGGCTATTTTCGTTTCGGAATCAGCCCGCTCCGCTCGAGCGCCGCGCGTGGTGCATTCAGCAGGCTGCGGGGCGTGATCGGGGGAAGTTCGTCGCTGGAAAGTTCAGGGAAAATTTGCCGCAGGTTCTCGTTGAGCTTGGGGAATGCCGTCTTCCGCGAAATCGGGCGCTCCAGCGGTCCGGTCACTTCGATGAGCATGAACTGCCGGTTCATGTCCCCCACCAGCGGCCGAAAAATCTGCAGCTCTCCCTGGCCAATCTGCGTGTAGAACTTCAGGTCCAGGTCGCGGCGGCCGGTCACGCGTCCCTTGCCCTTGAGGCTGATGACATCGCCGTTCAGGTCCAGGTGCGTGAATTCCAGGTCGTCCCCTTCAATCCTGAATTCCATGTTGCTTTCGGTGAAGGCGTTGCGGTCCGGCCGCTGAATGCTCAGCACCTGCAGCACGGAAACCAAGGCCGGCAACTCATAGAGATAGGCATCCGTGAGCTTCACCTGGCCGTCGCCCCGCCAGGTATGCACACCCTCCGTCGTGCCGCCAAGATTGATTGCTCCCGAGACTTTCCCCGTCACGCCTCGTACGCTGGGCTGCAGATCGGTCACGATGGTTGCCAGGTCGGCATGGTCCACGCTCGTCTGAATGAGGAAGTCTCCCGTCGGGCTGAATTTCAGTTGTCCGTCCAGGGCCAGCTCGCCATCGCCAAACACTCGCGCGGTGATGAACCGAGGCGCTCTGGAATTGGGGATGTTTCGCTCCGCCCACATGCCCGCCAGGAGCTGCTCGGAATCAATCAGCAGCGGGCCCTTGATACTGGTGACCTGCAAGTCGTTGATCATGACCGCGGCAATGTCAAGCTCGCCCCGGCAAAGCAAGTTGCGGGCATCGCTGTGGCCCACGAACCGGACCTCGCCATCCAGGTGCTCCACCTTCAGGCCGGCTTGCAAGTTTCCTTCCACAACCACAAATCTCAGGTCCCAGCGGAGTTGTGGTCCGGCCCCTTCATCGCTGGGAAGAGCGAAGTCCAGGTCGCCGTCCATATTGATGTGACCGGTGGGACTGAGCCTGGCGAGCGCGCTACTGAGCGAACGCGGAAGCGCGGCGAGGAGCTCCTGGTCAAACTCAATGTGGTCCGCGGTGAGTCTCTTGAGCTGGACGCTGGAGGTGCCGCCGGCCATGCGGCAGATCCCTTCGATAGTGACTTTGGTCTTGCCGTGCAGCGCCTCGACGTTCCTCAGCGTTACCACTCCGTCGCGATAGTAAAAATCCCCGCTCACATCGTCCAGTCGATAGCGGAACCAGGAGGGCTCGATGGAGACAGGACCGCTTAAAGCGCCAAGCCGCTTATAGGCGTCCATCTCCAGACCGAATTTGGCGGCTGCCGGGTTGAACTTCATCCGCACGACGAGCTGGTCCACCGTTCCCCGCGGCCGCAGGTTTGTCCAAAGGTTTTGCACGCTGGTGGATAGCGCCAGCCGCAATTCCTCCTCGAGCGCTACGTCACTGGCCCGAAATTCGAGCGACAGTTGATTACCATCCCGTGCTTTCGTGACCCAGTAGCCGCCGCCGGTGATGGTGGCGCTGTCATTGCGGCCGGCGAGCTCCTTGAAGGTCCAGTTGCCGTCGATGTACTCCAGCTTGCCGGTCACTTTATCAATCGGATACTTAAACTTCTCATGCTGGACCGCCATGTCATGGAGGTTTACCGTCAATTGCCGATGTTCCACGGGGCGAGGCGGTACGCTCCCCTGTTCGCGCCGCCGCTCCACGCGGCCGGCGAACGAAATGTGGCCGCGCGGGTTGAAATCGCGGACGACGTTCTGCGACTTCTCCTCGAGTGCGGCAATGATTCCTTCCTCCAGCACGAGTGGGCCGGCGGACTTGAGCTCCAGCCATCCCAGGTAGTCATCCCCGGGGTTGAAGATGTCAGCGGTGCAAAGCAACTTCTGCCCTCCCCCCACCAAGTGCAGGTTGGCGGTGAGGCGATTTTTAGCCAGGCTGATGGTCCCCTTTCCGTCGACGACGCGGTAGGGAAAGTGCTTGTAGAGGAGCGACAGGTCCCGACATTCCGCCGTCAGCGCGGGATGCCACTTTTGACCGTCGAACGCGATCGTCCCGGTCAGGTCGATCCTTCCCCGCGGCGAAAACTTCCCCCAGGCTTCTCGCGCGGCGGCCGGCAAAGAGGCCACCGGAACACGGCTGAGGTCAATGTTTTTGGCATTCAGGCGGATATTGACGGGACTATTGGGGGCGTAGCCGCGCAGCTCGGCGCTGAGATTTTGGACGATGGTCTGTCCGCAGCGAGCAGAGAGGTCGTCAATCCGGATCACCCTGTTGTCGCAGTGGATGGAGGCTGTGACATCGGTCAGCGGGTCTGGCAGGCGGGCATCGTCGATGCGGCCTTCGGCGATTTGGCCGTCAATCGAGAACTGCACCGAGGGCGGAGCCTTGGCATTCTTTCCGCTTGCTCCCCGGGTCACATGGAACCCGAACTGAGTTCGTCCTCGGACCGAGGCCAACGGTTGAAGCAGGGCGCTCAGCTCGCGGGGAAGGGCGGACCTCATTCGGGGATTGAATTCGAGTCCCTCCACCCGCCCTCGCAAATCCCAACTTCCCGACACGGGGTCGAGCAGGGCGTCAATCTCGATCCGTTCCAGATGGTCGCCGCCGAGCGAGCCCTTGATGCGGAGCAGCGGATTTCCTTCCTGCTTGGTGCGAGGCTGTGGATGGACCGACAACTCGATATCGCGCAGCACATAGTTGCCGCTGCCGCCGGCATGTTCATCGACGAGTTCCAGCGTGGCCTCCTTGATTTCCGCAGGAGGCGAAGTGCCGTCGCGCTTGGGGAGCGGCAGCAGGCCCGCCAGATTCCAGGATCCACTCGCCGTCCGCTCGGCACGCACCTTCATTCCGCGGACGTGAAAGCGGCGGAACTGCGGATCCTCGGCCACGAAGTCAGGAAAGCCCGTGTCACACTCCGCCAGCACTTCGCTGACCTGCAACAAGGTCTTTCCACCCTGGTTCGCCGGCTGGGCGATGACGAGGCCGCGGATTTCAATGCCCTTGCCTTGCACGCGGCGTGCCGACTTGACCTGCACGTCGAGAGCCGGATAGTTCTTCCGCAACTCCGCCTCGACGCGGGCCCGAATTCCTTCATCCAGCCGCTCGCTAAGGACGTACTTGGCCGCAATCACGCCGGCCGCCACCAGGAGCGCAAGCGTGGCCAGGCTCATAATGGCCCGCTTCAGGCGAACGGCAAGGCTGGATTTGATGGACGTCATGACGATTTGCTTTGGGGTTTCTCGCCAAGCGCAGGAATGAAGCTTGTTACAACGCCCGTGGCCAGAACAATCAGTACCAACATGGCCGGCTGGCGATAGCGCAGCGAGCTGACGAACACGCAGTGCAACAGCGTGAAGTACACGGCGGGGAGAAAGCAGAGCAAGTACGGCCAGCCGCGGGGAGCGAATCTCCACACACCGACGAGTGCCAGCAGAATGACAGGGGTGTAGGTAATCGCCAGCACCAGCCGCAGCGACGTGCTTTGAAATTCCGCGGCATTAGGGAGCGGGCTCCACATCCGCAGAAATTTGATCCCCGCCAGTTCCAGCACGCGGCCGGGATTCTGCCGGGCCCACTCCACCGCGGTCGCTTGCATCCGACGGTCCAGTCGGTCTTCAAAAATACCGACCAGCGGCTCACCGGCATTAACCGCTGCTTCATCCGCCGCCTGTTGCTCGCGGACGAAGCGGGGAACAAAGCTCATTTCGCTGCGACCCGTAGCCTGGGGACTAACACCGTCGTAGAGGCTTGCGCCGACTTGCAATGTCGTTGGCACAAAGCGGCCAGCGATTTGATAGTTGCGAATCCACCAGGGGAGCATTGTGACGCAAAGCCCGGCCAGCATGACTCCGGCAATGACGAGCTGCTTCGGCCGCTCGCGATAGAGCATCAGGCCAATCGGCACCGCGAACGGCAGGAACAACAGCCAGCTCGGCCGCATGAGCGTTGCCAGACCGGCGGCGATTCCTCCCGCGAGGCTCCAGTTGAAGCGCTGCTTCATATCCGGCGCTTGCCAGGCGAGCGTCCAGGCAACGAGGTGCAGGACCATCAGCGGGCAGAAAGGTGCTTCGCTTAAGACAAAGGTCGAAAGCGCGATGGCTTCTGGATACAGTGCGGCGACGACTCCAGCGACGACTGCCGTCTTCGGACCGAATAGCAAATGGCCAAGAATTCCCACGCCGCCGACCGCGATGGTCCCCAAAAGGGCGCTGAGCACCCGACCACACAGCACATGCGGCTCGTGGGCCGCATCGCGGCCGTCGCCGCAGACTTTGAACAGTCCGGCGAGCAGCAGCGGATAGCCGGGAGTCCGGAAGATGCGGGCCTTGCCGTAATGAAGCGGTTGGCCCTGCGCCAGTCCTTTTCCCATCTCCCAATACGAGTCACTGTCGCCAAAACGAAACCGCGTTTCCGCCGGCAGCCGGCTTTGCCACCAAATTCCCGAGCCGATGCGCACTCCCAGCGCCAGGGCGAGAATCCCCGCCCAGATCCACCAGGTTGTGCGTGTGGTTGTCATTGGCTTTCCATACTAGCGCGCAGAATCGGCGCGGGATGGTACGCCGGCGCGTCGCTCATGGTCAAGACATTCGCGGGAGGCAGGCTTTCTTGCTAGCATGGATGTTGCCCGCGTCCTTCCTTCTCGCCTCAACAATGAGAAAAGAGTTTACCCAGTTCGTCTGGTCCCCCCAGGTTGAAGAGGATTGCCGCAGGCTGGTGCGGCTGGCAGTGGCCGAGGATTTGGACCGCGGGCACGACTGGACGACGCTGGCTCTCGCGCCGGAAGACGCAACCGCTGCCGCCCATGTGGTTGTCCGCAAGCAGGGAATTATCTGCGGGCTTGAGGCGGCCAGGACCACGCTGCACGAAATGTCCGTCCAGGCCAAGTGGCATCCACTGGCCAAAGACGGCGACGAGCTCAAACCCGGGGACCAGGCGGCTCGCATTACCGGCTCAGCCAGAGACCTGCTGACGGCTGAGCGGATCCTCCTCAATTTCATTGGCCGGCTCTCGGGAGTGGCGACGCTGACCCGGCAGTACGTGGAAGCCATCGCTGGCACTTCGGCCCGCATCTACGACACGCGCAAGACCACGCCCGGCTGGCGGCGGCTGGAAAAATACGCCGTCCGCTGCGGCGGCGGTAACAACCACCGCAGCGGCCTGTATGACGGCATCCTCATCAAGGACAACCATCTGGCTCTCGGCCGGCAGCGAAAGAAAGGCCCCCGCTACAAGCCGGCCGATGCCGTCCTGCGTGCCCGCCAGTTTCTCGCCGAGCACTTTGCCGCCGACCCGCAGCAAGCCGCCATGATCGTGGAAGTGGAAGTCGATACGCTCATCCAGCTCGATGCCGTCCTGCCCACCGCACCAGACATCATCCTGCTGGACAACATGAAACTCAAACAACTCCGTGAAGCCGTCTTCCGCCGCAATATGTCATCGGTTGAAACCGAGCTCGAAGCCAGCGGCGGCGTGAATCTGGAAACCGTCCGCGCCATCGCGGAGACCGGCGTCGAACGCATCAGCGTCGGGGCGCTGACGCATTCCGCGGTATGCTTGGACGTGGCGCTGGACTGGGAGATTTGAACGACTGCATGGCTGTACGACGAGAGTTACTCAAGCGTTCCTTTCTCGGCTTTACTCGTTGTCGTCGGACTTACCAAGTTGCGCCTCGCCCACTCTTTGCTTCACTTTTGCAATTTATCCGACGAACAGCGCCGTGCTGACCTGGAACCGCTCGGCGAGTTTTCGCACATGGTCCAGCGTCAGGGAGCGGTCGCCCTTGAGGATCATCGACGCCGCCGATTCGGACACTTCCAAGAGCGCGCCTAGTTCCCGAACCTTCATCCCGTGTTCCGCGACGAACTCGCGCAAGATCTCGAGCGGCTTGAGCTTCGCTTTGCCGACGGTGCGGTGATCTTTCTCGTAAGCGGCAACCAGCACGCAGAGCGTGTCGAGATAGCGGGACTGGTCCTCGTTGAGCGCGGGGACGATGGCGAGCCGCCGGACCATTTCCATTGCGTTCCCGTAGCCAGCCTTGTCGTGAATCGCGGTAGGCATCAATTCTTCGATCAAGGCTCCGAACGTGGTCGGCGCGGCTTTAGGCTTTTGCTTGGTGGTGGTGCTCATAGTCCCGTTTTCCATCTACCGGCCTTGTACTCGTCGTGGGTCATCACGGCCATAATGATGAGCGTTTGCGCTTTGAAGAATGGGCGGGCGACGACCCGGTACTTGTTGCCACCCACGTCGAGGATCAGATACTCCGTCCCGCTGTTGCCAGTCCAAGGGTCGGCAGCCGGAAACGTGGCTTTCGCGTCAAGCCTCTTCATCCACCGGGCATTCTCGACCTTCGGTAGCCACTTATCGAACGCCTTCCTGGCGCGCTCTTTGCGTTTGCAAAACTCTTCGATCAGTTCCGTGCCAACAACATTCATGGCACTTCACATATTGTGAGGAATGCCACGGGAAGTCAAGTCCGATCCAATTGCCGCTGTGTAATCCTCAGCACTTCCGCCAAGACCAGTCCGTTCGTCGCCATCGCTTCCCCGGCGTGAATGGTGGGGGTTCCTTGCCAATCGGTGAACGTCCCGCCGGCTTCTTCGATGATCGGCTGCACGGCGGCGGCGTCCCAGACGTTCAGAATGGGGTCAACCATCAATTCCGCCCGGCCGGTGGCAACGAGCAGATAGCCGTAGCAGTCTCCCCAGGTCCGCGTGACGTAGGCGGACTTTTCCAGGCGATGGAACACATCGAGTGCGCTCCGTTTGGCGTAGGAGTCGATCTGCGAAGTGACAAACAACCCCCGGCTGAGCGGCCGCTGAGAGACCCGCGCCGGCTGTGGCGGATGCTCGCCGCGAAAGTGCCAGCAGCCTCCGCCGACCGATGCATAGACCCCTTCATCCAGCCCCGGCATATACACAAATCCGACCAGGCTCCGTCCAGAGTGCTCGATTCCCACCATCGTCCCGTAAAGCGGTACGCCGCTGATGAAGCTCTTCGTGCCGTCAATCGGGTCGAGAATCCACGTGAAGCCGGAGGTGCCATCCGCGCGGCCGAATTCCTCTCCAATGATGCCGTCCGCGGGAAACGCCAGGGCGATGCGGTTGCGAAGCAATTCTTCCGCGGAATGGTCCGCGATGGTGACGGGGGATTCGTCGGCCTTTCTTTCGACGGCGTAATTGTCTTGCTGGAAATATCGCAGCGTCAGACGCCCTGCCTCCTTGCCGGCGGAAAGAGCCAATTCTAGACGTGAAATGAGGTCGCTCGGCAGGACGCCGACGGGGAGTGCGGCAGCCATAGGGTCGCAGGCACTGCGGCGTGCCTTCCGCTTTCCTAACCTTTCAGGACGTGTTCTGGCGGCGGCTTGAGTAATTGCGAGAGCTTGATTGCCTCCAACCTGCGGCGACTGGAGCTGGCGACATCTTCCAACTCTTGTTGCAGGCGAGTTTGCACGTCCAGGCCCAGACCTTCCCCCATTTCCAGGCTGCTGTCGTGCGGACCTTCAATCGCCTCGATCACTTCCAGGAGGGAAATCTGGTCCGCCGGCTTGGTGAGGGCATAGCCGCCATCGACACCGCGGGTGGACCGCAAAATGCCGTGCGTCACCAGGTTCCGCAGAATCTGCAGCAGGAAACGCTCGGGCATCTTCCCTTCGTTGGCGAGTTTGCTGCACGGCACCGGCCCCTCAGCTTCCAATTGAGCCAGTTGCAACGTAGCCCGAACGGCGTAGGCGACAGTACGGGAGAGTTTCATAAAGCAGTCCATCGTGGCTGCGAGGGTGGATTCTACCTGGCAAATGCAGGAGTGCGTTCCCTCAAAGGGTTGAAACTCCGGTTGGACGGCTTCTAACCGCCAACGCGGATCCATCCACGAACGTTCATATTTCTTAACATCATGCCCCCAAAGTTTAACGACGACCACCGCATTGTCAACCAAATCAAGCGGCAATCCGGGAATTTAAGCCCGCCCGACGAACAAATCACCCTTTCGCGGCATGACACGTGTACCCCAACACTCACGGCTTGGGGGCTGTTTAAGTTCGACCGCCCGCGTCCGACTTGATACCGGCTCTCAACCAAATCGTCTCAAAGCGACGCGTTTTGCTGAGACTTCGTATCGCTAAGAATCGCCGCAAACTATTTCTGCAAAAAGAGTTAGCGTGCCCTGGACGAGCCGCCGATGGCTCCCTATGATTCGGGCAACAGGCAACATCTATCGCAAAGGACATCCCATGGAAAAGAACAAAATCATCGACAAACTCAACGACTGCCTTCGCCACGAATGGACGGGCGTGGCCCAATACGCCCAGGCGGGGTTCGTGGTCGCCGGTCTCTGGCGGGAGGTCTATGCAGGCATGTTCTTCGATAGTGCCAAAGAATCCTTCGGCCACGCCAAACAGGTCGGCGAGAAGATTGTCGCCCTGGGGGGTGTCCCCTCGGTCGAGCGGAACCCGGTCAAGCAGACCGACGACCTCCTGGAGCTGCTCAACCACGCGATGGAATTTGAATCCAAGGCGGTCAAGCTCTACGGCGAAGCCCTGGTCCTGGCTGCCGGCGACCGGGCCCTGGAAGTATTCCTGGAGAACATCCTCGAAGAGGAGCAGGACGGCGTCGACAAGCTTACCCGTATCCTCCGCGACCCGCGAGCCGTGGCGTCGTCGAGCGCGGCCAGTAAGGTCGGCTAACGAAATCCGCCAAAGTAGTCCGCTCACTCCGTGAGCGGACAGCCTTCATCCCAGCAGTGAAACCGCTGGGATTTTTTATGCGCGCCCCCGTAAACAAGGAGGTCGCTGGCTCCCTTATACTCTGGCTGCCACTTCTCGCGCCGCTTCCTGAACCCGGAGCCACCTCATGCCCGCCTCCCTCTCCCGCCGCCATCTCCTCACCTCCTCCGCCGCCATCGCTGCCGGCGCGGCGCTCCTCACCGAGGCCGTCTCCGGCCAGGACAACCCAGCCGCCAATGTCGCCGATAAGGGGGCGGATATCAAAATCAGCGCCCTTCGCGGCTTTCGCGTGGGGACGAAGGCCTTCATCAAGATCGAGACAAACAAGGGCATCTTCGGCTGGGGGGAAGTGACGGGGCTCGACCCTAACATTGCGGTGCAGCTCGCGCAGTCGCTGTTTCAACTGCTCGACGGCGAGAACCCGACGCGGATTGAACATCTGTGGCAGAAGCTCTACCGCTCGCATCGCGACATGCGGGGCGGGCCGTTCATGACGCACGTCATCTCCGCCATCGACATGGCCCTCTGGGACATCACCGGCAAAGCTTGGGGCGTGCCGGTCTATCGGCTGCTCGGTGGACCGACGCGGGACAAAATCCGCGTCTATTCCACGCCCAAGGCCCAGAAGACCGGCACCGGCGGCCCGCATCCCTATTCCGGCGACCCGCCCGACATCGAGAACCTCGTGAAAGCAGTCAAGGACACTCGCGAGCGGGTCGGCAAGGACGGCACTGTCATGTTCGACGCCCACTGTGCCGTCCCCCCCGCCATGCTCATCCAACTCGCCGCCGCCATCGAGCCTTACAACATCCTGTTCCTCGAAGAGCCGGCCGTCCCCGGCAACATCGAGGTCTTCAAGCGGCTCAAGCAGCACATCAAAATCCCCCTGGCCACCGGCGAGCGAGACCGGACGATCTGGGGGATGCTGCCGTACCTGCAAGAGCGGTGCATCGACATCCTGCAGCCGGACTGTGGCCACACCGGCGGCATCACGCAGATGAAGAAAATCGCCACCCTGGCCGAAGCCTACTTCGTCCCCCTCGCCCCCCACTGCACCTGCAGCGAGTTGGGCGTCTCCGCCAGCCTCCACGCCTCCTTCGCCGTCCCGTTCATCCTCATCCATGAAATGTACCTCGACGGCCACATCATGCCCCCCGGCGTCGCCAAAAAGACCTTCACCGTGGACGACAAGGGCTACGCCAGCTTGCCGCAAGGCCCCGGCCTGGGCGTGGAAGTGGACGAGTCCGCCTTCGCCAAAGTCAACGCCGATCCCAACCGGGTCTACAAATGGCCCAACCCCACGCTGCCGGACGGGGCGGTGCGGGACTACTAGGGGAAATTCGAATAACGAATGACGAATGGACAAGTGAGGAATGAAACGGCATGCCTTTCATTCGCCATTCGCCATTCGAATTTCGCCATTCCTCCATAAGGGTTTTGGCAGTCCCTCGCACCCCCCGATAGTGCTGTTTTAATTCACGTTTTCACACTTGTTTTTCAGCAACTTACGACGACATGAATCACCGTAAGTCATTCAGTAAAAACATGTTTCGCCACGATGAATCGCCCTAAGTTGATTCACCCCTGCCGTTTTTTATTCACCCCAACCCGCGCCCAGCCCATAAGGGTTTTTTCAAAGCCGGAGTTGCCGCCAACACTAACCCGACGCGCAAGCGAGGGAGCGCGCGGGACTTTCTCGCAAAACGCCCATCGTCGCTGGCCGTACACTCCCTCGCTTGCGCGTCGGGGTTAGTAAATGCGAAACCCGAGCGCAGCTTCGCCGCTGCGACTCTACTCATTTCAAGTTGTCAAAGACCTTGCCGGATTCTCGCCGGCCCGATTTGAAACAATTGTACACATTTCCTAAGTGTCCGGCAATTCCCCAACAGAGGGGGTGAGGCAAGGTTCCCCAAGCCTCGTCCCGCTCCCTGCAGGCGGAAACGTCGCCGAATTACACATCGCGAGGATCGTTTCCGCCCGTTTCGGTAAAATGGACTGCTCCACGCACCGTGGGCAGATCAAAGGACACCGCATGGACATCCCCGCCGAATTCCTGTCAGCCGCCATCAACGCCTTGGAGGCCAACAAGCGTTTGGCGGATCGAGCCATCGAGCAAGTGCCGGATGACAAACTTCACGTCGCTCTGGACGCCAATACCAACTCCATTGCCGTCATCATGAAGCATGTCGCCGGGAATTTGATCTCCCGCTGGACCGACTTCCTGACCACGGACGGAGAGAAGCCAGGCCGCAACCGAGATGACGAATTCGTGGACTCCTTCCGCAGCCGGGCGGAACTACTGGAACTCTGGGAACGCGGCTGGGCCCGCTTGCGAGAGACTCTCCAGAGCCTCAAGCCGGAGGACTTCGGAAAAACAGTACTGATCCGTGGAGAACCGCACAGCGTTCCGCTAGCCCTGCAGCGCTCCCTGGGGCATACCTGTTACCACATCGGGCAGATCGTTCAAGTCGCCCGCATCCACGCCGGGGCAAACTGGCAGACGCTGACGATCCCTAGGGGTGGCTCCGAGCAGTTCAACCAGGAGAATTGGGGCGGGAGCGGGAAGTCCCATTCGTAGAGCAGGTGGAAGGCGACGGATCGATGTTCACCGGGATCAAACGCCGATCAACCGCGTCAATAAATGGCCCAATCCAACGCTGCCGGACGGAGCGGTGCGGGATTACTACCGGGGGAAGTCTCAAAAGCTACCTTGAGACTTTCCCACCGCCGCCGCATTTCGGACAATGTGCGTAGGCAACGCTTTCCCCGCCATAAGCTCTGGGGCCTGAGCCTGACGATAAATGGGGACCTGCGGCGTAAGTTTTGGCACTCAAGGGACACTTCGCCCTATTCAGCCTGGAATGTTCTCATAGACTAGCTGTTTGCGTCCCCAAAAAGACGGTACAATTTATTGAACTCACATGTGGGTACCCTCCGCGAGCGCTCACATGGAAAGTTTACTCGCAGCCGATCGACCGTTCCAAGTCTCTTCCGGACACTTGGGGATGTGGGAGTGCCCGAAAGAATTCGCCAGTGCGGTGACGGAGTTTGTGCTGCAGTGTTCCTCTCATCGCAAAACTGCCGCAAAAACTCCCTCTTTGTCGCCGACGCACCGCAAATAGGGGGTAGCTCGTCGTCGAGCGAACACGAAACATGAGCCGCCAGCATTTGGGCGCTCTCTTTGCCGGAAAACCAGGATGCGGCGCGATGCCAGGTACAGGGCTTGCCCCCGCGGTGCGCTTCCAGCAATCGGCTTCCGGTTGCAGCCTCATTCCCCAATGATCTTGATCAGAACCCGCTTGGCCCGCCGTCCATCAAACTCGCCATAGAAAATCTGCTCCCACGGGCCGAAGTCCAGCTTGCCCGCCGTGATGGCGACGACCACCTCTCGGCCCATGACCTGCCGTTTCATATGTGCGTCGGCATTATCCTCGCCGGTCCGGTTGTGGGCGTACCGCTGGGGGGAGGAGTTAATGGGATAAACAGCGACGCTCTGGAGTGTTGGGCAGCGAAGGTTTTGCGCAGCGGGCCAGTTTTTGTGCCGCTTGAAACATTGGAGAGGCAAAGGAGGACATTCTGAATGATGAGAGTTAGCGCCTACCTTATTCCTCGTCCATCACTTCCGCCTGCAATTCACACCACCGCTCCTCAGCCGTGGTCAGCTCCGTCGCCAGAGCCGCAACTTCGTTGTGCAGGCGTAATGCTTCGGAGGGGTCGGTCGCGGACATGAGCCTGCCGCTCGTCTCTTTTTTCTCGCCGTCCAGGCGGGCGATGGTCCGCTCCAGGTTGGTCATTTCCTTGCGGATTTCCCGTTCGCTCCGCCTGGCGGCGCGATGGTCAGGTTTGGCGGGCTTGGAAGTTTTCAGGGCGCTCGGCGGCGGCTTGGCCATGCCTTTGGCCAGCTCGCGCTCGCCGTCTTCGATTTCCTTGTTGACGGAATAGAGGTAGGACTCGTAATCGCCGCGGTAATTCGTCACGTGGCCGTCGCGGACTTCGATGATGCAGGTGGCCACCCGCTTCATGAAGTGGCGGTCGTGGCTGGTGAAGATGACGGTTCCCTTGTAGGCCAGCAGGGCTTCGGCGAGCGCTTCCACGGTATCAACGTCCAGATGGTTGCCCGGTTCGTCCAGCACCAGCACGTTGTATTGGCTGAGCAGCAGTCCCGCGAGGCATAACCGAGCTCGCTCTCCGCCAGAGAGGACGGAAATCTTCTTCTTGACGGCATCGCCGCGGAACAGGAGCGCTCCTGCCAGGTCGAGAATCTGCTGGGTCTTGGTGCCGATGGCCGCGTTGTACTCCAGGTACTCCAGCACCGTCTGCTTTTCGGGGAGGCTGGTGTAAACGTGCTGGGCGTAGATGCCAACCTGGCAGCCGTGCCCCCAGCGGACCTCGCCGGCCAGGGGTGAAAGCGAATCGACGACGGTGCGCAGAAACGTTGTCTTTCCCTGGCCGTTGTCCCCCACGATGGCAGCCCGCGAGCCGTGGTCGATTTCCAGGTTGATATCGTCGGCGATCTGCCGGTCCTCATAGCCCATCGCCAGATCGCGGCAGCGGACGGCAGCGCCCTTGCGAGGTTCCACCAGCGGAGCCTGAATATTGGCGGTCGGCTCATCGCCGGCAATCTCGATGACCTCCAGTTTTTCCAGCTCCTTGCTCTTGGAGCGGGCGCGGGTCGCGGTGCTGGCCCGGGCCCTGTTCTTGGCGATGAACTCCTCCAGGTGGCGGCGCTTGGCGAGGACGGCCGAGTTGGCCCGCTCTTCGTGCAGGCGTCGCTCCACTTGAAATTCCAGGAAGGCGTCGATCTTGCCGGGGAACATCGTCAGCTTGCCGCGGGAGAGGTCGAGCGTGGCGCTGCAGGTCGCGCCGAGGAACGCCCGGTCGTGCGAGACGATGAGGCAGGCCTGGTCATAGTGCCGGAGGAAGTGCTCCAGCAGGATTTGCGTGCGGAGGTCCAGGAAGTTTGTCGGCTCGTCGAGGAGCAGCAGATTGGGTTCGTGCAGCAAGAGCGCCGCCAGCTTGACGCGCGTCTGCCAGCCGCCGGAGAGCTTGGCGAGCGGACCTTGCAAATAGGCTCCCTTCAGCTCGAATTCGCCGGCCACTTCGCCGCATTTCCAGTCCGGCTGGCCGCTGTCCCGCATCAGGAACTCGAGGGCCGTCTCCCCCGGCTGAAACGGGTCGTGCTGCCGCAGGTAGCCAATCTGCAGCTTGGGATGGCGGCTGATTTCTCCCCGATCCAGCTCTTCCTCCCCCAGCAGCACGCGCAGCAGCGTGCTTTTGCCCGCCCCGTTCCGGCCGACAAAGCCGACCTTCACATCGTCGGTCAGCGTCGCTTCCGCGCCGTCGAGCAGCACCTGGTCGCCGTAACGCTTGTAGGCGTTTTTGATTTGCAGTAAAACACCCATGCCGTCAGTCCTCAATCCTCATCGTGAAAAATGTCTTGGCCCGCTACTTCCCAATTGCTTCCAGTTCGACCCACCGCTCGAAGGCCGCTGCCAGTTTCTCTTCGAGCTGCTTGAGGCGGGCTTGCTCCTTGGCGATCAGCGGGCCGGTCTGCTGATAGAACTGGGGCTCGGCCATGTCGCGATGGAGGGTCTGGATGTTGGCTTCGAGTTGTTCAATCGCGGCGGGGAGGCGGTTGAGCTCTTGGCGCTCTTTGAAGGTTAGTTTGCGAGGGGCGGCGCTGGGAGCGGAGCGTTTCGCGGGATTAGACGACTCTCCCTCGCTTGCGCGTCGGGTTAGTGAAGCTAGTGAAGCCGATGACCCTCGCGCGGATCGCTGCCGCAGCCAGTCGTCGTAGCCTCCCACGTACTCGCGTACTCCGCCGTCTTCAAAGGCGATGGTGCTGGTGACGACATTGTTGAGGAACGCCCGGTCGTGGCTGACCAGCAGCACCGTGCCGTCGAACTGCACCAGCCGGTCTTCCAGCAGCTCCAGCGTTTCCGCGTCGAGGTCGTTGGTCGGCTCGTCGAGCACAATCACGTTGGCCGGCTTGGCGAAGAGCCGGGCCAGCAGGATGCGGTTCCGTTCGCCGCCGGAGAGAAACTTCACGCTGGTGCGAGCCCGCTCGGCGCTGAACAGGAAATCCCGCAGGTAGCCGATGACATGCCGCGAGCTGCCGCCGACGTTGACGGTGTCGTATCCGTCCGCCACGTTGTCCTGCACCGACTTTTCGTCATCGAGCTGCTGGCGAAGCTGATCGAAGTAAGCAATCTGCAAGTTCGTCCCCAGACGGACCTTGCCCTCTTGCGGCGGCAACTTTCCCAGCAGCACACGGAGCAGCGTCGTCTTGCCCGCGCCATTGGGTCCGATGATCCCGATCTTGTCGCCGCGCATGATGCTGGTGGAGAAATCCTGAAAAATGGGCCGCTCGCCGTAGGAGAAAGAAACGTCCTTCACCTCGGCCACTAACATGCCGCTGCGTTCTCCTTCCTGGATGGCCATCTGCACCTTTCCGGTGTCCTCCCGCCGCGCGCTCCGAATCAGCCGCAGTTTTTCCAAGGCCCGCACGCGGCCTTCGTTCCTCGTCCGCCGGGCCCGGATGCCGGTGCGGACCCAGACCTCTTCCTCCGCCAGCTTCTTGTCGAACAGTGCGTTCTGCGTCTCCTCGGCAGCCAGGGCCGCTTCCTTGCGATCGAGGAACGTGTCGTAATCGCAAGACCAATCGAACAGCCGGCCGCGGTCGATTTCGAAGATGCGGGTGGCCAGCTTGCGGAGGAACATCCGGTCGTGGGTGACGAACATCAGCGTCGTCCCCCAGCGGGCCAGAAATCCCTCCAGCCATTCGATAGCCGCCAGGTCCAGATGGTTCGTCGGCTCATCGAGGAGCAGCAAATCCGGCCTGCCGACGATGGCCTGGGCGATCAGGACGCGGCGCTTCATCCCCGATGACAGCGACTGGCACTGGGCATCCCGCGGCAACTCCATTTCGGCCAGCACCCGCTCCACCCGCTGCTCGGATTGCCAGGCGGTTCCATGCTCGTGTGTCAGTTGCGGCATCCCGGCCGCCACGACCTCGCTCACGCTCCCCGCCATGTGCCGTGGCACGTCCTGCGGCAGCAGCGAGAACTTCGTCCCCGGAGCGAACGTCACCTGGCCGCCGTCCGGCTGCACCTGGCCGCTCAGAATCCGCATGAACGTCGTCTTGCCCGAGCCGTTCCGCCCCAAGAGGCCAATCCGCTCCCCCGGCTCAATCTGGCACGAAACTCCATCGAGCAGTGGCGGCCCGCGATAGCCAATCCGCAAATCCTTGACGCTGACGAGAGGCATGAAGCAAGGGGCGGGAGAGGATTGGGATGGGCGAAGAGGATGAGCGTTGGCCAGACCATCAGGCACCACCCTCCATTATGGCCGACAATGCCCTTTTCCGGCAGGCCGGACTCGTTGTGCGGATGGCACGACCGAGGCATTACTCGGTGACAAACGGAGTCGCGATAGACACGCTGTGTTGAAATGAGGTTATGAGTTGACGGATGGCGGATTCAAAGCGAGCAAATGACCTCATACCCTTGGAGCGAATAAGATTCAGATCCACTTCTCGCGCCAGGACTGCTTGGTCTCTCGGCGCGCTGTAGCCATTGACCATATGCTTTCCCAGCCACCCTTTCGCATCTCGCGGGTTACTTTCCAAGTCTCCTTCCGGAGGCGTCGTTGCTGCTTCGACTCGGGTTGCCGGGTTGGGAAGATCTCGCCCCGCCAAAGACTCGATTCCGGCGATAATCCACGACTCGAATTCCCTGCACGCAAAAACTATCGCGACAGAGAAACTGGTTCCAGCACCCTCATCGACAGCAACCTTTGCCAGGCGCCCCGCAAAGACTTTGGAGCAGAACTTTTCGCCTCGCAGGCTTCGTGATGGGCAATCGCCGTCGAGCAAAAGTAGAACACCGCCAAAATCCTTGCGTTTGCGAGCGATTCGCAGAAATCGCCGCCATTCAGCAGCATTGTTCTTCAGCAGTCCCGGTAGCTCTCCAACAATCATCGCATCGGGTTCAAGGGAAACGACATGCCATGCGTTCATTTCCGAAATTATTCGGCTGGTAATTACTGGGAGGGCTCGTTTCTCTCCGTCCCCTTCTCCGAAGAGAACGAGTTTTTTCATGGTGCAACTACCTCCTCGTCGGCGATACGAGCCTCGTCCACGGTTAGCAATTCACCGGTTCTCATCAGATCATCCTTCACCGCTTGAACTTGCTCGGAGGCAACTTTGCCAATCTGCGTTCCACCGTTTTTCAAGGTTACTACCCGCAGCGACTCAATATCGAAATGGTTCAGCAGGCCGGGGCTGTGCGTTGTCAACAACACTTGTCCGCGATTGGCATACGGTGCAGCTTTGAGTTCATCCGCCAATAATTGCAACGCTCCGGGATAGATTCCATTTTCAGGCTCTTCGAAAACCAGCAACTGTTTGGACGAATCCTGATAGATTGCCAAGAGATGCGCAAAAAAGCGTCGAAAGCCCTCGGATTCCTCGGACAACGATAACGACAATCGCGATCCATTGAACTGGTGCGTCACCAAGATACTCGTGGGACTTTGAATCGAGTTCAGTTCGACGGCCGATACCGTTGGATTCAGCGCCATTAACGAACCATTGATGCTCTTACGAAGTTTTAAGTTGCGAATGTTGCTTGTAATTCCCTTCATCACGAACAAGTAGTTGCGAGCATCGTCTGCAAGCCCATCGCCCTTGCTCGTGGCGGATTGGCCGAGCACTCCAAATGGAAACTCGTAACAGCCGACTCCATTTGTCAGAGCAGAGAAGGCGATGACTGTTTCACTAATTGCCGGAATTTTACCGAGCATCGGGCAGGTAGGAGGAGGAGGGGACTGCACGTTTGGTTCTGTGACCCATTTTCCGGCGACATGCGAAAACAGCACCTTTTCACCCAGCTTGAGGGATTCTTCAACTTTTCCTGCTTGGTAAGGCAGGCACAGACTGTATTGAAAAGTCCCTTCCAGTCCTTCAATGTCGAAGGCGACTTTGTAGGTCAGTTGGGGTTCTCCTTGATTGGCGGGGGCGAGTTTTTGAAAGCTCCCTCCAGCAGAAGAATCTCGATCCCCAGTTATCAGATAATCCCTCAGAAAACGGATGGCGCGCACGAAGTTCGACTTGCCTGAACCACTGCGGCCGACCAGTACGGTGACGGGCTCCAATTCAACCTGAACACTGTTGATGCTTCTAAAGCCGCGTATGGAAATGGTTCGAATCATAAACTGCTCGCGAAAGTAAATCACTCGCCGATTGAGTTTGGACTGTTTAGCAGCTCCCGTAGCCGCCTCACTGCTCTAAGATACCGCATACTGGCCGCTGGTTCACTCAGCCCAAGGGCCTGCGCGATTTCCTGGTTGGAGAGCTGCTCGTAGTGCCGCATGACGATGATTTCGCAGTCCTGGTCGGGAAGCCGCGAGATGGCGGCTTCGACGCAGCGTGCCATTTCCTTCTGCGTGGCGGCAGCGGCGGGGGTGAGCTCGCGGCCGACAAGCTGGGCGGCGAGGTCCATGGTGGAATGGTCGTCCGCGGAGGGGACGGCCAGGTTCCGCTCGCGGTCCACGCTCCGCTTGGCGCTGACCCGGTGCCGGCGGTGGGCGTCGATAATCCGGTCCTGGGCAATCTGCCGCAGCCAGAGATGGAAGGACATCACCGGGTTCGCCAGATAATCCTTGAGCCGTCGGCTGGCCTCGATGAGGACATCCTGCACCACGTCGCTGGCGTCAATTCGTCGCTGGATCTTCTGGTCCAGCCGAAGTTGCACCATGCGGCGGATGGAATCGCGGTGCCGGTCCATCAGGCGATTGATCGCCTCGGCATCCCCCCCCCGCACTCCCGCGAGAAGCTCTTCGGTTTTTTCCGCTTCGGGCCACATGGGGTTATTATGGACGAAAGAAAGCTCAGGGAACACGGATTCGAGATTGGAAATTTGAGATTCTTCGGCTGTGCCGGCGCTGTACAATAGAGATGAAAGGGGAATTGGGAAATGGTCACCGCACAGATCACGCTGTCGACTGCCGAGGGGGAAGCCTTGCAGGCCCTGACGGAAACCACCGGAAAAACTCAAGACGCCCTTCTGCATGAAGCCGTCCGGCAGTTTCTAGGGTCTACGCCGCCGCACGACCGCCTTTCCCTCCTCCGCCAGGCGCGGGGAATTTGGAAAGACCGCACGGACCTGCCGGATTTTCAAGCTCTGCGTGCCGAAATGGACAGGTTTTAGGGACTGCCCCGAATGGCCGCACCGCTACTCATCGATACGGACGTGGCGATTGACTATCTTCGCGGCTATGCCGACGCGATTTCGTACATCGAAGGCTTGAGCGGCAATCACCTCATTTCGGCGATAACGGTGGCCGAACTCTATGCCGGGGTGCGCGACGGCGCGGAGCGAACCGCCTTGGAATCGTTTGTTCGCGCGTTCCAGGTAGTCACCATCGATGCCACGATTGCCCAGCAGGGTGGACTGTTTCGACGGGATTTTGGCAAGAGCCACGGCGTCGGACTCGCCGACGCGCTCATCGCCGCTTCGGCAGAGGCCTGTGGCGCGATTCTGGTTACGCTCAACACGAGACACTTTCCCATGCTCGCAACCGCCCATGTTCCCTATCGAAAGCCATAATGGGACATGTACCTAAGCATAGTCCTGGAAATAAGTTGCGTCGCAAATCAACGTTTCTGCTTGGCCCGTCGAAAGGGCGCTATATGAGAAACAGCTCACCCTTTCTGCTAAAAACATGGACCGGCGTCAATCTGTTGGCATGACGGATTCGTCTCACTTCTAGAAGGCATGGCTGTGACAGCACCCGAAAGCAAGGCCGCCCCCAAGGCCCCAGCTTCCAAACCGCGCGCCCGGGATGCGGCCGCGCTGGAGGATGCTTTTGCGCTGTATCAGCCCGAGCTTTTGGGTACGCTGTTCTACCTGGTGGGGAACATGGAGGATGCCCGCGATGCCTTGCAGGAAGCGTTTATCAAATGTTGGCGCAACCATGAAAAATTGGTCGAAGTACAAAACTTGAAGGCCTGGATTTTCCGCATCGCCCTGAACACCGGGCGGGACATCCGCGAGACGGCGTGGCGGCGGAAGAGACAGTCGATGGGCGATGACGAATCCATGATTGCCAGCCAGGAGGACGGACCGGACCTGCTCGTGGAGCAGGATGAACGCCTCAGCCGTTTGCGGCAGGCGCTCTCGGAGCTTCGTCCCGAGGAGCAGGAAGTATTCCTGCTGCGGCAAAATGGGGAGATGACTTACGAAGAGATTGCGGTGGCACTGGAAGTGCCATCAGGGACCGTGAAGACGAGGATGCGGCTGGCACTGAGCAAGCTGCGGGAAGTGCTGGCGGAATAGAGGGAGGCAATGGAAGTTGCTTAGCCACCGCGTCCACGCGGTGCTGTCCCCGCGTGGACGCGAGGGCTAAGCAGAGCCTTTGTCAACAAGAAGTGTGATCGATGAACGAGAACGAAAAACTCCACGAGCAGATGTGGGACCTGTGCTACGGCCTGCTGTCGGCCGACGAGGTCGCCGCACTGCATCGGCAGATCAAGTCGGACCCCGCCGCGGCCCGGCTGTATGCGGAAGTGCGCTTGCAGGCTGATTTGGTGGCATCGGCAGCGAAGGTTGAAGACGTGTCGGTCACTCTCTCTGTGCCGGAAGAGGGCCGCAAGGTTCAGCCGGCGGCAAAAAGTCATTCAGGGACCGGAGGATCTCCGTTCAAGCCCTCCAAGTCCGGCCGGACAGGAAGCAAATCTTTTCCCGTGCCGTCTTACCGCACCGGCAACTGGCTGGCGGGTCTGGCGGCCACGGCGCTGATCGCACTGATTGGATACGGGTTCTTCGCCCCCCCGCGGCAAGACTCCCCCTCCCTGGACCATCGCGTCGTCGCTTACGTCTATGGAAATGAGACGCTGCAAAGCGGATTGACGCAGAACCTCAAGGTCGTCGCCAAGAATGGCCGCGGCGAGCCGATGAGTGCGTCGCTGAATTACCGGGTCTACGATGCCGATGGCAAAGTCGCCCTGGACGAAATGGTGCGGACCGACGAATGCGGCCTGGCACAGCTCAACTTGCGGGGCTCCGCCGTTCAGCCTGGAGCCATCCTGAAAGTGCAACCCCAGAGCGACAAGCAATCGGGTGTCTGGATGGATGAGGTTCAGGGACAAAACCGTAGCGGGGGCGCGCTCGCCTCGGAATCGCCACAACTCGTGGTGCCGCTCGCCGCGAAGAAAGAGCCCGTGACGTCGGAGGTCAAATTCGACAAGGACTCGTATCAGCCGGGCGAGACGGTCCGCTTCCGCTCTCACTCCTGGATGGCCTTCTCGAATCAGCCTGCTGCACCAGCCGACGACTGGAAACTGGCGACGACGGACGGCCGGGAGCTAAAACCTTCGGCGATTGAATCACGGCCGGAAGCCGGCATTGCGTCGGGTGAGTTTGAACTGCCGGCGGATGCACCGGACGGCTATTACCAGTTGTTTGGGGTGAACCAACAGGCTGGCACGGTGAACGAATTAGAAAAGGTGGCTGTGGGGAAGATGGCGGATTTTTCGGAGGCGAGTGATCGCAGGGCCCGGATGGAATACAAGGAGAACATGGATTCCCTGGTGCAAGAAAAGTCGGCGGAAAAGGCGGTCGATCAGCCTGACGTGAAAATGCAGATGGCAGCGAAGGGTAAGAAAGAGCTGTTTGCCCTTGGCGCGCCGCCGGCTCCCTCGCGGGCAACCGCTCGGCCCACTTCTCCTACCGAGGAATCCCCCGCCGCACCCGCGGAGACAAAATCGCCCGCTCCGCCCCCCGGGCTCCCGCTCGCCGCGGCTCCACAGGAGCAGGACAAGGCGATGAAACCTCGTTCGGGATCCGGTCCAAAGGCTGACTCGAGTCGGGAGTACGGAGAAAGGGAGATAGCGAGCTTGAGGAAACAAGATGCTCTAGATGGGAAAGACCGTCGCCGCGAAACGACAGCAGAGAGAGGCGAGGTGTCTGGCTCAATTCTCGTTCGCGGAGATTCGCTGGTTGGGAAAGTGCCCGAGGAGCTCGCCAGGAAGAAGCTGCTGGTTGTTGTCCGCAAGGCGAACGTGAAAGTTGCTTCGCAAGAATATCACGGTCTGGCTTTGGATGACTTCAAGGCGGTAGATGCCAAATCTGCCGAAAGTCGCGCGGCGACGAATGGACCTGTGGCGACGCCCACTACGGAATCGACGGTCTCCCAGTCAGAGAGCGCTAGCGGCGCGGCCCCGCCTACGTTCACGCTGCCGCTACTCAATGTGCAGCTTCCTCCCGAAGCCGATGGGGAGCTGGACGTGACGCTCTACGACCAGTCCGTGGAGCCGGCCAGGTTGGTCTATCGGCAGCAAGTAAATCGGCCCAGCGTGCGCGGGCTGCACATCGACATTGAGCAGAAGGAAACTACCTTCACTCCGCAGCAGGAGCTGCAAATCGGCCTGCGGGCGACAGACCACAACGGCAACGCGGTTCCCCATTCCTGGTTCGCCCTCCGCCTCGTCAGGGAGGATGCCGTGGAAAGACTTGCCGAAGCAGCGTCTCCCGCCCCCTACTCCAGATACGTGGAGGACAAAACAACAGGCTTCGGCGGCGGTGGTGGCCAACGCGGCCGGTCGATTCTTCCCGGTGTTTCAGAGAGTTTCGACAGCGGCAAGAGTGAAGCCAAAGATGCGGTCGCGAAGAAAGCTCCCCAGGACGAAGCCGCGAAAAAAGCGGACCCGGAAAGGGAAGCCATGGAGAGCGAATTCAAACTCAAGAAGGCCCAGGGTGGCTCGGCGCCCGCTGGCCCGGACGGCCTCGACAGACTATCAAGCAGCGCGGCGCTCGATCCTGATGGTGCAGTGCAACCCCAGGCGGAGGATTTCCGCATGTTCCGCGACAGTCGCGAGCAGCACAGTTATTTTTCCGAACAGGATATTCCCGGCGAGCCCACGGACCCGCGGGAAGTCCTCCTCGCCTCCAATGATGCGCTCGTTCAGAACTCGGTGCGCGCGGAAGAAACGGCGGCTCAGGCCGCGCGAACCAGTTTCCAGCAGATGGTCGGCCGAGTGGTGCTGGCGGTTTCCGCGGCTGCCTTGCTGTTATTGGGTCTTCTCGCCATTCTGCACCGTCCGGCTCAGGCCAAGGTCTGGGTTCCCGCGATGGCCGTGGTCGCCGGCAGCTTTGCCGTCGGCTGCATCTGGCTGATAAACGGCAAGATCGCCAGGCACGACATTCAGACAACTGCGGCCATCGCTCCCGCGGAACGTTCCGGCGGAGAGTTCTTCCAGCGGGACGCTAGGCCAATTGCTCCAGCCGCGAAGTCGGAGCCTCTCGCCGCGCCGGGAACGGATGATTTAGGGCCGGCCGCAGCGCTCGACGAAATGACAGCCAACCGTCGGCGAGATCGACTGAACGACCCGGCTGAGAAAAGATACTCCTCAGCGACACCCGGGGGAGGCTTACCCGCCGGCGGTCCCCTCACTCCAGGCGGCGCGGGGGGCTTGGGAACTGGGGAAGGAGGCCGAGGCAAGGGAATCAAGGAATCCGCCGATGAGAAGCAGTTGGCCGAAGGAAAACCCGGCGCCGCACCGCAGGCCGCTGCCAGGCCGAACGAGCGGGCTCCCGCTCCACCAGGCCCACGGGCGGAAGAGGATGAGAAGAAGATGGCTGCCGAACTTACAAAGAATGCTCTCCCCCGCGCGGAGCCCGCCAAGGATGTCGCCGAGCCCAAGGCAAAAGGCGACGGTCAGGGCGCCGCGAAGCCAATCACTATGAAATCCGCCCTTGCCCTTTCGGGGCGCGAAAAACGGGCCAAGTCCCGTAGTCTTCTCTGGGAGCCGAATTTGCCGGCGAATGAAAAGGGAGAGGCAGAACTTCATGTGCAATTGCCCGCCGAAGAAGGGGACTACGTGCTGATTGTGGATGTGCAGGGTCCCAGCGGCGTCGGCACGGTTCAAAAGCGCATCCCCGTCCGTGTGCCGCCGGCAGCTTCCACCGAACCGGCCGCACCCGCTAAGCCATAGCCCCCTGTGCGTGCTGTCCGCTAGAATCGGCATTTGTCAGCCAGCCCGTTAGAGGCGGGTCTCAACAAACGCCGAGTGGTGGATCATGTCGGGAAGCAAGTCTCTGCAACGGGTGCTCGACCACAAGATTGTCGCCGTAATCCGGGCGGAAAACGGCGATTTGCTCGTCGATGTCGCGGAAAGTTTGCTGGCCGGCGGCGTCGAAGTGATGGAAGTCACCTTCACGGTCCCGCGGGCCATCCGCGTGCTCGAAAAAGTGGCCGACCGCATCGGCAGCCGCATTTTGCTCGGGGCAGGAACCGTGCTCGATGCGGAAACCTGCCGGGCGGCGTTACTGGCCGGGGCAGAGTTCATTGTTTCTCCGGTCGTCAACGTGGGCGTGATCGAGCTCTGCAAGCGATATAGCAAGGTCGCCATGCCCGGCGCGTTCACCCCCACGGAAGTTGTCACTGCCTGGCAAGCCGGCGCCGACATCGTGAAAATCTTCCCCTCGGAAATCACCGGCCCCAAATACCTGAAAGCCCTGCACGGCCCCCTGCCACATATTCGCCTGATGCCCACCGGCGGAGTCAACCTGGATACCGCCGCGGAGTTCCTCCGCTGCGGGGCCTGCGCCCTCGGCATCGGCAGCTCGCTGGTGGACCCCAAAGTAGTCGCCGCCGGAGACCTGAAAAAGATTGAACACCTGGCCCGCCAGTACGTCCAAATCGTGAAGGACTTCTCCGCCACCAAATGACTCCAGTTCAGCCATTCGCCATTCGGAATTCGGATTTCGGATTTAGCCTTCCTCCCCATGCCCCTCCCCTTCGCCTGCCCCCACTGCGGTGAAATGACGCTCGTCGAGGACGAGTTCGCCGGGCACAGCGGTCCCTGCATCGGCTGCGGGCGGACGATTGTCGTGCCCCGTTTCGCCAGTCCTCGGCCGGCTGGTCCGGCAGCGGCGGCGATACCCGCCTCGGCCTATCCGGGCATGCCTCAGATCAGCCCCCGCCAGCGGGTTCTATTCCTGACGTTGATTGGAGTGGCGGCCACGGTGGCCGTCATCGCCCTGCTCACGATCCTCTTCCAGCCGGTGATGGAATACTCGCGGGCCGGCTCGCATCGCCGCAAGTGCGCGGCCAATCTGCGGAAGATCGGCGTCGCCCTGATGGCCTACGAGCAGAAGTACGGCACCCTGCCCCCCGCCTACGTCGAGGACAAAGACGGCAATCGCCTGCATAGCTGGCGGGTCTTGATCCTGCCGTTTTTGGGGCCGGAAGAGAAGGCTCTCCATGCCGAGTACAATCTCAGCGAGTCTTGGGATTCCAAACAAAACATGCTGGTGTCCGAAAAGATCCCCGACGTCTTTCGATGCCCCGCGGACGAGCCGGAGCAGCCCGAGGACGCCAACAACACGAGCTACCTGGTCATTGTCGGCAAGAACACCGCCTTCCCCGGCGCGACCACCGTGAGCCGCAGACAGATCACCGACGACCAGCGGCAGACGATCTATGTGGTGGAGGCGAAAGCCACGAGCGTGCTCTGGACGGAGCCTAGCGATTTGCAGGAGGGCCAGAACCTGGAAATCGGCGCGGACGTGGGGGGCAACCATCACCGCGGCATCAACGTGCTCTTCAGCACCGGAGAAGTCCGCTTCCTGCGGGAGGATTTCGATTCCCAGGACCTCCGCTCCATGTCCACCATCGGCGGCAACGAAGTGATCGCGGAGTTCTAGGCGGCCCTTCGGGATGCGGTTTGTGATGACACCAGCGCGCTGAGCAACTCCACCGTCCGGTCCGCTGCTCCGAGTTGTTCCAGGACCAGCGCGCGGGCATTCTGACCGAGGACTTGGGCGTAGTCGGGATTCTCCAGACAGCGTCGAACGAAGCCTTTAAGTTCCGTGCCGTCCTGGACTACGACCGCCGCTTCGCGGGCCAGCAGCATCTCCACGACGTCCCGAAAATTCCAGGTGTTCGGCCCGAAGCAAACCGCGGCTCCATAGGCGGCTGGCTCGATCATGTTTTGGCCGCCGCGCTTTCCCAGGCTGCCGCCGACGAAGGCGATGGCCGCGGTTCCCCACCAGGCGGTGAGCTCACCAATCGTGTCCACGAGCAGTATGCGGGCTTGAGGCTTCGGCCCTTCGCTTTCCAGCAGGGAGCGGCGCTGCCAAGGCACTCCGCTCTTTTCCAACATGCGGGCGACCTCCTCAAACCGCTCTGGATGGCGAGGGACGAGGATCAGTCGGAGTTTCGGATGTTGCGCCACGAGCTTGGAATAGACCGCTACGGCGAGCGACTCCTCTGGCTCCTGGGTGCTGCCGGCCAGGAAGACCTGGTCGGTCTCCTCGATGCCCGCGAGCGCCGCGAGACGTTTTGTCGCGGGATTCTGCCGGTCGGCAATCGCGCCGTCGAACTTGATGGAGCGTGTTACGGCGACCGCGGATGGAAGCGCGCCAAGTTGGCGGAACCGCTGGGCATACTCTTCGTTCTGGGCAGCAACCAGGTCGATTTGCTCGAGCGTCTTACGGGCCAGGAAGCCTATCCTCTGATAACCCCGCAGGCTCTTGTCGCTGAGGCGGCCGTTGATGATAGCGACCTTCGCGCCGGCCTGCTTGGCCGCGGCAACGAGGTTGGGCCACAGCTCCAACTCCGCCAGCACGAGCAAGTCCGGGCGCATGCGGCGAATGGCGCGGCGCACGCTCCAGGTGAAGTCCAATGGGCAGTAGAAGACGGTGCGGGGAGCGTAGCGCTTGCGAGCCAGGGCATAGCCGGCCAGCGTGGTCGTGGAGATGACGCATTCCCAGTCGGGATATTGTGCATCCCAGCGGGCAATCAGCGGGGCGAGCAGATTGACCTCGCCCACGCTGACGGCATGGAGCCAGATGCACCGATTTTTCCCAGAGCGAATCGGCACGCTCCCCAGCAGCTTCTGCCGCCACCCTTCGCGGTACTTGCCGTAACGAATGGCGGCGTACAGCAGATACGGCGAAGCAACGAGGATAGCCGCCAGGTAGAGCAAATTCAGCAGATAACCGATGGCGCGCCTCCTTTCGTGAAAAGAGTACTCCTCACGCTCCGCGTGAGGAATTCATCTCGCGGAGCGAGATGAGTACTATCTAAGCCAGATCCTGCTTTCCCGCGAGCCTCATGCAGCATTGCTTGTATTTCTTCCCGCTGCCGCAGGGGCAGGGATCGTTGCGGCCGACGCGCGGGCCCCGGTTCTTGATCGGCTCGGGCTTCACATCCGGCTGGCCGGCGTTCATGTTTTCGTCTTGAGTCTGGCCGTAATTCTCGGTAGCTCCGGGCGGCGCCGCATGGGTCGCGCTGGTTTCCACCCAGGTCGAGCCGACGAAATCTTCGTCCAGCCGCTCCATTTTGAAGACCAGGTCAGTGGTCTCGCGGTCGATGGACTGCCACATCTGCTCGAAGAGCTTCATCCCTTCTTTCTTGTACTCGACCTTGGGATCCACCTGGGCATAGCCGACGAGCCCGACCGAGCTCCGCAGCTTCTCCATGACATAGAGGTGGTCTTTCCAGGTGTTGTCCACGATTTGCAGGAGCAGCGATCGCTCCATTCGCCGCATCTCCGGCCGGTAACGGTCCTCGACACCGCCGAGCAGCTTGATTTCCAGCTCTTCCCGGTTGAGTTCCTCGAGCTCCTCCACCGGCAGGTCCAAATGCAGCTCCGCTTTGGCCCATTGGGCCAGCGACTCCAGCGAGCCGCGGCTGGCGTCGTTGGCTCGAAGGGACCGCTTGGCGTCAGCTCCGCTGAAAGCGTTTTCGACTTTCTTGCGGGCTTCCAGAATGGCCCCATCGGCCTTGGCGGTGCTTTGGCGACTGAGGTTGGCGAGAATCGCAAACAGCTCGTCGCGGGTCTTCCCGTTCAAATCGTTGGGGTCGAGCTCGGTTTCAAATCGCTGGCGGGCCCACGCCATGAGCCCTTCGCCATCCAATCGCAGGTGTTTGCCGCCGGTCGCGGTTAGATAGCGGTAGAGTCCCGCCATCGCCGGATACTCCGCCTCCTTGGCGTCGTAAGCCGCCTCGGCCTTCTCCGTGACGAAGCTTTTGAGGCCCGCCGCATCCAAAGAGAGGATTTCCTCCAGCTTCATCTCGATGCCGAATTTGTGCAGCACCCAGTTGGCGGCGAAGCGGTGCTGGAAATCCTGCTCCAGATAAACTTTTCCTTCGGCGAGGTCGACCGCCTGGATGGCCTTGCGGGCCATGTCGAGCAAGTATTCGCCGACGTTGTCGCGGCCGATTTTCTTGAGATCCCAATCCTTGACCTTCACGCCCCATTTGGTCTCGGCCAGCTTGGCCATCGCTTCCCAGTTCCAATCGGCCTGTGCGTCTTCGTCCCCCTCGTCGCCAGGCAGGTTCTCATCCAGCGAGTCCTGCACCGTGGTTTCGGCATCGCGCTCGGCCCGCTCCTTGGCATAGGTGTCGGCTTCGCTGAACTCCATGCCACGGAAATCCTTGGCCTCGAGCGGGCAGGAAAGACGATTGCTGGCGAAGGCGGCAAAGCTCGCGGTGCCAAAATCCTTCTGCATGAACTCCGTCAGGTTCTTCTCAATCTGTTTGCGGACCATCTCCAGAATGACTTCGCGGCAGTTGCGGCCATTCAGGATTTGCTGCCGGAAGCCGTAGACCCGCTTCCGCTGCATGTCCATGACTTCGTCGTACTCGAGCAGGTTTTTGCGGGCCTCGAAGTGCCGCTCTTCCACCTTTTTCTGTGCGGCTTCGATTCGCCGCGTTACCATGCGGCTTTCGATCCGCTCTCCTTCCTGCATGCCGAGCTTGTCCAGGATCATCTTCACCCAGGGGCCGGCGAAGATTCGCATCAGGTCATCTTCCAGCGACAGGAAGAAGCGGCTGGAACCGGGATCCCCTTGCCGGCCGCAGCGCCCGCGAAGCTGCAAGTCGATGCGGCGGGCCTCATGCCGCTCCGTGCCGATGACGTGCAAGCCGCCGAGCTCCTTGACGACCTTCCCTTCCTCCTTCATCTTCTCGCGCTCATCGATTTCGCGGACCAGGTTGTCCCACTCGGCGGGAGGCACATCGAGGCGCGTCGGGTACTTGTCCTGCAAGATGGCCCACGCCATCGTCTCGGGATTGCCGCCGAGCACGATGTCCGTACCGCGGCCGGCCATATTCGTGGCGATGGTCACTGCTCTCAGTCGGCCGGCCTGCGCCACGATTTCCGCCTCGCGCTTGTGGTGCTTGGCGTTGAGCACTTCGTGCGGGATGCCCCGCTTGTCGAGCAGTGCCGAGAGCCGCTCGCTCTTTTCGATGGAGACCGTGCCGACCAGGACGGGGCGGCCCTTGTGCTCGATTCGCTTGATTTTGCTCCGCTGGATAAGGTCCCGCTGTTTGCTTTCATGGGCCTGGAAGTCGACCGTGTCGTCGTCTTCCTTATGGATCGTGCCAATCAGGTCGTCCCCGCTGTTCATGATGAGCACGTCGAACTTGTGGGTCTGCTCGATCTCCTCGGCGACGGCGATGAACTTCTCGCGCTCGGTGCGATAGATGGCGTCGTGATGCTCCACCCGCTTCATCTTGCGGTTGGTCGGAATGGCGATGACGTCCAGGCCGTAAATCTTGTAGAACTCGCCGGCTTCGGTCATGGCCGTGCCGGTCATGCCGCAGATTTTGTGATACAGCTTGAAAAAGTTTTGCAGCGTGATGGTGGCCAGGGTCTGCGTCTCTTCCTTGACTTCCACGCCTTCCTTCGCTTCGACCGCCTGGTGCAAGCCGTCGCTCCACTGTCGCCCTTCCATCAGGCGGCCGGTGAACTCGTCGACGATGATGATCTTGTCGTCCTTGACGACATACTTCACATCCCGCTGGTACAGGTAGTTAGCCTTGAGGGAGTTGTCGATGAGATGCGGCCAATCCATGTTGCCGGCGGTGTAGAAGCTTTCCACCCCCGCCAGCCGCTCCGCTTCGCGCACGCCTTCGTCGGTGAGGTTGACGGAGTGGTCCTTCTCGTTGACGACGAAGTGCTTTTCCTTGGTCAGCGTGCGGGCGATGCGGTCGGCATCCGCGTATTTATGCACGTTCTCGTGAGCCGGGCCGGAGATAATGAGCGGCGTTCGGGCTTCGTCGATGAGGATGTTGTCGACTTCGTCGATGATGGCGAAAACGAGGTTGCCCTGCGATTGCTGCCGGTGCTTAGGATAGCGGTTGTCGCCGCGGGCGGCGGGCCGCATGTTATCGCGGAGGTAGTCGAAGCCAAATTCGTTGTTGGTGCCGTAGGTGATGTCGCAGGCGTAGGCGGCCTGGCGCTCGTCGGGGTCCATATCGCTCTGGATCGCGCCCACGGTGAGGCCCAAGCCCATGTACAGCGGTCCCATCCACTCCATATCGCGGCGGGCGAGATAGTCGTTGACCGTGACGACGTGCACCCCCTTGCCGGCGAGGGCATTGAGATACGCCGGCAGCGTGGCGACGAGCGTTTTGCCTTCGCCGGTTACCATTTCCGCGATGTTGCCACTGTGCAAGACCATGCCGCCGATGAGCTGCACGTCGAAGTGCCGCATGCCGAGATAGCGGCGGCCCCCTTCGCGGGCGATGGCAAAGGCTTCCTCCAGAATGTCCTCCAGCGTTTCGCCGGCCTTGAGCCGTTCCTTGAATTTTTGAGTCTGCTGGCGGAGCTCTTCGTCGGACATCCCCTGGTAGCGCGATTCGAGCTGGTTGATTTCCTCGACCCGGGCCTGCAGGCGGCGGACGTAACGGGCGTTGGACGAGCCGAAAACTGCGGTTACGCCCCGCTCAAACCCGTGCATGATGCCGCCGAAGAAGTTGCCAACTCCTTCCCAGGCCTGTTCCAAAAGATCCATTGAAGATGCTCACCTAAGTCGAGATGAAATGGGGCGCTCGAGCCGCGGCGAAGCGAGCCCAGCCTGCGGGCCCGCGCCGCGTCCTGCGGGGGCCGTCCAAAAAAGGCGCAAGATAATCTGCCGTATAAGTTTATAGCGACTGGCAAATATGGTCAATTGAGGTTAGCGGGGGCGTTTTTCTCCTCGCAGCCTCGATTTTGAGCCGATTTGGCAGCCCTGCCAATTCCTTGGCCCAAAGTAGGCAAATCGCGGGCCACCAGAGGAGTTCGCCCTCGTCCAGCCGAGATTGGGGGAGAACATGGAAGCTGGAAACGAAAATCGGCTATTGGAATTGCTCTTTCAATTGCCGATGTTCCAGCCGGATTTGGGCTGCGAAATGAAACCATTCTCCGGACTTGCGATTCAGCAAACCCCAAAGTCCCGCCGCACCGAGTAGCAGACCCATCACCAGCGGGAAGGCATAAAACGCCATCATCCCCCAGACGAAATTCTTCACGGGAAATGGCGAACCCTCCTCCGGCACCGAATCGCTTTTCCCCTCGCTCGCGGAACGAGATCGGGACGCTTTGGACTGCGCTTCGACTTCGGCCCCAACGGCGAAAGTCATCATTCCCACTCCACCCATGCCGGCCACCGAGGCCAGGCACAAAAGAGCGAGCAACACGAAACCGACCCAGCGAGCCCAGACCTCTGCCGCCAGCAGACCGCGCGAAACGAAAATCCCCACCCCCAGGATGGTCCCCGCCATCACCATTTGAACTCCCATCATCGTCGCTCCCACGGAGCTCATGGTCCCCAGGAACATGGTTCCCATCATCAATCCCAGGCTGCACAGGAACATGAATGCACACAGCGACACCAGCAGAATGATGAAGGCCGCCAGCACCACGCCCCCTGGCCGAGCCGCGACAATTTCCCGCTCGTCGAGCCGGTAGGAATAGTGCGGCGCGACGACTGACTTCCCGGAGAGGAAGCGATCAAGATCCGCCGCCATGTCGACGGCTGAGGGGTAACGCTGGTCGGGGTCCTTTTGGGTCGCGCGATGAACGATCCGTGCCAGGTCTTCAGGCACCGCGGCGTTGCGCCAGGACACGGGGGCAGCGGTTTGGTGACGATGTTGCGGAGCAGGTTTTCGCGATTGGTGGCTTCGACGGGAGGCCGCAGCGTGAGCAGCTCGTAGAGCACCAGGCCGAGCGAGTAAATGTCGGTGCGGGCATCTACGGCCCCGCGACCAGTGACCTGCTCCGGGCTCATGTACAGCGGCGTCCCCACCAGTTGGCCGGTGTACGTGACTGCCTGGTCCTCGAAAAATCGGGCTACACCGAAGTCGATGAGATGCACCTTGCCCTTGCGGTCCAGCAGCAAATTGTCCGGCTTGATGTCGCGGTGGATGACCCCTTGCTCATGCGCGTGAGCCATCGCCTGAGCAGCGTCGCGGGCAACTTCCGCGCAGCGGCGGACGTGGGCCAAGCCGGTTCGCAGCTCGCGCGCCTTGGGCGAGAGATAGGGGTTGACGTCGTTGGAGGGATTCGCGTGTGGCGTTGCCGGTGGAGCCTGCCGGTCATGCAAAGCCTCCGTCGGCATGTCGAAGCGAATTGCAGCCGCCTCCGGCTCATGAGCCAGATCTTCTTCCACGGCGGTGTCGAGGCCGGTGTCGGCAGTCGTCGTTGTCCCCAGGCGATCGAGCACTCGCCGCAGTGAAATTCCCTCCACAAGCTCCATTGCCATGTAGCAGATGTGGCGGTCCTGTCCGATGTAATAAACTTGCGCAATCGAGGGATGCCTCAAGCGCGCCGCGGCCTGCGCCTCGCGCTGGAAGCGAGTCACGTCCCCGGAGCGGCTGAGGGCCTGGCCAAGGACCTTCAGCGCCACCGGGCGGTTGAGCGAAATCTGGCGAGCCTGGTAGACAATTCCCATGCCTCCCGCTCCAAGCCGCCGCTCGATGCGAAAGTCGCCAATCTGCACGCCGGCTTCCAGGTCACCCGCCGGCGCGTGAGGAGGATCGCTGCGTTCGATGGCCACGACGGGATCATTCATGGGAGCTCGCTGAACAAAGAAGATTAGCGACTCAATTATGGCTCACCTTCGTTCTCCATGCCACTAGCAAGCCATTCCACAGCAACTGGCACCAATCTGCTTTGTAGATTAAGCTTTCATCGTCGAGTTTGGATCTCATTTCCCGCTCTGCGAACGGATTTTCAGGCCCCTGCGTGCAGTACGACAACATCATTTCCGACCAGGATTTACGGGATTTTTGCGATTGTATCGCGGGGGCGAAGGTCATCGCCTTCGATACGGAATTTGTTTCCGAAGACAGCTATCAGCCCGAGCTCTGCCTGATCCAAGTCGCCGCTCAGGGACGGATGGCGATCATCGATCCGTTTGCCGTGGGCGACCTGGCCCCCTTCTGGAATTTGTTAGCCGCGCCGGGGAAGGAAACTCTCGTTCATGCCGGGCGCGAGGAATTCCGCTTCTGCCACAAGGCCGTCGGGCAACGACCCAGCGGCTGGTTCGACGTGCAGCTCGCGGCAGGGTTGATCGGCATCGAATACCCGGCTTCGTACGGCAACCTCGCTTATAAGCTGCTTGGCAAGTCGCTATCCAAAGACGAGACTCGCACCGACTGGCGGAAGCGGCCCCTGTCGCAGCGGCAACTGGAATATGCCCTGTTGGACGTGATGGACTTGGAAGCTATTCGCGACGTGCTGTACGCCGAGCTCGATCGCATGGGGCGACTGACGTGGTTGGCAGAGGAGCTCGTCTCCTGGCAGGAGAACGTCGAAACCCAGGAGGCCAGCACGGAAAAGTGGCGGCGTGTCGGCGGGCTGGCGGGCATGTCCCGTCGCACGCTCGGCGTCGTTAGGGACCTGTGGACGTGGCGGGACGCCGAAGCCCAGCAGCGAAACTGCCCGCCGCGCCGCATCCTCCGCGACGACCTGATCATCGAGCTGGCCAAGCGGCAAACGGCGGACCCGAAGCGGATCCGCTCCCTCCGCGGCATGGAACATAGCGGCGTCCAGCGGCATCTGCCCAAGATTGCCAGCGTCATCGAGCGGTCACTGGAACGGAAAGACCACGACCTGCCGCAGTCGGAACGAAAGAACTCCCGTCCACAGCTCAATCTGCTGGGCCAGTTCCTCAGCACGGCGCTGGGCAGCATCTGCCGCAAAGCTTCCGTTGCCGCCAGCCTGGTGGGAACCGCCCAGGACGTGCGAGACTTGATTGCCTACCGGCTTGGTCTCGGCGGTTTCGAAGAAGGGGAGCTGCCCGCACTCGCCATGGGCTGGCGGGCCGAAGTCGTCGGCCAGGTCATCGACCATCTGCTGGCGGGTGATGTCTCCATCCGCATCGCCGACCCGCTGGCGGATGAGCCGCTGGCGTTCGAGAAGGTTGAGAAGTAGGCGCGTCCGGCATGCTAGCGGCAGTTCGCCTTGCCCTGAGTCCATCCGGCGGCTATACCCCGCACCAGTTTTGGCTCCCGCGCCTCTGCTTTCAAGGATGAACTATGACCACGGCAATGAACGATCGATTCCTGGCGACGATTTGGGGAATTCTGCTCCTGGCAGCCGCTTTGACACCAATCGCGGTGCGTGGTGAGGACCCCGCACCCGCCTGCCCCAAGTGCAGCACGGTGGAGCGCGGCATTCCCGTTTTTGACAAAATCCCCTTCGTCTCCCGGCTCTTCAAGAAAGTCGGTGCGTGCGAAAGCCAAACAGGCGCCGCGCAGAACTTTGAGCGGATTGGAATCGATTTTGATTTTGAAGTCTGCCCGGATTGCCCGGTCCCGCTTGGCATTTCATCCGCTGCCTGCACGCAGAACGCGGGTGTGCAGCTGTTCGCGGTCCGCCGCGCCGCCCATCAGCATCTTGCCGCGGCGTGCTGCGAAACGGAGAAGTGCTGTGGGAAAGATTGCGAGGAATCATTGGCCTGTTGCAAGGACGCTTGTTGCCAAAGCGCCTGCGAGACGGCGAAACGCAGCGGACTGTCATGGGAGCTAATCGTCGAGCTCACCGCGACGAATGCAGCGCTCGAGGCCTCGCTGGAAGCCCAGACCGCGTTTCACGAAGAGAAATCAGAACTGATGGAGTCTTTCGTCGAGATCGCGATCGAAAAGGCCAAACTCGAGGCGCAAGTCGAGACGCTCCACCAGCAGGCCCATCTCACGAAGGAAATGCTGGCCCTGATCAGCGAGAATGCCCGACTGAAAGCCCAAGTCGAATCGGCGGAGACCAAGCTAGCCATCGTGCATGAAATGACCAAATTGGCGATCGAAAACCAGCAACTCAAGCTGGCGTTGCAGGTCGCCACTACCGGCAAAGGTGACCCCACCTCGCCAGACACCAGCGAGGCGATTCAAACCTCCAATCGCCGCCCCGAGGCCAAACCGGCACGCTGAGCCACGCCAGCCAGCTCATGGTTGCAGGTGTGGCACTGGCTAAGAAGACGAGTCCTAAACCCCACTATACCGCAGCGCTTAGCCGAGTCTTGCTGCCGCAAGAAAAGTAGGCCGCCACTCCGTGGCGAGCCATCAGGGCAGACGTCGTAGCGCCAAAAAACGCGGACCACAATCCGCCTTGGCACTGCTGGCTCGCGAGAGGACTCGTAAACGAGTCGCCAATTCGACGCGACAAACGCTCAGTCAATCGCTATGGCCAATCCGTTTCGCATACTTTCCAAAAAGTCCTTCCCGAATGGCTACGGTCCATAAAAAGGTGATGATTCTGGTTTTCGATTGCGTCAATGGCAGCCGTCGCATCGGCAACCGTTTTCGTGTCAGAGTGGACGAGCAGCTTTTTAAGTGGCTCGACCGCTTCGGGTCGGAGTGAGTAAGCAAGTATGCAACAACCGCGGTAGCGGACAATTGAGGACTTGTCGGCGATCGCCGTTAACCCAATACGAAATGCGGTCTCGTTTGTCCGAGCGAATCCGATGCAATGAAATGCAATGTCTCGTCTTGCTTCCAGGCGTCTTGCACGAGAAAAGAATTCCTCAAAAAATGGCACCACTTGTTCATCCAATTCACGCAATTGTTGCCAGGCCGATTCGCGGACTGAGTTGTCCTTAGTGTCAAACGAAGCAACTAAATCCCGTATCTTGCCATTTTCCATCGCGATACGACTCTACTTCTGACCCACCGGTTCAATCGCGAGCAGCTCGCTGAGCTCTCCCTGGTCCGCCATTTTGCGGATGTCTTCGGTGATCTTCATGGAGCAGTATTTGGGGCCGCACATGCTGCAGAAGTGGGCGGATTTGAAGGTGTCCTGGGGGAGTGTTTCGTCGTGGTAACTGCGGGCCGTTTCGGGGTCGAGGGAGAGGCGGAACTGCTCGTTCCAGTCGAAGGCGAAGCGGGCCCGGCTGAGGGCGTCGTCCCGGTCGCGGCTTCCTTTGCGATGACGGGCGAGGTCGGCGGCGTGGGCGGCGATTTTGTAGGCGATGACGCCTTGTTTTACGTCCTCGCGGTTGGGGAGGCCGAGATGCTCCTTCGGCGTGACGTAGCAGAGCATGGCGGCCCCGCTCCAGCCGGCCAGGGCCGCGCCGATGGCACTGGTAATGTGGTCGTAGCCGGGGGCGATGTCGGTGACGAGGGGGCCGAGGACATAGAAGGGGGCACCCTTGCAGACTTCAATCTGCTTTTTGATGTTCATGTCGATCTGGTCCATGGGGATGTGCCCCGGCCCTTCGACCATGACCTGCGTCCCCTTGGCCCAGCCTTTTTCGACCAGCCCGCCAAGGGCGTCGAGCTCCGCGAACTGGGCTTCGTCGCTGGCGTCGGCGATGCTGCCGGGGCGGAGGCCGTCGCCGAGGGACCAGGTGACGTCGTACTGCCGCATGATGTCGCAGAGATCCTCGAAATGCTCGTAGAGGGGGTTCTGCTTGCGGTGGACCATCATCCATTTGGCAATCAGCGAGCCCCCGCGGCTGACGATGCCGGTGACCCGGCCGGTGGTGAGGTGCAGATGTTCCAGCAGCACGCCGCAGTGGACGGTCATGTAGTCCACCCCCTGCTTGGCCTGATGCTCAACCATGTCCAGGAAGTGCTGCGGCTTCATGTCCTCGATGTTGCCGCCGAGTTCTTCCAGCATCTGATAGATCGGTACCGTGCCGATGGGAACGGGCGAAGCCTCGATGATCGCCGCCCGGATGCGGTCGATGTCCTTGCCGGTGGAAAGGTCCATTACGGTATCCGCCCCGTAATGGACGGACGTGTGCAGCTTGTCGAGCTCTTCCTCGACGTTGCTGGTCACCGCCGAGTTGCCGATGTTGGCGTTGATCTTGCAAGTGGCGGCGATGCCGATGGCCATCGGCTCCAGGCGGCCGGCAAGATGGACTTTGTTGGCCGGGATGACCATCCGGCCAATGGCAACTTCGTCGCGGATGAGTTCCGGCGTGAGCCCTTCGCGCTGGGCGACGAACTCCATCTCGGGGGTGATCTGGCCGGCACGGGCGGACTCAATTTGGGTGGACATTTCTTGAACTGCCAAAATAGGAGTAGCGAACGACAACGGGGCGGAAGTCCCGCCTCATTTTACAGCACCTGCGCGAAGGCGGCAAAAGGCAGTTACTTGTTGAACTGCTGCATGTCTTGGAACTGTCGGCCAAATTCCGGGTTGGCAAGCCCGATTATCAGTAGGACAATTGCCAGCAAGACACAAAGCACGCCCAATACAACACCCGCAATCGCCATTCCTTTGCCGCTGGAGTTCGGCTGGGCCAATGCAATGCCGCCACAAACAATGGCGATAATCGGGACGGGAAGGCCAAAAATGCTGCAGCAACAGGTGGTGACAACGCCCAGCACGCCGCAGACCAGGGAGATAATGGCCAGAACCGGCGAACCCTGCGGCTGCGGAGGAGGCATATATCCCGGTGTCGATGTCTGATAGGGGTTGGTGGACGGATCTCCATAACTCATGAGTCAGTCTCCGGTAGATGGTTGGCCGCCATTTGAAGGGCTTTGGCCGTTGCGTCAGAATAGACGATTGGCCAGCAAGCATAAAGGGCGCGGGGCTTCCAGCTTCCTCACCGCAGCTTCGCGAAGTCCAGATCCAGCGTGTGCGTGTGCTTGGGATCCCGGTTGTATTCCTTCAGGAGCGGCGAGTAGGCGGTAACATAAATCTTGTTCTCGGCTGGCACGAACTTTATCGTCCGCAGCCAGCCGTCGCCGCCGTTTTTCAGGTTCTGGTAGTCGGTGAGCAGCTCGATGACGGGCGCCCCGGCGTCGTTCTTACTGACCTGCATGTTCACGCCGCCGACGTGGCCACAAGCGACCATGAAGATGTTCGGCTGCTTGCGGACGAACTTGTCCCACATCTCGTCGCCGCTGTTCCCCACCAGGCCGTACCCCTTCAGCGGGCTCTCGACGCGGGACTTGAGCCCCAGATAGCTGTGCGTGGCCACGATGACGTTGTGCTGGGGGTGTTTCTGGCAGATCTCCGCCGCCCAAGCCAGCGTTTCGTCCGTGGGATGAAACTCCAGACTGAGGACCAGGAACTTTTTGCCCGCACCTTCAAAGAAGCAATAGTTGTTGTCGTTCTTGTCTCCCATGTGCCCGCCGTACCACTTCTGGCCTTCATAGCGGCTGACAGGGAAATACTGGTTGAACAGGGACGTATCGCGCGTGAGGATTTTTCCTTTGGCAAGCTGGTCGTGATTGCCGGGGACGATGCTGTAGGGAAGCACGCCGTCGAGCGTGCTGGCGGCCTGGTTGGCGTTTTTCCACAGCTGTTCCTGGTCGGCGTTCTGCACAATGTCCCCCAGGCCGATGCTGAACTCGAGGTTGTCCTCCTTCACCCGCGAGCGAATCCACAGCGTCTGCTGGACGTAAGTATCCGGGTATTTCTCGCGGTAAAACTGGGTATCCGGCAGCAGCACCACCGTGAAGACTTCGTTCGGGTCCGCCTCCGCCCCCCATGCCGTTAGCGGACGGAGCAGAGCGGTGAATAGCGCGAGCAGCAGAAAGGTCCGCCGCGCCACAATTTCAAAAGGCATTGATTTGATCCTTATCTGCTTCCTACTTAAACGTGACCGCTGGGACCGTCGTCACCACCTTGGGCTTGACGTCGACCTTGATGCGCCCCTTGGCCCACTTCGTTGGGGCTGCTCCGAGCAATCCCTCTTTGATGTACCCCCCCGCTTCGTGCCACATGACAAAGGTCCATTCTCCTTGCGGGACATTCTTGATCGTGATATTCCCCAGGGCATCGCTGACGCCGGAGTAGGGATGGGAATGGATGAAGAGATAGCCCTTCATATGCGGATGGATATTGCAGGACAGCAATCCTGCCGCTGGTTCATGCTGATTCAGCTTTTCCTCGACGGCTCTCCGCTTGACTTCGCCCGCTGCCGGAATCAACACGTTGAAGGCGAGGCAGTTGAAGAAGTCCCCTTTGACGTTGTGCCCAAAGCCGTCCTTGTTTCCCAGAACTAGATCCTGATTGGTGTATTTGATGGCGACATGGGGCTCGAAGCGGCATTTGATATTGTCGATGCGGACGGAAGCCCCCTTGGCCTTGTCGAAGCTCGGATGGATCGGCAGCGTCACACCCTTGTCGGGCAACAGGTAGACGACGACATTCTGCACTCCCCCTCCCTTGGGATTCACGACCCAAGTTTCGTCCGGCACCGGCGGAACAAGGGCGCATTCAGGCTTTACACCCGCCATTGCCTTGGCGGCCGGAGGAGTGCCGGCATAGACGAACGACATCTTTACATCTCCCCACTGGGCAACAGCCGCGGCGGGCGCGAGCGAGGCGAAGACCACCAGCAGGAAGAACGAAAAGGCTCGGGACATGGCTTGGCTCCTCGGAGGAAAGTACTTGCCAAAATCAGCATAGAGATTCCCCGGGTGCGAAGCAACGTAATCGCAGCAGCGGCCAATAAAGCATGAACGGCTAGGCGTGCGAGTGCAGGCCGACTTTGTTCCCTTCCGTATCGACGAAGAGGGCGATGAACCCGTGCTCGCCGATGGCCGTCTTGGGCATGACGACCTTGCCGCCGGCCGCCTCAACTTTGGCCAGGGCAACGCTGAGGTCCGGGCCGCAGTCGAGGTAGACGAGAGACCCCTGCTTGCTCGGCTGGAAGTCATCCTGCTTGCAAACCGCCCCGCCAACTCCGCTTTCACAGGGGAACATCGCCATCGTGCAGTTCTGCATGGTGAAGTGCGCCATGGCGTACCCCAGCACCTGGTTATAGAACTTGACCGCCCGGTCGATGTCGAGAGCCGGGATTTCGAACCAGTGGATGGCGTTCTGGGGCATGACGGGACTCCTGGAAGGGACAGTTTGGATCGCCTGAAGGCATCTAGGTTTTGTCGGACTCAGTCGCTCTGCACTCTGCGAACGACTCCAAAGTGACGTCCTGACCAACCCTCGACGATGCGCTCAACTTCACGCTTTAGGAGAGGATCGCAGAGCAACTGGAAATCGATTACGGGCTTATGATCGCGAGAAACAGCAGTTTGTTCAAAGAACTCGTCAACCGCAGCCAGACTAAGTTGCTTTTGTCGTTCATCAGTCTTGATTAGCCTATGTTGAGTGAAGTCTCCCATCCGCTCGAGGCCGCCGGTTAGTCGCCGTAAGGTCGTCGAGATTGCCTCCAATCCACTATCAATTCCGATCCAGCGTCGGTCGAGTTCCGATGCCACCGCCAAAGTTGTTCCCGAGCCAGAGAAACAATCGAGAACCAGGTCCCCAGGCGCGGTAGACGCCCCAATGATTCGGCGCAACAAATCGGGGTTTTTCTCCGTAGGGTAGCCGGTAATGCAAACATTTTGGTTATGGGCATCCTTAAAGTCCATCCAGATATCCTGGACGGCGAGACCGGGGTTTTCATCAAGATAGACTTTGCGGCGGGGATTTCCCGATGACGACCAAAAAATCTCGCCGCGCGCGTCCATCTCATCCAAGATGCTGGGCACGTACTGCCAGTGTTTTCCAGGTGGTGGCAACATCCCTCGCCAAGGCTTACCCGTTTCGCCGTAGCGGACCCCGGGGGCATGAACCGGCACTTTCATGAACTTCCTGCCAGTCCCTTCTTCAGTGTACTGATACTCCTTGGCGCGCTGGGCGGTCCAGGCCTCGACCGGACGATTCCAAAGACAATCTCCTGTTTTTGAATAAAACAGAATATAATCAGATACATTTCCGTATTGTTTCTTTGTAAAGTTTTTTGGATTACACTTTTTCCTGGTGATGATGTTCCGAAAATTTTCCGGTCCAAACACTTCATCCATGACGATCTTCAAATGGCATACCATTTTCGAATCTAAATGAACGTAGATGGACCCGTTATCCGCCAGCAGTTTCTGCAGGAGAACCAGTCGAATACGAAGGTATTCGACAAAGTCCGCCCCACGCAGATCATCGGTGTAGGCTGGCGTAAGATCTCGAGAATGAAAATCCGTTTGTGTCGAATAGGGCGGATCGATGTAAATCAGCCGGACCTTTCCTGCTACTTGCTTGTCTGCCAGTAGGTGCGCCAAGATACCTCCGTTGTCGCCGGCGAAGAGTAAGTTCGGATGCTGAGTTTCTGTTCCCTGCCAAACCAAGTGAGGGTCCGACGACGGCGTGGAAAGAATGTCGCTGACTTCTCTCTTACCCGGATACGTCAGGCCGATCAGTTCCGGATTCGCGACTAATGGACGCGGCGATTCGCGTTGATCTCGCGTGCCCCGGCGTTTCGATGGCATTCCCGTCGCCATTTACTCTCTCCACTCTACGAATTGAGCCAAGCCGGTGTAACTCGCTCGGAAATCATGCGCAGCGTCACTACCTTCACTTGGCCCGGCCATTGGTGCTCCAAATGGGAATAGTCGTTCCACATCGACCCGAGCAACAAGCCAGGCCCGTCATTCACAAAGATCACTTTCACGCCAAATTGGTAAACCTTCGCGTAGGCAAGGATCTCCGCCGCGCATTCGCGGTATTGTCCTGTACGATCATCTTCCTGGGCACCCCCTCGATCGGAATCATATCGCGCCAAGCCGACTGCCAGCACCTTCTCACGGTCCCGAATCACAAAATCCACCGGTCGTTTGGGATTGAGATAGTTCTCAAAAACCTCGCCCATCGGAATGTCTCGTCCTGCCCGCTCAGGGCCGGTGATCGTAAGCCCAGGTAGTTGTCGGCGAAGTACCTCAAAGACTCTTTCGGTGAGGTCGTATCCTTTCTTCCCGCGATCCCTGTATTCCCAAAGAATTGCGCACAGCGCTTCATCCGCGACAGGCCGCGAGCTGAACGCCTTCTGTACGTCGGCAATGATGCGAAATTTGGCTCCAAAATTATCGCAGATTTCGGGCGCCTTGGACTTGTGCTTGAGCATTTCGACGGGCGTCACTGGGCTGACATACTTTCGGAAAACACGAGCAAGCTGGATTCGCATCCAAGGAACTCGGATTTCCGCAATTCTTAAGAGCAGGTCTGTGGAAGAATGCGATTCTCGAAGTAGCTGGCCGAAGAGAACGAGGACCGGGGTATAGAGGTCACATGCGAGCGGAAGCACGTCCGGATAGAATTCACCAGTCGCCAGCGTAATCCAGGCGTGTGCATCGGCACGATAATCCGCAAAAGTCCGTTCCTTCGGGGCTGGTTGCTTCTTCTTAGCCATGAGTCGCGACCGCACTAGACACAAGCCGGACGCAGGGCTGTTGGTAAAATCGCAGATTTCGGAAACCTGTCCTGCAGCGCCTCCACGGTCATATCTTCTTCTCGCAAGGCTTCCATCGCCTTCACCGCGGCTTCGGCGGCTTGGATGGTGGTGATGCAGGGGATGCCGAGTTGGACAGCGGCGGCGCGGATGCGGCCTTCGTCGGTGCGGGCCCCTTTGCCGCTGGGAGTGTTGATGACCAGG
The DNA here is from genome assembly GCA_051004015.1 of Pirellulaceae bacterium. Lineage (GTDB taxonomy): Bacteria > Planctomycetota > Planctomycetia > Pirellulales > Pirellulaceae > SXOA01. Next base: position 34,598 of record JBPCKT010000055.1, on the reverse strand, counting down.
GCGATCCCGCCGTCGTTCATCTGGTCCACGACGTTGGGCCGGCCTTCGGCAATCTTCTTGACCCGCTCGACCTTGATGCCAGTTTCCTCCAATCGCTGGGCCGTTCCTTCGGTGGCAACGAGTGAATGACCAAGCGCCACCAGTCGTCGGCCGAGCTCTCCCACGGCATCCTTGTGCCGCTTGGAGACGCTGACGAAAATCTTGCTCGGCTGTTCGGGCAGCAACACGCCCGCGGCGAGTTGCCCTTTGGCAAAGGCAATGCTGAAGCGTTCGCTGACCCCCATCACTTCCCCGGTGCTCCGCATTTCCGGGCCGAGGACAATGTCCACGCCAGCGAACTTGCGGAAGGGAAAGACGCTCTCCTTCACGCTGACGCGCAGGGGAATCGGTTCACTCGTCACGCCCAGCTCAATCAGCGAAACGCCCGTCATGATTTTGGCCGCCACCTTGGCGATTTGCAGGCCCGTCGCCTTGGCGACAAACGGCACGGTGCGGCTGGCGCGGGGGTTCACTTCCAGCACGTAAACGACGGGCTTGCCATCCTCGCGCTTGACGGCGAACTGTACGTTCATCAGGCCGATGACCCGCAGATACTTGGCCATCTTGATGGTCGCTTCGCGGATTTCCTGCACCACCGGGCCGGGCAAGCTGTAGGGCGGAATCGCGCAGCAAGAGTCGCCGGAATGCACGCCGGCTTCCTCGATGTGCTCCATGACGCCGGCGATAACCACCGTTTCGCCGTCGCTGAGGCAATCGACGTCCACCTCGGTCGCGTCTTCCAGAAAGCGGTCGATCAGCACCGGCTGCCCCTGGGCGACGACGAAGGCTTCGGCGACGAAGCGGTCGAACTGGGCCTGGTCGTAGCAGATTTCCATGGCCCGCCCGCCGAGGACGTAGCTCGGCCGGACCAGGCAGGGAAAGCCAATTTTGACCGACTCCGTCCGGGCCTGGTTCATGGTCCGGGCGATGCCATTGGCCGGCTGCTTGAGGTCGAGCCGGTGGAGGATGGCGGCGAACTGCTCGCGGTCTTCGGCCGCTTCGATCGTTTCGACGCTGGTGCCGATGATGGGAACGCCCGCGTTGTGCAGGGCCCGGGCCAGGTTGAGCGGCGTCTGTCCGCCGAACTGCACAATCACGCCGTCGGGCTGGATGCGGTCGTGGATGTTGAGCACGTCCTCGGTCGTCAGCGGCTCGAAGAAGAGCATGTCGCTAGTGTCGTAGTCGGTGCTGACCGTCTCGGGGTTGCTATTGACCATCACCGACTCAATGCCCAACTCCCGCAGGGCGAAGCTGGCGTGGCAGCAGCAGTAGTCGAACTCAATCCCCTGGCCGATGCGGTTGGGTCCGCCGCCGAGAATCATCACCCGCTGCTTGCCGGGCTGTTTGGGGGGCGTCTCGTCCTCGTCCTCGTAGGTGGAATAGTAGTACGGCGTGTAGGCTTCGAACTCAGCCGCACAGGTATCGACCGATTTGTACGTCGGCACGATGCCGCGGGCCTTGCGGTTGGCCCGGACGTCCATCTCCGCGGCCCGCCAAATGGTCGCCAGTTGACGGTCGGAAAAGCCGTATTGCTTGGCCTTGCGGAGCGTGGCGTCGTCCACCGCTTCCAGCCCGTCGATTTCTCGCAGCTCTTCTTCCATCCGCACAATCTCAACGAGCTGGTCGAGGAACCACGGGTCGATGTTGGTGAGCGAGTAAATCTGCTCCACGCTCATGCCGCTCTTGAGGGCGTAGCGGAGATACCAGACCCGGTCGGCATTGGGAACCGAGAGCTTGGCCCGAATCTCATCTTCCCCCGGCTGCTCGGGAGTGCCCCATTTGTCCTTGCCGTCGCTGCCGAAGCCGAAGGCGCCGACTTCGAGGCCGCGAAGGGCCTTTTGGAACGATTCCTTGAATGTCCGGCCGATGGCCATCGTTTCGCCGACGCTCTTCATTTGCGTCATCAGCGTGGCGTCTGCTTCCGGGAATTTTTCGAAGGCGAACCGCGGAATCTTGGTCACGACGTAATCAATCGTCGGCTCAAAGCAGGCCATCGTTTTCCGCGTAATGTCGTTAGGCAATTCGTGCAGCCGATAGCCGATGGCCAGCTTGGCGGCGATTTTGGCGATGGGAAAGCCGGTCGCCTTGCTCGCCAGGGCAGACGAGCGGCTGACGCGGGGGTTCATTTCGATGACAATCATCCGGCCGGTCTTGGGATGGACGGCGAACTGGATATTCGAGCCGCCGGTCTCCACGCCGATTTCACGAATGACCGCCAGGCTGGCGTCCCGCATCCGCTGATATTCCTTGTCGGTCAACGTCTGGGCGGGGGCCACGGTGATGGAGTCGCCGGTATGCACTCCCATCGGGTCAAAGTTTTCGATGGAGCAGATGATGACCACGTTGTCATCCATGTCCCGCATCACCTCCATCTCATACTCTTTCCAGCCGATGATGGATTCTTCGATGAGCACCTGATGCACGGGGGACTGGTCCAGTCCGTGATGCACGAGCGAATCGAATTCCTCGCGGTTATAGGCAATGGCCGAGCCGCTGCCGCCGAGCGTGAAGCTGGGGCGGACGACGCAGGGGAGCCCGACGTCCTCCATCACTTTGCGGGCGTGCTCGACCGTCTTCACCGTCTCTCCGCGGCAACATTCCAGGCCGATTTTCTCCATCGCGGCTTTGAACAGAGCCCGGTCTTCCGCCTTGTCGATCACGTCCGGCTTGGCCCCGATCATCTCGACGCCGTATTTCTCCAGCACTCCGTGCCGGGCCAGGTCCATCGCCAGGTTCAGCCCCGTCTGGCCGCCGACTGTCGGCAGCAGGGCATCCGGCCGCTCCTTCTCAATGATCTTCTCCACAATCTCCCACGTCAGCGGCTCGATGTAGGTCCGGTCCGCCATCTCCGGATCGGTCATGATCGTGGCCGGGTTGCTGTTGACGAGGACCACCTCGTACCCCTCCTCGCGCAGGGCCTTGCAAGCCTGCGTGCCGGAGTAATCGAATTCGCACGCCTGCCCGATGACAATCGGGCCGGAGCCGATGAGCAGGATCTTCTTGATGTCGGTACGCTTGGGCACGGTGCGGACAGTCCTTCCACGCAGAGGGCCACCAGGGAAATCGCGCGGCGGGTAAGCACCCATTCCGCGGGATGTGTAAAATTTCGCAAGTTTACCACGGGAATCGCGGCCACTTCAAGGGGCCAGCGGCGCGTCAGGCGTAGAGCAACCGTCCGCGTGGTTCCGGGATGGGCCGCCCGAGTTCCTTGGCAGTCTCGATCCACTCATGGATGACCAGTTCGACCGCAGCCAGCGCTTTTTGGTAGCTCAAGCCATCCGCCGCACAGCCAGGCAACTCGGGAACTTCCGCGATGAACGCTTCGTCCTGCTCGCTCCAGTAGATGATGACCTCATAGCGATGGTTATTCCGCATCTTTTTCCTCCGCCAGTTTGTACCGGACGATCACGTTGCGAACTTGCTTGACTTGATAAGCCTTCGCCAACGTGCCGCGCGGCTGAAGGTTCAGGATTTCCACCACGCCCTCGCGTGAAAAAATATGATGGTCGCCACGAATGCGCTCTGAAAAGGCCAATCGCTTGAGCACTCGACACAAGTCGTCGAAACGGATATTCGCATCGGAAGTGCCGCGCAGGATTCGGTCGAGCGTCTTTGCGATACTCACAGCGATTCATGTCTCCCAGCAATTACCGTCACTACGAGCTATAACCCGCTTCATCCAGGATGCTGGGCTGACCTTCAGGATACCAAACCGCTTCCCAGGCGTTGGTCTAGGAGCAGGATCTTCTTGATGTCAGTACGCTTGGGCACGGTGCGGACAGTCCTTCCCGCAGAGGGCCACCAGGAAATCGCGCGGCATGAAAGCCGTCAGCCGCGAGATGTGTAAAATTTCGTGAGTTTACCATGCAATTTGCGGGGACTCAAGGGGCTGACGTACCTCGTCAGGGGCGTTTGGCGGACAGCTTGTTTACCAGACTCGCTCTGCTAACCTGCCTCATAGTTGAACCGCTGGCGACGCAGTTGTTGAGCTCGCCGCAGTCAAATCACTTTACGATGCAGAGTCGCTGAAATGGTCGGTAACGCCAATGACCTCGTCTCGCAGATAGTTGACGCGCATGTTGCGATTGCGCTTCGGAATTACGGAGGCAACTTTTGTTTTGAGTCCCAAATCGTCGAAAAGGAATGGTTGCCCGCCGAAAACGAACCTGGGGTTCAACACCATCTGGAGTTGCTACGGCAGCATCTAGCGAAGATCGGCTGCCCGGAAGACGACACGTTTGTGCTGCGACTTGGACTAACCGTTCCGGGAATGCAACGGGGGATTGTGCCACCTTATAGGGTACTGGAGGCGAACCGTGGCGGATTTTCCGCTCGTCGTCTACGTGAGGCCGAGCGTTACATAATCGACATGCGTGAGGCGTTGGCGATTGCTCGACGATTCTTCCCTAGTCTCAGTACCGGAACCCAACAAGCCGTCGCCGAACTAGCGGACCTAAGCCAACGGCAACTAGCGCCGAAGGACATGGATTGGCTGAAGGTGTTTGGCGAGCTTAAACCTGATGAAGCTGAGCAGTTGGCCAAGCGAGCCGTCGATTGCCTGAGCAGCCATGGTGATTCCGTAAAAGAGATCGGTACGAATATCTTGCAGCGTTTGGCTAGCTTTCGATTTCCACCACTAAGCGAGGCGTGCTGTCATGCGACCGTCGAATGGCGAGTCTTTTCGCCACCAAGCCTGTACCGCGAAAGCGGTGACGACGTGGCCGTGCGGATAATTTCCTTGATTAATGAGACTCCAGTATCGGCTTCATTGAATCAACTATTGCTCGCGCTCGCATGGACCCGATCGGCTGCGGCCCTCCATACATTCCAACAGTGGTCCAAGAAGTCACCCATTTGGGCGTCCGAATTATATGTGCCGCCCGAGGAGTACTTGCCGAATGCAGGATGGTGCCTGAGCGGAGACGGACTGCGGCGCGACTTGATTGTCCCAAAATGCGTCCGACTGGTTCCATCTGATGGAGCTGCCCATCGGAGTATCCCTTGTCGCACCCGAAGCGAGGAAATGTGTCCGTCTTGTGGTGGTCCGCTCAGCTGGCTGTTCGATTTCTCTCAGCTAGGTGCGGAAGACTTTTCGAGTGTTTTTGCCGAGGCACCTCTGAAAGTGCTTTGCTGCTTGCACTGCGCTTGCAGCGGGCCAGTATTTTCGACCTATCGGGCAGACGGGACAGCGGCCTGGCTCTCTCCTAATGGGCCAAGTGAATTTGCTTACTCAGGAGACCGAGCGGCGTGTGTCCGAAGACTTGCGGATTCGCCCTGCCCCCCGTTTGCGTGTGCGGAAGTCTTTGCCCTCGACGATGCCTCGTCGATAGGCGGCATTCCAATGTGGTTGCAAGACGCCGAATTCCCGCGATGCATCAAATGTCGCGAACTCATGACGTTCCTTGCCCAGCACGATAACGGCTCACTCCGCGAAGAGGGAATCTACTACGCGTTTTTTTGCGCCCCATGTCACGTTGCCGCAGTCAATTACCAACAGACCTGATCGGCCCGATGAATTATGCCCGATCTTCGTTCTTCCGCCCTCCGCGCCCCCCGCGCCTCTGCGTGATGCCCCCTCTTCTCCTCAAGGCATGAGCATCCCGCAAAAGCGCAGAGCCCGCGGAGAGAAGGCCAAAAATAGCGGGTTTTTCCGGCCATTTTTGCCCTTAAATTATTTTCCACTTTTTTGCTCAAAGCCCTTGCCTGTGGCACCACTGAATGTGGACAATTGACCATATTCGGAAGATGACCCATTTTCAAGAGGAGGCCAGGCCATGACGACTAATGCGAAAACGTGCCGGGAACAGTGCGAGAAAAACGAGCAGAATCCTGAGGCGGCTGGGGAGGAGCAGCAGGGGGCAACGTGGCGGGTGAAGAAGCTCAAGCCGCGGGATTGGGAGGCGTTTGTGCTCCACAGCCAGGGGAAGAACCAGCGGGAGATTGCCGAGCGGCTGGGGTGCTCTCAGCCGACGGTCTGCCGGGGGATTAAGCGGGCCGAGGAGTGGCGGGCCGCGACGCTGCCGGAGGAGCGGGGGGAGTTGACGGCCCCGGAGCGGTTCCGGGTGGAGACGGAGCGGCACGGGATTTTTCTGGAGCATGCCCAGCAACTGGCGCTGGAGGATTATCACCGCTCGCGGGCGACGATCCCCGTCACGCGGACGCGGACGAAAATTTATCCCGAGGGGCGGAAGGCCCAGGGGGAGAAGGTGACGGAGGTCCAGACCGATGAGTATCAGAAGGAGCAGTACGGCCGCATCTCCAGCCTCAATGCCGCCGTCCGCTATTCCCAGCAGCGGCAGGCCCTGGCCGCCGGCTATATCAGCGCGGGGAACGCCAAGATCGCGGCGAGCGAAGCCATCGACCCGGACGAAGCCCAGCGGGCGAGCCGCGCGGCGGGGGCCGAGAAGACCAATCCTGCCGAGCCCGAGGAGCCGTACACGATCAAAACGGGTCCCTTCAAGGGGACAAACCCGTACCTCTTCAGCCGTGAATTTTATGAAAGAACTGAATCAGAATATGCAGCCGAAATGGCGGCTCTGAATCAAAAAGTTCCGGCAGCCGACGTTGTAACCGGCGACAGGGACGCAGTTTGCGGCGAAGGACTGGAAGTGGTGGCAGCAGATTCGGGCCGTGCGCACGAATTGGCGAAAGTGAATCAAGGGGAAGGGAATCAGGAGTCAGGGGACAGGGGTCAGGAGTCGGGTAGCAAACCGAAATCCGCGGGACCAACCTTGCCTCCGCAGCCCGTCTATCGCTGGAGCGATGCTCACCGGCAGGAGGCGCTGGACCTGCATTGCCAACTGCACAAGCTTCCCCCCGCGAAACTGGCCGAGGCCAGCGGCATTCCCGATCCCGCGGGCATGACGCCGAGAGAATTTATCGAGCGGGGCCGGCCTTACTGCATCACCATCGACCGCAGCGCCGCGGAGGACCGCCTCTGGAAACTCAATCAGCACGTGTTTGACGAGCGCGAGGCGGAGATGCGGAGGGAACGATGAGCGGGCTAATTGGCCTTGGGAAGCGGCGGCCAGCCTTGTGGCTTTGGTTCCTTGACGAGCTGATTCGTCGGGTCCACGAAGAACCAGACGCTGGCCACGATCACGAAGCTGCCGCTGGAGAGCATGAAAACGACCGGCCAGAGGTCGTATTTCGCAAGGTAACCAATGATGATAGGGAACAGTGCGGCACCCAGGTTGCCGCACATGTTGGCGAAGCCGAGCACGGAGGAGACGTATTTGCCGCCGAAGTCCTGATAGGTAGCCCAGAGGGCACCGAGGCCGAGGTCGACGAGGAAATAGATGAACGACATCAGAAACAGAAAGATCCAGACGTTGTGAACAAAGAGGGAGATGATGTAGATGGTCGCGGCGATGGTGCAGGAAACGATGCCCGGAATGCGGCGGCCCCAGATGGGTCCGAATTTCCGCCTCAGGAAGTCCGCCAGGACGCCCCCCGTGATGCTGCCGAGCATGCCGAACATGCCGGTGATCGCCGTCAGCGGACCCTTGAGCGATTCCACGGCTTGTTTGATCGCCACGGGGTCTTCCCCAGCTTCCATCATGCGGGCGATGTCCGCGCCGTAGGTTTTCTCGAGATATGGGGTCAGAAAGGAAACGAGGAATATCCAGCCGACGTTGACGAAGAAGCCGGCGATCGAAAGCAGCCAGACGTTGCGATGGGTCAGCAAGGCCAACACGGGAAGAGCCGGAGGAGCGGTGGCGACGCTGACGATTCCCTGCTCGACGAGCTCGACCTCGGCCGCGTTGCAGGCGGGGTGCTGCCGCGGTGTCTCGCGGAACTGGAACCAGAAGAATACGGCCCAAATGAATCCCAGCAGCCCGTACAGAATGAAGACTGCCCGCCAGGGACTGACCTCGATGTGAAACAGGCGCGCCATCAGCAGCATCAGCATGGGGGTGAAGAAAAAGGCGATCACCCCTCCCGTGCGGCCTCCCATGGTGACCATGCTGTTGGCCCGCGCCCGTCCCTGCACGGGAATCCATTTCTTGATAAAGCCGGCTGCCGAGGGATAGGCCCCGGCTTGCGCCACGCCGAGCAACATCCTGAGGAGCAGAAACATCCAGAGGCTGTTCGCCAGCCCCAGGCATATCGTCACGGCCGACCAGGCCAGGACAAAAATCAAGAGTGCCTTGCGGCTGCCAAAGACATCGCACAGCCAGCCGGCGGGAACCTGGAACAGGGCGTACGCCCCGAAAAACAGTCCGACACCCCACCCGAATTGTGCGATGTCGAGATTCAGGTCGGTGATGATGTTGCTGGTGACCGGACCGATGCAAAAGCGGTCGAGGTAGAGCAGGATCGACATCGCCACGGTCAGGCCGATGATCCGGTAGCGGACGGAGGTCGCGGGGCCGAACTTCCCCTGTGCCAAGAATTGCTCTTCGGGCGGCGGCGTGAGGGGCGACTGGTAGGGATTAAGCGGAGAAGACATGTTGTGTGGCCGGTAGTATATCCTGCTGCGGCGCGTGACTGTTCCCGGAGAGCGGATTATTTGGCCGCGCGGCCAAACCGTGGCCCGGTCGCGCGGGCTGTGCCGATGAGGAGTGCATCAACGCTGATAGGGCCGCGCCGCCTCGCGTGGTCCGCTTCGAGGTGTAACTTGTTCAGGGCGACCTTGCCGATTGCAGGGATGCAAGATCGCAGATCCTTCGCGCGCACAGTCCTGTGCGGGTCGCGCTGGCCCTGCGCGCTTTGTTGCGCGCTCGTTCTCGCGCTACTCTTCTTTGGTGCAGGCTCGGTTTCCGCCCAGCCCCTTTCGCAGCGATTTTCGCTGGCCGGCCAGAAGAAGACTCGCGGCGAAACGGTTTCCACAACACCGCATCCGGCCATCGCCCGGATCATCGTGCCCGAAAAGGACGGCGTCTCCTACGGCTCGGGATCGCTGATTGATGTGCGGGACGATTACGCCCTGGTGGTGACGAACTGGCATGTGGTGCGGGACGCCAGCGGGGCCATCAGCGTGCTGTTTCCCGACGGCTTCAGCTCCAAAGCCGAAGTGGTGAAGGTGGACAAGGACTGGGACCTGGCGGCGCTATCGATCCGCAAGCCGAATGCCGCGCCGCTGACGATGACCGCCGCGCCGCCGCAGCCGGGTCAGCGCCTTTTTATTGCGGGGTACGGCAGCGGGGATTTTCGGGCCGCGGCGGGAAAATGCCTGGGCTATGGCTCACCGGAACAGGGCTTTCCCCAGGAGCTGGTGGAAGTGGATGCGGAAGCTCGCCACGGCGATTCCGGCGGACCCATTTTGACGGAGCGCGGCGAGATTGCGGGAGTGCTGTTCGGCACCAACGGCACCACGCACGGCAGTTACGGTGGCCGCGTGATTGGATTTTTAAGTTCCGTGCTTCCGGGCGGCAATTTCGCCAAGACGACGCCGCTGCCGACTAACAACATTCCGACCAATTCGATTCCGACGACTTCATCTCCGCCCGATCAGGCCTTCGCAATTACGGAGCCCGACCTGAGCCGGCAGTTGTCGGCCATGGCGCTGCATCCCTCGCGCCAGCTTGCGGAACCGCCGGATGGAATGCTGGCGCAGTCGAAACAGAAGAATGGGCATGAGTCCGCGGAACAGGATTCCGCGCTGGTCCCCATTCCGGGAAAGCGGGTGGCAGAGACCGCCGTTCCGCTGCCGGCTGATCATCCTGATCAAGATAGCATCGCAAGCATTGAATCCGGTCGAGGTTCGTTATCTCCAGACGGGAGCAATTCCTCGCCGTCGAGGTTTTCCGCCGATGCGTCGCCCATTTCGTCGCGTCGAGCAGATGCGGCGAAAACCAGCGCCGCCGATGAGGGGTCCGCCGTGCAACTGCTGGTGGAAGCCTGGAAAAAAATCGGCGGCGAGTCGGTCTGGGATCAGACAAAGGCAGTTCTGGCGATCGTTGGCATCTTGGCCCTGTTCGTGATGTTCTGGAGAATGAACGGCCATCCTGACCCGGTGGTGCAGGAAGAGTAGCGCTCGGTAACCTGCACACGGAGTGTGCGGACTACCAACAAGGGATGCCCATCATGAACCGCATCGCCGTCATTTTTCTCTTGTTCTTGTTCTGCGCTCGCGTCTTCGCAGCGCCGGCGAACGTAGTCATTTTGCTCAGCGACGACCAGGCTTACGGCGATTACTCGTTCATGGGGCATGAGCACGTCCGCACGCCGAACATCGACAAGCTGGCGAAGGAAGGAGTGGCGTTCACGCGCGGGTATGTGCCAACGAGCCTCTGTCGCTCCAGCCTGATGTCGATTCTGAGCGGGCAATATCCGCACCAGCATCTCATCACGGGAAACGATCCCCCGAAGGGGACCGACCGGGCCGAGATGCTCAAGCATGTTCGTCGCGTGCCGATGATGCCGCGGATTCTGGCGGAGCATGGGTATGCCTGCTTTCAGAGCGGCAAATGGTGGGAAGGGAATTTCAAGGAAGGGGGCTTCACGGCAGGAATGACGCACGGGGATGTCGCCCGCGGCGGCCGGCATGGAGACGAGGGGCTCAAAATCGGCAGGCAGGGAAACCAGCCGATCTATGACTTCCTGGAATCTCGCGGAGAGAAGCCCTTTTTCATTTGGTACGCTCCCATGCTCCCCCATCAGCCGCACAATCCCCCGGAGCGGCTACTGGCGAAGTACCGGAATAGGAGCGCTTCACTGCATGTGGCCCGTAACTGGGCGATGTGCGAATGGTGGGATGAGCAGTGCGGCGAGCTGCTGGATCATCTGGAGAAGAAGGGATTGGCGGAGAACACGCTGGTTGTTTATCTGGCCGATAACGGCTGGATTCAAGACCCCGCGGCGGCCAAGTTTGCCCCGCGCAGCAAGCGGACGCCCTATGAAGGAGGCATCCGCACGCCGATTATTCTCCGCTGGCCCACACAACTCAAACCGAAGCACGACACGTCTCTCGTCAGTAGCATCGACCTTGCGCCGACGATCCTGGCCGCATGTGGGATTGAGGCGCCCAAGGAAATGCCTGGTGTCAATCTGCTGGAAGTCGCCAGCGGCACCGTTAAGGCACGGGACGCCGCCCTTGGCGAGATCTACGAGCATGACGTCGTTGACATCGATCATGCCGAGCCCGGCTTGCTTTACCGCTGGTGCGTCACGGGGAAGTGGAAGCTCATCCTGCCCAAGGATGGAAAGAACGCCGAGCTTTATGACTTGGGAAACGATCCCGCCGAGAAGAACAATCTGGCTAGCGAGCAGCCGGAGCAGGTGAAAGTGCTGACGAAGAGAATCGCAGACTGGTGGGGCAAAAGCTCCGCCGGTTCGTTAAAGCCGTGACGTGTTCGCCAGAACGATCTTGGCCGGCAATTCTTCGAGCCACGCCGTAACTCGCGCGGCAACGTCCTGCTCGATTGGCACTTGTCCGATGACGTCCACGGTGCCCGCGGCCAGAGCATCCCGCAAGTTGCTGAGCCAGTTTTCCGCATCGACCAGGAATTTCGCAGATTCATCATCTCGCAGCGGACGCGAGCGAAGCTCCACGGCAACGGCAGTTCGCTCCCGCCGCATTTCGACGAGTTGGCCGTTGTCGGCCTTATAGAGCAGGCCATCGACAAATGCCCGCCGCAGCTCGCGGCGGCTGTTGAATTGATAGACGGGGCTCTGTCCAAAAAAGAAGCTCGCCGAGCCATCCCGCCGAAAGCCGGCTACGATTGATTCCGGCTGTTCCGGCAGGCGCAGCTCGACGCGCTCGACAAGCGCCGTCGCTTCCCGCAACAGATCTTCGCGGTCTGATTCCTGGCGAGACATGGCAGTTCCTTAGTCTAGCGAATGCATGCCTGCCAGATTGCATCCGTCGCTCGATCAACGGATATTGATGCAGTCGCCACCTCACGTAGCAGATTCCCCCTCGTCTCTCCCACCACCATGCGCCAACCCTTGCTCACCGCCGTTCTCGTATTGACCACGCTCTTGGCCGTCGTTCATTCAGGTTATGCGGCCGATATTACCGTGCTGACGGAAAAGAGCTGGGAGGAGTTTGCTCCCAAGGGAAAGGAGGTGGACTGCATCTACGGCGATTTCGTCCTGCGGAATGACAAAATCGTCGTCGTCATCGCCCAGCCGCTGCCGACGCGGAACGCGAACATGACGGTCCGCGGCGTGGGGGGAATGATTATCGACCTGACGCAGCGGCATGTCCAGAACGATCAGCTTAGCGCGTATTACGCCGGGGGAGGGAAGTATCAGTTCCATTCGCCGAAGAAGGTGAAGATCACTTCGGCGGGCAAGGAAGTGGCTGTGCCGGAGAACATGGTTGTTCGGGGAAGATCGGTCACGTGGTCCTGCGAGGCGGAGGCCGTGGCAGGAAGAGTCAACGCAACCATCGCGTATTCGCTTTCCGACGACAGTCACTTCATTACTTGTACAACGACCCTGGCAAACGCAACCGACAAACCGCTCAGCGAAGAGCTCATCGATGCCATCCGCGCGGACCGGACGTTTTCCCTCGCCGCTAATCCCACTCTCAAGCTCTTTCAGGCTGATGACGAATGGTTTCGCCAATCGTATGGCATTGTGTTCGACGATCGGGAGCCGGTGCAGCCGGGAGGCAAGGGAAACCTGGTTCAACTCCAGCAGGAGGGAATGAACAAGGTAACTATTGAGCCCGGGAAACAAGCCACCGTGGTCCGCCATCTTTTTCCGGGACAGAGCGAGCTGGAAGTGCGAGGCCGCGCGGCGCATCTCCGCGGCACAGTTCGGGCAGTATCATTGCTGGTCAGCGATCCTGCGGGCCCGGTTGCTCAGGCCAAGGTGACGGTTAATACCGCGGACGGCAAGTCGCTGGGAACTGGCCGCACCGACGCGGCCGGCAAGCTGAGCTTCATTGCGCCTAGCGCGGCCACGTCCGTAACAGTACAAGGCCTGGGACGACCCGTCAAAACGATGAATTTCCCAGCGGACAGTGACGCGGAAGTGATGGTCGCCATGGAAGCCTCCGGCTATGTGAAAGGGACCGTCACTGATGACGCCGGCAAGCCCATTCCCTGTAAGGTCGCCTTCCACGGGGAGCAGGGGACGCCCGACCCGAACTTTGGACCGGAGAGCGGCGATACCTCCGTGAAGAACCTGGTCTACGCTGTCAGCGGCAGCTTCACGCAAGAGATCCTGCCGGGCAAGTACGAGGTCGTCGTCAGCTATGGACCGGAGTACGACATTGTTGTCCAGCAAATCACGGTGGAGCAGGGGAAGCACGCTGCGCTCACCGCCAAGCTCAAGCGATCCGTCAACACGGCCGGCTGGGTGAGCAGCGATTTCCACAGCCACAGCAGCCCGTCGGGAGACAACACCAGCAGCCAGTTCGGCCGGGTGCAAAACCTGATCTGCGAGCACATCGAGTTTGGTCCTTGCACCGAGCACAACCGCATCGATACCTACGTCCCCCACCTGAAGGCCCTTAAAGCCGAGCATCTGATGGCCACCTGCACCGGCATGGAATTGACCGGCGGTCCGCTGCCGGTGAATCATCAAAACGCCTTTCCCCTAGTGATGCGAGCGCGGATGCAGGACGGAGGCGGACCCGTCACCGATCAGAACCCTGAAGTGCAGATCGAACGGCTGGCGCTGTGGGACAACAAGTCCGACAAACTCATCCAGATGAACCATCCCAACCTGCGGCAAATTCTGGGGGACAAGGATCTGGACGGCAAACCCGACGGCGGCTTTGAAAAGATGTTCGGCTTTGTGGACGTGGTGGAAGTCCATCCGCCGCACACGATATTCAGGATTGAAAAGGACTCCGCCGGCGACCCCATTCGCAACACCATCCTGAACTGGATGCAGATGCTCAACCTGGGATACCGCATGAGTGGCGTCATCAATACCGATGCCCATTACAACCATCACGGCAGCGGCGGCTTTCGCAACTACATCCTGAGCACGAGCGATGACCCAGCTAAGATCGACACGATGGAGATGGTGCATAACTCGGAGAAGGGGCACGTCGTCGTCAGCACCGGACCGTTCATGGAGGTGAGCTTAACCGCCGCCAATGCTGATCGTGGAAAGAAGGCCATTCCCGGCGATGACATTTCGGTGATGGGCGGCAAGGCGGACCTGCGTGTCCGCGTGCAGTGTCCCAACTGGCTGGACATCAACCGCGTGCAGGTTTTCCTGAACGGCCGGCCCGAACCCAAGCTGAACTTCACCAGGCGGACCACACCCGACCGGTTCAAAAACGATGTCGTGAAGTTCGAGGCCTCGCTGCCGCTGGAGTTGAAGAGCGACACGCACGTCATCGTCGCCACCATTCAGGAAGAGGGCCGCGTCGGCCGCGTGATGGGGACAGAATGGGGCAACCTGCCCCCGACAGCCGTTTCCAATCCCATCTTCGTTGACGTCGATGGCGGCGGGTTCAAGGCGAACGGCGACCTGCTGGATATTCCGCTGCCGCTAAAGTAGTCGGCACACTCCGTGTGCCGAAATGTCTGCTCACGGTGTGAGCGGACTACTATTCGGGCCGCCTGCCGCCGATGAAGTCGGAGACGCTGCTGGCTTTCTGCGGCCGCTCGTCTTCCTCATTCCCCCAGGCCCAGAAGGCCTTCTTCACGGGTTGCTTGTTGTCTCCGTTGGCCATCCGCGAAAAGCTGGAATTGGCGCCGGTAACTACCAGTTCTTCCTCGGGCTGGGGCTTGGCCCGCCAGGGAGTGAGAGTGGATTTGGTTTTGATCCAGGTGCTCTTGGTGCCGCTGCTCACCCGCTGCCACACGGAGGGCTTGGCCTCTTGTGGCTCCGCGGCGGGCTTGCGGGACATTCCCGGCCATTGCCAACTGTCTTCGTTGTTGCCGATGTTAGCGGGGTGGGAATCCCGCCGTTTGAACGGGTTGAGGTTGGGCATGCTCGGCTTCCACCACTCCGCCTGGGCGGAGGCGGCGAAGACCAGCAGAAAAATCAAACTCAGCGAGAGCAGCCGCGGCAGTTTCACAGCAGATACTCCTGGAACTGGAGGAAGGGGTCGGGAAGAGTCTTCGCGGTCAACGTCCTTCGGCAATCATGTTATTTACACCGCGAAAACCCTTCCCGACCCCGTTAAGTCCCAAAAATCGGCCGCCGCGTCCAGACCAACTGAAGATTCTTGCCGCGGCCCATTCTTCTCCGGTGAATTCGCGGATACCGTTGCGGTTACACCCTGAAATCGGCACAGCGAAAGGACCAACCATGCGGGCTCTCGTCACCGGAGCGACCGGCTTTGTGGGGCATCGGCTGCTAGCTCACCTTGAAAATCCGGTCGTTCTTAGCCGCGACGGCGCTAAGGCGGAGAAGGAGCTGGCCCAATTCGGCGTCAAGGCTTTCTCTTGGAATCCCACCAAAGAACCGGCTCCGCCGGAAGCATTTGCGGGAATTGACACGGTCTTTCATCTGGCGGGGGAATCCGTCGCCTCTGGCCGGTGGACGAGTGCCAAGAAGGTCCGCATGAGGGACAGCCGCATCGCCGGCACACGGAACCTGGTGGCCACCCTGGCCGCTCTTCCCATCAAACCGAAAGTGCTCATCAGCGCCTCTGCCGTCGGCTATTATGGGGACCGGGGCGACGAAATCCTGGACGAATCTTCCTCACCCGCTGGAAATTACCTGGCCGAGCTTTGCCAGGGGTGGGAGCGGGAAGCTCAAGCGGCCACTGCCCACGGCATCCGTGTGGCGATCATCCGCATCGGTATTGTGCTCGGCGAGAAGGGGGGCGCGCTGGCCAAGATGCTCACGCCGTTCTATCTCGGTGCCGGCGCTCCGCTCGGCAGCGGGCGGCAGTATATGCCGTGGATTCACATCGAGGACCTGGTGCGGCTGGTGCTGTTCGCGGCCGAGCATGACAACGTCAAAGGCCCGCTGAACGGCGCAGCGCCGAATCCAGTAGCGAATCGTGAGTTCACCAAGGCCCTCGGCCGGGCCATTTACCGTCCCACTTTCATGCCTTCCATCCCCGGATTCATGCTCCGCCTGATGTTCGGCGAATTTGGCTCTATCCTGCTCGGCTCCCAGCGGGCCATTCCAAAGGCCGCGGAGGAAGCGGGATTCAAGTTCGAGTACCCGCAGCTCGAGCCGGCACTAACGAACATCTTCCAGAAATAGACATGCCACCCACCTACTCTCTGGAGCGAACCCAGCTCATTCCGCGGCCGCGCCGCGAAGTATTTCCGTTCTTTTCCGACGCCAAGAACCTGGAGGCCATCACGCCTCCCTTCTTGCAGTTCAAGATCCTCACCCTTGGGCCGATTGCCTTGCAGGCGGGAACGCTCATCGACTACCGTATTCGCCTCCTCGGCATTCCCTTGTTCTGGCGGACGCAAATCGAGTCCTTTGACTCGCCGCTGCGATTCGGCGATACCCAAGTCCGCGGCCCTTACCGCCTGTGGCATCACACCCACGAGTTTCTGGAAACCACCGCAGGCACGCTGATGACCGATCTCGTCCGCTATCAGATGCCCTTCGGCCCGCTCGGCACTCTCGTCCACGCCCTCTGGACCCGCCGCACGTTGGAACGGATTTTCGACTATCGCTTCGAGAAGGTCGCCGAGTTGCTGGGGGAAGTCTCCTGACGCTCCCCCTGCTACGATGAGATATTGCCCCCACACCGCCGAGCTGCCATGCCCGACGACCTTCCATCTATCGAATTCACGCAGACGCAGTCGCCGGCGGATGAGGCGCGGTCGAAGGATTTGAGTTTGCAGCGGACTAAGGCGCCGACCGAGGTGCCAGGGTATCAGATTACGCGGTTCCTGGGGGCGGGGGCGTACGGCGAGGTTTGGGCCGGGCAGGACCGGAATACGGGCCGCAAGGTGGCCATCAAGTTCTATGCCCACCGCCGCGGAGTGGATTGGTCGCTGCTTTCCCGCGAGGTGGAAAAGCTGGTCTTCCTGTCCGCTGACCGCTACGTCGTGCAATTGCTGCAGGTGGGGTGGGATGCCGACCCGCCGTTCTACGTCATGGAGTACGTGGAGAACGGCTCGCTAGAGGACATGCTTCGAGAGCGGGGGACGTTCTCCGCGGCTGAGGCGACGGAGATGTTCCGCGAAATCGGCGTCGGACTGGTTCACGCTCATGGCCGCGGCGTGCTGCACTGCGACCTCAAGCCCGCCAACATCCTGATTGACCAGGATGGCAAGCCGCGGCTGGCGGATTTTGGCCAGTCCCGCCTGTCGCACGAGCAAAAGCCGGCGCTGGGGACGCTGTTTTACATGGCTCCCGAGCAGGCGGACCTGGCGGCGCTGCCCGATGCCCGCTGGGACGTCTATGCCCTGGGGGCCATCTTCTATTGTCTGCTCATCGGCCGGCCGCCGCACCGGCATGACCATTCCGTCAGCCACATCGAAACGGCCACCGACCTGGAAGACCGGCTGTCCCGCTACCGACAACTGATTCAGGAATCGCCGGTGCCGCAGGAACATCGCCGCATTCGCGGAGTGGATTCCCGCCTGGCCGAAGTCATCGAGCGGTGCCTGGCCCCGAACCCGGAAAATCGCTTTGCCAATGTGCAGGAGGTGCTTGATGCCCTGATCAATCGCGAGCGCGCGGCTGCCCGCCAGAAGATGATGGCCGTCGGACTCATCGGCCCGCTGCTGGTGCTGCTCGTCGCCGGCTTTTTTAGCTGGCGAGGGTATCAGCGGGCGGTGGGAGATACTGAAGTGGAAATCAGGAAGTGGGCTCGCGAAAACAACGAGTTCGCCGCCCGCCTGGCCGCCGAAAAAGTCACCAGCGAAATCGGCAAGTACTTTCTCATCGTCCGCAGTGAAGCGCTCGAGCGGGAAATGCGCGGCAAGCTGGAGCCGCTGCTGAGCCCGCCGGGCTCCGCGGAGTTATCGCAGCTCATGCAGAAGTTGCGGGACCAAAAGGCAAGCGAGGATGAGAGGAAAGAGGCGCGAGCCGAGTTCCTCAGTCATCCGCAGCGGCAGAAGTTGAATCGCTATCTACAAGATAGGCTCAATATTTATTTGGCGGACTTTAAGGAAGACAAAAACAACGCGCCGAAATTCGCCAGCGTGTTCGTCCTCGACCGCTGGGGGAATCAACTGGCGGTGGCTTTTGACGATCCCACGACCCAACCGACGACCGTCGGCCTCAACGTGGCGCACCGCAGCTATTTTCACGGCGGAGCCGCAGACCTTCAAGAACGATCCAGCTCCGCCGAGCTGGGCAAAGTCCTGCCCATTCAGGAAACCCAGCTTTCCGCGATTTTCAAGAGCAGCAGCCAGAAAACCTGGAAAGTGGCCGTATCAACGCCGATCTTTCGGGGCGAAAGGCGGGAGGAGTTCATTGGCGTCCTCGTCTATACGATCAATGTTGGCGATTTCGTCTTCTTCCGAGCAGAGAACCGAGATGTCGAGACCCAATTTGCGGTCCTCGTCGATGGTCGACCCGCTGCCACACGCGGGTCGATCCTGCAGCACCCGCTCCACAGGACGATTGCCGAAAAAGGTCAGAAGCCTCCTGAAGAGCTGCTCTCGATGCGCGTGCCGGAGGAATTCCTGGATAGCGACGTGGACAAGCTCTATGCCGACCCGCTCGGCAAGCACGAGCTGGGGCAGGACTTTGCCACGGACTATATTGCCGCCGTAGCGCCGGTTCGTGCCCCCAGCGTTCCGGGAGTGGCCTACAACCCCGAAAAGGAAGACACCGGCCTGGATGTGCTGGTGCAAAGCAAGTACGCCAAGGTCATTTATCCCGTTCGCCAGCTCAGCGAGCGCTTGCTGCGCAACATCGTTTTGATGCTGGCCGTAGTAATCATCGCCGGTGTCGGCATGTGGGCCCTGGCCCTTCGTGTCTTCCGCGATCCCGATCGCCCCCGCCCGGTATTGGCCGAGGGACGCGAGCCAACGCCGTTGCATAAGATGGCGACAATGACCGAACCACAAGATTTATAAGTCTTACACCAGAGACTCAGGCGGCTTCGTCGCCTCCACCACCCCTCCAGTTGCTACCGGCTGGAACGACCCCTGCCGGACAGGACTTGCACCTGCAAAACATCAAACACCTTTCCAAGGCGTACCCCACTTGTCAAAGATCGCACCCTCCCTGGCCCTCGCGCGCGGCTCCTCCGAATTTGAACAAGTGTATACAAACGGGTTGGCTCGGGCAAGGCCCAGCGGAAAGATTTTCCAAAATTGTTAGACCGGGAAATCTCACCCCTCGCTCTCGCAAAGTCGGAGCTTCCTGCATCGGGAGATGTGACCGACGCGCGCAGCAAGATCAACAAGAAATCCATATTTGAACGGTCGTTGACCCTTTAGAGACATAGCATGCTTTACGAGGGAGCGATTCCATTAAACGTCTCCGGAGCGGCGACCCGAACGGTAGGTGATTCGTCTCGCAAAGAAGCCGTGGAGAGGGTGACGATACCGTGAGCCTTTTCCGAGCCTGGCACGTCGTCGGAACGAATAACGAGCAGTAGAGTCGATAGGGCGCGGGCGGCAGTCGCCGTTCGTCCTCACCCACGGTGAGAATGCGGACTGCACAATTCTCGGCTGAAAAGTAAGCTGCCGCGACACTTCCGTGCGCTAACCTCGCCGGCCATCCTGTTGATGATGACTCATAGCGACGCTATTCTGCGCTGGTTAAATGAAAGATTGAGCGTGCCTGTCAAGAATAGGTGGAAGCCACATGCGGATGATTGGAGTCGGAATCGTCGGCAGCGGCTTCATGGGGCTGACCTATAGCGAGGTTGTCGCGAGGCATGCCGCCGGCTGCTGCCTGGTGGCAGTCGCCGGAGGCCGTGGGGCACAGAAGCTCGCGGAGGATTACGGCGTAGCCGCGGAATCTTCCGTCGATTCGCTATTCGCTCGGGACGATATCCAGGCCGTGGTGCTTGCCACGCCGGACCTGAATCGCCTGGAGCTGACGAAAAAAGCAGCGGCGGCGGGAAAGCACGTGCTGGCCGAGAAACCCATGGCGCCCACCGTCGCGGAGTGCGACCAGATGATCGCTGCATGCGCGACGGCTCATGTCAATCTGGCCGTCGTCAAGACGGAGCGATTTCGAAAGATCACGCTCAAAGCCAAGGAGCTCATTGACAATGGAACGCTCGGGCCACTGCGAATGCTCCGCACCGTTTCGGCGTTCCCGTTGCCGCTGGCCAGGCAGCTCTTTGACGAGCGGCAATGGATGGCAGATCCGCGAGGCGGGGGCTTGTTCATGGGAATGGCGTCTCACAATGCCGATTTTCTGCGCTGGCTGACCGGCCGCAGCGCCGTCAAGGTGTTCGCTCAGGCGACAACGTATAGCGACCTTCCTGGCCCGCCACTCTCGGTCATGGCCCAGATTGTGTTCGAAGGGAATATCATGGCCCAGATGTGGATCACCGCGGAGCTTCCCAATCCGAGCCTTCCCAGTAGTGAAGTTCGGTTTCAGGTTTTCGGTCGTGACGCCATGCTCGATCTCGAAAACTTTGAATACCTCGATATCGGCCGTGGGGAGAAATGGGAACGCGTCTATACGCCCGAACGATTTGACTACCTCAAGGAACCCAAGTCCCCTATCCGGCTGTATCCGCACATTGGAGTTATCCAGGAATTCATCGATAGCATTCGCGAAAAACGGCAGCCGAAGGTCGGCGGAGCCGAAGGCCGGGCGGCAGTCGAGCTGTGTGAAGCGTGTCTGCTCTCGGCCAAGAGTGGCCAGGCCGTCTCATTGCCGCTGTAGTTGCGATTCGGCTAGAAAAAACAATCGTTCGTGCGCCTCGCATTACCGACTAGGAGACAGGTCATGAGCGTTTCGACGGTCGACCTCCCAGCGGTCTGTCCTCTATCGTGGCCCAAGCAGCGCTGGAACCTGATTCTGTTTGCAGTCTGCACCGGTACGCAGTACCTGGCGGCCCCGGTGCTGTATGTGGGCATCACGCAGGCCTCGCTGTGCGACCGCCTCGGTGCTGACGCCCGCACCTCCAACTTGCCTGGAACGCTCTTCTTTGCCATGACCGCCATGCCGGCCCTGATTGCCTGGCTGTCGCCGCGAGTTTCGTCACTGAGGCGAAATCTAAGCCTCTGTTACGGAGCTTCGGCCGTTATGCTGGCGACTCTGGCGGTAACCTTGGCGTCTCCCGTCTCCAATGACTTTAAGCTGTTCATGATTGTTATCCAGGGCGGGGTGTCGGGGGCAGTCATGCCCGCGGCCATTGCCCTGCTGTGGGAAGTGATCGGACGCGGTTCTGATGAATCCCGCCGCGGCCTGGCACTTAGCATGGCCTTTGGCGCCGGCCCTTTGCTCGCCGTGCTTGGCTCCTTCGGCCAGACGGCGCTGCTGGGGGGTAACCTGTTTGGGCTGCATTTCGCCGGCCTTGCTTATCCAAGAAGCTTTATCGTCCTGTTTGCGGCTGGTGCTCCGATTATGGGAATGGCAGCACTCTTTTCGCAGTTTTTTCACGTTGTGCCCGTCGAACAGGAGCCCTCGCGGGCGCCGGTTGCCGAAGTTGTCGGGCTGCTGCTTGGTCTCCCCTTGATGTTTGCATCCGTCGCGTGCATGCACTTCGCCGGTCACACCGAGAATGCTCCGAGTGCCCAGTTTTCATCGACCACGCTGCTTCGCGGCATGGGTTATATCTGTGCAATCGTTGCGGCCCTGGCCTTCATCTATCACTTTCGCTCGATCTTGCAGCAGCGTGTGTTATTGCTGGCGACCCTGGTGACGATTCTGGTCTACGCGGGAAATGTCATTCCCTCCAACATGAATTTATACTCGTTGGAGGCGCTGGGTGATTTGCCTGAGAATTTCGCCGGTCCGCAGAACATGCTCCGATTCGGCTTCAAGGTCGTTGCGGGGTCCTTGCTCGGCTGGATACTAACGCGTACCAATCCCAGGGTCGGTATTGTGGCAACCGCCGCAATCTTTCTGATCGCACAGGTCTGGGCAATGTTCGTCACGGGACCGTGGTATCTCGTGGCCTTTGGTCTCCACGGAGCTGGAGAGTTAGTTGGGGTCTATGCTCCGAACTACATCGTCTCGGCTTCGCGCCGCGACCAGTTGCGGCAAAATATGGCGTTCGTGACGATGCTGATGGTCCCGGCGGCGCCAGCGGGCTATCTGTATGGCGCGATTGTTGATGAGGTCAAGAAGGCAGGCTGGACGGCCTGGGGCATGAACAGCGAATCGCTCGGCTTTCGGCTCAGTTTTCTCGTCTGCGCCCTGTTCATCCTCAGCGGTATCGTTCTGGCGGTTACCATGCTGCCAGTCAGGCCCCGGCCGGGCAAGCTTGACGCGGCCAAATCGCTGTAACGGATCTTGTCATTCCCAACGGCGAGGAATCTACCGTGCCCTCCATGAGAATTCTCTATTCCGGTCGACTCGAGGAGCGCGAATCGGCGTTTCCCCAGGCCGTTCAACTTCCAAATGGCGACATTCTCTGTTCGTTCAGTGTGGGGGGAGGGCAATACGTGCATGGAGGAACAGATTGGGTCCGCTCGACGGATGGCGGCCAGACCTGGCGACTGGAGGGGCAATTGTTGCCTGCCACGCTCGAACCCCCTTCCGCGAACGCCTTGAAACTCAGTCTTTCCGCCGATGAAAAAACGGTCTACGCCTACGGCACTCGCTACTGGGCTAACCAGAACGAGCGATTCGGCGAAAGGCAGGGAGAAACAGTCCTTTGTCGCTCTCGCGACAACGGCCGCACCTGGTCGACGCCCCTAACGGTGCCGATGCCTGACTGCCCCATGGAGGTTTCGCATTCCCTCCGCCCGCTGACTTCCGGACGGCTGCTCGCACCAGGCGCGCTGCTTGCCGACAAAGGCCGGCTAGGAGAAGAAGTGCTCGTTGCCGTTTCCGATGACGACGGCTGCAACTGGCCTCATCGCCGCACTGTCTTTCGCGATCCCCAGGGGAAAGTCGGGTTCTGGGAGCAAAAACTCGCCGAAATTGCGCCCGGGAAGGTGATGGCCGCCGCCTGGACAGTGACCCTGGGTGACTATCGCGACCAGTGCAACAGTTTCTGTATTTCCCACGATGATGGCTGGACGTGGGGGCCGCACCAAAGCACCGGCATCCGCGGGCAAACGCTCTCCTTTCTACCGCTCGGCGGCGACCGGCTGCTCGTACTTTACAACCGGCGCTATGGCCAACAAGGTGTCGTCATGGCACTGGTAACATTTACGGAAACGAATTGGTCAGTGCATGAGGAAGGTCTGCTGTACGATGCTCGCGGATTTCGCGATGGCCCCGCACCTGCCGCCACGGGAGTTGACGAGCTCGCCAGCTTCCAGTTCGGATTTCCCACGGCAATCCGCCTGCTCGATGGCACTTTTCTGGCCACTCATTGGTGCGTCGAACAAGGAGTCTGTGGCATTCGCTGGACAAAGCTGGCGATTGATTGGTAGCCCAACAACGATATGAAGGTGGCAAATTGCTGATGGCCCTAAGCGAGAGCTGGTCGAGCTTCCTGAAAAGATCCAGGTCCATTTCTCCGACTCCTACTGGGTTTACGCTTCCGCTCCATTAGCCTTGCCACCTGTCTTCGCTGGCCAGTGGCTTCCTATTTGGTTAGGCTGATTCGTCATGCCAAATGCAGCTCACAATCCGTGGGATCACCCGCCCATCGGCCGGCGGGCACTCTTACAGGCGGGCGGAATTGGCCTCCTGGGCACAGGTCTTGGGGAGCTGCTGCGGCTCGAAGCGGAAGGCGCCGATGGAAAAACGATCGCGCCACGTGCCAAGTCGGTGGTCTTCATCTTCCAGTCGGGCGGACCGTCGCAGCACGAGACCTTCGACCCAAAGCCCGCGGCCCCACTGGATATTCGAGGGGAGTATGGCACGACCCCAACCAAAATCTCCGGTGTGCATTTTTGCGAATATTTGCCAAAGCTGGCCGCCCGGGCTGACAAGTTTTCGCTGGTCCGAACGATGCACCACGAGGCTGATCGGCAGTTTCGTAACGAACACAGCAGCTGCCACTACCTTTTGCATGCCGGCACGACGGAATTGCCTGTAGGCGATACGAACGCTTCCATCACCGCGCCGCGACCGGGGCGAATCGCCTGGCCCAGTATGGCCTCACTGATTGCTTATGCCGCTCCGCCCGGACCTGGTGTCGGCTGGCCAGCTGTCGTGGAAATACCTCGTGGCAACTTGATGAATTATCCGGGCCGGGAGTCGGCAGTCCTCGGACCCCAGTATGACCGCTGGGGAGTGGACCTGGCACCCCGCTGTAACGCGAAGGATGCAGGGGGATCTTGCCCGAACTGCTACAGTCACGATGACCCCAATGACCCCGCCCGAGCTCCTGGTCCAGGTCCCAATGCCTGGTGGGACAACACCAGTTGTCGCAAGCCGGATTTCCACCTACCCAATCTAGGCTCCGGGCAGGGACTGCTCATCCCGCAAATTGCCAAGCGAGCGGAACTTCTGGCCCAGCTGGAGCAATTGCGGCGGCAAGCTGATGACGGATATGTGCCAGCGCCGTCTCACGCCTGGGATGCCCATCGCGAGAAGGCCCAGCGCCTCCTCTTGGCGACGCTGCCGGGGAAGCAGAATCCCTTCGATCTGTCCCTGGAGCCCGATGCCACTCGCGACCTGTACGGTCGAGAGGAATGGGGCCAAGGGTTTCTGGTCGCCCGCCGCCTGATCGAAGCCGGGGTCCGAATGGTCCAGGTCAATCTGCGGGGCTGGGATACGCACCAGAATGCTTTCCGCGATCTCAAGGGGAAGCTGCTCCCGTCCATCGACCATTGCCTCAGCGGCTTTCTCGACGACCTCGAGTCCCGGGGCCTTTTGAGCGAGACCCTTGTGGTGATGTGCGGCGAGATGGGACGCACGCCCAAGGTTTCCCCAATCGCGGTCGGAGGGAAGAACGCTTCGGGCGAGATTTTCACACCAGGTCGTCATCATTGGGGGGATGCCTTTCCCTGCTACTTCGCTGGTGGCGGCATTCAGCCCGGTCGAGTTATCGGTCAAACCGACTCGCAGGGAGGCCTGCCGAAGTCGGAAGCCTATACTCCCGCAGATTTGGCCGCCACGATCTTCCACCTGCTTGGTATTGGTCCCGAGCGCGAATTCCACGATGCGGCTGGCAGGCCATACCGCATCTATCGTGGCCAGCCAATACGGGAGCTCTTATGAGTAGCGCTCCCCTACCGTCTTGTAACAGACTATCGACGTTGCTCTGACAGACGAGGTATCTTGCCATGTTGAATCTCCTCTCGACTGACTGCAAGCACCTCCATCGTCGGGAGTTTCTGCGCCTTGGTTCGCTGGCTGCCGGCGGAGTGAGTCTGGCCGAGATGTTGCGGCAGCGAGCCAGGGCGCAAGACGCTCGCAATGACACCGCAGTAATTCAGGTCTTTCTGTGCGGTGGTCCCAGCCAGCACGACACATTTGATCCCAAGCCGCTAGCTCCGGCGGAGTGCCGGCCGTTCGATTCCATCCAGACAGCGATGCTGGGGGTGCGCGTCACGGAATTCTTTCCGCGACTTGCCGCCATCTTGGATGAGTTCTCGGTGGTCCGGTCCGTCGCGCATGGCGACGGCAGCCACAATCACAGCGTGCATTGGCTGCAGACCGGCCATTATCCGAACAAACTTGTCTTCGGCGAAAATCAATTTCCCGCAACCGGCGCGATAATCGCCAGGTATCGGGGAGCAAATGACCGGGGCGTACCGCCAAATGTTGCGATACCGGAAGGATTCTACTACAGCACCGCTTCCTATCTGGGATCACGCTATAACCCCATGGAAGTCGGCGATCCGAACAAAGCGGACTTCAGTGTCTCGAATCTGAAGCTCTTCGACGGCATCACGACGAATCGCCTGGACGACCGGTTGCGGATACTGCAGGGCCTGGACCGCTTCCGGCGCGATGTTGACACGCATGGCCGCTTCGCCGCGATGGATGCATTTCAGGCGTCGGCGTACGACATGCTTTCCGGACCCGCTGTGCGACGCGCATTCGACATTTCGGCCGAGGATCCGCGGCTCCGAGATCGCTACGGACGAACGCGGCTGGGGCAGGCGTGCCTGCTCGCCAGAAGGCTGGTGGAAGCCGGTGCCACGTTCGTGAATGTGAAAGACTATGAGTTTTTTGAATGGGATCTGCATGGAACAGTCGGCGGGCCTGGCATCGAGGGGACGAAAACCAAAGGCCCGCATCTCGACATGGCGTTATCGAGTCTGATTATTGATCTGAAAGAGCGAGGTCTTTTGGACCGCGTCCTGGTGCAAGTGTTTGGCGAGTTCGGGCGCACGCCGAACATCAATACAACCGCCGGCCGCGACCATTGGGGAAACGTCTTTACGGCGCTGTTCGCCGGCGGCGGGTTGCGCCACGGTCAAGTCATCGGTTCCAGCGACGCCAAGGGGGCCGTGCCGCAGGATCGCCCGCTCGGCCCCACCGATTTGCTGGCGACGATGTACCGCTTCCTGGGCATTTCGACCGACCTGTCCCCAACCGATTTCTCTGGCAGACCCATCCCTTTGCTACCCAGCGGCGAGCCCATCCGCGAGATGTTTGACTGAAGATGAATGAACGTCGGCACCGACAAGCTCCTAGCGGTCCGACACGCCGACGTTTGAAGGTTCGTCGGCCACGCGTTATGGAATGGGCAAGGTTCGCGAACTATCCTCGGAAGGTATGGTGGCGCATTCGAGATTCGATGTTTTCGTCCGATGGATTGGGGCGATCGCCAGCAAGAGGCGCAATGCTCCGCCGGATCGCGGGATGAGGCATTGAGGCAAGTACCGGCGGCGCTGGAGCTTGCCAATGCCGACGACTCTCAAGACTGTGGTGGAGAATTACCTTCGATCCGGGAGCCCCTCTCGGGGTACGAGGGCCGAGTACTACACAACGCTCCGGAAATGGAAGCAATGGGGCGGCGGGATGCCCATCGAGAAGCTGGGGCGAAAGGAAATCCGCGAGTTCTTGGACTGGGTCCACGAGCGCGCCGTAAAGGAAGATGGCACAAACCCAGGTCGCACTGCGAACAAGGCCCGCGAACAGCTTCGAGCCGTGCTCTCTTGGGCCTGGGACCAGGAAATCATCGTGGCACCGCCGCGGTTTCCAAAGCCGAAGCAGCAGCGCGATGTGGCGGGGCGGCACTACTTGACCAAATCGGAGATCAACGCCCTGTACTTCGCCACTCAGAGGCTATCCGAATACAATTCGCGATAATCCCGAGGATTATGATGCAAGCGACCATGTGCCAGCAGTACCACACCGCGAAGTTCCGAGGAAAACAACCATGCTGGCACGCAACGCTATCGCAACAAACACAGGGTAAAACTCGAGTTTCGTTTCCGGACAGCCTCTCACAAGATGAAGCGTCCGCTAGGCTGGGACAATCCAATCCCCGTGGGGCGCTATTGGCGCGCCGCACTCGTCCTCTTCTTCAACTACGGCATCGATACCGGAACCGTTTGGCGGTCTTCGCCGGAGCATGAGCCAATTCTCTGGCGGAATGTTTCTTGGAATCGCCACTCGCCAGATAGTCAGGCCAAGGAGCAGTCGCCTTGGGGATGGCTGTTCTATCGACGGGTGAAAACCGGGAAGGCGTTTTACCGGCCAATGAACCGTTTCGTTAATGCACATCTGAAGAACATTGCGACAGAGCCTTCACAGCCCGACGATCCGGTCTTTCTCGGGGGAGGATCTCGCCCAAACACCCGGTTCCAGGAACTCTGCAATTTGGCGGGGATTACGGCCAAAAAGAACATCGAGTCGGGAGCAGATGAAGCCTGGGAACTCAAGGACCTCAGGAAGACCTGCGCTAGCTACTATGACGAGCACTGTCCTGAGTCTTCGATCGAGATTCTCGGCCATTCTGTGGGCGGTATCGCGTACCGCCACTATGCGCACCGCGCTCCATTGGCCTTCAAGGCAATCATGACACTGCCGCAGCCATCCGCCTTTGCAGCCCTCGTTCGGGGATTCGAAAATGAATGCCCTTGCTGTCGGCGTCGGTTCGCGGATGCTCCGTAGGCCGGTCGATGTGACCGATGGGAGCAACCATTCTTGCAAGACAAGGACCGTGATGTCCAGGCTTTGGGAAACCGTCGGATCCCAACCAATTCCAGCGAAATGGCGACAAGGCCCTGCAGACTACCGCAATTGAACTACCGCTTCAGCCACGACAATGGTTCCTCCTACCAGGTTTCCTGTGCCACGAAATCGGAGCATGGCCTTGGGGGCGAGTTTCTCGCCAGGTTTGTGGCGAATGTGAACCAAGACTTCGGCTTGTCCGGCAGGAATGATGACCGGCTCGGAGATAATTCCGCGGCAAGACTCGTCCTGGCAGAGTGCGATTTGCAAAGGGCCGGAAAAGAGAGAGGTCCGTTCGAGGCGGAGGCGACAAGTGGCGGTCTCATCCGCGGCAAAGGTGAGTTCGCGATCGAGTGCCTGCAGACGTGTTACGGTCGGCAGCGTCCGGACCATACAGCGCATCTCCGAGACGATGCAGGTGGATTGCTTTTGCCCCCACTTATCCTGAAAAGTGGCGATTCCCTGGGCGTAAATATTGGAATGGGCCTGCACGTTGATATGCATCGTCTCCGGCAAAAAAATTGGCAGCCGAAGTTGGCTTTCTCCGGCGGGTATCGTCGTCTCCAGAATTTCCGCGCCGTCGAGGTCTTTAATTTGGCGATCGGCAGTTTGCAGCGTAATCGGTCCGCTATAGCCTTCCAGTCGCTCCACCTCCATTTGATAGAGATGAATGGTCCCCCGGTGGGCGTATTGATAAGCCTCGCTGCAAAACAGTCGAAAGAGAGGCTTGTGCTGAACCGTAAGGTGAAAGTACTCCGTGGTTGCCGGGCCGACAGAAACACCTTCCACATCCTGTCCCAGGTGCGGCGCGGTCGCAACGTGAGTTACCGTCACATTATTGATGTCGCTGGCGCCGTTGATCTTGAGGAGCGCATCGCCAGGAGGCACCATAACAGCCTCGGAGAGCAACACCAGTTTGGCGCTGGGAGCACCCGCGGCAATGTCGAGCGGCTCGGCGCGTATACCGGCTGGGAGACCCTCCACGGAGACTTTCACTGGTCCCGCGAATCCACCCCGGCGGCGCACCAGGACGTCGATTTCCGAGCGTCCCCCAGGCATGTGGTTCGCCCAGTCGTTCTTGAGGGACAATTCGAAATCTGGCTTAGCAATTGAAACTTGGGCGCGATAAAGAAATTCAGGCCCCCCGGCGACTCCTTGCTGCATGTCCCGAATGCAAAGCAAGTAGTCTCCATCGGCGGGAGGAGCCCAGGCTTCGAGGGCGGGAAGGCGGTCGGGCGTATCGACGGCGCTGGCCTTGGCCAGTTCCTTGCCCGTCGCATCATAGATGCTGATGAGCGGAAGTGTCGGCAGACCCGCACCGGCAGATTGGCACTGAACCGACACAGTTTGTCCGGCCTTGGCCGTGAAGGTAAACCAATCTTCGTCGGCGGAGGTGGCCAACCGACCGTTGAGGGTGATGGGGAGGGTGACCTTGTTGGCCTCGCCTGCTTTTTCGTTGGGCTCCTGTTCGATCAGCTCCGAAATCGTGCCCACGCCGAGTGGCAGAGCACCGCTCTGGCCGGGCGGATTCCACCAGAAGTCACCGGGGACTGCCGGCAGAGTGATCGATTGCTGCAGCGGCCGAATTCCGGCTTCGCCGGTCAATGTCAGCAGCTCAAAGCCCTGCAATTGCCCCGACTGTCCCCCGCCAGGAAAAGCCAGTCGAGCGAAAGGCTCATTGGTGAGCGTGATGCGGTACACAAAGTTCGGTCCCCCCGCGACACTGAGATTGGCGACCGAGAAAACGATCTTGCCCGTCGCGGCAACTTTCAGAGCCAGCACCGAATCATTGCCGATGCGCACCTCCTGCGGGCGCAACCAGCGGCCCGCTTCGTCCCGAAATTCGAGCACCGTTTCCAGTGGCGAGCCAATGCGAGCGGCGACGACATTGGCGATGATAACTTCACCTTGGATCGCGGAAATGGAGTAATAATCCAGGTCTCGCTCGCCAGAGATTTGGCCATTCAGCGTCATCGGCAACGTCAGTGGCTCGGCCCGCTCAGCAGTTGAGTTCGATTCCGCCTCGATGAACTCCGGGAGATCGCCGACGATAAATGGCCTTCCGCCTGCGCCGCCCCGGGCGCACGAGAGCCACCAGAGCCGCGGACCGAGCGGTGCATCCGCGGCAATTTCGACCTGTGTGTCCCATTCCTTGGGGTAGTTGATGTGCTGCTCGCCCGGCTTGCGGCGCGGCGACAACTCGCCCCGGAAGGGACTTCGCGACCCCAGTACTTCGGGCGCTTTCAGGCCGGGCCCCGCGAGGCGAAATCTTGTCTGCGGTGGAAGGCATTCCCCTCCCACTCGAACATTCACTAACGACCCCCGCCGTCCCCCCGCGGGAAAGATGTGGCTGCTGGTCGGATCGGTTGCCACTTGCTGGGCCAAAATCAGCGAGGGAAGGAGACTAACTAGTAGCCAGCCCGCGAGGAGGTTCTTTGTCATCATCGTTACCACCTACAGCAGTTCATGCACGGGACGGCCGCCGCCAGCCAGTTGGATCGGACGGCCGACCGGCGTACGCAAAATCGTTTGCGGATCGATGCCCAGCACCGTAAGAACCGTGGCGGTGAAATCGGCCGGTGAGGTTGGACGGCTGGTGACGGACGCTGCGTCCTTGTCGGTTGAGCCAATCACCTGGCCACGCTTGATCCCCCCGCCGGCCAAGACGACAGAAAACGCTCCCGGCCAATGGTCTCGCCCCGCCATCTGGTTGATTCTGGGGGAGCGGCCGAATTCGGTGGCTACGACCACGAGCGTGGAATCGAGCATTCCGCGGCGTTCTAGATCCGTGAGCAGGGCCGCCAGCCCGCGGTCCAGCGGCGGCACCAGCAGGTCTCGCAGGCTCATCGTGTTCTGGCGATGCGTGTCCCAGTGTCCATTTTCGATGGACACAAAACGGCAGCCGGCTTCGACCAGTCGGCGACCCATTAGGCAGCACTGCCCCAGGCTCGTCATGCCATATTCCTCCCGGGTTTTCTCGTCCTCCTGGCTGATGTCAAACGCCTGTTTCGCTTCCCTGGATGTCATCAAGGAATAGGCTTTTTGCTGAAACACGTCGAGCGACTGGGCATCCTTGCAGGCCCGCTCGGCCTTCTGCTCGAAGTCTTTCAGGCGGCGAAGAGCTTCTTGCCGGCGGACACTCCGCGCACTGCTCACACCTTCGGGTAGCACAATGTCTCGCACGGAAAAATCCGGAGACGCTGGATCCGCTTCGATCACAAAGGGAGCGCAGCTCGCCCCCAAGAACGCCGGGCCGCCACTGTTCAAGAAATTGGGAAGTGAAATGTACGGCGGAAGTGCCCCGCTGCGGCCGAGCTTGGCCACCATCGAACCCAAAGAGGGATGCACGTTGTTGTTCGCCACGTTGCGATTGAAAGCCGGCCCCGTGCCCGGATGCTGGCCGGTCATCATCACGTGATAGCCCGCCGTGTGATCCGGATCGTTGTGCATCATCGAGCGGATAATCGACAGCTTGTCGGTCACCTTGGCGACATGCGGCAAAATCTCCGTCAAATTCATCCCCGGTACCGCGGTATTGATCTGGCGAAAGTCCCCGCGAATTTCGGCGGGGGCCTCCGGCTTGGGGTCCCACATATCCTGATGAGCCATCCCCCCGATGATGAAAATGAAGATGCAGTTCACGTCCTTGCGCGGCTTGTCAGCCCCTTGGGCTGCTTGCAACTGCATGAGGTGCGCCAGGCTGAGCCCCGCTACCGAGCCGACCCGCAGAAATCCCCGGCGGTCCAATCCGTCGCAATAATCGCCAAGCATGGGTGGTCCTAGTGATTGAATAAAAAGTCTCGTGAATTCAGCAGGGTCCACAAAAAGTCCGCAGCCGCTTCGCGTGATGTTCCGGCGGCAAACATATCATCGGCTATTTTCCGCTCCTGAGAATTGGGAAGCCGGCCCAAAGCCGCCAATGACAATTCATCGGCCAGGTTTTGGGGATTCAGCCCGCGCTCAATCAGCCGGGCGACTCGCCCCGTGGGCGCGGCGAGCCTGGATTCAATTTCCGGCGCGTTCATCAAATGCAGAGCCTGAGCCATGGTCGGCTCGCTGGACCGGCCACATTCGCAGGGACTAGTCCGCTCCGGGCGTCCAAAAATCTCCAGAAAATACGAGGGTAAGCGGTTGTCCCAAAGCTGCACGGCGCGAGTCCCTGCCGGCTGGCCCGGAAAGGGCTCAGCAACACCCGTCACATCGGAAATTGCGTCAAGCAGGACTTCCGCGGATAGTCGCTTGACGAGGTAATGCGAGAAGTTCTGCTCGTCGCTTTGGTTGCTGTCGTTTGTAATCGCGGAAAGCTGATACACGTGCGAGTTCAGAATCTCCCGCATCACGGCCTTAAGGTTGAATTCCTCCTGCACGAGTCGATTGGTCAGGTAATCCAGCAGCGGCTCATTGGTGGGTGGATTCGTGGAACGCAAATCATCCTCGGATTCGACCAGGCCCCGTCCCAAAAAATGCTTCCAGAGCCGATTCACCGCCAGCCGGGCAAACCACGGGTTTTGTGGCGAGGTCATCCAGTCGGCGAGCAAGCGACGAGGATCGCCGCTCACCGAAGTCAATGCCGGTCCATCCAGCACCCGAGTGGGGACAAGTTTGTTGGAGAAGGGAATGCGTGTCTCCCGCAGACCCGCGTGATAGACGAGCACCTGATTGGTCCCCAGCGGTTTTCTTTCCAAGCCGGTGAAGAATCCGGTCAGCCCATAGAAATCATCCTGCGACCACTTTTCAAAGGGGTGATGGTGGCACTGAGCACACTCGATCCGCACTCCCAGGAAGGCTTGCGAGAGGACGCGCGTGAACCCTTCCGGATTGTCCATGCCGCGATACAAGTTCGCCGGGCCGTTCTTGGCCGAGTTTCCCGTGGCCGTGATCATGTCGCGAGCCCACGCATCGTACGGACGGTTCGTGGCGAACTGGTCCCGCAGCCAGCGATGGAATTCGTAGGCCCCGCGGTTGCCAAGCTTCTGACGGTCGACCAGCAGAATGTCTCCCCATTTCATCGCCCATAGTTCGGCGTACTCATCGCGAGCGAGAACCCGTTCGATCCAGCGGCTCCGTTTGTCGGCACCGGCATCGGCCTGGAATTCCTGCGCTTCTTCGGACGTCGGCAAGCGGCCGATGGTATCCAGAAACAATCGCCGCAGGAAAGTGGGGGCATCCACGGGACCGGACGGAAGGATCCCGAGCAACTTCAGCCGGTCCCAAACCAACTGGTCGATGGGGGAACGGACGGGCATGGTGGGAAATGGCGGAGCATTGGGGCGAGGCACCAGTACCTTCACCGTTGCGACTTGCCCCATGTAGGCGATCGTCACCGCCGCCTGGCCGGGAAAGGTTCCCGTGCGAATCACGCCGCTAGGGTCGACCTCCGCGACGTGTGCGGCATTGGAGCCGTATCCCGCGGCTGCGGTGACGTCCCGTTCCTGACCATCGGAGTAGACCGCGGTTGCCAAAATCTGCTGCTGCGACTGGATGCCAAGCACCCGTTCGACCGGATTGACTCGCAGACTGACGAGCGTCGGCGCATTTGCATCCCCCCACGGCATTCCCTGACGAATCCATTGCACCAGCAATTCGTAATCGGGAGAATCCGTCGCCAGCCGCATTCCGCCCCCATGCGGCACCAGGGCCGCCGGTTTGGCGAGCAGCAGGCTTTGCTTGGGACTGGAAGGGACAATCCGCCGCCCCCGCCCTTCTTTGGTCAGCGCGTCGTAATCAGCCGTTGGATCAAAGCCGAACACCGAAAGCTTGAAGCCGTTCTGGCCTGCGGCTCTTCCGTGACATCCACCACTGTTGCAGCCAAGTTTGGAGAAGACCGGAATGATATCGTTAACGAAATGCACCTTTGGGAAACTGGCGAACCCCGCAACCTTCACGGGCACAGCCAGCGAAAGTCCGGCAACTTGAACGCGAATCTCGGTGGTTCCGTCGGTGACTCCGGTTACAACGGCACCTTCTGTTCGCACGATCGCGTCGCTTGCCGATGCGAAAGTCGCCAGATGACTGACATCGCGGTCGCGCCCCTCGGCCAAATGAGCCGTTATCAGCAACTGCTGACGGCGATTCTCTCCTCGCAGGAGGACTTCCTTCGGCTCGATAGAGATGGACAGAACCTTTTCTACCATGTCCTTGGCAGCGGGCAGAGGGTCAGCAGCCACCAGGATATTTGGTGCCGCGACGATCCCGGAAAGAGCGGCGATGAGGATCACAGCGATGTCGCGATTGGGAGTTCGAAAACTTTGGCTAGTGGCCACCCCAATAATCTCCCATTGAATTTGCGGACAAAACAGGCGATTGAACGCATGAGCGTCTGCTGATGTGACCTAAGCGTACTTGGCTTGAACGGACATTGTCAATTGCGAAGGGTGTAGACGCGGAAATATGATGAGATGCGATTCGTTCCCACCACTTGAAAGTCAGGTCGTTTTCCGGTGAACCGGCGAAGAGACCGTGGAATCGCCAGATGGGTTGTACGTGCTTAGCCTGCCAGCACTCATACTTCGGCGGGAAATACAGCAGTTATCGCTCAGCGGCACGGCTTGGGTGGTCCTTTTCGGTTCCTCGACCGTACATCGGAACTCAAAACTACTGGGTTT
>JBPCKT010000054.1:0-13643 GCA_051004015.1 Pirellulaceae bacterium | reverse complement strand
GGGAGCACCTTCGACGGGGGGAGCGCCTCCCCTCCGCCCGGAAACTTCCTTGGGGCGGCTGGGACCCCCCCCCCACTTCTTATGCTCTTCGACACCCACGCCCACCTCGCCTCCGAGCACCTGGCGGCTGATCTGCCCGGCGTGCTGAACCGCGCCAAAGCCGCGGGTGTGACCAGCATTCTCTCCGTCGGCACCGACCTCGCCTCCAGCCGCCGCTGCCGCGAATTGGCCGCAACCAGCGAGGGAGTCCTCGCTTCCGCCGGCATCCATCCGACACATGCCGGTGAAGCAGTGGCTACAGACTGGGACGAGATTGTCCGCCTCGCGCAGGATGATACCCATGTCGTCGCCCTCGGCGAAACCGGCCTCGACAACTACTGGAAAGACGTCCCCTTCGCTCTCCAGCAGGACTACTTCGATCGGCACCTCCGCCTCTCCCAGCAGCTCCAGCTCCCCTTCATCGTCCACCAGCGAGAATGCATGGCCGAAATCCTCGTCATGCTCCGCGAAGCGGCGCTCCGCGGCCCACTGCGAGGGGTCATGCACTCCTTCACCGGCACGGCGGACGAAGCGGCGGAATGCCTCGGCCTCGGCCTGCACATCAGCTTCGCGGGGATGGTGACGTTCAAGAAATCGGACGACCTCCGGGCCGTGGCCAAATCGATTCCCGCGGATCGGATCCTCGTCGAGACCGATTCTCCCTATCTCTCCCCCGAGCCCTTCCGCGGCAAACGCCCCAACGAGCCGGCGAGAGTGGTGCATACGGCGGAGTGTCTGGCTGAAGCTCGGGGAGTCTCCCTCGCCGAGTTTGCTCAGCAGACCACGGCCAATGCCAGCGCCCTCTTCGCGGTTCGGACGTGAACCGGATAGAATGACGAAATTCGAATTCCAAATGGCGAATGAATCGCTCCAATTCGTCATTCGCCATTCGAATTTCGCCATTCTCTTCCAACACACATCATCGCATCCAAGTAAGGTCGACCAGTGCCAGAACACGTCGTCATCATCGGCAGCGGGCCCGCGGGCTGGGCTGCCGCTATTTATGCTTCCCGGGCCAATCTGCAGCCATTGGTGTTCGAAGGAGCCATCAACCAGGAGAACAACGTCAACGGCACGCTCCCTTTGGGCCAGCTCAACCTGACCACCGAGGTCGAGAATTACCCTGGCTTCCCGAAGGGAGTGCTTAAGGAATACATGGCGAGTGCCCTGCCGGCGGACCGGCTGGAAGCGGATTTCCCCGTCGGCCTGGAGGAACATGCGCACGCCGTCACCGGCCCGGAGCTCATGAACCTGATGCGCCAGCAGGCCGTTAACTTCGGGACCCGCATCATCACTGACGACATCGTGGACGTGGACCTTTCCAAGCAACCCTACAAGCTCCGCTCGCTGGAAGGGAAGGAGTTCGAGACCCACACCGTCATCATCGCCACCGGCGCGCGGGCCAACTACCTGGGCCTCCCTTCCGAGGACAAGTACAAAAACCGCGGCGTCAGTGCCTGCGCCGTCTGCGACGGGGCCCTCCCCATCTTCCGCAACAAGCCGCTCGTGGTCGTTGGCGGAGGAGACAGCGCGGTGGAAGAGGCGACGTACCTGACAAAGTACGCCTCCAAGGTCCACATGCTAATGCGGCGGGACGTGTTCCGGGCCAGCAAGATCATGGCCCAGCGGGCCCTGTCGAACCCAAAAATCGAGATCCACCATTTCCGCGAAGTCGACGAAGTGCTCGGCGACGAGAAGAAAGTCACCGGCATCCGGATGAAGAACAATAAAGAGGGAGGGACCGAAGACATTCCCGCCAGCGGCCTGTTCCTGGCGATTGGACACACTCCCAACACGGCCCTCCTCAAGGGACAAGTTCAGCTCAACGAAAAGGGCTACATCAAATACACCACCCTGATGCGGACCTTCACCAGCGTGGAAGGAGTCTTCGCCGCCGGCGACGTGGCCGACGACTATTACCGCCAGGCCATCACCTCCGCCGGCACCGGATGCATGGCGGCGCTGGACGCGGAGCGGTATCTGGCGGCCAAAGGCATCTGAATAGGTGGGCTTGTTGATGCTGCATCCCCCGGCCGAAATCGATGGAGTGCGCCTGCCCGGCTTTCTCTACGGAACCGCCTGGAAAGACGACGCTACACAGCGGCTGGTGGAGCTCGCTCTGGAGCAGGGCTTTCGCGGCATCGATACGGCCAATCAGCGGAAGCACTATCACGAAGCAGCCGTCGGGCAGGCTGTCACAGCGGCAATCCAGCGCGGCCTGATAAGACGCGACGACCTATTCCTGCAGACGAAGTTCACCTTCCAGGCCGGCCAGGACCATCGGCTGCCGTACGACCCCGCTGCACCGATCGCTACCCAGGTGGCGCAGTCCTTCGCCGGCTCGCTCACCCATCTCGGCGTCGAAACCATCGATTCGTATCTGCTGCACGGCCCCAGCCAGCGAACCGGCCTTGCCGCGGATGACTGGTCCGCCTGGCGAGCCATGGAAACCATCCACGATAGCGGGCGGGCTCGGCTGCTCGGCGTCAGCAACGTCCATCTCGAGCAGCTTGAGGAGTTGCATCGCGGCGCGAAGGTGAAGCCCGCCTTCGTCCAGAACCGTTGCTACGCTTCCCGCGGCTGGGACCGCCGAGTGCGGGAGTTCTGCGTCGCCCACAAGATTGTCTATCAGGGCTTCTCCCTGCTCACGGCCAATGGCGACGCGCTGGCTCATCCCGAGCTCATCCGCATCGCCCGGCATTATGGCCAAAGTCCCGGCCAGATCGTCTTCCGCTTTGCCGCCAGCATCGGCATGTTGCCGCTCACCGGCACCACGAGCGCGGCCCACATGCGGGCAGACTTGGACGCAGTCCAGCCTCCTTTGGTGCCAGCCGAAATTGCCCAGATCGAAGGTCTGGTCACGAGCGCTCGGCCTTAGCGGTTCGTTCGTCGCTATGCCACTACGATAGAGTTTTGCCTCGCCAACCGTTAAGATGCGGTCGCGGTGAAACCCATCTCTGCGGACAAAGGAGCGAATCATGGCAGCGACATTTCGGCACTTCAGTCTGGCGGCGCTGGCTCTCGCGGCATTGGGAACAACGGCCCAGGCGGCGGAATCGTACTCGGTCGATCCGGTCCATTCCTCGGTCTCGTTCGGAATCTCCCACGCGGGAATCAGCGACATCCACGGTCGGTTCAATGAATTCTCCGGTACGTTTGTCATCGACAAGGACGATCCCAGCAAGTCGTCGTTCACTCTGGACATTAAGGTGGCCAGCGTGGACACCAATAACGCCCAGCGGGACAAGCACCTGCGGGCCCCCGATTACTTCAATGACAAGCAGTTCCCCACCCTCTCGTTCAAGAGCACCAAGGTCAAAGCGACCGACGCCGGCTACGACGTCACCGGGGATCTGACTCTGCACGGTGTCACCAAGCCGATCACGCTGAGCCTCAAGGGAGGGCACAAGGTCGTCGAATTCCCCAAAGGCACCCCGCGAATCGGCGTCACTTCGTCGGTAACGATCAAGCGGAGCGAGTTCGGCATGACCACGGAATTGGGCGGGCTGGGGGATGACGTGCATATCATCGTTGGGCTGGAAGCGGCAAAGCCGAAGGAAGCCGCGAAGGCGAAGTAGGACGGATGCCCGACTACGTCCTGTTCGTGCAAGGCCTGCTGCTCGCCGCCATAGTCGCCGGCCTCGTACTGTTCGCCATCGCCCGACCAGGAAATCCCCCGCTCTGGCGCATTGTCGCCGGCTGGATCGCGGGGCTGGGAGCGGGAATCTACTGCGGCTGCGGCCTGCTGGGTGAGTGGCCGCGCTGGCCGCCGCTGGAGGATCGGGACCGCTTCCTGGTCATCCTGCTGCCGCTGGCGCTCGCCGTGGAAGGTGGGGCAATGTTGGTGCGGGAGCGCCGCTGGATCGTCTGGGCGTTAAGGATCACCCTCGCCGCCGCGGCTGCTCCCGTCCTGCTTTACAACTCCGTCTATCTCACGGATCTATCCGGCCCCGGGTCAGCCGAGTGGAACCGCGGGGAGGCGGCGCTGGTGCTCGGTCTTTCGGCGGCAATGCTCGCAGGCGTCTGGGGACTTCTCGCCAGATTACAAACTAGCACGTCTGACCGCGCGCTGTCCCCCGTGCTCGGCTTCACCGCGCTCGCCGGCGGTGCGACCGTGATGCTCTGCGGCTACTACCGCGGCGGCCTGCTCGCCCTGCCAATTGTCGGCGCCATCGCGGGCGTGACACTGGCATCCTATGCCTTTCCCAAGCAGCCGACGGAAAACCCCTGCCTGGGAATCGGCCTCATCGGCATTTTCACGATCACTTTCATCGGCCGCTTCTACGGCTCCTTGCCGACGAGCCTGGCGATCTGCTTGCTGCTCGCGCCGCTCCTAGCCTGGACCGCGGAACTCCCCCGCATTCGCAAGTTACCCTCCGTCGCTCGCGCCGCCATCCGCATCGCCGCGGTCGTCGCAGCGCTCATCGCCATCGTCACCTTTGCCCAAATCAGGTTCAACGCCGCATCCCGTCCCCCTGCTTTAGTCGCCGCGCCAGATCGCTAACATAACGACTGGCCCCATCTCCTCTCCCTTGCAATTCGAGGCTCCCATGTCCCACACCCGCCGCTCCCGCCGCCAATTCATCTCCACCGCCACCGCCGCAGCCGCTGGAGCAGTGATCCTCGGCGCTCCCACTATCCTCACCGCCAGCAAGACCGAGTCCCGCCTTGTCGTCGGCGAAGGAGAACACAAATTCGAGGTCTATCACGAATGGCCGCAACTCCCCAAGGAATTTTCCTGGCAGACGACGCACAACGTGGCGGTGGACAAGGGGGGCAATCTCTACGTCATCCATGAAGGGATCCGGGCGATGAAGGATCATCCCTCGATCTTCGTGTTCGATCCCGAAGGGAAATACATCCGCTCCTTCGGCAGCCAGTTCCAGGGGGGTGGCCACGGCATTGAGATTCGGCCTGAAGGGGGGGAGGAGTTCCTCTACGTCTGCGCGTACCAGCATTGCAAGACGTTCGCCAAGATGACCCCCAAGGGGGAAACCGTCTGGCAAAAATACGCCCCGATGGAATCCGGCGTCTACGCCAAGGACGAGGACAAAAAGCCGGAGCAAATCTGGGGACGGGACCGCTTCATGCCCACCAACTTCGCCTTCCTGGACGACGGCGGCTTTCTGCTGGCGGACGGCTACGGGGCGTTCTGCATCCACCGCTACGATCGAGAAGGCAAATGGCTCTCCCACTTCGGCAGCCCCGGTGGCGGCGAAGGGAAATTCAACACTCCCCACGGCGTCTGGATTGACCGGCGAAAGGGGCGAGAGGCCTCCATCGTCGTCTGCGACCGGGCCAACAACACGCTGCAATACTTTGACATGGACGGCAAGTATCTCGAAACGCTCAAGGGCTACGGTCTCCCCGCCAACGCCGAAACCTGGCAGAACCTGCTCGTCGTCCCCGAGCTGCACGCCCGCGTCACGCTGCTCAACGAAAAGAACGAAGTGGTCGCCCGCCTCGGCGACGACATCGCCCGCGTCACCGCCAAAGACGGCGGCCAGATCCGCGGCGACAACAAAAAATGGCTCCCCGGCAAATTCGTCCACCCCCACGACGCCTGCTTCGGCCACGACGGCAGCATCTTCGTGGCCGAGTGGGTCGGGACGGGGAGGATTTCAAAGCTCAGAAAGGTGAGCTGAGTAAGATTTGTCGGGTGTATCGCTGACGCGGCTCGATCATTCAACAATAGAAAACCCATGCACTAAGAAATGCAGCCGCGGCAGCGGCGGCCGGAATCCAGCCCACGGCGCAGCCGTGGGTAAACGGCAACGCGCCATCCGAAGCTCCGGCAGGAGCGCAAGAATCGCTGACGCGCGAGCTGGCCTTGCTCTTTCGTCCCTGCCGGGACTCCCCTTTGGCTCGCATTCATACCCACGGCTTGCGCCGTGGGCTGGGATCTATCGCCGCTACCGCGGCTGAGGAACTCGCCGAAAATTGGCGGCCAGAACGCAGCAACGGCGTAAGCGTTCCGCGAAACAGCTTCCTAATTCACCCGCTCGTTTGCTTTCTTGTCGGCCAGGACGTCCCCGATGCCGGCGAAGAACCAGTCCTGATGGGCATCCCCCGAGAGAAAGTCTCGCGCGGAATCGTCATGGACCGTGCCGCCATTCAAGGCGAAACCGCCGGCGCGGCCCCCGCCGCTGCGGATGTTGGCGACCCGAGCGGTGTAGCCGCGCGTGGAGACCCATTCCCAGAGAATGGCCGCCAGAGCCGCGGAGTTGTTGTCGTGGTTGGTGGTGCCGCCAATCAGGATGTCGTCATGAGCCTGGCCCTTGAGAATGTCGGCGCCCAGGCCGCCGATCAGCATGTCGCGCCCAGCTCCGCCGAGGGCATAATCGTTCCCCTCTTCGCCGAGCAGAACATCGTCTCCTACATCGCCTGAGATCTGGTCATTACCGCTGCCGCCGAAGACGAGATCGTTGCCGGTGCCGCCGGAAACGCTGTCATTGCCGGCTTCGCCATACAACGTATCGTTGCCCGCATCCCCCCAAATCTGGTCGTGGCCGTCGCCGCCGCTCACCCAGTCGTTGCCGGCGTCGCCATGCATCCTGTCGTTGCCGGCGTCACCCAGCAGCAAGTCATGTCCCGCGCCGCCGGACAGTCGGTCGCTGCCGTCGCCGCCATGCAGGATGTCGTCCCCCCTGCCGGAGGAAAGCTGATCGTTCCCCTCGTCGCCAAACAGTTCGGCTGGCTTGGTGACGCCGGCCTTGACGGCCACGGAGTCATCCCCCGTGCCGGCAATCACCACGATTTTCTGAAAGGTGGAAGCGGTGAAGAGGGTCGTGACGGTGTTGATAATGACACTGATCCGAGTGGCGTCGAATTGGTCCACGACGATGGTGTCATTGCCGGAAGTGCCGCGCACGAGCAGGACGTTACTGCCGGGATGGAAGGGATCACTCACGACGGCCGCGGAACCAGGACCCAGGTCCGGATAGCCGACAACGATGGGAGGAGTGTCGAAGGCTATGGCGTCAAAGTCATTGGGAAGCGCGCCGAGGGTGGTGACAAGTCCCGTCGTGGTATTGATCGTCACCAGATAGGCAGGGTGGACAAGGTCGCTATCATTCAGCGCCACGCCAAACAGCACGCCCGTATCCGGGTGGACTGCCATGGCCGCGATCCCGTCGGTGTTGAGGGGCGCTCCATGCAGAGTCGTGACGACTGTGGTCAGGCCGGTGGTTTTATTCACGGTCCGTAGATCCCCCTGGACCCCGTCGCCGGAGTAAAAGAGGGTCCCATTGACGTCGGCGATTCCCGATCCAAAGGTGAACAGACCGGAATTTCCCACAATCGTGGCAGCGCCGGTGGCGGTGTTAATGGTGACGAGGTCATCCCCAAAGATCTCCGTCCAGCCGTAGAGGGTTCCGGCCGCGTCAAAGGTCAAATCGGCAACTTCGTTGTCGATTCCCGCGGGTCCCAGCAGAGTTCCCACCCCGGTGGCCTTGTTGATGGTGATGATGCTGCCGGGATTGCTGGGGCTTTGCATCGACGTCGAACCGTACAGCGTGCCGGTAGTCGGGTCGACGGCCAGCCCGGTCACCGCAAAGCCGATGGGGCCGAGGGAGGTGGTGGCTCCCGTGGCGGTATCGACGGTATAAAGATTCGAATTGATTTCCCCTCCGGTCGCCCCGAAGAGAACCGCCAGGAGGGAACGATCCTCCAGGCGCTCGCAGCCAGGTCTAAAGAAGCGGCTGCGGTCAAAACGTGCCGTCGAGTGGAGTTTTCGAGTGCGAAAGTGTGAGAACATGGGAAGATCCTTGCTGTGGAAACCAGCGAGACTCCCGCAATTCCGTCGGTTATTTCACGGCTCCCGCGGCGCGTGCCTCCTCTCTGGAATCGGCGACGCTGCGAAAGAACGGGAATCTGGCACATCTAAAAGATAGCTCATTACTGGGGATTTGCTTTTCAACATCGGCCGCATTAAACAGAAAAATGGGAGATTCTGCTCTTTCACTCTGCTGCGGCGGCAAGTCCATGGCGACGGGCAGTGGTTAAAAATCAGGCAAAGGAAACGGCGATGTTCAAAAATTCATTCGGCAGATGGGTGATGCTGGCGCTGGTGATTGCCCTGGCGGCTTGGGGCGTCAGTCACATTCTGCCAGGTGTCCAGTTGGCGGCTCAGAATGAAAAGCCGGTTCGGCTGGTCGGCCGGCTTGGCGCTCGAGGAGACGGCATCACCGACGATACCGCGGCCATTCAACGTGCCGTCGACTCCAAGATGGGAGAGATCAGGTTCCCCGGGGGCACCTACCGGATTTCCAAGACCATCGAGGTCGATCTGGACAAAGTCGGCTGGACCTCTTTCGTCGGCGACGGCACCGCCCGGATTGTGATGGCCGGACCAGGGCCCGCGATACGTTTTGTGGGAACCCACGAGGGGACCGCGGACCCCGCTTCGGCCAAGGAGAATGTCTGGGAGAAGCAACGGATGCCGCGGGTGAGCGGGCTCGAGATTGTCGGTGGGCATCCGGAGGCGGATGGGATTGAGGCGAGCGGCACGATGCAAATCACGATCGAGAGCACGCTCCTGCGGGAGCTGCGGCACGGGGTGCGGCTGGTGAAGCGGAACCGGAACGTGCTCATTTCGGCCTGCCATATTTATCACAACCGGGGTGTGGGGGTTTATCTCGACCACGTCAACTTGCATCAGACGAACATCGTCGGCTCGCACATCAGCTACAACGGCGGCGGGGGGGTGGTGGTCCGTGGCGGCGAGGTGCGGAACGTGCATATCAGCGGCTGCGACATTGAAGCCAACATGGATCCCGCCGGCGAGCCGACCGCGAACGTTCTGTTCGACAGCACCGAGGGCTCGATGGCGGAAGGGGCCATCGTCGGCTGCACGATTCAGCACGCCCGGCTGACTCCGGACAAGGAGTCCGCCAACATCCGCATTCTTGGAAAAGGCGTTTTCACCACGAAGGGGAAGCAGCAGGAGGTGTACTGCGGCCACATCACGATTGGGGACAACGTCCTCTCCGACATCCAGACCAACATCCACCTGGCTGGGGCCCGCGGCGTGACCATCACCGGCAACACCTTCTGGCAGGGATACGCCCACAATCTGCTCGTCGAAGATTCGTCGCAGATAGTCCTCGGGGCGAACATGATGGAACGCAACCCGATGTACGGCTACACCGACGAGGCGAAGAACAACGTCGTGTTCAAGAATTGCCGCGACTGCACCATCAGCGGACTGCACCTGCATAACGTGCAAGCCAGCGACGCGGGGCTGACGCTGGAGGACTGCCGGCGGATGCACGTCACCGGCAACACCATTCTCGACTGCGACAAAATCGGCATCCTGCTCACGAACCTCACCGACAGTCGCGTGGCGGACAACATGATTCGGGATGACCGAGGCGAAAGCATCCCGCTGAAGGCTGCCGGCGGACGGGGCAACTGGTTCACAGGGAATATGTGGACCGGCCAGCCGAATATCGATGCCGCTTGCGGTGTTGCGCAGAACAACTTTGCGGCTCAGGGGGAGCGCAGCGGGGGAAAATGAGGTTGCAGCTCATGCAGAGTCACTCTGTGCCGGTGGCCGGGGTATGAATCGTGAGCTATAAACTAAATTTGCAAGATACAGAGAGTGGGAAAGATGTAGGACGGGATTCCAATCCCGTCCCACTTGGCAATATCGAAGGACGGGATAGGAATCCCATCCTACGAAGACACTGAGGGCCTTTTGAATATCCTGTTCGCCAGCAGCGAGGTTGCTCCTTTTGCCAAGACCGGTGGGCTCGCCGACGTCTGCGGGGCGCTGCCGGTCGAGCTGACGCGGCTGGGGCATAACGTGGCCGTGGTGATGCCGCTGTTTCGCCAGGTGAAGAGCAGCGGCCACGCCATGGAGCCGCTGAATCTCAAGTTCGATATTCCTATCGGCAACAAAATCGTCCGCGGGCGGCTGCTGCGGGGGAACATTCCGGGGACGAGCGTGCCGGTGTTCTTCGTCGAGCAGGATGACTACTTCGACCGCGACGAGCTGTACCGGCACAAAGGGGAGGACTACAAGGACAACTGCGAGCGGTTCGTGTTCTTCAGCCGGGCCGTGCTCGAGTCCATCCGCATGCTCAAGCTGGCGGTGGACGTGGTGCATTGCCACGACTGGCAAACGGGAATGATTCCGGCGCTGCTGTCGATTGAGTATGCCCACGCCCAGGGATATGAAAACGTCGCGCCGCTGCTGACGATTCACAACCTGGCGTACCAGGGGCTGTTCTGGCACTGGGACATGCTGGTGACCGGGCTGGACTGGAAGTACTTCAACATGCACCAGATGGAGTTCTA
The DNA here is from genome assembly GCA_051004015.1 of Pirellulaceae bacterium. Taxonomy (GTDB): domain Bacteria; phylum Planctomycetota; class Planctomycetia; order Pirellulales; family Pirellulaceae; genus SXOA01. Next base: position 3,305 of record JBPCKT010000054.1, on the reverse strand, counting down.
CGGCAAACTCAATCTGCTCAAGACCGGCCTCATTTTCGCCGACGGCATCAGCACCGTCAGCAACCGCTACGCACAAGAGATTCAAACGCCGGAAATGGGTTGCGGTCTGGAAGGAGTGCTGCAGAAGCGGGCCGACGTGCTGGAGGGAATTGTCAACGGCGTGGAGCAGGACGTTTGGAATCCCGCCACCGATCCGCACCTGCCGGCGCACTACGACGTCACCAACTGGCAGCAAGGGAAGGCGGCGAACAAAGCCGCGCTGCAAGCGGAACTTGGCCTGCCCCAATCGCCCGGCACGCCCATGCTCGGGCTCATCGGGCGGCTGGCGGATCAGAAGGGCTGGGACCTGGTGGCGGACGTGATGCGGCGGTGGGTCCGCGAGACCGACGCCCAGTGGGTGATCCTCGGCACCGGCGAGCCGCGCTACCACGAGCTGCTCGAGTACCTCAGCCGCGAGTCCCCGCACAAAGTCGCCGCCCGGCTGCAGTTCAACGAGCAACTGGCCCATCGCATCGAGGCGGCCAGCGACATGTTCCTGATGCCCAGCCAGTACGAGCCCTGCGGCCTGAATCAACTCTACAGCTTGCGGTACGGCACGGTTCCCGTCGTCCGCTCCGTCGGCGGCCTGGCCGACACCGTGATACATGCGAGCGACGAAAACATCGCGAGCGGCACAGCCACCGGCTTCGCGTTCGACGACTACTCGCCGCAAGCGCTCGAAGGCGCCCTCAGCGCCGCCGTCGCCACCTATCATCACCGCAAAGACGTGTGGCAGAAGCTCGTCGAAACCGGCATGTCACAAGATTGGTCGTGGCGGAAGAGCGCGGAGAAGTACGTGGAAGTCTACAAGCGAGTCCACCAGCGGCATGGGGAGGCGCGAGCGCGGCTGGTGGCGGGGAAGTAGGTGGGGTAGGCTTCCAGCCTGCCCAGGGTCACTACGAGCGCGCTGTCATTCCGCCGCCAGTACAACATCTCCCACTCGCAGGACGCCGCTCTTCACAATCTGGGCTCTGAGCCCGCCACGGTGTATGAGGGAACGCTTGATGCCTTCGCAGGTCAGTTTTTCCAGATGGCCGCAGGGCTCGCAAAGCTCGATGCCGCGGAGCAGGACTTCGCCGACGGTGAAGGTCTTGCCGACGAGGTGATTGAGAGGGACTCCCTGCGTGAGCAGATTGCGGCGGGTATCGAGGTGCGTGATGGAGAGCTTGTATTCCTGGCCGGCGGCGGTGATGGCTTCCTGCTCGATCAGCGTGACTTCCTGGTCCGGTTTGGCTGGGCCTTTCTGCCCCACGCCCTTTCCCTCGGCATAACGGTCGCCGGTCAATCCGCGCCCCGCCATCGCCGCGATAGAATCTACGGAGGCCAGCGGCAGCCTTGAATCTGCCGCGATGCCAATCGCCAGCAGCTTGCCATGAAACACAGGATTGCCGTTCAACATTGGTTGCTCCTCACCTCTAAGTTACTTGAACCCACACGCCCATGAAAGTCATCGCCTCGCACAATGGACTGGCCGCAGCCGAGAGAGCCTTTCAGCGGCTGCAAGCGGGGCTGCCGCCGCTGGATGCGGTGGTGGAGGGAGTGTCGCTCATCGAGGATGACCCGGAGGAAACCACGGTCGGCTACGGCGGCATTCCGAACGAGGAGGGGGTCGTCGAGCTTGATGCGGCCGTAATGGACGGCGAAACCCATCGGGGCGCTGGAGTGGCGGCCCTTCAGCGGGTGCGGCATCCGTCGCAAGTCGCCCGGCTCTTGATGGAGCAGACCAACCGGGTGCTGCTCGTCGGCGAAGGGGCACTTAAGTTCGCGCGGGCCAACGGCTTCGCGGAGGAGAACCTCCTCACGGAACATGCCCGGCAAGTCTGGCTGCACTGGAAGCGGACCAGGTCGCAGATTGACGACTGGCGCGCCCCGCCGCCGGAAGATGTGGACCCGAAGGTGAAGAAGTGGTTCGAGGTCCATTTCCGCGGACCAGCCGGGCATGGCAAAATCGGCACGGTTCACGTCTCGGCCATCGGCCCGGGCGGCGACCTCGCCTGCTGCACCAGCACCAGCGGCCACGCCTTCAAAATGCCGGGACGCGTGGGAGATTCGCCCATTCTCGGCGCCGGCCTCTACGCCGACAACGACGTCGGCTCCTGCGGCAGCATCGGCCACGGCGAAGCGAACCTGGAAAACGTCACCTCCTTCGCCGCCATTGAGCTGCTCCGCGGCGGTTTTTCCCCCGAACAAGCCGGCCTTGAGCTCCTGCGCCGCATCGCCGCCAAAACGCGGCCGGAACAACGGGACGGTGAGGGGCGGCCGAAGTTCAATCTCTGGCTGTATGTTTTGGCGAAAGACGGCTCTCATGCCGGAGTGACCATGCAGGGGCCGAAGCAGTATGCGATTGCGGATGAGAAAGGAGCCCGGCTGGAGAAGTGCGTGGCACTGCACGAGTAGCCGACACCTCGCCAAGGTCAAGCGACGGCTGGACGTTCCAGATCGGAATAGGGGTAGTGGCCGGCCTTCTTCAGTTTGTCGAGGAGCTGTTTGCCACTGTGGCTGCGTGCGTAGTCCATTTCGCTGTGGTGGATCTCGATGATGGCGAGTAGGCCGAATTCAGCGTGCTCACCATCGGCCCCATAGGCATCAAAGATCAAGCACTTGCCGCCGACTGTCTCCATGTCCTCCGGAAATTCGCAGGTCTCGTGCGGGTTCAATGTCGCCTGCGCGCTATATCGGGCGATGCACTCGAGAATCGCACTAATGGACTGATGCGCTCGGCCAAAGGGGGTCGATTTGTCCTGGGCCTCATCGAGCGAGAGCGGATGGCGGGTGAACATCACGAGTTCATAGTTAGTGAAGACCCTGTTCGAGGAACCCTCGCCAGGCATCTCGGAAAGTTCCTTGGTCGCAATCGCGGTCCGCGGGATGCCATGGGGAAAGTAGTAAAGATCGAGGCCCCCTCCAATGGCATACGGAATGATCGCATGCATCACCATATTGTGTTCTTCCCCCAGCGCATCCGACATCAAGGCACTCTTACGGTCGTACCATTCCTGGGCTTCGGAATCGTCGCGATCTTCGCTCATTCGTGACCACGCCTATGCTGGTGAACCGGATGCCATTTCGTCCCCTGCGGGATCAAAATAGTGCCGGCGAGGGACAAAGTCAAACAACCAGTATTTGCGACGCGCGGAGCTAGCAGCCCGTTGAACTAGTCGAGTTCTCACGCCGCCGCGGTGAAGTGGTTGGCGGTGGCCGGAGTTTTTTGCCGATTGATTTGTTGTGGTCGGAATTTTGCCGGCGCGACGAAACGCCGCCAGGTG
>JBPCKT010000053.1:0-131859 GCA_051004015.1 Pirellulaceae bacterium | reverse complement strand
CCCCTTTGCGTCGTCCCAACGCCATGCTTCCACTCCTTGTCGCTGCCTCCGCTGCGCCGTCCAATTGAACCGCGGCGAGGCTGGGAGTAGTGTAAGCGGCGAAAGGAGTTTTTCAACGGGCTGCTAGGTGAGGTGTTGGCGGCTCATATTCCGAATTGCTTGAGCACCAGCCCGCACACATCTGTATCCTTCACCTGGGGATTCGTGATGGCGCCCCGCTGGGAGGAGAGCAGCACGCCCTTCTGCTCATCGCTCGTCGCCGGCGCTCCATGCGAGCCTTTCACAAGGTTGGCATTGAGCGGGATGCTTTTGGTCGCCATGTCAAAGTGGAGCTCGACGGGGTCGTAGCCAGGCTTGTTGTGGATGTCGACGGTGCGGGCGAACTTGGGGGCCTGGGCGTCGTCGAGCCAGTAGTAATAGGCCAGCCAGCTATGGGAGGCGGAGATGAGAATGACTTCGCCACTGCGCTCGTGGTCGAGCCCATATTTGGCCCGCTCGCTACCGGTGAGGACTTCGGCAATCCCTTCCTCGCCGCGGAAGAGCTGCACGACGTTCTGGATGGTGGTGGGGTCGGCGTTCTTCACAAACACATGGGAGAACTGATGGTCGACCAAAGCCCAGGCCTTGCTATTTTGGAAGTCGATCAGTTCGCCCCCTTCCTCCTTCACAGTTAGGAGTCCCGCCTGGCGGAGCGTTCGGTTGGGATAGGCGACGTGGCTCACCGGCGTGATGACGTACTCGCTGGCGACAAGCCAGAGCGGTTTTTCTCCCGCAAAAGCCTGCTCCGCTTTGGCGGCCAGCTTGCCGATGACTTCATCGAGTTCCGCCACGGCTGTTTGAGCCGGCGGGCTGTCGGGGCCGGTCCGCTGGGCGGCGTAATCCAGGTGCGGCAGATAGAGGTAGCAGAAATTAGGGCGGAACTGCTCCATCGCGTAGCCGGCGGAGTCGCAAATCCAGGCCGTCGATTTGATATTGGTCATCGGGCCCCAGAAGTTCATCAGCGGGAAATGCCCGAACGTGTCCCGCAGCGTACCGTAGAGCTCGACCGGCTTGGTGTAGCACCACAGGGACTCGCTGCCATCCGGGTTGTGGATGGGGGCCGGCATGCAGATGTAGTCGGCTCCGCACCCTTTGCTGAGCATGGGAAACCAGACCGCGCTCGTCAGCTTGGAATCCTTCTTGTGCAGCAAGTCCCAAATCTGCGGAGCGGTAATCTTGTCGTTCCAGGCGGTCCACATCTCCACTTCCTGCTTGTCCCGCCAGTAGAAGCCGTTGGCGATGACGCCATGCTCCCGCGGGAGCTTGCCGGTGAGCATGCTGGCCTGCACCGGCCAGGTGACTGCGGGAAAGCTGGGAGTGAGCGTGGCCCGGTCGCCAGCAGCCGTGAGCTTGGACAGGTTCGGCATCGCGGCCAGATCGGCCGAGCGGAGGCCGGGGATGGAGAGGAAGATGACGTGGGGCATGGTCAGGGGTCAGGGGTCAGGGGTCAGGGGTCAGAAATACAGGGCTTCAACACTACCCACCATCCACTATTCACTATCCTTCAGTTCCCTGCCAGCAGAGGAGAGAGGAAGTCGAATGCTCGCTTTGCGGCGGTGGGGCCTTCGTGGCTGTGGCGGGAAAGTTCGACGTGGATGCCGCCGCGGTAATTGGCCTGGCGGAGTGCGGCGAGGATCGGTGGGAAGTCCATTTCCCCTTCGCCAAACATCAGATGCTCGTGGACGCCGGCTCGCATGTCCTCGATGTGGACGTTGACGATTTCACTTTTCCATTTTGCGATATTGTCGGCCAGGGGAATTTCACCCTGGCAGTGCAGATGACCGATATCGAGGGTCAGCTTCAAATTGGTCGCGTTCAGGCACTCTTGAAGCTCAGCGAACCGCGCCATCGTATCGATGAACATCCCCGGCTCCGGTTCGAAACCGATGATAACGCTCCGGTCGTGAGCATAGTCGAGCACATGCTGCAGGGAAGAGACAAGCCGGTCCCACACTTCTGTCTCTATCGCATCGTCTCGAACCACACCGGACCACAGAGAGATGCAGTTGCTGCCAAGAAATTCCGCTGCGTCGATGGCCTTGTGCAGGAACTGGATTCGGCGCTGGCGATGATGCGGATCACCGGACACGAGCGTCGGTTCATGCTTGACGGCCGGATCCAGCAAGAATCTCGCGCCGGTTTCGATGACTGAAGACAATCCGTGACCACTCAGCGCCGACTTGAGTCGGGCGCGCTGCACAGGCCAGTCGTCCGCAAACGGATTGAGCAGCCCGTGGTCCAGCGTCAGGGCAACGCTTTGGTATCCCAGCTCCGCCAGCAGCGCCAGAGCATCGAAAGGATCGTGACGGGCAAGCCCGTTGGTGTTGTAGCCCAGACGCATGGGGCTATTTTCGGGTTTGGCGGGGAGCGCGACCAGCAGGGGCACAAATGTAGCGTTACGAGACACGTGTGCTAAAACACTACACAAGAAACAGAACAGGCGAGGGAGGTTGGCCGAAGCCAACCCCGCTCGCCTGATGCTGTGTGGGAATTGTTGGGCAACTCCCGGCCTCTCTCTTTCGCCGTAACCTCTTCCTGATTCCTGCCTTCCGCCTGCTGTTCAGGCTTCTGTTTCGCTTGCGAGCCGCCAATGCCTCATTCTCAACCGGCCCCGTCGGCGGCCTCTGCTCTGTTCCGGCCCCAAGCGATCTGGCGAATCAGCCCTCCGCAGGTTCCAAGCTGCGAAGGGCTGGTGACTGCATTTGCAAGTGGCGTGCCGGAGAAACGATCGCGCCGTGAACAGGGCGGGAAGAGTTGGAGGCCAGCTACCGATGGATTTAGGGAGTCGTCGTGGCAGGGACTCCGCCGCTGTTTGCGTCCCCCGCTGCCGGCACGGAGCGCCAGCCGCCTGTGCCGCTCGCGGTGGGAATAGCGCCGGCAGGGACGCTGCCCGGATGAGCTGCTCCGCAGTTGCACGGCGCTCCGCCGTATGGATTATTCGAGTACCCGTTTCCGAACCAGCCGCAACCGCTGGAGAAGAGCAGACTCCCCAAAACGAGCCCCATCAAAACGGCAATCCAGGCTTTCGTGAGCATGTGGCCCTCCTTGGCCGCGAGGTCACTGGCGATTGCGCGAGCGGGAAAGAACGCGAACTTCACCAGGGAGGGCGGAATGGTAGCCGCGGCGAGCGCGGGACGTCAAGAGACAGTTAAGTCCAATCAATCGTTGGAACTCGAACACGCCCACGCAAAGCCGTGGGCGTGCCACCCAGGAACTGCAAGGTGCTAGCTACTGCACCTTCTTCTCCGGCTCCGCGGTGGGAACGGCCGCTTTGTCGGCGACTTTCTCCGCAGCGGCAGTGGGAGAGAGCTTGCCGGACATCAGGTCAGGAAGCATGCTCCTCACGGTCGCCGCGGGCAGGGCATAGCTTTCCACACGGCCCGCGCGCGCGATGTTGATGCCGACCACCTTGCCGTCGAGATCCACAATGGGACCGCCACACTCCGAAGGCCGCAGCACCGTATCGTGCTGGATCGCCAGGATGAATCCGGCCCGCCGGTCGCTGAGCGCACCTCCCAGGTTGTTCTGGAATTCCGCCCGGTCAGGCTGGCCTCGATCGTTGTGAGCGATTTGTGACAAGCTCATCAGCGTGACCCTGACGTTCAGATCTTCCGTGCCGCGCTGCACAACCAGCTCGACGGTTTCGCCAGGCTGATATCCGTGGATGGTATCCACGAGCTGCTTTCGCCCTTTGACTTCCTTGCCGTTGATACTCTTGATGACGTCCTTAGCCAGCAGGCCGGCTTTCTCGGCGGCGCTGCCGCGGCTTACCGAGGCGATGCGGGCGACGGTTTCGTCCTCGTCCGGCATCACTCCCATGTACCCAAACGGGGCGGATATCTTGCGGGCCGCGACGCTGACCACGCCAATCGCCACGGGATCCTTGTGCAAGCCGGAGGTGGCCAGCCAACTGCCGACGGCTGGGGCCTCGTCGCGCCACGCCACCACGGGCAAGTCCTTGGCGTCAACCTTCAACATTGCCAGATCCAGGCTCGGATCGCGCCCGATGAGCTGAGCCGGCAGCTTGCGGCCGTCCTGCAACTGGCACTCGATCTTCCCTTTGATCTCGCTGGCTTTGGTGACGATGAAGCCGTTGGCATCGACAATCGCGCCCAGAGCAGCCATCTGCCCGTCGCAAGTGATTTGCACGGTGCTCTTCGTGGACTCGCTGACCACGTCCCGGAAAGCGGCCAGAACCCGGTTGTGCGAGCGGTCCGCCTGGGCTGCCGCCATGCCTGTGAAAGTCAAGATCGCGGCTATTACAGCGAGTATCAAACCCAGTCGCATCTTCTTCACAGCCTTCACTCCTTGTGTAGCCACAGGCGACCGGCCCGTGGGTTTCCAAACCAGTGTACCTGGAATCGAGCTCGCAGGCGGGCCGCCTGCGGCTGCGTTAGCGGCCCTTTTTCGCAAGCTTCACCTTGATTTCCACGTCCATGTCGCCGCGCTTGATCTTCAGCTGCAACTCGTCGCCTGGTTGATGATCGTTGATACTTCTCTGGAAGGCGGCGTAGTCCGCCACAGCTATATCGTTTACCGAGATAATCATATCACCAACCAATATCCCCGCCTTCGCGGCAGGCGTATCCGGATAGACCGTGGCAATTCTGGCTTCTTTGGAGGTGGCATCTCCTTTAACGCCCACGTAAGGGTCGTTGCCCGGCAGATGGCCCCAAGCGTCCCCCTTCACCATCCGGTCCCAGGTCTCCTTGAAGGTATTGACCGGTACGTGCATGTTGGCGTTGATCGGCCCGGCGATGCGGCTGTTGATACCGATCACCTTGCCTTCGAAGTCGAACAGCGGGCCGCCGGAGTCGCCGCCGACCAGCGTGCAGTCCGTCGTGATCGTGGAGTTATCGCTCAGCAGCACCCGCCCCAGCCGCAGCACTGGCTTGCGGTCCGACTGATACCCACCGGGATGGCCGGTCGCCAGGCACCACTGGCCATCTTTTAGTATGTCCGAAAGCCCCATCTCCACGGAGGGGAAGTCGCTCCCTTCGGCGATTTTCATCAGCCCCGCGTCGAGGGTGCGGTTCAGGCCGAGCGTCTTTCCCTTGAGCATCTTGCCATCGGACATGATGAAGATCACGTCCCGCCCGGGATTGCCGGAGACATGGGCAGCCGTCAAAACGTAGCCATCCTTGCTGACGATGACGCCGCTTCCCTGCGCCTGACCCACCTGCACACCCACGGTTGCCAGCATGAGCTTCTCGCTCAGCTTTTGCACCCGCTGCTGCATGGCCTTCAAATCGGCGACGCTTCCCGGAGCGCCCCCCATCAGGATCTTGCTCAGGCCGTCGCTGACCGTTTCTGCCATCGTGGCCGGAGCCGCGGCAGGAGCGGATGGCGTCGATACCGCTTCGTCGGCCCGGCTGACGCGAAGTCCGCCGCAGGCGAGAGCCGCCATCATGAGCAGGGAGCCAAACCACCGACCCGTGACATTCCTTCGCATCGCTGTACTCCGAGTGCTGAGTGTGCAGCTGTTCGGCTTCTCAACCCTGATGAGCCGGACAGCCCATTAATCATACCCGATTCAAATTGAAAATGCCTCAGTTTTGTGCTTCGATTTAATCCGTACATCCCCCGGCATTTTATCGTCCATTCCAAGCCTCGCTCGCCCGCAAGCTGACCGCAGGCGGCAAACCTTTCGCATTCCTTAGAATATGATACGCAAGTGGACCTCCGCGGGCACGCCAGTTTACGAAGATATTACATATTCGGGGAATGGGAAAAACGCGTGGCAAAACTCATCGTCGGCTGCGGATATTTGGGAAGCCGAGTGGCACGGCTGTGGCGGGCGGCCGGGGAGCAGGTGTGCGTCCTGACGCGGTCGGCCGACAAGGCCCAAGAGCTCAGCCGCGAAGGGATTTCTGCTGTCGTTATGGACATCAATGATCTTCCTGTTCACTCTGCGTCCCAGTTTCCCGCCGAGGGCTTCTCCACCGTCCTCTACTCCGTCGGTTATGACCGAAAGTCGCCGCAGCCCATTGAGCAGGTCTACGCCGGCGGCCTGGCCAGCCTGCTCAATTCCAAGGTCTTAAACTCCGCCGGGGGCCAATCGTGTCGCTGGATTTACATCAGCTCGACCGGGGTTTACGGCGCTGCCACGGGCGAGTTCGTCGATGAAGAAACTCCGCCCCAGCCGACCCGCGAAGGAGGCAAAGCTTCCCTTGCCGCCGAGCAAGTCCTGCAAGCCCATCCCCACGGCAGCCGCGGTATCATCCTGCGGCTGGCGGGCATCTATGGCCCCGGCCGACTTCCCCGAGTCGCCGACCTGCAAGCGGGCCGGCCGATTGACGCTCCGGCGGAAGGCTGGCTGAACCTGGTTCATGTGGACGACGCAGCCCGGATCGTCCTGCTCGCTGATCAGCGCGCCGAGGTTCCCAATCTTTACTGCGTCTCCGACGGCAGCCCCGTGCTGCGAGCCGACTACTATCGCGAGCTCGCCCGCCTGCTCGCGGCCCCCGAACCGCAGTTCGTTCCCCCCGATACAAACTCCCCCGCCGCACTTCGCGCCGGCAGCGACAAGCGAATCCTCCCCGCCAAACTCTTCCGCGAACTTGCCCCAAAGCTCCTCTATCCCAGTTACCGCGACGGACTGAAGGCAATCATTGAATCGCAAAGTTGAACTTCTTCGCCGCGGAGAAGCAGGACTGCTGGCTCATTCCTTGGCGGTCGCTTTTTCAAGCGCTTTCCACGTCCGATCCCAGTCCCAGGCCGCGGTGCCAGCAGGAGGAACTGCGCCGACATAGGCCGGCAAGTCGCCCCCGGCGCCAGCGGTGGCCAGCGGGGAATCCTTCGCCGGTTGCTGGAATTCGGCGGCCTTGGCATCGCGGTTGACGTCGGCGATTTCGTCCCGGCGCTCATCGCCAGGGGCCACGGGTATCCAGCTCTTGGAAAGTTCGTCCGTGCCGACGACCACGGGCGTTTCGCGCCAGTTGTTCCCCCATTGCCACGCGGTATGCAAAGCCTTCCCGTCCCCATGGCCGCGTTGCTTTAGCGGGTCTCCGCCGCTGTCGATAAAAATCATGTCGACGCTGGTGCTCTTCAGCATCAGGTTGTTGCTAATACGAATGTTCTTGCGCGCAAGGGGTAGGCTGGCGTTGTCCCAATAGCGCAAGGCGAACGTACATTCGACGAAAGTATTGTTGGCGATCCAGATATGCTCCGTTCCCGGCAGCAGGTTTTCCGGTTGAATCCCCGCCATCGAAAACCCCACCCGGTTTCCCACTACGCACACTTGCTTGAGGCAACCCGTCAGCCCAATTCCCATGTTGCAGTCCAGAATCGTATTTTCCCGAATCAGGATCGTTCCACAGGGGTCCGGCTGGTCATAGTTGCTGTAACCGCTCAATCGCACACCGACGCCTCCCCCGCGAATCGTGCAATTCTCCACGACCATTCGATCTCCCCCGGGCGCGATCGCTTCGAGCGCAATGTTTTGAAACCCCGGGATTGTGGTGTTCATGCGCAAGGAACTCAGCCGGAGCCCCTGGCAAGGCCCGATCGCCACAACGAACGCCTTCAAGTCCGCTTCATGGGTAAACCGAAACCCACGCAACGTGACCCTCGGAACTTTGGTGATCTTGATTCCAAAACCTGATCCTGGGAATTGCAGCGTGGCGTCTTGTGGGGCTTCCAACGTGATTCCGGCCTGGCTCGTGGGCCGATTGATGTTCAGCAGCTCCTTGTAAACCGCATTGTCGAGCACGCGAATCGTCTGTCCTGGGCTGACTTTGTCGAGCGCTTCGCCGATCGTCTTGTACTGACCTGTCCCATCCTGGGCGACCGTCCAGCCGTTTTCGATCGTCACGACCTTGGCGGCTGCCTCCAATGCCTTCCACGTCTGGTCCCAGTCCCACGCTTTGGTTCCGACAGGCGGAACGGCGCCGACATAGGCCGGCAAATCTCCCCCAGCGCCGGCCGTGGCCAGCGGCGAGTCCTTCGCCGGTTGCAGAAAATCCGCCGCCTTGGGGTCGCGGTTCAGGTTAGGAATTTTGTCTTGGCGCGTGTCGGTGGGGGCCACGGGAATCCAGCTCTTGGAAAGGAGGTCAGCGCCCTCAACCTCGGGTGTTTCTCGCCAGTTGTTCCCCCATTCCCACACGCCAAGCAGCGCCTTCCCGTCCCCTGCGCCGCGATGGTTCATGGGGTCTCCGCCGCTGTCGATAAAATTCATGTCGTTGTCGGTGCTTTTCAGCAGCAGGTTGTTGCGGATGCGGATGTTCTTGCGTGCGAGCGGCAGGCTGCTGTCCTCCCAGTACCGAAAGTCGGTCGCACACTCAAAGACGGTATTGTTGGCGATCCAGATATTTTCCGTTCCCGGCAACAGGTTCTCCAGTTGAATCCCCACTCGCTCCGAAAATCCCACACGGTTCCCCACCACGCAGACCTGCTTGAGACTTCCCACCAAGAGAATCCCCGCGGCGCAGTCCAGGATCGAATTGTCTCGGATCAGAATCGTGCCGCAGGGTCCAGGCTGGGTATAGGTGATGAAGCCGCTCACTCGCACGCCGCCGCTCCCTCCTTGGAACGTGCAGTTCTCCACAACCATTTGGTCTCCGCCGGGCGCGATCCCCTCCAGTGTGATATTGCAAATGCTCGGCAGCGTTGCAGTCATCCGCAAGGAGCTCAGCCGGAGTCCCTGGCAACGGCCTTTCGCCCCAATGAAAAACTTCATGTCCGCTTCATTCGTGCAGCGAAAGCCGCGGATCGTGAGCCCTTGAACATTGATGATCCTGATTCCCATGCTCCCTGCCGGGAATTGCAGCGTGGCGCCTCGCACCGCCTCCAAAGTGATTCCAGTTTGGTGGGCCGGCCGGTTGATGGTAAGCAGCTCTTTGTAAACGGCCTCATCGAGCACGCGAATCGTCTGGCCGGATTCGACTTTTTCTAACGCCTCGGTGATGGTTCTGTACTGCCCCGTGCCGTCCTTGGCAACGGTCAAGCCATTTTCCATCGTGACGATCTTCGGCGGCGCATTTTTGCCGACTTCCGGATTCCCTTTTTCGTGGGGCAGTTCCGCGGAGTTCCCGCCATTCGCCGGCGGGAACATGAACGGCCAGGCCAGCAGCGCGCAAACTATGGACGTGATGATCGTCGCCGCGCTGACGGCCAGAATCAGCGGTCGCTTGCCAGCCGCCTGCCGGGCCGCCGACAACTGCTGCCACTGCCCGGTCGCTTTCAGCCGCACGACGGATTGGGAGCTTCCCGCGACAAACGGAGCCAAGGCCAGGGCGACTTCGCCGGCGGTTTGAAATCGATCCTGAGGATGTTTGGCCATCATCTTGGAGACTGCGACGGCCAAGCCAGCCGGAACCTCCGGGCAGCGCTCCTCCAGCGGGACCGGCTCCTTCTTGGCGTGGGCCAGGGCCTTTTCGGAGAACGAGGAGCCGGGAAAGGGGACCTGACCCCCAATCAGATGGTAGAGCGTACACCCGAGGCCGTAGATATCGGAGCGGACATCGGCGTTCAAAGCGTCGCGGAACTGCTCGGGGGCCATGTAATCCGGCGTCCCCATGCCGGCTCCCTCTTGCGTCAACTGGCGATCCCCCATTTGATCCTGCAAGAAGCGGGCGAGTCCCAGGTCGAGAATCTTCACGACCGCAGGCGCTGACTTGGAGCCCGTCGGTTTGGAGGCTCGCTGCGGATAGGTCCCCGCCATCAGCAGATTGGCCGGCTTGAGGTCGCGATGCACCAGCCCCTTTTCGTGCGCGTGCTCCAGGCCCACGGCTGCCTGGTGGACGAAATCCGCCGCGACGGAGGGAGGGAGCGCCCCGTGCTGCCGCAGCACTTTGTCCAGGCCGAGCCCTTCCACGAACTCCATCACCAGGAAGTGCCGCCCGTGATCGGACCCGCTGTCGTAGGCCTGGATGATGTGCGGATGTGACAGCCGGGCCAGCGCCTTGGCCTCGCGCTGGAAGCGGGCGATGGCATCCGCGTCATGGAGCCGCCCGGCGGGAAGGACTTTGATCGCCACGACGCGGTCCAGGTTCGTATCCTGGGCCTTGTAAACGGTCCCCATTCCCCCTTCGCCGAGCTTTTCCAACACCCGGTAACGGCCGGCGATCAAACATTCGCTGCCACGTCCGGCCAGCAGTTGCTCGGCCTGAAACACCGTCAGGATGTTGCGTTCCACCATTTGGGACGCCACCTGCTCCACCGACAGCGAGCTATCGCCGGCGGCGAGCGCCGTAACCTCCTGGGACCGTTCCGGCGCAAAGACGCCCGACCGCTCGGCTTCGGTCAGGAACTGCGTGACGGACCCCCGCGACATACGAAATATCCCCTCGTCCATTCAGGCTAAAGCCTGGAAGGTGGAGAGTCAACGCGGAAATGCGGTTCTCGGCGAGCGGCCAGCGTAAGCTGGCCGGTGAGTCCGCAGGGTGGGGCAGCTCTTTTCGCCGGTTCCCCATTACCGGCCAGCTTACGCAGGCCGCTCGCCGGTTAATCTAAGAGCCGGGCATATTCATCCCGCACGACGCGGTAACATTCGCAGGAACCCTCTTCCAAACCCTGGCGGTCCAAAACAGTGATTTTTCCCCGAGTGTAGCTGATCAGCCCTCGCTCCTTCAAACCTCGCAGGACCTCCGTCACGCTCGGCCGCCGGACTCCCAGCATCACCGACATGAACTCGTGCGTGAGCAGAATCTCATGGCCGTCCACACAGTCGTGCGTCATCAGCAGCCAGCGGCAGCAGCGCTCCGGAACCGCATGCAGGCCGTTGCAGGCCACCGACTGCGAGACTTGAACGATGAACGCCTCCTGGTACTTGAGCAGCAATTTCCGCAGCGGCTCGTCGTTTTCCACCCGCTTTTGGAAGAGCGCCACTTCGATCCGCAGCGCCTCGCCGGGGACTTGCACGAACACCTTGTTGGGAGACGAGCCGGTGACGCCAAAAGTCGGCAGGCCCACCGCCCCTTCCCGGCCGACGGTGGCGACCTCGATCATGCTGCCATCGGACATCACCACGACCGACGAGAGTGCGCCGCTGGTGGGAAAGTAGACATACTCAATGGGAGCCCGGGCCTCGTACAAGACCAGGCCCTGCTCCAGGGGAACGGGCTTGAGCCGGCTCAGGAGATCCGGGTAATCTGCCCACGAGATACGAGCCAGAAGCTCGTTCCCATTCACGTGATCAGTCATCGGTGGTCTTGGATCCTCTGGCAACGCCTAGAAGGAACCACCGATGGAGAAGGCAACCCTTGTTGCCCGGTCGAGGGGTGATCAGTCCTAAGAACGGCTCGCAAGTTGTTGAAATTACTGGGGTTAGGTCGCGGCTTTTATTCTACGCCGGGTCCCGGTTCTGGAGCGGAAAATTGTGAAAAGAATAATAATCAATGAAAAGCACCGCCCATATGTACGAATTCGGACTGATTCCGTCGTTGTGCTGCGCCAAGATTGCGAAATTACTCATTGCCGAAATTCAGGAGGTGGGGCATGAAGGGTTTTAAGGGGAGCGTGCTCCCCTCGGAAGCACAAAAAGTGCTGGTGGTGGATGACAACCGGGACGCAGCTCAAACGATGGCTATCTTGCTGCGCTACCTGGGCCATGATGCTTCCGTCGCTTTCAATGGTCCGGATGCGTTACAGTTGGCAAGCGAGCTGAAGCCAGACTTCGTTCTGCTGGACATTGGCATGCCCGGAATGAATGGCTACGACGTGGCCCAGCGACTGCGCGAGCAGCCGGAGACCAAGGACGTCTTCATCATCGCGGTGACTGGCTTTGGAATGCCTGAGGATCGGGACCGTTCCCAGGCGGCCGGCATCAACTTGCACCTGCTCAAGCCTATTAACAACGAGCAGCTTTTCGAGATTCTGCGAGCTAGCCCCCACGCCGCTGCCGTGACTCAATCCACCTGACAGGCGCCGACGTCAGCCAGGACTGAGCCGGAGGCGTGAGATCACTAGCCCGACGCGCGAGCGAGGGAATTCCGCGCTTCACTCGAAAAACCGCCGCCTTCCGCTCCAGTACGTAACTCCCTCGCTTGCGCGTCGGGTTAGTGTTGGCGCCGCTTGCAGCGCTGAGCGTGGAGCGCCCCCTCGCGCACCCGCGAACTGGACACTTAGGATTAAAGTGGCCTTTTGTATAATGGTCTCAGGCGGGGCGAAGCTTCGCGCGAACCAGGGGTCGCAGGGATGGCGATTGGAGACTTGCAGCCTGCGGATTTGAGACCCGTAGTCAGGCTAAATTGATCGTGAAAAATGAGTTATCATATCCATCTCTATTTATGTATTAGGAAGTACGTGTTTACTGCCTGCCATGAATAAAACCAAGGAAAGTCCGAGCGATGTAACCGCAGTGTTTCCAGTAACTTCCAACCAGGCGAATCGAGCCGCTGGTGCTGAAAGGGGCTGAAAAACCAGAGCTGTAAACCTGAATAAAAACAGTAGAATCGGGGGGGCAAGAGTTGGTTATCGCGCCGGGAAGTTAGCAGGGTCGTTCCGGGCGCGAGAGGCGGTAGAATGGATTTCACATTGGAGTTGCCAAGTACAGTTCACAACCAGCCATTCGTCATAAAGTCAACAAGTTCCATGCAATTTCAGACACAGACTCTCGGGAACGGCTTGGAGATCGTCGCGGAGGTGAATCCGCAGGCGTATTCGGCTTCGTATGCGTTCTTTGTAAAGACGGGGGCCCGCGATGAGTGGGATGAGGTCTCGGGGGTGAGCCATTTCCTGGAGCACATGGTCTTCAAGGGAACCGCCGGAAGGAGTGCGGCCGATGTGAACCGGGAACTCGACGAATTGAGCTCCAGCAGCAATGCGTTCACCAGCGAGGAACAGACGGTTTACTACGCCACCACGCTGCCGGAGGACCAGCCCAAGATTGTGCATCTGCTCGCCGACATGATGCGGCCGGCGCTGCGGCAGGACGATTTTGACACCGAGAAGCAGGTCATCCTGGAGGAGATTGCCAAGTACGA
Organism: Pirellulaceae bacterium; assembly: GCA_051004015.1. Taxonomy (GTDB): domain Bacteria; phylum Planctomycetota; class Planctomycetia; order Pirellulales; family Pirellulaceae; genus SXOA01. The sequence goes on along the minus strand of JBPCKT010000053.1, from coordinate 118,897 downwards.
CGACCAGCCGCCCTATGGAGCCCATGAGAAGTGCATGGCGGCTCACTTTGGACCGCACCCGCTGGGGCGGAGCGTGCTGGGAACGGCCAAGAGCGTCGGCGATTTGCGGCGGGAGCAGATGCTGGAGTACTTTGAGCGTCGCTACAGCCCGCGGAACATCGTGCTCGCCGCGGCCGGAAATGTGGACTTTGCCCAACTCATCGAAGAGGTCGAGAAAAACTGCGGCTCATGGAAACCGTTTGAGGCCGCGCGGGTGAGCGTGCGAGGCAGGCCGCATCCCGGCTTTGTGATTCTGCACAAGCCGCTGGCCGTGCAAGAATATGTGATTCAAATCGCCGCCGGCCCGTGCGCGGAAGACGACGACCGCTACGCCGCCCGCCTGCTGGCCACCATCCTGGGCGACGACACCGGCAGCCGCTTCTTCTGGGAACTGATTGATACCGGCCTGGCGGAATCGGCTTCCATTGGGGTATCCGAGTATCAGGGCTCCGGCATCTACATGACCGGTATGTCCTGCGAGCCCGACGAGGCCGCTGGCAACCTGCACATCATCCGCGAGATGTTGGAAGACGCCCAGATAAACGGCGTCACCGAAGAAGAGCTGAATCAAGCCAAGAACAAGGTCTGCGCCCAGATTGTTCTCTCCGCCGAACGCCCGTCCAGCCGCATGTTCTCCGTCGGCAACGGCTGGGTACAGCGGCGGCAGTACAAGACGATTCGGGAGGGGGTGGAGGCGTATCGCAAAGTGACGCTGCAAGACATTGCCGCGGTGCTGAAGAAGTATCCGCTCACCGAGAACACGACCGTCGCGGTGGGCCCGCTGACGGAGTTGACGTTATAATTCACCTTCTCCATCCACTCACCCACCCACAACTCACCAGGAACCTCCCATGTCCAAGCTCTTTACTACCCTCTCGATCGCTGCCCTCCTTGGTCTTTCCTTGCCCGCCTTTGCCGAAGAGAAAAAAGAGGAGAAAAAAGAACCGACACCCTTCACCGTGGCGGACGGCAAGCTGGCCTTCAAAGCTCCAGGTGCGTGGACGAAGAAAAAACCCAAGAGCAACATCATTGAAGTGGAATTCGAAGCCCCGGCCGCCAAGGGGGACGAAATCGCCGGCCGTTTGACCATCATGGGGGCGGGGGGCGACGTCAAGGCGAATATCGACCGCTGGTATGGCCAGTTCCTCCAGCCCGACGGCAGCGACACCAAGGACAAGGCCAAGGTGGAGAAGAAGACCGTCGGCGGCCACCCGGTCCACATCGTCGACATTTCCGGCACCTACAAGGATTCCCCCGCCGGCCCCTTCGCCGGCGGCAAGACCGTCAACCGCGAGAACTACCGCATGCTCGCCGCCATCATCGAAACCAAAGCCGCCGGCAACTACTTCATCAAGTTCTATGGCCCGAAAGCGACCATCGCGGAGAATGAGAAGGCGTTTCAGGAACTGCTGCTGAGCCTGAAGGTGAAGTAGGAGGCGGCAGGTTGGCGACCACTGGAGATTTGACTTCCTCAGCCCGCGTGAGCTACAACTAAAGCTGTCTCATCTAACTCCCCTTTCAAGCTCATCCAGCGGGGAGGTGACTATGTAACACGCGGTTAGCGGCGCTGGCTCATCGGGTTGCCAGTCGGCTGTAGATGCGTTCGGGTCTGATTCTGGTTTTCATATTCTCTCTCTTTCCTTTCGGGGCCTGACGCTTTCTTAGCTCTTTGGCTGCGCAGCTTTTTTATAAGCGGGCTGCGCTCTCTGCGCCCGCGCTTTGCTTGGTACCCAATCTCCCCCTCGGTTTTTCCCGTCTGCCGGCGGCTGCGCTAGCCGCTGCGCGGGGGGAGGTTTGGTCATTCGATTTGCCCGCACCTTCATTCGTCAAAGGGCCTGTTATGACAACTTCATCCTCTGCTTCATCATCGACTTCATCCGCGGATTGGTTTTCCGCACTCCTCAAGTTTGCTTACACCCAAAATCCCTTCTACCTCGTCGGCACGTTCCTGGTCCTGTTCGGCTTGCAGCAATGCCTGGGGAGCGAGCCGAACCTGGCGGCGAGCGGCCTGTTGGTTTTGCTGCTCGTCCTCTACACGGCGCTCTTGGCGGGGATGGCCGTGGTCATCATCCGCTACGGCAGCGTCTGGGAAGATGCCCGCACCATCCTGCTGGTCATCGTGCTGCTGTTCTTTATGCTCTCGGCAAGTCTCGACGTCGTTCTGCTCGAAGCGCCGCTCCTGGGGACCTGTCTCTTGTCCGCGGGGCTGTTGTTCTCGATTGGCCTCAGTGAAAGCCTGCTCCGCACCCTGCGCATCGGCCTGGCGACTCAGTATCGCTGGCCGTTTTACGCCATGCTCGGGCTGCTCTTCTTGCATCCCATCGCCACCGCCTGGGTCAGTTACTACGCTCTCTACTCGGCACGCACCTGGGCCATCTACGGCTTTCCCACGCTCTCGGCTCTGGCCCTGCTGACGCTCCTCCCCGCGGCCCGCACGCGATCGGGGGAAGAGCTGGCCAGCGGAACGCCGTGGCGCTGGCCGCTGTATCCCTGGTCGCTGTTCGTGTTCCTCACGCTCGGCTTTGTCATCCGCTCGTGGTGGGTGACCATCTCGTTCGAGGCCATTCTCGGCACGGAGCCCTGCTTCCGCCCGTTCTTCCTGCTCCCCATTGTGCTCGCCTGGTCGGCGCTGCTTTTGGAAATGGGGAAGGCCCGTGAGAACCTCGTCACGCAAGGTCTTGGCCTCGCACTGCCTCTTCTCGGTCTCATCCTCGGCTTTCCGGGGGAAGGAGGCACGAAGCTGGAAGCATCGCTCTACAGCGGGCTCGCCGGCAGCGTCGGCTCGCCGCCGCAACTGGCGGTCTGGAGCCTGCTCGCCTTCTATGCCTGGGCCTGGTTGCGGAAAGCTGCCGTGGCCGAAGTCTTCGTCATCGGCCTGGCGTTGCTCTCTTCGGTCATCGGCAGCCAGACCTTCGACTGGCAAACCCTCGCCCAACCCCAGCCGCTCGTTTTGGCCTTCGTCGTCGGCAGCGTCCTTGCCCTCGCCGTCAGTCGCAAGTCCACCTGGCGAGCCGTCGTCTGCGGCCTGATGGCCATCGCCGCGGCCCGCTATTCCGGCGCGCAGGTCGGCAGCGGGCTGTGGTTCTGGCAATGGCACGCGCCGCTCCTCGCCTTGCTCGCCATCGCGGCCATCTTCAACGACGACCTCGCCCGCTTCCTGCGGCAACTCGCCTGGCGTATCGCCCCAGCCTTGGCATTCGCCGCCGCGGTGATCTATCCCTGGGTCATGCCCGGCCTGACCCAATCCGCTCTGGCGAGCTACCTCGCCTTGCTGCTTCTCTTTTCGATTGCCCTCTGGCAGCGGGAGAAAGAGGTCCCCGCCCTCGGCGCTTCCTTCCTGACGCTCACCGCGAACCTGCTGGCCCACCTGCGGCACCTGTACCTGCTCCTGGGCCAAACAGTCCTGGCGGACGGCCTCCCCTGGCTCACCGCCGGCCTCACCCTCGTCACGCTCGCCTTCCTCATCAGCCTCCTCAAAATGGGCCTCTGGCCCTGGACCGTCCGCTGGCTGGAGAAAGTGAACGTGGCCTTCTGCGGCTCGGAGGCCCTCCGCGAATGACTTGATACTTATGGAGGCCACAGGATTCTTGGGTGCCACGCCCACAGCTTTGTGTGGGCGTGCGAACTTCCCCGACGCTACAATGCTCCCATGACTGCCGCTCCTTCCGCAGCCGCTGTTTCTTCCCCAAAACCCGCACCTACCAAACCGCGCCGGCGATGGTTCCAGTTCAGCTTGCGAACGCTCCTCCTTGCGATGCTGCTGCTCAGTATTCTCTTGGGCGGCTTCGCCTGGCGTTTGCAGCGAGCAAGGAGGCAGGCAAAGGCGGTGGCGACAATCCGGGCGCTCGGAGGTGGCGTTGGTTACTACGATGAGTACACAGATGCCGACGGCGCGGAATCGCGGCCCAAGAAAACGTCGGCACCGGCTGGTTCGCCATTTCTTCAAAAGTGGCTCGGCGAAGATTTTTTCCGCGAAGTCTATTTCGCCACGATCTCCGCCGATAAGAGACCTTCACCCGAGGAGCGTAACGAGTTCTGGCAGGCGGCAGGCCAATTCGGCAAACTCCGCAGTTTCTCGATGGACGGAGAGGGATGGTTTGAGCGAGCGGCCTTCGCAAAGCTCCAGGGGAGCCCAACGATGCGGGAAATCTGTCTGATGACGGGAGAAACGAGCAATGAGGATCTTGCCATCATTGGAACGATGCCGGGCATCGTGTCCCTGAGTCTGACCGGCCCCACGATCGACGATCAAGGGATTGCCAACCTCGACAGAATTTCTCAACTTCGACATTTCCAGCTTCAACAGGCGAAAATTACGGATGCCGGAGTGGCGCATTTCGTCAACCATCCTGAATTACAATCGTTGAATCTATCATGGAATCCGATCACGGATCGATGTACGTTGTCGCTCGCCAAATTGGAGAAGCTAAAGTGGCTTGACTTGGGGAGCACCGGCGTCACCGATCAGGGACTCGCAAACTTGTCCACTCTGCCAGAGCTGCGCACTCTCAATCTCGCCGCGACTAAGATTACTGACGCGGGGCTTATGCACTTGAGACAGATGCGGACTCTCGAAAACCTCAACGTTGTGATGACCGGCGTGCATGGTCCCGGCTTTATCCATTTGCGTGAGCTCCCCAAGCTTCGTTACGTAAATCTCTTGGGCTGTCCCATCACGGATGATGATGTGAAGTATTTGCAACACTTGTCCCACGTAGAAAACCTGGACTTGCGGAGTAGCAAAATGACCGATGCGGGATTTGCGAACTTGACTTTGCCACCCAAGGTCAAAACGATCTCTCTGCCGAGCAGGACGCGCATCACCGACAAAACTCTCGAAGCGCTTTCGCGATTCCCCCAATTGAAAATCGTGCAAGCGCACCGAACCGACGTGACGCCGGAAGGGATTGCAGCCTTTCAGAAAGCCTTGCCCGGCTGCCGTGTGGCCAAGTAGACTCTGTCGTGTTGGTGGATGAAAGCGCAAAATCATGAACGGCCGTCTTATCGTTAATGCCCTCATATTGGCCAGTATTTTTACGGGCAGCGACGGTGCCGCCGAGCGCAACATCATCCTCTTCGTCACCGACGACATGGGGCCCGACGCCGGCTGCTACGGGAACACGGTGATCAAGACCCCCCATCTGGATGCCCTGGCGAAGGACGGCATCCGCCTGACCAGCGCCTTCTGCACGACGGCTTCGTGCAGTGCCAGCCGGAGCGTGATTTTGACGGGGATTCATAACCATGCGAACGCCCAGTATGGGCACGAGCATAGCTATCACCACTTCCGCACGTACGACAACATCAAGTCCCTGCCGGTGCGGCTGACGGAGGCGGGATACCGGACTGCGCGGATTGGGAAACTTCACGTCGGACCGGAGGAGGTCTACAAATTCGGCCAGGCTTTGCCGGGGAACGCCCGGAGTCCTATCGAGATGGCCGAGAACTGCCGCGAGTTGATTGCGGCCAAGAGCGAGCAACCCTTCTTCTTGTATTTTTGCACGGCGGACCCACACCGGAGCGGGGGAGGAGGAAAGACCCTCACCCCGGCCCTCTCCCAAGGGGAGAGGGAGTTAAAGGCGGACCCGTTCGGGAACAGGCCGCAGGGTTATCCGGGAATTACGGAAGTGAAGTACGACCCGAAGGACGTTCTGGTGCCGCCGTTTCTGCCGGATTCCAAGGCCTGCCGCGAGGAATTAGCGCAGTATTACCAGTCGGTGTCGCGGATTGACCAGGGGCTGGGGCGACTGGTGCGGATTCTGAAAGACAGCGGGCATTATGACGACACGCTGCTCATCTTCACGTCCGACCATGGGATTGCGTTTCCGGGGGCCAAGACGAACTTGTATGAGCCGGGGATGAAGGTGCCGATGGTGATCGAGGGGTTCAAGGTTCCAGGTTCAAAGTTCAAGGTTGAAGAAGGCGAGGTTTGTGACGCGATGGTCTGTCACGCGGATTTGACGCCGACGATCTTGGAGTTTGCCGGGGTTGTGGAGAAAGTCGCGAAACCGCCAGTGGCTGCGCAGTTGCAGGGAAAGTCATTCTTGCCGGCGCTCCGCGACCCAGAGGCGAAAGGGTATGAAGAGGTCTATGCCTCGCACACGTTCCACGAGATCACGATGTACTATCCGATGAAAGTGGTCCGGACGCGGACGCACAAGCTCATCTGGAACATCGCCCATCCCTTGCCCTTCCCCTTCGCCAGCGACTTGTGGGAAGCCTCCACCTGGCAGGACGTCTATCAACATGGCCCCGAAACCACCTACGGCAAGCGGACGGTCAAGGCGTACATCCACCGCCCGCAGTTCGAACTCTACGATCTGACCGCCGATCCCGACGAAGTGAAAAACCTGGCCGCCGACCCGGCACAGAAAAAACTCCTGGAAGAACTGAAGGGGAAGATCAAGGCGTTCCAGAAGCGGACGAATGATCCGTGGATTCTCAAATGGGACTATGAGTAACAGTCTCAAGTAATTGTCTTCTGGTGCGTGCCCTATCGTTGCCTGTAAGCTCCGGTTGATTAAACTGAGGGATGAAGAGGTAAAAAGGAGAATCGAACAAATGCGACAAGTCGTCATTTTCCCAGACTCCGAAGATGGAGGATGGGTCGTGGAAGTCCCCAGCCTGCCCGGTTGCGTAAGCCAGGGAGAAACCAAGGAAACTGCACTGAGCAACATCCGCGACGCAATCGAAGTCTGGGAGGCTGGAGCGAGGGAAGTTGGCTTTCCCGTGCCCGAGGAAAAATTCGACGTGCTGGTTTGCGTAGTTTAGGACTTCTTTCTACCATCGCGACTCCGGTAGACTCTGCACGCCGAGGAAGGAAGCATGAGCAAGCATCTTCCGGTGGTGTCCTGCAGCGAAGTCTGCGGCGCACTCGTGAAAGCGGGATTCCAAATCCTCGCCAAGAGAGGCAAGGGGAGCCATGTCTTTCTGTACCGACTTAATCCTCCAACGGGGGTAACGGTTCCCAATGAGAAAGAAGTCAAACGGGGGACTCTCCGCGCGATTCTGCGGCAAGCGGGCCTGAGCGTCGATGATTTCGTAGCTTTGCTTTGATTCCTAGGGGCGATGCCCGTTTTCTCAATCTTTCCACATCGCCACCTGATTGCTCCTCAGCGCGATGTTCGCCAGATGGGCCGCGCTGGCCGCGCTGACGCCGGCTTCGGCGGGGCAGAGGGGCTGTTTGCGGGTGCGGATGGAATCGACCCAGTTGGTGAGGTGCAATAGCTCGCCGTCGGGCTGGGTGTAGAAGTCCGCGCCACGGGGGCCGTCGCCGAGGATCAGCTCGCTCGGTTTCAGCTTGCTGCGGGGCTCGGGGATGACTTCGTACCGCCCGCGATCGATGTAGAGCGTGGCTTCGGTCCCCATGAACTCCGCCATGGCCGCGTTGCGGGCGCTGACGAAGGTTCCTTCGAAATAGACCTGCGTTTCCTGGTCGGGATAGCGCATCAGCGTCTGCACGGTGTCCGGCGTTTCCCAGACCCCCTTGGACATGAACTGGTCGCCGATGCTCACCGCCGATGTCGGATGGTCGAGGTCCAGATACCAGTGGACCACGTCGAGGAAGTGGACCATCAGGTCGGTGAAGATGCCGCCGCCAAAATCCCAGAACCACCGCCAACTGCCATTGCTCAGCCGATAGGGTTCAAACGGCTGGTCGGGTGCGCTGCCGAGCCAGCGTTTCCAATCAACGGTCTTGGGATCGACGCTGGGTTTAGTGTTTTTCACCCGGTCGGAGTTGCGGTTCCAGGTGAGATGGACCTTGTGAATTTTGCCGAGCTGGCCGGACTTGACGATCTCGTATCCCTTCTGGATGTGCGGCATGGATCGCTGCTGCATGCCGACCTGCACGATCCGCTTGTGGTCGTTCTGGGCCTTAATGACCGCGGCCCCTTCGGAAAGGTCGTGCGTTAGCGGCTTTTCCACATACACGTCCTTGCCGGCGGCACAGGCGGCGACGGTGAGCGGCACGTGCCAGTGGTCGGGGGAGCCGATGACGACGGCATCGATTTCCTTCTTGGCGAGCAGGTCTTCAAAGTGCTTCGTGGCGAAGGCGCTGGGCTCCGCCAGCTTCTTGCCGAGGTCCAGCGAATAGTCCCACACATCGCAGACGGCCGTAATCTTCACGCCGGGAATCGTCTTCAGAGACTCCATCAATCGCCGGCACCGCCCCCCCGTCCCAATGCAGCCGACGCGGAGAGTCTCGCCAGCATAGAAGCCTTTGGTCGTTTCGGGCATCGCCGTGAGCAGACCGGCGGCGGCCAGAGTGGAAGAGGCGGCGAGAAAATCGCGGCGGGAGGACATGGGAGGCTCCGGGAGAGGATGTCAGATTGGAGATTTCTTGTCTGCGTAGATTGTCGCTCCGCCGATGGCACTCCGCAACGAGTTCAATGGCGAAAGGCCACGCGGTCGCGGGAGCCCTCGCGTCCCGTCCCCAGCCGCACGAGAATTCGCTATAATCACCCTCGCTTTTCCTGCCGTGTCCTCCCTGTTTTCCGTGTCCCATATCTAACTGAATGCTCCTTTGAGGTTAACGATGAGTTTGGGCAAATCTCTCTGCACCTGGGTTTTGATTCTGGCCATTCCGGCATTCACCTTTGCGGCCGATGCCGACCTGGCCAAGAACCTGGCCAAGGTCAGGGCTGTGGGCGCGAAAGGGGAAGGGCACCGCGAAGCGGGAGCGGCGGCGAAGGCGCTGGCCCAGGCGAGCCCCGCGGACCTGCCGGTGATTCTGGCGGCGATGGACGGCACGAGCGTCCTGGCCGAGAACTGGCTTCGCGGCATTGCGGAAGCAGTGGCTCAGAAGCAGTCGGGCGGCAAATTGCCCGTAGCGGAGCTGGAGAAGTTCCTGGGGCAAACGAAGCATTCTCCCCGCGCCCGGCGGCTGGCGTACGAGATGATTGCCGGCGTCGATAAGTCTGCCGAGAAACGCCTGATTCCGACTCTCCTCGATGATCCCAGCCTGGAGCTCCGCCGCGATGCGGTGGCGCTGGCCCTGACGGATGCCGCCCAAGCGGAAGGGAAGGAAGCCTCGACGGCTGCCTATCGCCAGGCGTTTCAGGCTGCCCGCGACAACGACCAGATCAAGCAGGCCGCGGACAAGCTCAAGGAGCTCGGCGCTGCCGTCGATCTGCCGACGCATTATGGCTTTTTGTTGTCCTGGCAGATTGTCGGGCCGTTCGACAACACGGGAGACAAGGGCTGGGAAATTGCCTATCCGCCGGAAGCCAAGGTGGATCTGGCGGCGAAGTATCCGGGACTGAAGGGGGAGGTGTACTGGAAAGAAACCACCAGCCAGGATGAATTCGGCATGGTGGACCTGACCAAGGTTCTCGACAAGCACAAAGGGGCCATTGCCTATGCCTCCACCGAATTCGTTTCGGAGAAGGACCAGGCCGTGGACTTGCGGCTGGGGTGCATCAACGCCAACAAGATCTGGCTCAACGGCGAGGAGCTGACCGCCAACCACGTCTACCATGCCGGGCAAGAGATTGATCAATACCTGGCGAAGGGAAAGATGAAGAAAGGCAAGAACGCCATCCTGCTGAAAATCTGCCAGAACGAGCAGACCGAGATGTGGGCGCAGAACTGGCAGTTTCAGCTTCGCGTCTGCGACAACATCGGCACGGCCGTCCTCTCCCAGGACCGGCCACTGGCAAAGACCGCGGCTCTGCTGAAGATTCGTCGGTAATGAGCGGAATTCTTGATTCTTAGCTTCCCAGTCTCAAATCTCAAATCTCAGATTTCAAATCCCATCCGGCTATGAAACGTCTTTTCTTACTCGCCGTCCCCCTGCTCCTCCTCCCTCTCTTCACTGCCGCGGACTGGCTGCAATTCCGCGGCAGCGATCAGACAAGTCTCGCGCCGGGTAGCAAGCTGCCGCTCAAATTCAGCCCGGAGCAGAACCTGGCTTGGAAGGTGCCGCTCGTCGGCCGCGGCTCGAGTGGGCCGATTGTCGTGGGCGAGCGAATCTATCTCACCGCCAGCAGCGGCGCGGTGAAGGACGACCATCTGCACGTCCTGGCGTTTGACGCCAAGAGCGGCAAGCAACTCTGGAAGCGGGAGTTCTGGGCCACTGGCCGCTGCTTCCATAACCAGCTAATGGCCAACGCCGCCCCCACGCCCGCCAGCGATGGCAAGCGGATTTTTGCTTTCTATTCCAGCAACGACCTTGTCTGCCTGGACCTGGACGGCAACCTGCTGTGGTATCGCGGTCTGGCCCATGATTACCCCAAAGCGGGCAACGACATCGGCATGTCCAGCTCGCCACTGGTCGTCGGCGAAACGGTGGTCGTGCAGGTTGAGAATCAGGGAGACTCCTTCGCCGCCGGCATCAACACGGCCACCGGTGAAACCCGCTGGCGGATTGACCGGCCGGCTCAGGCCAATTGGGCTTCTCCGGCCGCTCTCCGCGGCAAGGACGGAAAGCAACTCGTCCTCTTGCAATCCCCGAAGGGGCTGACCGCCCATGACCCGCTCACCGGCGAGCAAAAATGGAAGTACGACGCAGGCTGCAACAACATCCCCTCTCCCACCACAGTCGGCAGCCGCATCTATCTGGCGGCCAACGGGCTGACTGCCCTGGACGTCGAAGTTGGAGCCAGCGTTCCTAACATCGCCTGGGATTCCATCAAGCTCGGTGGCGAGAATGCCAGCCCTGTCATCGCGGATGGCAAAGTATTTGCACTCCGCAAAGACGTGCTCTCCGGCGGTGACGACAAGACGGGTGAAGAATTGTGGCAGGTGCGCTTGAAAGGGCGATTCTGGGCCACGCCAGTCGTTGCCGGCGGCCACGTCTACTGCGTGAACCAGGACGGCCAGTGCTTTGTCATCAAGCCGGGCGAAGAAAAGGCCGAGCTGGTCAGCACGATGGAATTGGGGGACGCGTTCCTCGGTTCCCCCGCCATTGCCGGCAACGCCATGTACCTCCGCAGCGACAAATTCCTCTACAAGATTGTCCCGTAGAGTTGTAGGATGGGCTTCCCAGCCCGTCCCAATTGAATAGCAGTGCCTGACTCCCTCTCCCTCACTCCCTGCGGCCCCGTTCGCGGCTCCATTCGCCCGCCAGGGTCCAAGAGCATCACCAACCGCGCCTTGGTCTGTGCTGCCCTAGCTGAGGGAGCCTCCACGCTCTCGGGTGCTCTCGATAGTGAAGACACGCAGGTGATGATCGACGGTCTCCACCGGCTGGGCATTCCCGTGGAGCGGCAGGACCATGAGCCGTCGGGCTTGCCCCGACGGTCTTCCCTTGCCGCCAGCCAACTCATCGTCTCCGGTTGCGGCGGAAAAATTCCGGCCGGCGAAGCCGACCTGTTTGTCGGCAACAGCGGGACCACCATTCGCTTTCTCACGGCCATGACGACGCTCGGTCATGGCACTTATCGACTCGACGGTGTCCCGCGCATGCGGGAGCGGCCAATTGGCGATTTGCTTTCGGCACTGAATCAACTCGGGGCGGATGTACGAAGCGAGAATGCAAACAACTGTCCTCCTGTCCTGGTCAAAGCAAGCGGCCTGCCCGGCGGCACGGCCAAGATCCGTGGCGACATCTCCAGCCAGTTCCTCAGCGGTCTGCTCATGGCCGCTCCTCTCGCCCAGCAGCACGTTGTGTTGATTGTGGAAGGGGAACTCGTTTCCCAGCCCTACGTCACGATGACCATCGGCGTGATGCGGGAATTCGGGGTGGAAGCAAATTGCTCCGGCCTCTCGCGATTCGCCATCGCCGGGCAGCAGCGCTACCGCGCTTGTGAATATGCGATTGAGCCCGACGCTTCCGCCGCCAGCTATTTTTGGGGCCTGGCCGCCGTGACCGGTGGCGAAGTGACCGTCGAAGGTCTGGGGCACCGCGCACTGCAAGGGGATATCGCTTTCGCGCTGTGCCTCGAGAAAATGGGCTGCCACATCACCTACGACAGCCGGGGAATTACGGTTCGCGGAGCACAACAAGCGCAGCTTCGCGGCATCGACGTGGATATGAGCGCCATCAGCGATACGGCTCAGACGCTCGCCGTGGTCGCTCTGTTCGCGGAAGGACCCACGACCATCCGCGGCGTGGCCCACATCCGGCACAAGGAAACCGACCGCATTGCCGATCTGGCCCGCGAGCTTCGCAGACTCGGCGCCGGCGTGGAGGAGCTTCCTGACGGTCTGCGGATTACGCCCGCTCCGCTGCACGGCGCGACGATCGAAACCTACAACGACCATCGCATGGCGATGAGCTTTGCTCTGGCCGGCCTGAGAATCCCCGGTGTAACCATCCAAAACCCCGTCTGCACGGCCAAGACGTACCCCCGATTTTTTGAAGACTTATCGCACCTAGTCACAAACACAAAGTCCGCTTATCCGCCGCGTCCACGCGGCGCTCCTCCCGCGTGGACGCGGGGGCTAAGCGAGGAACCCCCCATGCCCGAGCTCGGCGTCAACATCGATCACGTGGCCACCCTGCGGCAGGCCCGCAAGACTTATGAGCCCAGCCCCGTCACGGCCGCGATGCTGGCGGAACTGGCCGGCGCGGATTGCATCACGATCCACCTCCGTGAGGACCGGCGGCATATCCAGGACCGGGACCTGCGGCTGTTGCGCGAGACCGTTACCACCAAACTCAACCTGGAACTCTCCGTATCCGACGAGATTGTCGGCATCGCCTGCCAGACTAAACCGGACCAGGCCACACTCGTGCCGGAACGCCGCGAGGAAATAACGACGGAAGGGGGCCTCGATGTGAGTTCTCACCAGGCCGCCGTGGCTAGCGCGATTGGGCGTCTGCAGGCTGCTGGCATCGTCGTCAGCCTGTTTATCGATCCCGATCCAAGGCAGATTCAACTTTCCAAGGATCTCGGCGTGGAGGCCATCGAGCTGCACACCGGGCAGTACGCGCTCGCCCGGGGACCGGCCCGGCAGCAGCAACTCGCGACACTTGTTGCCGCGGGAAAACTGGCGAGTGACCTTGGGCTGCGGCTCCATGCGGGGCACGGGCTCAATTACCAGAATGTCCGCCCCGTGGCCACGATTGCGGGAATGCTGGAGCTCAACATCGGCCACAGCATCATATCGCGCGCTGTCCTGGTCGGCCTGGAGCGCGCTGTGCGGGAGATGAAGGCGCTGCTGTAGCCTAAGTCTTCACTGGAAACCGCCAGTACGCTGCTGCCACCAGGCTCACCTGCAAGGCGGCTAAGAGGAGCGGATGAACGACGGGGGATGAAGCAGGAATCCTGCGCTGGGGGGTAACTATTTCCGCATGCAGCAGCTCCCAACCCTGGGCCGTCCGCCGCCAGCCGTCATCGACGAGTGCCGAGTCTCCCCGCAAACAAGTGCTGGCCGCTACAACCAGCAGCATCGCTCCCAAGCTCCAGCGGAGCTTTTGAACCATAGTCTTGGACATGCTTTGGCAACGGATGCACGCCCAAGGCCGCGGAGAATCGTGACCAGGCTCGCACGTCGTTAGTCGAGCCAAGCCTTGGAGTTGCGGAGGGAGATGGCACCCGGCTGGTCGGACGCGTGTTGTTTTCCCGCAACACTTTTCCGACCGGGACGTTGCCAAATCGCAGCGGCTGCCAACGTTGTCCCTACGTTTGCCGGTGGTCTATGCGTGGCCTAAGTTTCTCCGTGCGGGGTCTCCGCGCACCAGCCAAATTGTCCTCCGCAAGACGCAGGAACTTCGACCCATGACTACCACCGCGCCCGACCTCAAAGACCTGCTGCGGAGCGCTCAACTGCCCGCCTTGCCGCAAAGTGCGATTCGACTTCTGGAGCTGTCGCAAGACCCCGACAATGGTCCGGCGGAGTTCGCCATCCCGATCGAAGCTGATCCGGGGCTGACCGGCCAGGTGCTCAAGTTTGTCAACTCGTCCTACTTTGGCTTCTCGCGCGAGATCAACAATGTCAAGCTGGCGATCACGCTGGTGGGGATCCGCACGATCAAGAACTTCGCGCTGTGGAGCGCGGTTTTCAGTTTGATGCCCAATCCGCGGTGCGGGCCGTTCGACCTCAAGAGCCTGTGGCAGGACTCACTCCGCCGGGCCCTGTTCGCACGCAGCTTTGGCAAGCTCCTGGGGATGAAGGATGCGGAAGAATGCTTCGCCGCAGCCCTGCTCCAGGACATGGCGATTCCGCTCCTGGCCAAGGAGATTCCCCAGCGCTACCTCAAGCTGTTTCAGGACCGGTCGGATGGGCAGCAGCGCCTTTCGGACCTGGAGCAGACCAACTTCGGCTGGACGCACGCGGATGCCGCCGCCTTCATGTGCCGCTCCTGGAACCTGCCGGAGGAGTTCGCCACGCTCATCGAATCCCACTGCAACCTGAAAGAGCTGGTCGCAGCGAAGGACAAATTCCCCGGCAAACTGGCCGTCGCCCTGTCGGCTTTGCTTCCCGCGGCCAGCGATAAGGAGTGGAAGGATCGGGAACGATTCGTCGCCACTTTCAATCAACTGGCCGCCGGCAAGAGAACGACCGCCCCCCGCTTTCTGGCGGAAGTTGACAAGGACTTTAACGAGTTTGCCCCCGTCCTGCGGCTGGCGACTCCGGCCAAAACGCTGGCCCAATTCCTGGAAGAGGCGGCCGCAGTGGTGTAATTCCAGTGTGTTGCCGTTGACCAATTCCCCCCGTTTTCCTATTGTCCCGATTTGGGGAATATCTCGCACCCCTAGCGCGTGCAAAGGGACTCGCCATGGATCGGCCGGAAGTCAGCGTCCTCGTCAATACGTTTGAAAAGCCGTGGCATCTGCGCCGGTGCCTGGTATCGCTGGCTTGCCAGTCCGTCGCGGGCAAAATGGAAGTGGTCGTGGTTGACGACGGCTCGCGGGATGAGACGGCGGCGGTCGTGCGCGGGTTTGCCCGGTCGGCGCCGTTTCCCGTCAAGTTTCTGACGCATCCGCACGAAGCTTTTCAGCTCTGCCGCTGCCGCAATGAAGGAGCGGCAGCCAGCTCCGCGGAAAAGCTGATCTTTTTTGACGGCGATTTGATCGCCGGCCCCGATCATATTGCCGAGCATCTTTGTCACCTCGCGCCGGGAGTCGTCTCCAACTCCTACTGCGTTCGCCTTGAGGAAGATGTCAGCGAGCGGATTGACGAGGACCTGATCCGCAGCGGAGAATTCACCCGAATCGTCCCGCGCAGCGGTCTGGCCACGCTGGCCAGAATGTATCGCAAGGCCTGGCTATACTCGCTCATCCGCCATTCGAACAAGCCGCGCTGCAAAGGGGGCGACCTGGGCATGATGCGGGTGGACCTGGAGAGGCTGAACGGTTTTGACGAGAACTTCCGGGCCTGGGGAGGGGAGGACGACGATTTTGGCTTTCGTCTGCGAGCCGCGAAAATTCGACTGAAATACATCATGAATCTGACTCGCAGCTATCATCTTTGGCATCCTCCCGCCGCCAGCCGGCCGGATCGGCTGCGGAACGGCGAAAATGAAGAATACCTTTATCGCCCAGTGCGGCTGACGCGTTGCATGCGCGGTCTCTCGAAGCGCACACTCCGCGATTTGGAAGTTCGGGTTTGCGGCGTGGCGGCCGATGCCACGGCGCTCGAGCGGGCGCTCGGCATCCATTTCAAGTGGCCGCAGTTGCCGCAAGGGGGCCGGGCGGATGTTGAGGTCCTGCCGTACCCCGGCGAAGGTCGCTTCACGGGTGTCGCCGATGCCCGGCTGCTCTTGGTCACGCAGCGGGGCGCGCTTGTGCCGTCGCGGATTCTGAAGCACGCCGACGTCATTCTCTCTCCCCTGGGTGAGATAGGCCTCGACGGGCAAATCCGCCTCCGTCTGGAAGATCAGGCCGGGCTGGCAAATGCCCTGGGTTGGCGGCCGAGTGTAAACGCACAAGCGCAAAGGCGAGCGGCTTAACGTATCGAAAGTCCTACCTTCGCCCCGACTTTCCGCCGGCAGGTTCCCCTTTGAACGGCTGGCCGAAAGCGCCCTTTTCCCACGGGTAGAAACCGCCGGGGGGGCTGGCCTTTTGGCGGTAGTACAGATCGCGGAGGGCATTCTTCATTTCGTCGGCGGTCTTGTTCTCCAATGCCTCGCGCTGTTCCGGCTTCAGCGTGGCGGCGAACTTCCGCAACTCCTCGTCGCTGAGGCGGGGGTAGCGCTTGCTTTGCTGGACCTGATGAATGAGCTCTTGTGCGTACTGCCATTTCTGCTCGTGGCTCTCGGCCTCTTCCAGGACGACCTGGGCTTTGGTGCTGAGGACGGAAACGAGGGCATCCAACTCCTGGTCCGTGGGTTCGGGCAGCAACTCCTTCCTGCCTAGTCGCCAGAAGATGCCACGGACGTGGCGGGAAATGCGATCCTTGGCGGGAAGTTTGTCCAGGGCGGCTTTGAACTGGGGGGGAGTCAACTGGTTGAATTCCGTCAGGTGACCGGCGACGTAGATGTCCAGCCAGTCCGAAATCGCATTCAGGTCCTGGCTGGAGAGCTCCAGCGCCACCGCCTTCAGACGCTGGGCAGCCTGGCGATTCTGGACCTCCTTGATTTTGACAATGCGTTCATCCGCGGGTGCCGAGAGGACTTCCGATTGATCCTTAGCTCCCAGCGACTTGAGCCACTCATGATAATTCGTCAGCACCTGCTCGAGCTTATCCCCTTGCGGATCAGCAGCAATCTCCGCCGCCAGTTTTCGCAGCCGATCCTGATCTTCAAGATCTTTCGATTCAAATCGTTGCTTCCTTTCCAAAATGGCTCCCTTTTGCTCCGGGGTCATCTTTTCCAGGCGCTCGCGGCGCTGTTCGGCCGTCTCCTGCTTACGAGCGGTGGCGACGGAATTCGCGTCCTCAGCGGCTTCCGGCACGAAGAGCCCATTCCCTTCCAGCGACCTCAGGAACGCCATACTTTCGGCGTCTGCGGCAGCCTGGCGGTAATGCTGGCCAAAGAGATCTTCCAGCGACCTAAGGAACGCCACGCTCTCGGCATGGTTGTATTCATCCAGATGCTCAATGACCGTCAGGTCCTGGACCAGTTGCCGGTCCGGTGCGGAAAGGAGCCAGCTGCCGACGCTGTAGGCAATCAGGCCGCACGCCAACGTTCCGACCGCGACCGCCAGGCGAAACAGCAGGCTGAACCGCTGGGTGCTTTCCTTTTGCACCTGGGTAGCTTCCTTGGCCTTCAAGGCAACCATGGCCACGGTCGTCCGCGTGAAGCCTTCGTCCGGCTCGCTACGGGCCAGCACGTCCAGCATGTCCCAGCTTTTTTGCATGTGTTTGAGCTTGTCCCGATAGCGAGCATCCGCGGCCAGGCGATGTTCCACCCGCGCGCGGTGCTCCGGCTCGAGCTCTTCATCGAGATAGGCGACCAGCTCCTCTTCCACCGGGTCAATCTCCGGCAGGGTCGGTTCTTGATGATTCATGATTCGTCCTCCAAGGGTGCATCCTTGCCCGCTCCACTTGCCGCGACCTCCGTGTCCAATTCAACCCCATTCTCCGTCGGGCGGATTCCGTCTTCCATATAAGGAGAGAGAATTCGCTGCAGATTGACCCTGGCCCGCGACAGCAGCGACTTGGTTGCTTGCACGGATAGCTCCATAGTCTCCGCGATATCCTGGTAGCTCATACCCTCAAACTTGGAAAGGAGCAGCGCCATTTTCTGCCTTTCGCCCAGGGTTTCCAAGGCCTGGCGAACCACGGCCGCCGCTTCCGCTTTGTCGATCATTCGGGAGGGCATCAGTCCGCTGGCGGCTACGGCCATCTGGTCGAGCCCGAACGACGACGTATCGGTGTTGGCCCGCTCGGGAACACCCACTTCCTTCCGCCGCGAACGGGACCGCAGGGCGTTGCTGGCCGCATTATTGGCGATGGTAAACAGCCACGTGCAAAACTTCGCCCCCGGCTCATACCGCTCGCGGGCTTTGAAGACCCGCAGGAAAGTTTCCTGGGCCAGGTCCTCGGCCTGTTCGCGATTGCCGACCAGGTGTTCCAGCACGGTCAACAGCCGCCCTTGATACCGGACCACCAGCTCCTCAAACGCTGCCGCGTCCCCATCGCGCACTTTCAGCATCAGCCGCACGTCGGGGTCGTGCAACTCGTAACGCAAAGGCTGGCTTTGGGAAAGGGACAAAGGTGGGGGTGCCTGCGGGCTTACAATCTCATGCGAGTCGACATCACCGTAAGTTTATTCCGGCCAGGGAGATAGGGAAACGTCTCACTATCAGCTCCCGCCTGTCCTGTTAGAGGATTGAACCCCGGACGGAGAGGCGGGTTTCGCATCCGTTCCTGCTCGCTGGCCGTAGTCCATGAGTGCCACGGTAGGGTATTATCGGTCGCTAGATATTTCACTTTTTCCCTACATTAAATTTCCAGCAGTTTCCATGCCTCGCAAAATCATCATCTTGACGGAAGGACATACCGAACCCCATGCCGGGAAGACGGCAGCGAATGTGATTCGCTATCGGCGGCAGGACGTCGTCGCGCTGTTGGATGCGACCCAGAAAGGGAAGTCGAGCCAGGAGCTCTTGGGAGTCGGTGGCGATTTGCCGATTGTCGGGCGGCTCGATGACGCGCCGCAGGCGGATACGCTGCTTTTGGGCATCGCGCCGCCAGGGGGCAAGATTCCGGCGAATTGGCGGGTCATTATTCTGGACGCTATCAGCCGGCGGAAGATGGAAGTCATTTCCGGACTGCACGACTTTCTCTCGGCTGATCCGGAGTTCTCCGCTGCCGCGGCGAAGAGCGGCGTGAAGCTGACGGACATTCGCAAAAACGCCGAGAAGTCGATTGCCCGCCGTGTCGGCCTGCGGCCCGATTGCCTGCGGGTGCATACCGTCGGCCACGATTGCAGCATCGGCAAGATGGTGGTCTCAGTGGAAGTGACGAACGGGCTGAAGAAGCGGGGACACGATGCCAAGTTCATCGCCACGGGACAAACTGGCATCATGATCGAAGGGGATGGCCTTCCCATCGATTGCATTGTCGCCGACTTCGTCAGCGGAGCCGCGGAGAAGCTGGTGCTGGAAAACCAGCATCACGACATTTTGCTCGTCGAGGGGCAAGGGAGCCTGGTCCATCCGTCGTACAGCGGCGTCACGCTCAGCCTGCTGCACGGCTGTGCTCCCCAGGCCCTGATTCTGTGCTACGAAGTGGGGCGAGACCGCGTGACCGGCGTGGAAAGCGTTGCCATTCCGCCACTTGCGAAGATCAAAAATATTTTCGAAGTGATGGCGAATATCCATCAGAGATGCGAAGTGATTGGAATCGGGATGAACAGCCGGCGGCTGAACGCTGCCGATGCTGCCCGGGAGCGCGAGCGGATTCGCGCCGAATTTGGCCTCCCCGTCTGCGACGTTCTCCGCGACGGGCCGGATGAGCTGGTGGATGCCGTCATCGCGTTCAAGCAGCGCGGCGGCTGGGAAAGTCCGTAAGACAAGGGGTCGGGAGTCTTTGCCGTCCAGAGCTTTGCCAGATTGAGAGTCACCGACGGCAAAGACTCCCGACCCCGGCACCCTGGAGGTACTATGCCCGCACCGCAAAAGTCCGTGTTGCCCGCCACCTGGGAAGTCCCCGCCGAATTCCGTTCCCGCCTCGGCGAGAAAGCCGGTCGGCAGCGGGCGATGATGGCGGAGGGGCATCTGCTCCTCGTGCTGCACGCCCCTCCCAAAAAGGATGAGCCCGACCGCAAGGGGCGGCTCTTCTGGCGCAAGCCGGACGGGACGTGGCTGTCGAACGAGCTCGGCGGCGGGGCGGCGGCGCTTGCAAAGCATCTGAATGAGTACGCGGAGATCGTCGACAAGATGGACCGGCAGGAGGATGTCGCCGGGTCCGTCGACGAGTACTTTAACATTCTCGACGCGCTGGGGCCGATTCAGCGAAGCGTCCGGAACCTGCAAGCCACGTTACAAGACGCCCGCAAGCTTCTTTCCGCCGATCGCGACCTGATTAACTTCCGCGACAAAGCCTACGACATCGAGCGGACTTCGGAGCTGCTCTACAATGACGTTCGCCACGCCCTGGAATTCGCCGTCGCCAAAAAGTCCGAGGAACAAGCCGTCGCCTCGCATCAGATGGCCGTCCAGTCTCACCGGCTGAACCTGCTGGTCGCCTTCTTCTTCCCCCTCGCCACGCTCGTCGCCATCTTCGGCTCCGAGATGAAACACGGCTTAGACGAATACCTGCCCCACCCGTATTACCTTTTTTACACCGTTACGGGAGTCGGCCTGGTGCTCGGCTGCCTCCTCGCCGGTTGGCTGGGTATCCTGAACCGGATCCAGAGCGGTAGAAAGTAGTCCGCTCACTCCGAGGTTGTGATTTTTTGCTTGACCAAAAAATTAGCGGAAACAAGTTTGCCATTAAGTTCGCAAACAGTGACCTCAATGGCGTTAACTCCGCATTATTTTATTAGTTTTTTGAAAAACTCACAAACTCTCCGTGCGCGGACATGCAGGTTACGGTGCGGCGAATCTCCTAGTTGTCACCTGTTTTTGTCTTGTCGCCTTTTTTCGCCTTGTCGGGCTGGTTCGCATTTGCCTTGTCCGCGGCATTCTGCATCTGGCGGCGAAGCTTCGCGAGCGGGTGTTGGTCCCCGTCGCCGTTGATTTTTTCCGCATCAAAATACTCGTCTTTGAGGACATCCAATCTCCAAGTCGATTCGATGAACCACTCCTGGCTGGTGGGACCAACCCGTTTATTGACGACGCGAACGGGTGCCCAGAGTTTTTTCTCTTTCGTGGCGAATTGGGTCCATTTGGTTTCCGCAAGATTAATAACGGTTGTGTAAGAAGCGGGAGAATTGGGATCTGAGTCCGAGTTCGTATTTCGCCTCCTCCATTCCACAAACGTCGGCATGTGCCCCTGCTTCCTGTCGAACATGATCCTGGCGCATAACCAGCCAGGCAAATTCTTTCCATCCAACCGCCAAGTCCCGATCGTCAAAGATTCCTTCGTATATTCGTCGATCAATTTCATCCTTCTATAGAGCGAATGCGCCTTACCCAAGGTACCCTGAGGTGGATTCAGGTCCGCGGCGGCCATTAGTGTCGCTGGACAGATTTCAGGAAAATTGTACTGGCTCCTCCTCAGTCGGTCTTGTTTAACGAGATAGGCTTCGAATTCGTCCTCGGGAAGCCCTCCCGAAGTAACGTCCATGGGCTGCAACGGCGGATTGACTCCCATTCCGTAAAAGCCTTCCTCTCCGACGATGAGCTTCCGCTCCATATATGCACCTTCGGGGCCATTCTTCAGATCAAAGGTTCGACCTTCAACATACGATCGCGTTTTTTTTCTTCCTTCCACTTTTTGAGCCCGAAACCAGACAAAATCGAGCGGGAAGACTCGGCTGCTATCGCTTGTCGTGACCGATCCACTGACAAGCTCGCAGGAGTTGGAGGTCAGCGCATCGCCGTTGAGGAAAAAGTCATCCAGGCAGTCCTTGGCATTCTTCGCATTCTCTTTGTCCTGTGCGATTACCTCCCCGATAGAGCCGATCGCCGTAAGAAGCAACCCAAGGCAAAGGTATTGGCGGAATGACATTGTGTCGACTCCTTCATAGAACCAAGGAGGCATTGAATTCTGGGATGAGACGGCGCGACAGTGACCTCCAATCTATCAGAAAAGTAGCTCTGGTCGGGCTCCGTACTTGGTTGCTTGCAGGCGGGATGGCTGGGTATCTTGGACCGGGTCGGCGAGACCAAGCGTATCACGTGACTGATTAGGCAGCCCGCTACAAATAGACTATCCGCGTCTCACGCTTGGGACCTAGCTGTCAGCTCGTCAGGTCCGAAGGACCGGAATGAAGTAGCCCGGCCCCGTTAGGGCAGGGAATCGAACCCGCAATCCTCGACTATTCGCAGGCCCGAAGGGCCGACACGGTGAATTCGGGGTGCCGGTCCTTCGGACCTGAAAGCTGGATGAGGCTATCTCGCACCCGACCCTGACGGGCCGGGCTACTTCATTCCGGCCCTTCGGGCCTAAGAGATAAGCTCACGGAGTGAGCAGACTACTTTTCGTTCGTGTCCAGCTCCCCAAGCTTTTGCAGCCGCTTGTAAAGCACGAGCGAATATACTGCCGGGGTAAGTCCGGCGACAATCATCGACACCACGACCGTGATAATGGCCGCCGCCACCGGCACCGGTAGCACCACCGCGAGCAGCCCCAGGATGCTCGCGCCGACGAACATCCGCGCCGCCAGCCGATGCGTGTCGTTCCAGACCCGCTCGCTGGCCAGGGTCCAGGGTGTGCGGACGCCTACGTAGTAGTTGCGGCGGACCTTGCCCAGCACGTTCCCCAGCAGGCTGAACATGATCAGCATCCCCGCCAGCATGGCCCGCGTGATGTCCACCTGGCCGGACCAGGCTGCCCACACGAGGAGCCCGTGCAGATACACAAACATGGCCGTCAGGACCAGCATGATGTACCAGTAGGTCGAACGGAACGAATCGATCTCAAACTGCTTCGGCGAGAGCCACGGGATGGCCCAAAACAGCAGCAGCAAACCGACCTGGATGCCCGGCGTCAGCCAGACCCACGGCTTCTCCCCAAAGCCATCGACCTGGCCGTTGACATTCCAGTGGATCGGAATTTTCTCCGGAAGCTGCGGATAGACGATCAGCGTGGCGATCAGGGCCATGGCCGTCAGGACGAGGGACAGCGTGATGTAGATGCGTGTCATGGCGATTTTCTCCGCCCCGGTTTGCCGCCGAGCAGGTCCCACAGCCAGGCGAGGACATCCTGGGCGACAGTCGTGTTGAGGGAATAAATCTGTTGCTGTCCGTCGCGGCGGCAGACGACGAGGTCGGCCTCCTTGAGGACGGCAAAGTGGTGCGACATGGAGGGCTTGGTCATGTCGAATTTCTCCGCCAGATCCCCGGCCGACATTTCTCCCTGACCCAAGAGGCGCAGGATCTCCCGGCGGGTGGGATCGGCCAGGGCTTTGAATACCTGATTGGTCATTCGTTGGCAGAGGGAAATATTTAGACAGTTGGCTAATTATCTAAGTGAAGAGCCCGCGAGTCAAGGGGAACCTGGGCTCCATGCCTACGAACCTGGGCGGCGCCGGCCAGTTGCCAGGTAGCATTTCAGGAAATAGTTGTAAAAAAATGATTCTGAAGTATTGACTGTGACAACAGGACATGTCTACAAATAGGGAATGCCCCGGGAACTGGAGTTCTTGGGGACCGCGGGACTGGGGAGTTACCGCCGAGGACGCGGAAGGGCGCGGAGGAGGAAAGGAGAGGGCGGAGGGAGAAAGTGGAAGAAACGAAGAATTCTCTCCGCGCACCTCCGCGCACCTCCGCGTCCTCGGCGGTTCATCCTATTCGCCGGGCGGCAACGGCCAAGCACTCTTGCCACTTAGAACGGATGAATAAAAAATGGACCTGTGAATAAAAGTTACGGCGATGTGAATCACCGTAAGTCGTGAAGAGAGCAGTGGTAAAAGAAACATGAATTATCGTAAGTCTTCAAAAATCTGTGGTAGAATCATGAATAAAGACAGTCGTTTCGGGGGGTGCGAGGCGAGTGACCGCGCCCGGACTAGCGTATCATCCACCCCAGGAGGTCGAGATCATGGATAAGTCGCTGTTGACGGGCGTTTTGTCGCGATTGGGAATCCGCGAGGTCAATTCCGGCGTCTTCGCCGGCGAATTCCTTTCCCAGCCGGGCGGGGCGGAGATGGCGTCCGTCAATCCGGCCACGGGGGAGACCATCGCCCGCGTTCGGACCGGTTCTCGAGAGAATTACGAGCGGGCGGTGGCCGTGGCTCAGAAGTCGTTTGAGTCCTGGCGACTGGTGCCGCCGCCACGACGGGGCGAAGTGGTGCGGCTGATTGGGGACGCGCTGCGGCGGCACAAGGAGGATTTGGGGCTGCTGGTCACGCTGGAGGTCGGCAAGATCCGCAGCGAGGGGGCGGGGGAAGTCCAGGAAATGATCGACATGTGCGACTATGCCGTCGGGCTGTCGCGGCAGCTCTATGGCCTGACCATCGCCAGCGAGCGGGCCAACCACCGGATGCTGGAGCAGTGGCATCCACTGGGGCCGGTCGGCATCATCACCGCTTTCAATTTTCCCGTCGCCGTCTGGGCCTGGAATGCCATGCTGGCTGCCGTCTGCGGCGATACCTGCATCTGGAAGCCGTCGCATCTGACGCCACTGACGGCGATCGCCGTGCAAAACATCGTGGACGAAGTCGTGCGGCCAATGGGATATTCGGGCGTGTTCAGCCTGTTCGTCGGGGAGCGGGACGTGGGGGAATGGATGGCCGAGGACTCGCGCCTACCGCTCATTTCCGCCACCGGCAGCACGGCGATGGGAAAGAGCGTCGGCGCGACAGTCGCTGGGCGCATGGGGCGATCGCTGCTGGAACTCGGCGGAAACAACGGCCTGATTCTCACGGAATCTGCTGATCAGGATCTGGCGCTCCGGGCCGTGCTCTTTGCCGCCGTTGGAACAGCGGGGCAGCGCTGCACCACGCTGCGGCGGCTCATCATTCATGAGTCCATCGCGGACGCCTTTGTCGCCCGCCTTGCGAAAGCCTACGGCAGCGTGCCGATTGGCGATCCCTGGGATGGGGGCGTTCTGTTGGGGCCGCTGATTCACGAAAGGGCCGTGGAACAGATGCTCGGCGCGGTGGAGCAAGCGAAAAAACAAGGCGGATCGGTCGTATGCGGCGGAGCCAAGGTGAATCGGCCGGGTCATTTCGTCCAGCCAACGATCATTCGGGCGAAGGCCGGGATGAACATCGTCTCGTGCGAGACGTTTGCGCCGATTCTTTACGTCCTCACATTCAAAACGCTTGACGAAGCGATCGCCATTCACAACGCCGTTCCGCAAGGACTCTCCTCCGCCATCTTCACCGAGCGGCTGAAGGATGCCGAACGGTTCCTGTCGCCGGCAGGAAGCGACTGCGGCATCGCCAACGTCAACATCGGCACCAGCGGAGCGGAAATTGGCGGGGCCTTTGGCGGCGAGAAAGAAACCGGCGGCGGCCGCGAAGCGGGAAGTGATTCCTGGAAGGCCTACATGCGGCGGCAGACCTGTACGATCAACTACGGAACCGATTTGCCGCTGGCACAGGGCGTGAAGTTTGAGGTGGAGTAGGCTTCGAATTACAGTCATGGCTATGAAACGACGTCAACATCTACCGTTAGTTCTGGTTTTCCTGTGCTTCGGCGCGGTCGCCTTCGCTCAAGGAACCAAATCCGACTACGAACGGGCCGACCGGCTTGGCGGGCTCGTCCAAGGGAAGGTCTTCAAAGCCAAAGTCACGCCGCACTGGCTGGAGGGGAACAGCCGCTTCTGGTACCGCAATGACCTGGCGGATGGCAAGCGAGAGTTCGTCCTGGTCGATGCGGAGAAGGGAACGCGGGAGGCTGCTTTCGATCACGGGAAGCTGGCGATGGCGCTGAAGGAGAAACTTGGAAAGGAAGTCGCCTCGGACAAGCTGCCAATTGATGGCATTCTGTTCGAAGGTGAGGCGGCGATTCGGTTCAATGTGGATGGCAAAGGCTGGAAGTACGAACCGGCGAGCGGCGCGCTGACGGAAGCCGAACCGATCAAAGTGGCCGAACCTCGCCGGCCGGGCGAAGGGCGTGGCCCTCGCGGAGCAGGTGGACCGCGGGGGAGGAGAGCAGGATTCTCGCAGCGGAGGGAGGAGTCTCCCGATGGAAAAAGGACGACTGTCATCCGCGAGAACGATCTGTTCTTGAAAATCAAAGACGGCGGCGAAGAAGTGCAGCTCACGACGGATGGCAAGCCAGAGGATTCGTACGAAGGAGGCGTCTTCGGGGCTCCGGATTCCAGCCGCTTTGTAGCCCTGAAGACGCAGCGAGGCGAGGAGCACAAGGTCTATCTGATCGAGTCGTCTCCACGCGACCAGACGCAGCCGAAGCTCCACACGACAAACTACCAGAAGCCGGGGGACCGAATTGCCGTCCGCAAGCCGCACCTCTTCGACGTCAACGCTCGCAAGGAACTTCCCATTTCTGACTCCCTCTTCCCCAATCCCTGGAGCGTGGAAGACTTCCGCTGGGCCGCGGACAGCAAGCGATTCACGTTCCTTTATAACCAGCGAGGGCACCAGGTGCTGCGGATTCTGGCGGTCAGTGGCGAGACGGGCGAAGTGGGCGCGCTGGTGAATGAGGAAAGCAAGACGTTCGTGGACTATGCCCACAAGCAGTTCGCGCACTACGCCGACGCCGCCGGTGAGCTGATCTGGATGAGCGAGCGGGACGGCTGGAATCAGCTGTATCTCGTCGATTCCCGGACTGGCGACGTGAAGAACCAGATTACGAAGGGGCAGTGGGTTGTCCGCGGCGTGGACCGCGTGGATGAAGAGCAGCGGCAGATCTGGTTCCGGGCCGGCGGCATCTATCCCGAGCAGGACCCGTACTACATCCACCACTGCCGTGTGAACTTTGACGGATCGAACCTGGTGATTCTGACTGCCGGCAACGGCACGCATGAAATCGAGTACTCTCCCGACGGGAAGTATCTGCTCGATAGCTATTCCCGCGTCGATCAGCCGGCGATCAGCGAGCTGCGCAAGGTGGAAGACGGTTCTCTCGTCTGCAAGCTAGAGGAAGCCGAC
Source organism: Pirellulaceae bacterium (assembly GCA_051004015.1). Classification (GTDB taxonomy): domain Bacteria; phylum Planctomycetota; class Planctomycetia; order Pirellulales; family Pirellulaceae; genus SXOA01. Next base: position 92,358 of record JBPCKT010000053.1, on the reverse strand, counting down.
TGGAGCAAGCTGCTGGAGACCGGCTGGAAGGCACCGGAGCGGTTCGCCGCCAAGGCGCGGGACGGAGCGACCGACATCTACGGCGTGATCTACCGGCCGACGAACTTTGACGCCGCAAAGAAGTATCCGGTGATTGAGGCCATTTACGCGGGACCGCAAGGTTCATTCGTTCCCAAGCGGTTCTCCTCGTTCCATCCAACACAGGCGATGGCGGAGCTCGGGTTTGTCGTGGTGCAAATTGACGGAATGGGAACAAGCAATCGCTCCAAGGCCTTCCACGACGTCTGCTATAAGAACTTGGGGGATTCCGGCTTTCCCGATCGTATCCTCTGGATGAAAGCCGCAGCGGCAAAGTATCCGCAGCTCGATATCACCCGCGTCGGCGTCTACGGCGGCTCGGCCGGCGGGCAAAGCGCCACGCGGGCGGTGCTGGCCCATGGCGACTTCTACAAAGCGGCCGTCAGCGACTGCGGCTGCCACGACAATCGAATGGATAAGATTTGGTGGAACGAGCTTTGGATGGGGTATCCCATCGGCCCGCACTATGCCGAGCAATCGAACGTCACTCAGGCCCACAAGCTGACCGGCAAACTGATGCTGATCGTCGGCGAGCTCGACCGGAATGTCGATCCCGCCAGCACGATGCAGGTTGCCGACGCCCTCATCCGGGCCAACAAGGATTTTGACCTCATCGTCATCCCCGGGGCGGGGCACGGCGCCGGCGGTCGCCCCTATGGCCAGAGGCGGATGCGCGACTTCTTTGTGCGGCATCTCTGGGGAGTGGAGCCGCGGAGGGAGTAACCTACGCCACTTTCAGCCCCAGCACCCGCCGGGCGTTATCGCGGAAGATCTTCGCCTGCACTTCTTCGGGCAGCTTCAGTTGTTGTTCAAACAGCTCGAACTGCGGCACGCCTTGCTTAGGCGCCAGGAAGTCGGTGCCGAACATCACTCGGTCGGCTCGCCGAATCAGGAACTCGCGGCCAAAATCCAGGTCGCGGCTGATCGCGCCGGCCCCGCTGCCGGCGGAGAGATCGGCGTAGATGTTGGGGAACTTCTCCATCAGGGCGTCCATCGCTCCGCCGGGCGCGACCTTTCCCTTGGGATAACCGCCGAGATCCTTCTCCGTAATGCCGCCGCTGATGGAGGCCCACCAGCCGGGGCCGTGGCCGATGAAGTTGCAGTCGGGGTTGGCTTCGAGCGCCTTGGCCAGTCCCGGTAGCCCCGGCTTGTCGAGGTTCCGCAGGTTGTCGATGTGGAACAGCAGCGGCAGCTTGAGCTCGGCGCAGGCGGCGTAAATCTCCATGCTCCGCGGGTCGTCAAAAGCAATGCCTGGCTTATGTTCACCGAAGCCCTTGGCCCCGGCATCCACGTATTCCTTCAGCATCTCGACGAGCCCCTTCCGCCCGCCGCTATAGCTGGTCCGCGGGTCGATGCTGCAAAAGGGAATCAGCCGGTCGCGGAAGGGGGCGGTCTGAGCCAGCACAAAATCCGTTGTAATCAGGTAGCTCGACGACTCCGGCGACGACAGCGGCAGCACCACGGCCTGGGCTACGCTATGGGCGTCCATCCAGCGGAGCAGCTCTTCCGCCGTCAGCGGCACCGTGGTGTTCCAGGTCTGGCCGAGATGCGTGTGTACGTCAACGTACCGGCCTTTCGGGAAACTCTTCTCCTCCTCGGCCTGCAGCGAGCTAGCGGCGAGCGCTTCACTTGCTGCCGCCAACGTTGCCAGGGTGCCCGCGTGGAAAGTTCGCCGCGAAAATACGGAAGCTGTGGTCATGGTGTGTTTTGCGAGAATGTTGAAGTAGCAATGTCCGGTTCCGCACCATCATAACAAATCAGAATCGCCCGACAGCCGATTCACTGTTCAACTCTCGTTCAGTCTGGATTCCGAGTGACCAAAGGGACGTGCGACTTTCTCTGCGCATTCCCTCATTCTTCCGCAAGTCTTGTCTGACTCATGCGGATTGCAAGAGAGGCATAACTTTTGCAAACGACGCGAATCTTGCGTGGTGGTCCCAAGCTGGACCGCTACTCTTGATTTACATTTTCTATCCTCTCACTTGGGAGTTCACAGTCCATGAAGAAGCATCGTACGGCCAGGTTGCGGCATCGCCCGCTATTCGTCGAGGGATTGGAAACTCGCGCCATGCTCGCGGGAAACGTGACGGCCAGCGTCCGCGCCGGCACGCTGTTCGTGACCGGGGACAATTTAGCTAACGATGTCGTGATTCAGCAGACCGGCCCCAATCGGTTCACGGTCGTGGGAGTTGCCGGTTCGGCCACCAAGGTCAACAACAAGGCCGAAGGAGTTGTCTTCACCGGAAATGGTGTGCGAAATTTCGAGATTGACCTGCGGGCGGGCAACGATACGCTCGGAATCAGCAACGATCTTTCGTACTTAGATGCCCTCAGCGCCGAACTAGCAGCCGGTCCTGGCGGGCCGGTGACCGCTTCTGCGACCACGGCAACCGCCCTGTCTCTTCGCGGTTACGCCAACATTCGCGGCGGTGCTGGAAATGATGCCCTTGCCGTCAACCTACTTGCAGGGGGAGCCATTTTCGTCGACGCTAATGCAGGCTCGGACGCCGTAGTCATCGAAGGGAGCACCGCTGCTGCGCTCCTCGTCAACACCGGCACGGCCAATCAGACTACTGATGCGGGCGACTATCTCCGCATCCGCAACGTCGCTGCTCGGGGAGCCATCACTGCCAACACCTTCTCGGGCGACGACGTTGTCTTGTTGACAGATGCCAGCGCCAGCACCTTCGCCGTCAATGTTGGCGTGGGAGCCACCACGGGCACCGCTACCGACTTTGATAACCTAATCGTCGCCCGGCTGGTGTCGCGAGGGAGTGTGCTGCTGTTTGCGGGCGCGGGAGATGACGCTGTCGGAGTCAACGACGTCGACGGTATATTCTTCCTCGCCGTGGGAGGCAGTGGTAATGACACGATGACTTTTGCCAATCTCGACGTGGCTAGCGCTTCGCTGATTGGCGAAACTGGGGACGACTCCATCACGGTGGACGACACCATCGATCCCGAAAATCCAGGGGTGCCAATCTTGGTGGACGACACTCTCAACACCGAGGTCACCGGCCTCCTACATATCGACACCGGGGCAGGGGACGACACAGTCAACGTCAACGGCGATGTTACTTTCAATCCCGAGCTTGGCAGCCTCAATATTTTGACTCTGGCCGGAGTCGACACGGTAAGTGCTTCGAATCTCTCGCTTACCGGCAAGGCGGTCATTGACTTGGGGACTGGAGAAGACAGTCTCACGGCTGGGGGAATCGCCAGTGATGGCGACATCTTATTGTTCGGCGGGACGGACAATGACATTGTCGCGGCGACAGGGGTTATCGCGCGGTTCTTCCTGGCTGTCGGAGGAAGCGGCAATGACGACATGTCCTTTGGCGGCCTCAACGTCGCGAACGCCTCGCTCGTTGGCGAGGTGGGCAACGACACGATCATTCTGGATGACACCCTCAACGCCCTGGATCCGGCGACTCCGATCGTGGTGGACGCCACAACCGTCACCCAGGTGACGGACCTTCTGCACATTGATTCCGGAGCCGGGGATGACACTGTGAGCGTCAATGGCGATGCGGCCTTCAATCTCTCGGTGGGCAGACTGAACGTCTGGACGTTCGGCGGCATCGATACCGTGACCATCGCGAACCTAACGGCCACCGGTACCATCAACGTCGATACCGCGGACGGCAACGACAGTCTGACGCTCGACACGGTCTCTACCGACGGCGAGCTCAACGTCTTCCTCGGTACCGGCGATGACACCGTCACCGCCACGAACGTCAGTGCCGCTGGCGGCGCTCGGGCCCGCTATTTCGGCAGCCTCGGGGATGACACCTTCACCGACGGCGGCGGCAATGGCGTCGAAGATGAGGACTACTTCCTGTTTGACATTGAAAACGTGCTTTAGTTTGCCAGGAGCGCGTGCGTAATAGAGACCGCGTCAGTTCGCTGGAGAGGCGGGCGGGCGCGGGTTTTTTTGATTACGGCCCTTCCACGGTCACCGCCATCACTACCGGCGCCGTATCATCCGGCCCTTTGACCAGTTCAATTTCCTTGATGGTTTCTTTCCGCGCGGGATGCACGGTCAGGTAGCGCATCTGCTGGCCGCGAAGCTGGTAGGCGAATTTACTTTCCGGCACGTCCACGCGGCGGATGTAATCGGCAAAGTGCTCGCCGTTTCTCAGCTCATGGTCTTCCGTCTTGCCGTCTTCATACTTCAGCCGCACGATCAGCGTCACCGAGCCCTTTCGCCCGAGCGGAAATCCCCAGCCGCTGACGCCGGACAGCAGATGAATCGTCTTGGCCGGTGCGTTGCACGGCAGTGTGACCGAGCGCGGCATTTTGGGAGGCTTTATACCCTGCGGCCCGTACAGCAAGACTGCGTTCTTCACCCGGTCCTCTTGCGGATCGATGAGCACGAACGGCACTCCCTCGAACACCTTGGGCTTCCAGTCGTCGAATACCAGCCGTTCCGCCTGGCCGTTGTCGTCAAAGAACATGCCGCGGGTGGAGACGATAGTGGCCGCCTTGGCGAGCGGGATCGGCAGATACCTGCCGCGCTGGGTGAGGAACTCAAGCAGGTCCGTAATCTCTTGTTGCGAGACTTGTTTCTCAAACCCTTCGGGCATCAGCGACTTGGTGGACTGGATAAGCTTCTCGATATCCTCGCGGAGAATGGTTTGCTTCTTCCCTTCGGTGTCGATGATTTCGATCGCCGTCTTGCTCTCGGCTGCGAGCAGGCCGTTCATTACCAGGCCGTCCGACGTGGCGATGGTATAGACGCGGAAATTCCCTTCGACCGAGCGGCTGGGGTCGATGATCTGGGTGAGCAGCTCGGCTTTGGGATGGACGGCCATGCCGGTGAGGTCGGGACCGACCTTGGTCCCTTCGCCGGAATGTTGATGACACTTGGCGCAGGTTTTGGTGAACACGATCTTCCCCGCCTTCGCATCGCCGGCCTTTTTCGTCAGCGGCAGCAGCTCGTCGAGCACCTTTTGGCGGTCGGCATTCGGCAATCCGCCCGATTTGGCCAGCAGCGTCTTGGCCCGCGCCGAGATTTGCCGGCTAGGGTGGGTGGCTAAAGCCTGCTTCTGGTCGAGCGACAATTCACCGGGCAGAATCGTCCCGTTTTCCACGGCATCGAGCAGGTTGCCAGTCCATTCCCGGCGGCTGAGCAGGGTCGTCATCGCTGCCTGTTTCACCGCTGGAGTGAACGCCCCAATCTTCTCCACAATCGCGGCGCCGACGCTGACGGATTCGCTCTGCCGCACCGCTTCCACCAGTGCGGTCGCCAGTTCCGGCGAAGTCCGCGGCGTAATCTGTTCCAGCAGTTGCCCAGCCGCCTCCGCATCGCTCCTGCGGAACGTAATGAGCTGCAAGGCGGCCTCGGCCCGGTCCTTGTCGGACTTTTCCGCATCCTCAATCGTGGTAAGGAAGGTCTTGGCGATCTCCGCGGCATGGGCGGCCAGCTTTTCGTTCCCCCAGCGATTGGCCAGCGTCACCAGGCGGCTGCGCATGGCGGGAGTGCCTTTTTCAAAGGCCGCGAGTAGTGCTTTCTCTTCATCAGCGTTGAGCTTCATCGGCTTATCCTTCGGCCAGCCGCGGGCGAGGCCTTCGAGGATGGCTTCGGTGATTTGCGGATTCGCCTGAGGAATCGCCGCAATCAGTTTGCCGACCTTATCCGCCGGATTGCCGCGCGCAAAATGCTCGCCGACGATCATCATAATCTTCAGAGCTGCTGGATCCGCATCCGGCAAATTCGCGGCCATGAGCGAGTTTAGAAATGCCACGTCGTGATGAGCCGCGGCGCTGGTCAGGGCGTCGGCCAGCCAGCGGTCGCCGGCCGTCTTTCCGTCACGCGCCTTGCTGGAAAGTGCCGCTCCCGCGGCCTCATTCGCGGACATGTTCGCCAAGGCCTGGAGCGCGGCTAGTTGAACCCGCAAGTCACGGTCGTCGAGCACTTTGCTCTTCAGAATAAAGTCCGTCATGGCCTCGTCTGCCGGCAGCACAAGCAGGACGGATCGGCGGACTTCGGCGGACGGGTGCTTCAGGCGCTCCGCGAAGGCAAAGGCAACCAGCGCCGTGCCGACGTTGGCGTCCTTCCAATCGGCGGCGCTATGGATGGCCCAGAGCGCATGAATCGCCCCGGGGGAGGTCCTTGCGCCTCCTTCGCGCGGGGAGTCCACAAACTTGAGGAGCGCAGTTCCATCGATCTCTTCGCCCTTTTCCACCAAGAGCCGCTGTGCATGCCTCCGCCAGAACAGGTTATCGCTGTTGAGGGCGGCAATGAGCTGCTCCGGCATGGCATTGGTCAGGCCTTTGCCCGGATAGTACTCCTCACGCTCCGCGTGAGGACGGTCTTCACGCGGAGCGTGAAGAGTACTTTTCTTGGCCACCACCTTGTAAATCCGCCCATGCTTCTTGTCCCGCAGCTCGCTTTCATACGCCGCGCCGCGCCCGGTGCGGAAGCCCGCTGGCGTCGGATTGTGCTGCACGATGTAGTTGTACCAGTCGAGGACCCAGACGTTTCCATCAGGCCCGACCTCGGCCATGATCGGGGCGGTCCATTCGTCGTTGCTGGCGAAAAGGTTCCAGGAGTTTTTGCTTTTGAAACCCGCGCCGTCGGGGCGAATGACGAAAGTCGCGACGAGGTGGCCGGTCGGCTCGCAGACGAAGGCGGTGCGGTTCCAGTATTCCTGCGGGTAGTTGCGGGCCGTGTAGAGCGCGTGCCCCGCGGCCGCGGTGAAGCCGCCGTGATGATCCACCTGGCGGACCTTTTCGGTGATGGGCTCGAAGTGATTGTCGTCGGCGATGCCATTCAGGACCGACGCTGACCAGCCGCGGACGCTCTCGTAGTAGCGGTTGGGAATCGGCATGAACTCGCTGGGGTTGCCGTTCGCCGTGGAGCCGAAGATCAGGCCTTCCTCGCTGATGCCCAGGCCCCAGGTGTTGTTGTTCGTCGAGCGCAGGAACTCCAATTCCGTCACGGCTGCCTTGTCCCCTTCGCCCGCGACTTTGAAACGGAAGAAGCCCTGGCGGAACGACTGCGTCCGCGTGCCGTCGGTCAGCACGGGGGACGAGTTGTTGTATCCCTGCATGGCGTAGTACCAGTTGTCGAGGCCGTACTGGAAGTTGGAGACGCCGCCGTGCGTGTCCCCCATTCCCCAGCCGGTGACCAGCACCTTTCGCAGATCGGCCTTGCCGTCGCCGTCGGTGTCCTTGAGATAGACCGTTTCGCGGCCGTCCTGCACCAAGGCCCCGCCTCGATAGAACGTGAGGGCCGAGGGGATGCTGAGCTGCTCCGCGAAGACGTGATGCTTGTCGGCTTTGCCGTCCCCGTCCGTGTCTTCCAAGATGCGGATGCGGTCCCGCCCTTTCCCCTTCGGCTGCAATTCATTGGGGTAATCCATTGTCTCGCAAATCCACAGCCGCCCCGCTTCATCCCAATTCATGCAGATCGGTTTCCCCCCAATCATCGGCTCACTGGCGAAGAGCTTGACCTCAAAGCCAACGGGGACGCTGATGTGCTTCAGCGATTCTTCTGGGGAGAGCGGCAGTTGCATCGTCCGCTTGCCCGCTTCGAGGGTCCCCCAGTTCTTCCCTGGCGGATAAAACGGCACGTTCGCTTCGACATACTCGAATGGCTTCACGTCTTTGGCCAGCGGCGTCATCTGCGGTTTGTCGGCGAATGCCGGCACCGCGCTCACCTCCTGCCCGCAAGCCCAGCGGATCCCCCGCTCGACGAGGTTCTGAAAGCCGGGGTTCCCCCAGGTTCGCTCATCGTGCCCCCAGGCCGTATAGAACACGCGGCCCTTGCCGTGCGTCCGGACCCAGGTCCAGGGTTCCCGCTTCTCTCCCTCGTTGCGATATTCCAGAACCGTCCGGTCCTTCTCGTTGTGCTTGGTGTGGACGTAGGTCTCGTCCCAACTCTCAAAACTCTTGTACCCTTGCAGCAGCGGGTGCTTCGCGCCCTCCTCGGTGGCGGAGACGCGGAAAGTTCCCGTCCCGTGCCGCTGGAACTGGCCACCCATCAGCGCAACCACCTCGTCGTTGTTCCGAAAGCAATACGACGCGCAGTGCAGAGGTACGAATCCCTTTCCGCCGGCCACATAATCCAAAAGTGCCTTCGCCTGCTCTGGCTTGATTTCGTCGATATTGGCGAAGAGCAGCAGCCCGTCGTACTTGCCGAGCGTTTCCGCATTCAAATCGCCGACGTTCTCCGTATACACCAGCTCAACCTTGCGCCCCGCCATCACCGGCTGAAACTGCTTGAACCGCGCCGCCGGCTGATGATGGCCCCGGTCCCCCAGGAACAGCAGCTTGAGCGGGGCGGGCTCGGCCGCGAAGGAGGAAAGTCCACCGAGGGCCACGAAAAAAACGGCCAAAATGGAGCGCAACATAAGCGGCATTCCCTGAAACGCATTTTCTGAATCAGGCACTGCGGCGGCTGCCGCGAAGAGGAGCGAAAGTACCCCCGGCAGGATTTGAACCTGCGACCACCGGTTTAGGAAACCGGTGCTCTATCCCCTGAGCTACGAGGGCGAAAAGGGTACGCTACCCAAGTTACCAAAAGAGTGATGGGTGGACCACCTGCGGGGTGCGGTGTGGAATTGCCATCTGACACTTCCGCGCCGGACAAGTGTCAGGAGGTCGATGCTGCTCTGGCGGCGAAGACGGCCTTCACATCCTTGCGGTGGAGGACGATGAGAGTCCAAATTCCCAAGGGAATTCCACACCAACCCGCGGGGGTAATCATCGGGATGCAGGCCAGGACCGCGGCGGCGTACGCCCGGCGATAGCGTGTTCCACAGCGCATGTTCCAGGCCCCAATGAACATCGGAACGCTGGCGAAAAACATAGGTAAAAGGATTGCTTCGGAAATGTCTGCATTGGGCTGCGCCATTTCGTAGATGAACCTGGGCAAAAGCCAGCAGCCAAAGAGGAACACCAGTGCGGAACTCAAAAGCAACCCCAGCGACGGCCCAAGAAGTGGCTCCAGCGGATCAACCGGCGACGGCGCGCGGTCGTGGGGAATGAGTGCGGGCGAGGCATAGGGATTGAGATCTTCGGGCATAACCAGAGTTTATTCGGCGACGGCCGTCGCGACATGCGCCCGATCGCTGTTGCGGGCGAACGCCTCTTTCACGTCGCGTCGGTGAAGGACGATGAGGGCCCAGATGCCGAAGGGGATGCCGAGGTAGCCGCTTGCGGAGAGGACGGGAATGCAGGAAAGGACCGCCGTTGTGTAAGCGAGCTTGTATTTTGTTCCACGTCGCATATTCCAGGCTCCCACGAGGATGACGCAGTTGGAGAGGGACATCACGGCGAATGCAATCGAGCCCAATATCTCTTCTAAGGTGGGAGGGTCATGCATCGCGTAAACACGGACGAGGAGTACGATGGGCAGGAAGGGGACCAAAATCACGCCCGGTACTGACATTCCCGAGAGGATAAGCAGTCCCATCGCCGGCCCACCCAGTCGCCGGAGAGCGGGGACAGCGGAGTCTTCCGAAACCTGGTTGACCTCCGAGGGCGGGGCGTAGGGATTGACGACTTCGGACATAGCGATAGTTTAGTCGGCCAAGGTCCTCACGGGATTCGAAATCTCTTTCTGTCGAGCGAATTCTTCCTTCACGTCGCGGCGATGAAGGACGACGAGGGCCCAGATGCCAAAGGGTATGTTCAAAAGGGTGCATGGCGACGGGAGTGGGATACAAGCCAGCACCGCTGCGGCGTACGCCCACCGGTAACTCTTTCCGAGCCGCATCTTCCATGCACCAAAGAGAATGAGATAACTGGCGATGAAAGTGGGAATCATCAGCAGGGCTTCAAGGGTCGGTTTGGTAGTCACAAGCCGAGCCGGAATGGGCATTGCTGCAAACGTCAGCGGCAGCATGCACAGACCTCCGACAGCCGTCAAGCCAGCAAGCGTCATCAAGCCGAGCGCGGGCGCACGCAGTCTCGCCAAAGGAGAGAAGGTGGGCAGCGTTGTCGCAAGTTCTGCGGGCGAAGCGTACGGGTTCACGTCATCGGCCATATCAAATTGTTCGCGAGCTTGGTTAGATGCAGCAGTTCTTACGGATTCTATCGCGTGCGCGTGACGCAGTGCTTAAGCACCCACCGCGTACTTTCGCGGGAGCGAAAGGCGATGATTGCGCCAAGCGGAAAATATTCTTTTGTTCACTGGAATAAAGGGGTGCTATGGAGCGTCTAAAGAGTGCGGTGTTTCCGCGCCTCCCCGCTCGCTCGGGTAGGCATGCTCCTTGACAATTCGGTCGTAAGGGAAGATAAGTTGCCATTGACGGAGTGCGCGAGTCTGTTGTTATTCGTGAATAACAGCTTATAAAATCTCGTGGACACCCCCCGGATGGGTCGGAATTATTAGGACGCCGATATTCCGGGGAGTTGGCCGGAATTGAATGTCGCAAAGTGCTTTCTGGAAAAGACTTGCGGCGATGAATGCGAGGTAAATGGAGGCTATTTTCCGAGGTAATCATCGGGGGCGTCAGCGGCTTATAGGTTGTTTTCCGGCTGGGATTCAGAAATCGCAGTTAAGGGAAAATGCTCTGCGCGCCTGGGCGCGACGGGAGCCTGTGGAATGGCGGGCCCCTACCCGGTGCCAGCAACAGGGGGTCGGGAGTTTTACGCAATTCTGAAGCGCAAGCGAAGGACAACTTCCCTCTCCGGTCGGGCCTCGTTTTCCTTCGCTGACGCTTCCAGCTGGTGCCGACGAGCCGTCAGTTAATAGGCGTTCATCAGCCCCTTCCGCGGGTCGACTGCCTTGAGGGCCTTCTTGGCCAGGCTGCGGATGGTTTCGTCTTCCTTAGTGTCGTTAAGGATCGCTTGTAACCGGTCCTTCGCCTGGCCGGCGGGCTTGCCGATGCTGGCCAGAGCGCCAAGTGCGGCCTTTCGCTGCTCGTACTCCGGGTCGTCGATCAGGCGGATGATCTTCTCCACAATCTCCTTGCTCGTCGGCTTGAGTCGGCCGAGGCATTCGATGGCCTTCACCCGCAGCTCCCGCGGCTCGCTGGCGGTGGCTTCCATGAGAATGGGCGCAGCGGCGGAGGGGCCAAGCTTCATCACAATTCGGCAGGCTGTGATGCGAGTCGGGAGCGGGCCAGACGTGTCCTGGAGCCTTGCCGCGAGCTCGGGGGCGATTTTGTCCCCTTGCATCTGTAGCCAGGTTTCCACTTTGAGCAGCTCCTGCCCGGTTTTCTCGTCCTGGTCTTTCACCAGCTCTTCGACCGCCGCCATCGCGGCATCGACGCTGGCAAAGGCATCCTGGTCCACTTTCGGCGGCAGAGGGGGGGGAATGAAGGCCTCCGCCGGCTTTTTGGGAGCCGGCTTCTTGCTCGTCTTCTTCGCCGATTTGCCGCTGGACGCCTGACCGCCACAGCCGACCAGGAAGCACAGTAATGCCGCGAAGGCAAAGCAGGCAGCGAACGACTTGCACATGAATAGTGACTCGATGTGGGGAGGGTGTAGTCTGGCGGTTTTCCAACTCATCTTCAACCCCGCTGCTCCTTTCCTCCCCCAGCCGTGTACTCCGTGTTTTCCGTGTCCCATCACTCCGTTTACTTGGCATCGGCCCGTGCGATAGACTCATATTCATCCAACCTCCCAGTCTCATCGCATAACCCAGCCATGCCCCAGACCATCGACGACTTCCATGTCCCCACCCCGACCCTCGACGGCGTCACGCAGGAATATGCCGTCATTCACAAGGCTCTCGACAAGGCGGCTACTCCGGGCGACCGCCTGGCCGCGGTCAAATCGTGGGACGACCTTCGCCGCCGGCTGGAGACCTGGAATTCGCTGGTGGACCTGCGGTTCAACCAGGACACCGGGAATGAGGAGTTCAGAAGTGCCCGCGAATTCCGGGACGAAATCGCCCCCAAGTTTACGGACCTGGAAGTGACCTTCAAGCGGAAGCTCCTGCAGGCGACCTACCGCGTGGAGCTGGAAAAGAAGTTCGGCATGCAGGCCTTTGCCCTTTGGGAAGCCGACGTGATGGCCTTCGACCCCGCCATCGAAGAGCCGCTGGTGGCGGAATCCAAGTTGCAGGCGGAGTACAGCGAGCTGACGGCCAAGGCCCAAGTGGAGTTCCGGGGCGAGAAGCACAATCTTTCGAGCATCGTGAAGTATCGGGAAGACGCCGACCGCACGGTCCGCCACGGGTCCGAGACAGTCCGCTGGCAGTGGTTCGCGGATAACCAGCCGGCTCTGGATCGCATTTACGATGACCTCGTGAAATTGCGGCACGGCATGGCCCAGACGCTCGGCTTTGAGAACTACATCAGCCTGGGTTACAAGCGGATGAAGCGGGTGGATTACACCGAGCGGGACGTCGAACAATTCCGGGCCGAAGTCCGCGAGCACCTGGTGCCGCTCGCCGCCGAGCTGCGGCAGAAGCAAGGGAAAGCCCTGGGCGTGGACAAGCTGATGTTCTGGGACGACGCGATTCATGACCCGTTGGGGAACCCCGCCCCGCACGGCGACCACGACTGGATGGTGGAGCGGGCCAAGGAAATGTTCGACGCGATGGGGAAGGACCTGGGCGACTTCTTCCGCCTGATGGTCGACGCCCGATTGACGGACCTGAAGAACCGGGAACGCAAATCCCCCGGCGGCTTTTGCACGTCGTTTCCCATCTATGGGATGCCGTTCATTTTCGCCAACTTCAACGGCACCAAGCATGACGTGGAGGTCTTCACCCACGAAATGGGGCACGCCTACCAGGCCTATCGCAGCCGCCACCAGCCGCTGCTGGATTATCTGTGGCCAACGTACGAGTCGTGCGAGATCCATTCGATGGGGCTGGAGTTCCTCACCTGGCCGCACATGGAGAAGTTCTTTGAAGCAGACGCCGAGCGGTTTCGCCGCATCCATCTTGCCCAGGGGCTGCTCTTCATTCCCTACGGCGTCGCGGTCGACCATTTTCAGCACCTGGTCTACGCCCGCCCTGAAGCGACGCCCGCCGAGCGGCACGCGATGTGGCAGGAGATGGAGCGAATGTACGTTCCCTGGCGGGACTACGGCGACTTGCCGCACGTGGCCGGCGGCGGCTTCTGGCAGTTCCAGCGGCACATCTATCTCAGCCCGTTCTATTACATCGACTACACGCTGGCTCAAACCTGCGCCTTGCAGCTCTGGGTCCGCTCGAAACGTGACCCGGCCGGCACGCTCGCCGCCTACAACACTCTCTGCAGCCGCGGCGGCCAGGCACCGTTCCAGCAGCTCGCCAAGGGGGCTGGGCTCGTCTCCCCCTTCCATGCGGGTTGCCTGCGGGATGTGGTGGCGAAGGCGAAAGAGGCGCTGGCGGTATAAAGCTGTAGAAGAGCTTTCAAAAGGCGATCGTGGCCTGCAGCAGAAAGGTTGAATCGGGGCTGAACACCGTCGTGCGGTTCACACTGATGTCGCGGCCGAAGACATATCCCAGCTCCAGGGCGAGCTCATATCCCTGCGTGTTGATTGTCTCCATGCCCAGAACGAGCCGCAGATCGCTATACGAAACCAGGACATTCTCGGTCGGCGTATCGGCGACTGACCAGGCTCCGCCGCCAAATTGTCCGGCCAAGTAGCACCACAATTCTCCCGACTCTTGCTGCCAGACTCGGCGCGCGATCCTGGGCCTGGGGATCATCAGTTCCAGCCGCGTGTCTTCATTGGGGGTCCATATGACTCCGCCAATCGGGAGCACCTTCGAGTTGAGCTGCCGCACCACCGCAACTCCGCCGACGACATTCCAATGCGGACCAAACCGAAAATTTGCCAGCCCCCACCCGGTGAGTTGAAAGGCGTCGCCGTCCAGACGAGCGAAGTCTCCATAGATTCCCGGAGTCACTCCAAAGGCAAAGCCGCCATTTTCGTGGTCGATGGGACGCCAGGAGACATCCAGGTAGAGATCATATACACGCGGCGGCAGATCAAGGCCTTGAGGTCCCGACCAGAAGTGCATTCCCAGCCCCGGAGTGATCGCCACTGGGGAGCGGTCGCATCCAGTCGGGAAATACAAGGTCCGACTGTAATCGAGGTCAAAAGTCCCAAACCCATTTGCACCCCCCTCGGCGAGCCACGACGTGGCAAGGCGGTTCGGCGGCGCGAATCGAGCGATCCCGCCGAAGCTGCTGAGGTCTTGCTCAGCGATTGAAAGAGGCTGTGCAACAGGGGCAAATGATGACGGGTCGCCAAGGGCGGCGGGATAACCGGCCACAGTGGGAAGTCGCCAGGTTTCCTCGCCACTTTCGAGTTGGCAAAAAAGCAGGGCACTACAAAGCAAGTACGTGGACAAGGAATATCCCTGACGGAAGAAACAGGCCAATCGTGACAGCGAGCCGATAGTTTTTAGGAGGTCGATGTAGCAGGGTCAACCGCGAATGTCGGCCGAAACGGACGGCGGCGTGCTAGCAGCGACCCATTGGACTAGAGGGGAATGGATAGTCCCAGTACAGTCCGCGCGTGGGCAGGTTCGATAAGAGATAAAGGCTCAGTGCCCTCTGCTCCAGGGAAGGAATTCTGTATGCACTTGCGAAGTTCGTTGTGGATGTCCGCCGCGATTTCGATTCTCGTCGTCGGAAGCACCGTCTTGGCGGAAGGGCGCGGGCAGGGGCTGAATCGGGCACTGGCGGGTGCCGCCCGCAGTTCTTCGAATTCAGGGCTGGCACGAGCAGGCCAGAGCGCGGCGCGGAGCCAGAACGGATTGTCCCGAGGAAGTGCGAATTTGGGACGCTCGGCCAACGGGCTCAATCGGGCGTCCAACGGTATGAGCCACAGCCAGGCCATCGCGGCGCAGACATCCAACGCGGCCCGCATCCGCGATAAGCGATTGCGGCAAGCAGATCATCTGCGGGAAATCTCGGCACGCAATGGGAACGAGCGTTTGCTCGACACTGCCGACCGCATGCAAGATAGCGCCCAGCGCAACTATGATCGCGGCGTCGGCGAAGGAACGACAGAAAGCCAAGAGCCCGACAGCGCGAGTGCAACCCCTCGCGAGAGCGCAGGTGGCCTTACGCCGGCTCCAGCAGCGACACCTGCCAGGAATCCTCGCTCCTCCTGGCTGCCTGCCTGGCTGCGTACCAGTCCGTAGGCGTCCCCAAGCCTTCCGCCCAATCTCCAAGTTGACAGCCGGCTCAGCTCATCTTGTCCGATGGCGGCGGAGCGAAAGGCGTTTGGCCGTAGTTCTGCTGTGGGTAGGGAAGGAACGAGCTGAGGATGGCATCGGCCGGCGTTCCCTTGTCTCCCATCTCGAAAGCCGTCTGGACGGCTGGATGGAGATAGACGATCAACCCGTAGATGAGCAGCGCGATGCTCGTGGGCGCGCAGTAGCAGCCAATCATCGAAGCCAGTCCGCAGACCAGCGAGACGATTCCCAGCACCCGTTTGCGATATCGGAAATTCTGGAGGCCGGCGTAGATTCGCAAAACTCCGGCAATCAGCACCACGCCTCCGATCCCTCCATACACCGCCACCATGATCCACTCCATTCCCGCTGGTGCACTGTTGATTCCTGGATTATTCCTTTGTTCCATTCGTATCATGATGGGAACAAAGACGGCCATGCCGACCAAAAACGTGCCCATCAAACATTCCAGCCCGCCCTGCACGCAATTCAGAATCGCCACCACGCGAACCTGTTGGACCCAACCAAAGCCCGTGTTCTGCGGAGGAGGGAAAGGGCTGGGATAGTCCTGGAACTGTTTCGGATCGAACGATGGCGACTGGTAGGGGTTGGACATCGTAATGCAGAGGCCCTATTTTGATTCTCACGAGCGGCGCTCATCATAGTGATTAAAGCTGCCTACTGCCTACTGCCTGTCTCTTTCCGCCAGCCTTCTCATGCTCATCGGCTACGTCAGCGACCATCGTTACATCGCCCTCTCAGGCGTCGAAATCGAGATCCTGCACAAGGACTTCGTCTCCATTGCCGCCCGCTCCCGCGCCAGCGGAGCAGTCCATGCCGACGTGCCGCCGGGGGAGTATGAAATTGTGCTGGCCAAGGACGGCTACGGAAGCAAGCGGGTCAACCTGACGCTGCCGACGCCGGAGCCGCATCATTTCCGTCTGCTCATGGACGGCCTGCTCGGCTACGCCTGGCCCAAGTGGGTGAAGAGCGGCGAGGCGGCGGAGTTCCGCGTGCATAGCGACGCCGCCTACAAGCTGGAGCTCTGGCGGTACGGCTGGAATAAGGAGTTGATCCGGCCAATCGGCTGGTTCGATGAGCACGGCCCGCGGGCGACGGTACAGATCGTGCCTGACGGCGACTACACGCAGACCGGCGTGATGTGGAACAAGTTCGGCTACGCGAGCCCGCACCACAAGCAGTATTGTGTCGCTCCCGAGCGAAGCGGTCTCTATTATTTCCACGCCAAGAATGAAAACGGAGTGTTCTTTTCCTTTCCTTGGATTGTCGCCCCCGCCCAGCCGACCGCGCCGATAGCCGTGCTAGCCTCGAACATCACCTGGAACGCCTACAACAACTTCGGCGGGCGGAGCAACTACATCCACCCCGACAAGCTCCCGCCTAGCCCCACAGCCAACGCCCGTCTGGAGTTGGGGCGATACATCGACCCCACGCACGTCAACTACGGCATCAGCGATTATGCTCCCCTCTCCTTCGACCGCCCCGAGCCGGTCTGCTTCGTCCCCGAGAACGTGCAAGTCACCGATCCTATCGCCGGCCGGGCCGCCTGCCATCTCGCCCCGGCGGAATGGCGGTTCCTCGGCTGGCTGGAGCGGGAGAAAATCGCCTACGACTACTATGCCGAAACGCAGCTCCACTTCGGACCGCTTAACCTGGACGCCTATAAGATCCTGATTACCACGACGCATCCCGAATACTGGTCGAGCGAGATGTACTACAAGGTCAAGAAGTGGGTCTTTGAGCGCGGCGGCAAGCTGATGTATCTCGGCGGTAACGGCCTGAATGCCGACGTGGAGTTTCTCGACGGTCAGGCCTGTATCTATCGCAACGAGGACGAGCGGCGGCTCAAGCCTTCCGCCTCACCCACGGGAAAAGGAATCAGCGAGGATTCTCCCTACGAAAGCCGCTTCCACGTGCGGGCCGAATCGGAAGCCTCGCTCCTCGGCGTCGTCTACGACGACCGGGCCATCATGACCGCGGCTCCGTACAAAGTCATCGACGCCCCGCACTGGGTCTTCGCCGGAACCGGCCTGAAAAACGGCGACACCTTCGGCCACGCCTCCCTTCATGAGCGGATCCCCGGCGGAGCATCCGGTCACGAGACCGACAAACGCTCCGCTAGCTCTCCTCCCGGCACGCACCTCCTCGCCAAAGGGACCAACAAAGACAACGGCGGCGGCGAAATGGTCGTCTTCGACACGCCCAGCCGCGGCTCCGTCTTCTCCGTCGGCAGCATCACCTGGCCGGCCTCGATCCTGGTTGATGACGCCGTGAGCCGTATCACGGGGAATGTGGTGAGAAGGTTTTTGGACAGCGAGTGAGAATTCGAAGTCCCGCAGATTTGCCCCTTGAAGGATTGTTGGGCTAAAATAGTGATATGGATTCAATGACCCGAAATGTAACCGACTTGGCAACCTCCGACCGGCAAGCGATTGAGCAAGTCCTAGGTCACACCCTTGCCGACGATGAGCGGGTTATTCTTCAGGTTGTAAAGGCTCCGTGCCAGGACAACCCTTCAAGGTACTCCGCCGCTTCCATTCCCGCTCCCCAAGATGAGTGGGAACGTCGTCTCCGCGCAATCGCCATTGACTGCGGGACTTCTTTGTCCGATGCGGCAGTAAGCAGTGAAGGAATCTACGAGTAGTGTCCTACCTCGTTGATACGAGCGTATTGGTGAGGCTGGCGAATCAGCAAGATGCATCGTACGGCATCGCCTGGGGAGCCGTAACAGAATTGCATCGTCGGGGAGAAGTGCTCCACATCGCTTCGCAGAACTTGGTGGAGTTTCTCAACGTAGCAACACGGCCACTGGCCAACAACGGTTTGGGCCTGTCTCCCGCCGATGCTCATAAACAATTGGTGCAGTTTGAGTCGACCTTTCCACTGCTCGCCGAGACGGTAGATATCCATCCGGCATGGAAAACCTTGGTTTCCGTGCTGGGAGTCATTGGGAAGCAAGTCCACGATGCCCGTCTCGTCGCCATTTGCCGTGTTCATGGCGTTTCCCAAGTGTTGACGTTCAACACTGCTCATTTCGCACGACTAGGAACCGCTGGACCGACAATTACAGCAGTCCATCCTCACGACATTCAGCCTGCCCCGTGATTTCACGACACTCCCTTTTCGCGTTCACTCGCGACAACCTCGAGCAACTTCTCAACTCGTGGGACTTTCCACCCGTACACGCCGCACGGCTGCTGAAGTATGTCTATCGGGAGGGAATCTGCTCGCCGCGAACAATGCACGAATTGCCGGCGGCACTTCGCAGTCGTCTTGAGGAAGCCTTCGTCGCCGAAGAGTTGACAACGTGCAGCGAGCTTCAATCATCGGACGGCTTCACGCGGAAGTATTTGTTGGGGCTCGCGGACGGCGCAAGGGTGGAGACGGTGCTGATGCACTTTCGGGGCAGGGCGACGGCTTGCGTTAGCTCGCAGGTCGGCTGCGCGATGGGGTGCGTGTTCTGCGCGACGGCTCAAATGGGGCTGGTGCGGCAACTGACGGCGGGGGAGATTGTGCAGCAGGTGGTCCATGCCAACCGCGTTTTGGTGGAGCAAGGAGTGTCGCCGCTGCGAAACGTGGTGCTGATGGGAATGGGAGAGCCGCTGCACAATTATGACGCGGTGATGAAGGCCATCGACATTCTCTGCGAGCCCGCCGGCCTCGCCCTCGGTCCGCGGCACATCACCCTCAGCACTGTCGGCGTCATCCCCGGCATCATCCGCCTCGCCGACGAACGCCAGCCGGTGAACCTGGCTGTCTCTCTTCACGCCGCTACGCAAGAGGAACGGGTGAAGCTCGTCCCTCCCGCCCGTGCCTGGCCGCTGGACGTGCTCCTGGCCGCTTGCCGCTACTACGCCGAGAAAATGCATCGCCGTATCTTCTTCGAATGGGCGCTGATTGAAGGACAGAACGACTCCGCAGAGCAAGCCGCCACACTCGGACAACTCCTGCATGGTTTGCCGTCGCATGTGAACCTGATCCCGCTCAATCCGATTGCGAACTACGAAGGTCGGCCCACGAACAATGAATCCGCCAAACGCTTTCAGGCCATCCTGACGGAGCATCAGATTCCGAGCACCATCCGCCAGCGCCGCGGCATCGACATATCCGCCGGATGTGGGCAACTGGCCGTCGCGACAGCACCGCGACAAGAGGCGTCTTGCCTGACCGAATGACGAAGCGGAAGATGAACTCATGCGCATCGCCGCCATCGAGTCCCATCCCGTTCGCATCCCGCTCAAAGCCGATCACCGGATGATCTCGGCTTTGGGGCGGCATGATGAGTCGCAGTTCGTGGTGGTGCGGGTGCTGTCAGATAACGGCCTGGAAGGAGCCGGCGAAGCGACGGCCACGCCCCGCTGGAGCGGCGAAACGGTATGGGGGGTGAAGGCGATGATTGATCGGGTGCTCGTACCCGCCCTCATCGGCCTGGAACTGAACTCGGATGACGCCTTCACAAGCATCAAGGCCATTGATGCCCGCATGGACGCCCTGGCCATCCACAATTGGTTCGCCAAATCAGCTCTCGAAATGGCCTGCTGGGATCTGCTCGGCAAGCATGCGGGCAAGCCGGTGTATGACCTCCTCGGCGGCGCTTGCCGGCCGCTCGTCATCCCCAGCCGATTCTCGATGGGGGCCTATGACCTGGAGACTGCGAAACGACGGGCGAAGGAGTTGGTCGCGCAGGGCTTCGACACGGTCAAAGTCAAGGTCGGCGGCGATGTGCAGCAGGACATCGCCCGCGTCCGCGTCGTCCGAAAAGAAATCGGCCCGGAGCGAAAGCTCGTCATCGATGCCAACTGTGGCTGGAGTGCCGATACGGCTATTGACGCCGTCCACGAGCTGCGGGACTGCCATGTCCTCATCATGGAGCAGCCCACGCCGGACGGAGACTACGAAGCCATCGCCCGCGTGCGGCGGGAGACCGGCGTAAAGGTGATGGCCGACGACATGTGCTTCAACCTGACGCACGCCCGCGAGCTGCTCCGCCACGACGCCTGCGACCTGATCAGCGTCTACCCCGGCAAGAACGGCGGCATCCGCAAGTCGCGCGAAATCGTCGAGTTCGCCGCCCGCCACGATATCGGCTGCACCGTCGGCTCCAACTTGGAATGGGACATCGCCACGGCCGCGATGGGGCACTTGATTGTTGCTACCCCCAACCTGCTGGTCGAAGAATACCCCGGCGACATCCACGGCCCGGCCTACTACGAATTCGGCATCGCCAAAAACCCGCTTCGCGTCGACGGGCCAGAAACCGAAATCACCGACCGGCCAGGGCTCGGCATCGACGTGGACTGGGCCGTGGTGCGGGGCAATCCATGTTAGGCCCGGCTGCTCCCCGCTCCACCTACATTCACGTCCCCTTCTGCCGCCATCGCTGCGGCTACTGCAACTTCACGCTCCTAGCGGGGCGGGACGATCTGATGGCGGCCTATCTCGAGGCGCTCGCCAAGGAGCTCTCCTGGCTGCAGGAGCCGCAAGAGGTCGACACTCTCTTCTTTGGCGGCGGCACTCCGACACATCTGCCGCCGGCGGAATTGAGGGAACTCTTAGACTTGGCGAAGCGCTGGTTTCCGCTCGCTCCAGGCTATGAGTTGAGCGTGGAAGCAAATCCTATTGACCTGGACGATGCTCATTGCGACGTCCTAAGACAAGGCGGCGTCACCCGCATCAGCCTGGGTGTGCAATCCTTCCGCGGCGAGAAGCTGCAAGACCTGGAACGAGATCATCGCCAGCCGGAGATCCTCACTGCCTATGAAAACGCCCGCGGGCTCGCTCAGTCCGTTTCCCTCGACCTCATCTTCGCCGCACCCGGCGAAACACTCGACCAGTGGCGGCGAGACTTGGAAGCAGCGATTTCTCTCGGGCCAGACCATGTCTCGACCTACGGCCTGACCTTCGAGCGCGGCACCAGCTTCTGGGGCCGCCTCATTCGCGGCCAACTCTCTCGGGCGGAGGAAGAGACCGAGGGCCAAATGTACGAGCTAGCCATCGATCTCCTCGCCGCTGCCGGCTATGAGCACTATGAAATTTCCAACTTCGCCCGCCCCGGCCACCGCTGCCGGCACAACGAGGCCTACTGGACCGGGCGTCCTTACTTCGCCTCTGGCCCCGGAGCCGCCCGCTTCATCGCCGGCCGGCGGGAAATGAACCATCGCAGCACCACTACCTATATCCAGCGGGTCCTCTCCGGCCAATCACCCGTGGCCGAGAGCGAGGAACTCGCTCCCGGAGACCACGCCCGCGAGCGCCTCGTCTTCGCCCTCCGCCGGCTGGAAGGAATCTCGCTGCAGGAGTTTGAGCAGGAGACGGGATACTCGGTGGATCAACTGGTCGATGTGCCGCTTGGAAAGTTCGTTGCCCAGGGGCTCTTCACGCGCACCAACAACAACCTCCGCCTCACCCGTCGCGGTCTCCTCGTCAGCGACGCCCTCTGGCCCGCCTTTCTGACCCCTGACCCCTGACCCCTGGCTCCTACTTCTTCCCCGTCACCTCAAACACCTTCTTCCCCTCCGCGTCGTACACCGCGGCCAACGGCGCGTTCAGCTCATTGGTCGCCAAACGGATGCGATTGCCGACGCGGTCGTTGAAGTGCAGCACCGGTCCGGTCTGCGTCATCGCCAGCTCGGCGTCCGTCGATTCGATCGGGTCGCTCAGATAAAAAGCCGCCTTGTCCGGCACCTTCGGCACTTGCAGGCGGACGACCCCCTTCCCCTTGCTGTCGGTCAGCACAAGGGCAGGCCCGCCGTTTTCCATCGCCAAAGTTCCCCGCGGCGCACCCTGCTCATCCACGAGCACGAACTTTGTCGCCTTCACTTCGGTCGCCTCCGGCTTCGCCTGGCCCAAGAAAAGGCAGAGCCCCAATCCAATTGCCAGCAGCACAGTCGCGGTTCGCCAGCGGCGGCTTTCCCGTTCGAGACGAGCGAGGCGGTCATTCGTGTTCATGACGAGTACTCCCTGGGAGATGGCGGGATATAATGGCAGGCGGCGCGCCGCGTGCTTCTTTATATCCACTTCCGCCGTCGGAGATTTGCCATGAATAAGTACCTCTGCATTTTCACCCTCGCGTTTGCTTGCTGGGTCGTCGCTGCTGCGCAGGGCGCGGACGACACGAAGAAGGAAGGGGAGAAAGCGGACAAGCCGACCCAAGAGCAACTCATCAAGGATCTGGAGAAGACGCTCACCGGCGCGAAGATGACGGGCCAGTTTACGGTGACCGGCAAAGACGACAAACCGCCCGCCAAGGAGGAATACACCATCACGCTCGCGCAAAAAATTCCCGAAGGGGACCTGTGGTTGATTAAGGCCAACATCAAGTATGGCAACACCGACAAGACGTTCCCGATTCCGCTGGAGATCAAATGGGCGGGGGACACGCCGGTCATCACGCTCACCAACCTCTCCATCCCCGGCCTGGGAACCTTCAGCTCGCGCGTGGTCATCTACGAGGGTCGCTATGCGGGAACCTGGCAGCATGACAAGGTCGGGGGACATTTGTTTGGCACCATTGAAAGGGCGGAAAACGCGAAAAAGGAAGAGCCGAAGAGCGCGGAGAGGAAATAGTTTCATTTTTTGCTCCCGCGCCGTACCTTTTCCAACAGCTCGCGCGTCCGCCGCTCCTGGGGCGCGAGCTTGACGGCGATTTCCAACTGCTCGCGGGCTGCCTTCGTTTCTCCTGCTTGCAGCAGGAGGTCCGCCAGGTTGATGCGGGCGTTGGCGTGGCTGGGCTGAAGACGGACGGCCGCGGCAAAGGCCTCGCGGGCTTCCACTTTCTTGCCGAGCCTCAGCTGCGCGTGCCCCAGGTTGTAGTGGGCATCGACATGGTCGCTCTTGAGCTCGATGGTGCGGCTGAATTCCTGGGCCGCGTCCTGATATTTCTTCTGTTGGAAGCAGGCGGCCCCAATTTCAAAGTGCAGCCGTTCGTCGCCGGGAAATTTCTTCAGCATGGTGCGGAGGACGGCTTCGGCAGCGGCGAAATCCTTTTGCTGGTAATAGGCCCGCGCGAGCTGCAGCGCGGCGGAGCCGTCCTGGGCGTCAGCAGTTGCCGCGAGAATCTGTGCGGCCGATTCCGCTTTTGCCAGTCGAGCCGCCCGGTCCTGCCGCAGGGCCAGGACTGCCGCAACATCCGGATCTTCCCAAGGAGTGACGCCATCGGGAATCTTCTCCAGGAGAGCCAACTCGCGAGCTTCACCTGCCTTGTCCCCCGTTCGCCGGCAAAGCTGCGCCAGCAACAGATGAGGCGCTCGCCGGTCCTGCGCGCCGCCCGCACTTTTCACCGCCCACGATTTGGCCTCCTCCATTTTCCCTTCCGTAAACAGGAGTCGCGCCTTGGCGAGCTGCCCGCGCGGATTCGACGGCGCTTGCGTCAGCACTTTCTCAACCAGCCCGGCTGCCTCTTCGTTCAGCCGCCGCTCCAGGAGCATTTCGGCCAGCCGCAATGGCACGTGTGGCTTGTTTCCACTGCGCTCCGCGGCCCTGCGCAGGCAGTCCAGCGCCTGCTCGGCGTCGGTGGGGGCCAGGCTCACCCCCAGCAGATACGGCCAGCGATAATCCGCCGTGTCCAGCCGCTCCGCATTGCGGTAACAGGCCTCGGCTGGGGCGGCCAAATCATGGGCGCGAAGAATGGCGCCTAAGTCTCCCCAGGCGCTGGCGGAGAAGTCGTTGGCGCTCACCTCGGCAATCGCCCCTTGAATCAGCGCCTTGACCGCTGGCTCCAGAGTCTCGCTCTCCACCACCGGCAGCGGTTCGAGCTGTGGCCGGTAGAGCCACCAATAAATGTTGACCCCCAGGGCCAGCCCGGCCAGGCCGAGCAGCACCGGCACCAGCCGCCGGACCAGTCTGGACGACGTCGCTTTCTGCGCCGCGGCTGCGTCTCGCCGCTCGCGCTGTTTGCGGCTCATGGCTTTGCTCCTTCCCCGCGGCGGAGAATCAATCGGCCGGTGGCTACGTTGCCAGGGAATTTCTCCTGCAAGCCGTCCGGCCACAACACTTCGATCTTGTCGACTTTCTCGGCATTGCCAATTCCGAAGTGAGCCCGCGGATCGGAGCTGGAGAGATAGCCCGTGCCGGGGTTGATGTCGCGCTGCCAGCGTTTGTCCCCCGCCGTGACGGTGACGACCGCGCCGTAGGCGTCGCGCTCGCCATACCGGGGGTCGATGGCCCGCACGCTCAACCAGCTTCCCTGCCACTTGCCGGTATTCAGAAAGATGCGTGCCGGCCCGTTCACTTCCGAGGTCACCACGTCGAGATCGCCGTCGTTGTCGAGATCCCCTACCGCCAGCCCGCGCGTCACCCGCGCTTCCCCCAGAAAGCCGTCCGTCCCCGCCGCCACTTCGGCGAAGACCCCCGTGCCGTCATTCAGGAAAATCTGGTTCCGCTCGACGTAATTCCGCCAGAAGGCGGCTCCCTTGCCGGGGGCCGCGCCGTCGCGCCGGCGCACGCGGCCGTTGCCAATGACTAGGTCCAGGTCGCCATCGAGATCGAGATCCATGAGCGCGGTGCCAAAGCCGGTCATTGGAATCGTCGGCGTTGCCAGGCCAGCGGCAGCGGTCTGGTCTTCAAAGTTGCCTACGGAGACCTGCAAATAGAGTGTGCTGTACTCGCCGTCCAAATGGGTCATGAATAAATCGCGGCGGCCGTCGCCGTCCACGTCGCCACTCGTCACTCCCATGCTCGACTGCGGTTTGCCGGCCGCATCGTAGGCTGCGCCGGCGGCGATGGCTTCGTCCTGAAAAGTCTTTCCCTGTTTATTCACCCACAGGAAATTCGCTTTGGCGTCATTTGCCGCGTAGAGGTCAATCCAGCCGTCGCCCGTGAAATCGGCGGCGAGCACACCCAGGCCGGGGCCGAGCTTGCCGTCGATGCCGGTTGCGAAGCTGGCGTCCTCGAAGCGGGGCTCCTTGATTTTCGCATCGCTTTTGTCTTGGCCAGTGACATTCCGAAACAGCCGGGCGGGCGAGTCGCCAAAGACATTGGGATGGCAGTAGTCCTCGGTCCCATTCCCCTGAATGCAATGGTGCGATGGGAAGTAATCGACATAGTTCACCACGAATAGGTCCAGCCAGCCGTCCCGGTCGTAATCAACGAAGCAACAAGAGGCTCCCCAGCGTGGATTCACGATTCCAGCGGCTTCGGTCACGTCCTGGAATGTCCCTTCGCGGTTCAGCCAGAGCCGGTCCTTGCCAAACTTGGAAACATAGATGTCCGGCCAGCCGTCGTTGTTCACGTCCCCGACTGCGACCCCCATGCCGTAGGGCTCCAGATCATTCAGCCCTGCGGCGTCCGTCACGTCCTCAAAATGACCGGCGGAGACTTGCTGGTAGAGTCGGCTGGAGGGGGATGCCGCGAAGCCCTGGGGCGCGCGACTGGGGACGGCAGACGGCGGCATCCCTTGGACGACGAAGATGTCCAGGTCGTCGTCCCGGTCGTAGTCCAAAAGCGCGATGCCACTCCCCATCACCTCCGGAAAGAAGTATCCCGGCGCGCCGGGACCATCGCCGCACCAATGCTGGAAGTTGACCCCCGAGCGAGCCGTGATCTCCTCAAAAAACGGACCGGCCTCCACCGCCGTCGCCTGCCTGACGGTCGGGGCCACAGGGTTCTGGCCGCTGCAACCCGCCAGCAACAGAGCCAACACGAGCCCGACGGGCCAGCCAAGGAAATCGGCCCAGCCATCCGGGTTGATAAGGGGCTGATTCACGGTCTTCACCCCCCCGAAAGGTTTGATTTTATTCATGTTTTCACGCTCTGTTTTCGGGCACCGATCTTGGACTTAGGTCAACGGCCATCGTCGTAACCTTTTGTAAAATAACCACTTCCGCTATCGTAATCCTTTACGGTGCTTATTCACGGTGGCCCTTCTTTATACATCCAAAGCTGCTTATGAATCGACGGTGTTGATAAGTCCTTTTTGCATTCACAATTGCCGTCGGCTCCCAATCTTCGCCCATACCAAGGAGCCGCGATCGGCGCTGCGGCCATTCCCAGTCGGATTCCTCGCCGGCGAAGGGACCTATACAAATGTGACTATCTCTTTATACGCAGCAGGGGTTGGCACAGTCAAGAGTTCGGGAACAAATTTGTGAAAATAGTTTACCCCCTCCACTTCGCTCGCCTTCCTGGCGAAATGCCGCGGATCGCCTGAGTGTAAGCTGGAGAAATTGGTGCCACCACGATGGAACTGTTTTCGGCCTACATCCTTCACCTGACGCTCGCCTCCGTGGCGGCCATCTACTGCCTGCTGGGCTATTGGCTGGCGTTTGGCCGGCAATCGTGGATGTGGCGGGCGGGGGCCGTTTGTGCCGCGCTGGCGCTCTTGGCTCCCATTCGGGCCTACGAGCCGCTTGTTTTCTTTGCCCTCACTTCGCTGCTCTTCGTGGGGGCGGCAGGTTGTCAGAGGCTGCTCCTCTCTTGGCTCCAAAAACGGCGAACAGGGATCTCGGGGACCAATTCAACCGCCGTGGCGTCACCCAAGCCTCGCTTTCAATTTCGCCTCCACGACCTGCTTGGTCTGACGGCCGTCATCGGAGTAGCGGCTTGGATGACCCGCACTCTTTTGCGCGAACAGGTGCTGATGCCCTGGGTGGGAACGCTCCTTTCGGCGGTCGTCGCGGTCGCCATCACATTGGCGACGATTGGCTTGCTGCGGGGGCCGCGGCGCGTTGTTTCCGGTGCTGTCTTAATTCTCGTGGTGGGAGCATCCGTAGGGTATTTTCACTGGCTCCACCGAATCGGCGCACTAGCGGTCCAATACTTCGTCGGTGGAGACCTGGGAAATCAGCTTTTCGGCCCCTATCTTTTTCGGACCAACGATATTGCAGGATACAACCTGCTGGTTTTGTTGCTGATATTCATGGCGTTTCTCACATTATTTTTTGGTGCGGCGCGAGCGATCCAACCAAAGGGAACCAAGCCGATGCGACGAAGGCTCTGGCAAGCTTCCGGTGTCGCTCCTTACGCGGCGTGGTTCATAGCAATTTGCTGGCTATACCTGCAACTCCTTTCCTATCCGCAGCCCCCGGCGCAAATCCGCGATCGTCCAAACTCGTTTCCGCTCCTTTTGGAACGCGGCGAGACGCTTGAATCCCTTTCCGGTCCACAGGCGCGAACGGTGAGCGCTGAGATCATCCAGCTTTCCAAACAGCCGGGCTTCATTCAGGTTCCGTGGGAAGCGGATCTCCGCGGGCGAAAAAACTATGACGAAACCTTGATCGACGAAATCCGAACCGCTCGCGACATCATCCACATGCTGGATGACGAGGCAACCGCCCTCGAAACGACCGATCCCGACAAGGCAGCCGAACATCTCCTGGCAATCGTTCGCATTGGCAACATGCTCCAGCACGAGGGACTCATGGTTCACGGCCGTTTTGGAATGGCCATTGACGCTATAGGAGAGTCGCATCTCATTCGCATCCGCCACCGGATTTCATTGCCAAAGGTCCGCGAAATCATCGCGGAATTCGAAGCGATTGAGAAATCGCGCGACCATAACGACGTCACCAGAGATCAACTTTGGTATAGCCTGAATGACCGTTGGGCTTTTCGTTTGGATCAAGTGCTGATTTCTGGAACCGACCGGAGTGCGAATCTGAGTTATTTCCATTATGGGGTGGCAGTCAATCGAAGTATCTGCATGACCCGTCTCCTGATGATCGACTTGGCTCTACGTGCCTACCATGCAGATCATGGAGAGTATCCGCCCGAATTGGGATCGCTGGCACCCCAATATCTCGCCGGCATTCCGCTCGATCCGTTTTGCGAGAAGCCCTTTGTCTATCGTCCCGCGGCACAGACCTTTGTTCTTTACAGCGTGGGAGGCGACGGAATTGACAATGGCGGAACCTTCGGCCCGCAGCAGTACATCTCCAACGAGTGGAAAGGGTACGACCTGAATCTCGATGCGCCTCGTAAGTAGATTCAAAAGGTGACTCTCAGGGCCGCAGAAAAAAATCCCGCTCTTGTCCAGCCCTCAAACCACTCCCGCAGGTTCGCAGCTAGGCCGTCGGACGTTCGCCCTGCTGCTAACGCTTGGGGGGCGATGCCGGCAAGGGCTTGTTCCAGGGATTCGTCTGCCTGAAGAGCGGAGAGCAGCGCGTGTTGAACTGGGGTCAGCTCGTAGCGGCGGACGATGTAGTCGCGGCGGAAGAGGGCGATGAATTCGGCTTGCGGGCCGGGGAGCGGCGGCTCTTCGCCGTGCTTCCAGGCGGTGTAGTAGCTGCTGACGGGATAGCGGAAGGCCAGGAGTTGAAAGCCCGGGACAAAGGGGAGGATGGACGACTGAGTTAGGGGCGCGAGTGTAAGACCCTCACCCTGCCCTCTCCCAGGGGGAGAGGGTTCTTCCGGCCCTTCTGCGTCGAAGACGATTTCGATGGCGTGCTCCAGCCGGGCGAGGTCCACGAAGAAGTCTTCCCAGCCGGCCTGTTCAACAGGCCGTGTTTCAGCGAGGAAGTTCGCAAACTGGTCCGCCAGGTGATGCAGCGTATAGCTTTGCGACGGATGCTTCTGCAAGTAGGCCAGGGCGAAATCGCCGAAGACCTCGTCTCCCATGGCGAAACGGAGGCAGGGAAAAAACTCCCGCAGGCAATCGACCAGCCGTAGGTAGTACGCGGCGGCATAGACCCCCAATCGCTCGGCGCTCGTCTGTTTGCTCGTGGCGGGGATGATTGCTTCGAGCGGCGCGGAAAGGGAGGGCCCTGGGTCTTTGGCGCATTCTTCCACGCCGCCGGGGTGCATGATGACGGCTTGCAACCAGTGCTGGAGTTGTTGAAGGCTCGGCGTGGGATCTGGACGGGACATCTAAAGTCGAAAAGCGGAATCGAACAAAAGAATTTGGGACACGGAAAACACGGAGGACACGGATAAAGCGGGATTTTGTATTTGCCGTGTCCTCCGTGTTTTCCGTGTCCCATTCCCTCGGTGTCTGGGAATTCTACTCTCTGACCTCCCGGTACGGCGGGTCCAAGAGCCTATCGCTGCCGGCGTGCTTGGCGTTCTGGCCGTCGGGGGTCATCTGGGCGCAGTAGATGCGGAAGTCGATCCGCTGGTCGATGAATTTGGTGCGGCCGTCGCAATACATCATCAGCACGCCGCCTGGATGCTCGCTGGAGGGGCGGGCGAAGCGGAGGCTGCCGTTCCCCGTCCCTCGCTCCTGGTTGAGGAATAGCACCGGGCAATCCACCGTGTGCCGGCCCTCCGCGCTGCCGGGGGCCCAGAGGAAGCCGACGCGGGCTTCGTCGCTGTCGGTCCAGAGTCCGGAGTCCAGGTTCTCGCTGAGCATCATGGTGAAGGAAGCCCCATCGTGGTCTTCCACGAATTGCGGCGACGTGAAATTGTTGGGGTCGCGATTCTCAAACTGTTCGAGAAAGACGCCATTGGCCGGCCAATCCGGCGGGAACTTCTGGCGCTTCTTCTGGTCCGTCTGATCCGGCATTCCGCAGTTGGCGACATAACTCGTCCACGGCTGCCGTTTGTCGGCCTGGCTGCGGGGATCGTCGGGGCACATGAATTCGGAAAAGTACAGGACCGGTGTTTTGCCGCGAGTCGCATCCGGACCGGGAGGACCGTACGACTCATAGAATTTCTGCCGCGGGCCAAACTCCTCGGGGCCGGGAAGGAACTGCAGCGGATTGAGCGGCTCTCCCGGCGGCGCTGCGTCCAGGTTTACGTCCACGTGCCGCCCCAAGAACGGCAGCAGATCAAATTGCCAGCCGGTCCTGGTGCGCTTGCCGGCGGCATCCATGGCTTGCTCGTTGGCATAGCCGGGGAAGTGCTTTCCCGGCCGGAGCTCGGCGGCAAACAGAGTTGTCATGCCCAGGTCTGTCAGGCGGTGTTCGCAGGTGTTCCGTCGCGAGGACTGCCGATGTTGCAGCAGCGTCGGCAGAATGAGCGCGGCGAGGAGCATCGCCATTAGGAACATGGCAACCCATTCGATGCGGGTGAGGCCGCGACGGAGGGAGCTAGGGGCCACGGATGAAACACGGATGCGCACGGATAAAGGCAGGCCGAGGATGAAATGATGTCCTCAATGATTCTGCTGTCATTATTCTGCCTGATGGTTGACCTCACCAGTGCCAGCACCGATGATAACGCCACTGGCTCCCCTCTCCTTCCCAGCCCGCCATGACCGAAGCCGCGCCTCCCCCAGGCAAACAGCCCGCCACGTTCGTCCCGCCACATCCCGGCAGCCAGCAGATGCCGCGCTGGGACGCCGGCGAGCTCATCGACGCACCGACCTTCAAATGGCGGAATATCTTGGCCCTGATCGGCCCCGGTCTCGTGATGGGAGCCGCGGCCATCGGTGGCGGTGAATGGTTAGCGGGACCGGAGGTTACAGCGAAGTACGGCGGCTCGCTGCTGTGGGTGGCCGCGATCAGCATCCTGGTGCAAGTTCTCTACAACATTGAAATCAGCCGTTATACGCTGTATACCGGCGAGCCGATTTTCACGGGCAAATTCCGCACGCTTCCCGGTCCCATGTTCTGGCTGGTGATTTACCTGATGCTGGATTGGGGCGCGGTCTTTCCGTATTTGGCCACGGGCGCGGCGATAGCGCTAGAGACCATCATCCTCGGCCACCCACCGGGAGAGCTGGTGCGCTGGACCAGCGGCTGGTGGCTGCATAAAGCGGTCTCCACGGGGATCTATTTGACCGCCATGACGCCGCTGATCTTCGGCGGAAAGATCTACAACTCGCTCAAAGCCGTGATGTCCTTCAAGCTGGTCACGGTGCTCGGCTTTCTGATTATCGTCGGCGTGTTCTACACCAAGCCCTCCACCTGGTGGGAAATCACGAGCGGTTTCACCAAGGTGGGGAATGTGCCTGTGAAACGCGGCGAAGACACCAACGGCAATGGCAAACTCGATCCCGGCGAGGACTTTGATGGCGATGGCCGGCTGGATGGCATGGAGGCGAGCCTTCCCAAGACGGTCGATACCGATGGGGATGACCAGCCGGACGACTGGGCCAAAGACGCGAGCGGGAAGAAGGTCAAATTTGACGACACGGACGGCGACGGAATCCAGGACGGTTTCAATGTCGACAACGTTTTCGTGCAAGTCGCGACCAAGGGGACGCTGCCAAATGTGGATTGGAGTCTGATTGCCGTGATCGCCGGCCTGGCGGCCATCGCGGGAAACGGCGGGCTGACCAACACGCCCATCAGCAACTTCACCCGCGATCAAGGCTGGGGGATGGGGCATCACGTCGGCGCGATTCCGAGCATGGTGGGAGGACAGGGAATCACCTTGTCGCACGTCGGGTGCGTGTTCGACGTGAATGCCGAGTCGCTCCCCCGTTGGCGGAAGTGGTACAACCACGTCGTCCGCGATCAGACGCTGGCCTGGATGCTGGCTTGCTTCATCGGTGTCGCCCTGCCGAGCATCCTGTCGGTCGAGTTCCTGCCGCGCGGAACCAGCAGCAACGGCTGGGACATGGCGGCGATGACGGCCGGCAAAGTGGCGGAGAAAGTCGGTTCGCCCCAGGAGGGAGTGCTGGCGACGGAAATTGGCCTGACCAGCTTTTTCTCCGGCCCGCGCGTGGGAGCGATGTTTTGGTTCGGCACGCTGTTCTGCGGGTTCTTGACGCTCATCACCAGCATGGCTTCCACCATTGACGGGTTTGTCCGCCGCTGGGTGGATGTGATTTGGACAGCCAGCCCCACTGCCCGCGCGCTAGATGATAGTTACGTGCGGTATCTTTATTTCGCCGTGTTCGTCGGCTATTGCACCTGCGGGCTGACGCTGGTGTGGGTCACGGAAAAGCCGGGCTGGATTTTCCAGGTGGCCACCTGCGGCTACAACTTCGCCTTTGCCATCAGCGCCTGGCACACGCTGTTCATCAATACGATTCTGCTGCCCAAGGAACTGCGGCCGAATTTGTTCGTGAAGATCGGCCTGATTGTTGGCGGCTGCTTCTTTGTCTGCCTGGGGATCATGTCGGCTCTCAAGCTGACGGGCATGATCACGTAGGCTGGTGTCGAGAGTGCTAGCGTACCAGGCGACGCTAGCAACGCGCTCGCGCGCTCACCAGCGACTTACCTTGCCGCTGCCAGCGGCTCTATCTATACTCCGCGGCCCGAATTCCGGGTTGGCAATCCCCATGGGCGGGTGGCCGTGCGCCCATTTCGTTTCATCCAGCAGGAAGCTTGGAACTGAAACCCACACTTGCGCTATTTCGCTTCGCTCTCACGAGCGCGCTGCTCTTGATGCGCGCCGCCGGAGCTTTCGCGCGCAGTTGTCTGTTATCCGCGGAGAGGTATCGGTTGCATGAGAGGCAATTCTGCAGTTTCCGTTTTCGGATTTCCGCCCCACTAGTCCTGTTGCTCATCACTTCCTCCGCGGCGCTCGCGGCCGTCGATGTTCCCATCGCCGACCAGGCGAGTGAGATCGTCATTCGCGGCCAAGAGGCCCGCACCTGGGAGCAAGGGAGCTACGAGGTCTGGCACATTCGGGGCGGGGCGGAGATTCGCCAGGGGCAGATCGTGGCCCGCGCGCCGGAAGGTATTTTTTGGATCGACCGTGCCGAAACGTTCAGCGGTCGGCCGAGCAAGGTTATTGCGTACATGGAAGGGAGCGGCAGCGAAAAAGTGAGCGTGCAGTTCGGGCCGGCGGGAAATCCCGACTCACTGGGTCATGGCAAACCCACGTCGCTGACGGACCGCACCTGGCTCGGTCGCTTTCACACGCTGGCGGGGATTCAAATTGCCGCGCCGCTCACCGGCCAGGGGAAACCGCAGGTCGCGCCGGCCATTTTCGAGCGCGGTGTCGATGCTCGTTCTCCCAACTCCAGCCGAAGTGAAGTGACCCCCGCCCAGTTTTCCCAGCCGCGAGCTGCCGGCGAAGAAATCGCTCCTCCCACGGCCCAGCCGATCCGCCCCGCGAACCGCCGCGTGGATTTCTTTCCTCGCGGGCACGGGCGCTGGCAATTGAAAATGACCAAAGACCCGGCAACCGGGGAGCAGATTACCCTCGTTACTTCCGGGATGCAGATTGTCGTCCAAGGAGTCGAGGAACTCGGCAACGCCTCGCTTGAAGCGGACAACGCCGTCGTCTGGAGCCCCCCGCTCAACCTGACGGGGGCGGCCAGCGCGAATATTGCGCCGGGCGACCCGCGTTACGAAGTCTACCTGGAAGGGAACATCGTCTTCCGCCAGGGGGACCGGGTCATTTACGCCGATCGGATGTACTACAACATCACGAGCGAATACGGCGTAGTGCTCAATGCGGAGATGCTGACGCCGGTCAAGGACTATCAAGGGCTGCTCAGGATGCGAGCCAGAGTGCTGGAGCAGCGCGACCGGCAGCACTTCGCGGCCATGGACGCCGATCTCACCAGCAGCCGCCTGGGGGTGCCGCGGTATCGCTTCGCGTCGGGAATGGTGGAACTCGAGGACATCCAGCGGCCGCTTCTCGACCCCTTCAGCCAGCAGCCGCTGGTGGATCCCGAAACGGGTGAGCCGCAGGTGGATCACCAACTAATGGCGACGAGCCGCAACAACTTCGTCTACGTGGCGGAGACGCCAATCTTCTACTGGCCGACGATTGCCACCGACCTCACCAAGCCGACGTACTACGTGGACCGCATCCGCATCAAGAGCGACCGGGTCTTCGGCCAGCAGCTCCTGCTCGACCTCGACTTGTATCAGCTCATGGGGGTCCGCAACAAACCAGAGGGGACCAAGTGGGGCCTCTCGACGGACATCCTCAGCGAGCGCGGCTTCGGCGTCGGTACCGACTTTCACTATCAAAGGCCAGGCTTCTTCGGCATCCCGGGACCGACCAACGGGTTCATCGACGCTTGGGGCCTGATCCACGAAGAGGGGAACGACAACCTGGGCTTCGATCGCCGCATCGTGCCGCCGGAAGAGGACTTCCGCGGCCGCGTTCTGGCCAACCATCGCCAGACGCTGCCGTACGACTGGCAACTGACGGGAGAGTTCGGCCTCATCAGCGACCGCAACTTCCTGGAGCAGTACTACGAAAAGGAGTGGGACACGCTCAAGGACCAGACGACCGGCGTCGAGCTCAAGAAGCTGTATCAGAACATGTCGTTCAATCTCTCTGCCGACGCGCGGATGAACGACTTCTTCATGCAGACCCAGCGCCTGCCGCGGGCGGATTTTTTCATCTTCGGCCAGCCCTTTGCCTGGGACCGGGCCACGTTCCATTCGCACACCTTTGCCAGCTACGACGACTTGCGTTCCGCCAGCACTCCAACCAACCCCGTGGACCTGGCCAACTTCTCGCCGCTGCCGGGGGAAGTGGACCGCCGGGGGCTCAGGGCCGCCACCCGCAACGAAATCGACATCCCGCTGGAAGCCGGGCCGGTGAAAGTGGTGCCGTATGTGCTGGGGGAAGCGGCCTATTGGGGGAGCGACATCAACGACCAGGAAGCGTCGCGGCTGTACGGACAGGCCGGGTTGCGCGCCAGCCTGCCGCTGTGGCGGGCCAATCCGAACATTCAAAGCGAGCTGTTCAATCTCAACGGCCTGACGCAGAAGGTGGTCTTCGATGTCGATGCCTTCATCGCCGACGCCAACGAGGACATGACCCGCTTCCCGCGCTACGATGGGCTCGACGACGACGCCACCGAGCACTTCCGCCGCCGCATCCCGGTCAACACCTTCGGCCAGGCGAACGGGACCTTCGTGCCGACGCGGTTCGACGACCGCTTCTATGCCTTGCGGAACAACTTGCAGGGCTCCGTCGCATCCCCCGTCACGGAAATCGCCGACGACATGATGCAGGTGCGGATGGGAATCAAGCAGCGCTGGCAGACAAAACGCGGCCTGCCGGGGCAGGAGCGCCTGGTGGACTGGATCACCACCGAAACGGACGCCGTCTTCTTCCCCTCGGCGGACCGCGACAATTTTGGCTCCAGCCTGGGCCTCGTCGATTACAACTTCGCCTGGCACGTCGGCGACCGCGTGACGCTCCTCTCCGACGGCTTCCATGACTTCTTCGACGACGGCCTCACGCAGTTCACCTTCGGCGGGCTCCTCTCGCGGCCGGAGTACGGCAACCTCTACGTCGGCTATCGCTCCACGGACGGGCCGCTGGTCAGTAGCGTGCTCGTGGCCAGCCTCAGCTACCGGATGAGCGAGAAATGGATCGCCACCGGCGGCACCGCCATCGACTTCGCCAACACGGGCAACATTGGCCAGACGCTGACCATGACCCGCGTCGGCGAATCGTTCCTCGTCCGGCTCGGCCTGAACGTCGACGCCAGCCGCAACAACGTGGGCTTCGTGTTCGGCATCGAGCCCCGCTTCCTCCCCGGCAGCCGCCTGGGCCGCGTGGGGGGCGTGCAGATACCGCCGGCAGGGGCTCTGGGGCTAGAGTAAGCCCGCTCGTAGTAACCCGCTTCAGCGGGTTAGGTCCCTTATCACCTGCGATTCGCCGGACCCTCTGATAAGTCCCCATCCGGGGGGTCTGATTCGACGATTCACGTTCTTCGTCACCACGGGACTTACGTCGACCCTTCTCTTGATAAACACTTGTACCATTTCATGTTGCGTCCTGGGCTGTCGCCGTAACCCGTGATTCATGGGCCTCATTTTCGCACTTTCTGATTCGCTCGCCGGGCAAGGTTTGATAAGGCGAAAATCAAATCGCTCCACCGCGGGCCAGCCCGTCTTCGTGGGACACGAGCCTGAGATGCAAGCTTCGTGTCTTCGAGCCTTCGTGGTTCCTCTCCTCCCGTGGAACGAACCATACGCGCGCGGCGTCGCCCCGGCGAACGACCCTCCGTTCGTCCCAAAAACCAACTGTCCACCCAATTGTCAAACAGCGCCCCAGAGCCAGTTTTGGCCCCGAGTCCGAGCCCCTGGCTCGCAATTACATGCTATACATCCCCTAGTGTCATAGTCAATAGTTGCGCAGTATTTTATTACAACTTTTTTCTGTATGCCACCAGAAGACTGGCATTTTCCGGCCAATTTTCCCTCGAAATCCAGTTTTTCGGCCCGGTTTTACCCCTGGATTGCGATTATAAAGGTAGGGGCGCAGCGTGCGCTCGCATCAGGATGCCTTCATCCAGGGCAAAATCATGGCGAAAAACACTAACCCGAAGCGCCAGCCAGGGAGAAAAGGCGTCGAAAACCGGGGCTGGGGGGGGGGGGCGAAATGGCTAAGTCCCAGCGTCCCAAATCGAAGCCTCCCCACCGCATGCACCCGGAAATCTGGGCCCTGCTCACCCCCCGGGAAACGGTGATTCTCGAGCTCTACCTCGTCAATCCCAACGACAAGGCAATCGCCAGCCTCCTGAAGACGGCGGCGTCCACGATCCGTAAACACCTGTCGGCGATTGAACAGAAAGCGGGCGTTGGTTCGCGCGCGGAGCTGCTCGTATTTTTCCTACCGCCGGATAGGTGACGGACGTACATGGCCAAAAGGATACCTCAAAATTTGCTTGACGCGGGTTTCGCTCGCCGTAGGATGACGTTCCGGCTGGCCGCAGTGGTTGGATTTGGAAAGAATGGCCGGCAACTGCGAAAAACAATCGAAAAGAATTTTCCACCAGAACTGCGGATTTTCCAAAATTCTGGCTGCTCCACCTCTTCTCAAGGAGTCTTTCGATGCTCAAGCTCGTCAAGATTTTCTCGTTTGTGGCCATCTGCACGCTTGCCTCTATTGCCGGTGCCCAGATCGGGGGCACTTACATGGTTTGGGAGCAAGAGTGTAGAAACTGGAAATGCGTTGGCGAAACACCCCAGAAATGCAAGTTGAACGGCGATAACACGATCCAAACGTGTTTCGTACCACCGGGTGAGCCAGTGGGTTGCGAGGTGGAGATGTTTGCTTGGATGTTATGTGAGGGTGAGGATGAAGAGGAAGAATACTGCAGCCACTGGTATAACAAGTGTATTCACCCCGTGCCTTAGTTCGAGAGAGTTTGCAGTGGGGACTTCGGAACACGCCTTGGACGAGAATTATCGAGGGTATGGGATTCCATTCGGGGCAAACAGGCCTTTTTTTGAGGTTCATGCATGAGTGCCATCTTCAAGCGTTGGAGAATCTTCCTGGCCGCGATGGCACAGGCAGCATTCATCTTCGTGTCTGGTACGATTGCGCAGGAGTTGTTGGAAGAGGTTCGTGCCGGAAACAAGGCCGCACTGGAATCGATTCGCACCTTGTCTTGTCGAATCACCGTCGCTACTCCCCTATCGCCGATAGGACCGAAAGAAGCGTCCACGGCCGATTACTGGCAGTCGGCAGATTCTTTGCGTGTCCGATGCTCGGTATTGGGCCGTCCTAGTGATATGGTGCGGCACGAATTCGTTACTAAGAAACTGATGCGCAGCGGAACCCAAACGATCTTTGTCATCGAGCGCGCAGATCCAGACGATTCCGCTAGCCATTTCGATGCGTATAAACACGGGCTGCTCAAGTTGTTCGGCCCCCCAGGCCAGCGACTCACGCTTGATGAGATCCTTCGCCGCCCCCACAAGCTCGGGAATATTACGCGACAACCGTACCAGGGACACGCGTGCGTCGTTCTCAAGATGTCGGCTGAATTGACCGTGGGGAAGAACACCGACTTCGAAATTTGGTTCGATCCGCAAGTCAATTACCTGGCTTGCAAATTGATCAGGGATTCCACACGCCGGGCCGATCAATTAAATGTTCACAGTGAGTCGCAAGTGTTGCGGTTCACCGAAGCCGCGCCCGGGATTTATTTCCCCGCGCAAACGGAAAGGAAATCCTATACGGACGGCAAGCTGACGCAGCATGATATCGTCACATTTTCTGATGTCCGGATCAATCAACCGTTGCCACCAAACATCTTTGAGTTGCCGATTCCGCCGGGTGTCACCGTGATCGATGAAATTCAGGACCGAGAATATCAGGTGGATGCCGGTGGCAAAGCAATTGGTCCAGGACGCTCCCTTCCCAAAGTTATGCCCCTTGCCGCCGGAAGCGGGAAACTGCCTGGAAACTCCAAAGGAACCTTTGGAGTCGCGCAAGTCGAGACGACTGCGGAACCGAAGCCTGTCACACGCTGGATTATTTATGCTTTCCTGTTTGTATTGGTGGTAACGGGCAGTATCTGGTATGTCGGCCGCTTGCGGGAAGGTGCGAAATCAGGGTGAACGACAAGGGGTTGGGAGTCTTTGGGTGGGGATAGTTATTACACACTGTAAAACACGTTCCGCGTGAGACTCGCGACTTCTTTCCAAGGAATTCTTCATGAAACTCCGTCACTTTTTATGGGCGATGGTCCCAATCCTGATCGGCCTTTCCGTTTACGCCGCCAAGCGAAATAGCCGGAGTTTGAGAACTCTGGCCCGAATTGGCCCCGTGCTTGAATGTCCGGCAACGCTTGACTTAGGGAAACGTGAGCTCGGCGAAGTCGCCTTATCTCGCTTTACCATTGCGAATCGTGGCGGCGGACAACTGGAGATCACCCATGTGCAGAGCAATTGTTCTTGCTCGGGGTTGGAGCAAGAGCGCGATGGCAAGTTGGTTCGCCTCGATTCGCTCCGTCTTGCCGCGGGCGAAAAGGCGGAGTTGGTAATGCGAGTCTCGGTACAAGGCACTCCCGGAATTCCCAATCGCACCGGCGTCAAGTTCAGGACCAACGATCCCGACCGCCCGGAGATGGCCATCGAAGCAGTAGTTTCCCGAGTCATGGCGGGGGTGACGACGATTCCCACCAGTGCCAGCTTCGGCACTCTGTCCTTGGGCGGGGAAGGGCGTCAGGTGCTGGACGTATTTGATAGCTCCAGGAAGCCCCGGGCCATGGAGCGGGTCGCCAGCCGGAATCCGGATCGTGTTTCCGTCCGAATGTTACCAGTACCAGAGGACCGCGCGGCCCCCACGGACCGAATGCTTGGCGTCCGGATCGGTCGCCTGGAAGTCAGTGCGATGACCACAGCCCCCGGATCCCTAAGGAGTGAACTGGAGATCTATTTACAAGGCGAACTTCGGCCTCCTACCGTCATCGAAGTGAGCGGCCGAGTTGCTGCCGCTGTGGAGGTCTCACCGTCGTTCCTCGTATTGCCGCGGGCTTCCGAGGCCGGGCCGATTTATTTCGGCGAGTGCATCTGCCGCAGCACCGCAGGGAAGGCATTTACGTTGACGGCGGATTCGCCTTCGGCTGGACTGAGCGTAGTCTTGGGAGTGCCAGCCGCCGATTTCAGCCAGGTCGTTCGCATCGAGTGGGATCCGGCCCAGGATGTGCAGCGCCCGCGCCGCGGCTTGCCCAAGGTTCGTTTGCGGGCAAAAGTGGATGGGAACGAAACGACCATCGAGATCGGGGTATACTGCAAAACGCAGGGAGATTCTTGATGCAATCTGAAATCGAGCAGCGGAGAATAGTAGCCCGCACCCTCCGTGTGCGGGGCTGCCGGCACATGGAGTGTGCCGGCTACTATGGCGGCTTTACCTTGCTGGAACTGGTGATTGTGATCGCGATTATCGGCATCCTCGTGAGCCTAATGCTGCCGGC
Source organism: Pirellulaceae bacterium (assembly GCA_051004015.1). Taxonomy (GTDB): domain Bacteria; phylum Planctomycetota; class Planctomycetia; order Pirellulales; family Pirellulaceae; genus SXOA01. The sequence continues at coordinate 52,729 of JBPCKT010000053.1, read as the reverse complement.
TGTCCAGCATTCGCGCGAATCGGCGGCGCGCGTCGAATGCTTGAACAAACTCCGGCAGTTGGGGGTTGCATTGCATCTCCACCATGACCTGCACGGCTGCCTGCCTCCAAAAGCCCCGTCGGGGGTTCCCAACGATCCTAATAAAATGCTGCTCTGGAGCGCCCTGATCCTCCCGCAGATGGACCAAGGCGGACTATGGACGCTTACCGAGCAGGCGTGTCGCATTGACCCAGTTTCGCACCACAACCCACCCCATATAGGGCATATTACTCCCATTGAGTCCTTTATCTGTCCTAACGACCGGCGACTGCGAGCGCCGCTCTTGATGCCCAACGGAGACCTCGCCGCCTTCAGCTCCTACCTGGGAGTAGCCGGCTCCATGATTGGCATGGTCCAAATTGGTCCCAATACGTTTCAAGCAGCGCCCGGAATGCTGGGACAGGCACCTGGTCCCAACTTTGGCCAGGTAACCGATGGATTGAGTTCGACGCTGATGGTCGGCGAACGCCCGCCACCCGCCACGGGACAGGCGGGCCGCTGGTACTCGGCAAATGGCGTGGGCGGGCTCTTTCCCGGACCGGATGGCGGAATGCTCATCCCGTCACCTGGTGGTTTCCCTCAAGACCCCTGTACCCCTTCCGGTCGAGGCTTCGGGCCAGGACGAATCGATAACCCGTGCGACCGCTATCATTTCTGGAGCCTGCACCCCGGCGGGGGGAACTTTCTGTTCGCCGACGGCTCGGCCCGCTTTTTCCATTATTCCGCCGCCCCCATCCTGCCGGCGCTCGCCACACGTAGCGGCAATGAGATTGTCAGCGGCTATTGAGCGGCTGGCCGCACCTCACTGGCGAGCGTCCTGCGTGAGCTGGCCGGTGAGTCCGCACATTGGAGCGGTCGTTTCTTGCCGATTCCGTGTTACCGGCCAGCTTACGCTGGCCGCTCGCCTTTCATTCACCCTGGCGGCCAGATCATCGCCCGGCCGCCGAGGAGATGCAAGTGAAGGTGCTCGACCGACTGGCCGGCAGCGGGGCCAACGTTCGTGACGATGCGATAGCCGTTCTCCAAGCCGAACTTTTTGGCCAGGTTGCGACAGACGAGGAGGAGATGGCCGGCGAGCGCCAGGTCTTCGTTCTCGAGGTCGGCGACTGACTTGACTTCCTTCTTGGGGATGACCAATAGGTGCGTGGGGGCCTGGGGATTGGTGTCGGCGAAGGCGAGGCAAAGGTCGTCCTCGTAGAGGATTTTGGCCGGGATTTCCTGGTCGATGATCCGTTTGAAGATGGTTTTGGCGGGCATGGGAAGTTCTTCTGGTGGAAAGAGGGATTTTGCTATGGCTGGCTCGCGGCGAATTACCTAATATCCGCATTCTAGCCTCGCTTGGGGTGCGCTAATTGCTAGCGGGCCGCGAGGAGGCCGTTTCGTCAGGGAGGACGGACGTGAATACGCTTAAATCTGCCGCACTGGTGATTGTTTTGGCTGGGGTCCTGTACGGCGTCTACGTGACACTGCATCAGCCCCCTGCCGCGCCCCCGCATGGGATGACCAAGGAAGAGGTGGAGCGGGACACGCTGGAAGTGGACATGGGGCCCGGCGGAGCAGAGACGCAGGTCTCCGAAGCGACTCAGAATGGCCGCGCGGAATCTCCCAGGCAGTTGGATTCTAAGTTCCCCGACGTCTCTCCCCCGCATACCCTCACCGAGACTCTGCCGCCGGGACCGGATGTGGAAATCGGCGCGAGCGGAGCAAAGCCAGCCGGGCATGAGGCCACGTTGGGGGAAGGCAATCCTCGGACAGGCGAAGTCAATCTGACGGCGGCGAACTTCAAGCGGGACTGGATCACGGCGACGTATCAGGTGGACGAAGGAAAATTCCGTGAGGCTCTGGCCACGCTCACCCCCTACTATCGCAGCCCCGACCTCGATTCCCCGCAGCAGCAGCAGGTCCTGGAGTGGCTCGATGCCCTGGCTGCCAAGGTCATCTATTCCAAGGAACATCTGCTGGCTGGCCCGCACGTTGTGCAAAGCGACCGGGAACGGCTGGTCGATGTGGCCCGAAAATATGGCGTGAGCACGCAGCTACTGGCCAGCATCAACAGCGATGTTGTGAACAATCCGAACGTGCTGGTGACCACGACACGGCTCAAGGTCGTCCCCGGGCCGTTCCGGGCGGAAGTGGACACGGCCGGCAGCGAAATCACGGTCTACCTGGGCAACCTGTACGCTGGCCGCTTCCCGTTCGCGCTCGGCGATGAGCCGCCCGCACCAGGGGAATACGCCGTCCGCGAGACGAAGATGGAGAAGACCTACATTGGCGAGCGGACCATTGCGGCCGGCGACCCGAGCAACCCCTACGGCCAATGGTGGATTGACCTGGGAGACAACGCCAGCATCCACGGCAGCCCCGCCCGCAGCCAGAGCGGCCCCATCCGCGGCTGCATCAGCCTGAGCCCGCGGGATGCCGAGGATATGGCGGCGATTCTGACCGTGGGGGCGAAGGTGTTGGTGAGGTAGCGAACTATTCCTCTCCTCTTCTCTTCTTAATCTTAGGCGCCCGCGTATGGCTAGGCGCAATCTTTCGCGAGTTGACCGAGCAACATCCGCTCGATGCCTTCCGCGAACGAGTCCCCACGGACGCTGAGGCTCCCGTCCTGAACGCCGTACACCATGAGGCGGCCACGCGCGTCGAGGAACAATTCCATGTGCCTTTTATGGGCTTCGCCAAGCGGAAACAAATCGTCGCCAGGCGTCTCCATTTCGCCGACTGCATACCTGTGATCGATGGACGGGCTCAGCGTGAATTCGATGTCGCTTGTAGCGCAGTGCCTTCCGGGACCGCACGTACCGATATGCAGGCCGCCCAACGTTTCGAGCAGTTCTGCAGCCATTGAATACGACCGCAACGACGCCAAGCGGTCGAAGCACACGACAACCCGCCGATTTGAGTACCAGCCCGCCGCAAGAAACAGCGGTAAAACGCTATCTGGCACAACTACCATCTGTTGACTCTCCGATAGTCCGGCCATTGATCACGCACAACTCTTCAGCATAGTACCCGCCGCCAAATTGCCCGTCAAAGTGCGTACTGAGATTGGGTATTGAGACCGGGCAACTGACTGTCGGCTCTTCGGGCCTAAGCCTCGTAACGGCCGCGGGGTGTATTGGCTTCCAGCACCCTTGCGCCAAGCGAAAAATAATCTTTTGGTCATAGTGAATAAATGTTTCGATCCAAGCGTCTAAAGGGTGCGACGCTCTCGCGCCGGCCCGCGGGATCGGGAAGGTTCGCTCCTTGACAATTCGGTCGTAATGGAAGAATTGTTGCCACTGATAAGGTGCGCGAGTCTGTTGGTGTGCATGAAAAACAGCTTATAATTGCGCGCATAACCCACCCGAACGGGTCGGAATTATGGAATCGGCGTTTTTCCAGGAATGGAACGCCGGGTTGGCGACGCAAAGCGTTGGTATCCAACGGCTTGTGGCTGCCAAGAGATGGGAAAAGTGCCCTGGTTTTCGGTGGAATACTCGGAGGAAAGAGCCGCTTATAGGCCGGCGGGCGGCTTGGGCCTGATCAGCGGGGGTTAAGGGCAGGGGGTATTTCCAGGACGCGAGGCGGAGCCTCGGAGGACGTGCGGTCCCAGGCAGAGCCTGGGACCGAGGATGATCTCAAACGTCTATAATGATGCTGGTCGTAGGATGGGACTCCAGTCCCGTCCACCCCAGCCCCCAGTCCCCAGCCCCGGCACCCCATGCTCGACCGCGAAGAATATGTCGAACAGGCCTACCTCTTCCGGGCCCTCGGGGAGCGGCTGCCGGAGAATGTGCCGGTGCAGGAGTTGATGCTGCAGATCAAGAATGAGCTACTGGCGACGACGCGGCTGCCGATGGCGATTGATTTTATGCTGGCGGAGCTCAAGCACCTGGGGACGATGTCCTCGGCGATGGCCCGGCTGCCGCACTACTTCACGCCGTTCCAGACGTATGTGATTGGGGAGGCGGAAGCGGAGCGGGGGCGGTTCGACATCCGCGTGGCGGTGGAAATCCTGCGGCACGAAGCGGAGTTTCGCTCCAAGGGGGGTTCGCCGCAGGGGGTCTTCCTCTACCAGTTCGAGTGCCTCAGCCGCAATCGTCTGAAGTATGATCCGGGTTTGGGTGCGATGGCCCAGGATCCGATTTTCGATGAAGCCTGGCGTGAGTGGATTCTGACCGTCCGGCGGCAGGTGGGCCTCGTGGATTTCGCTGACATGATCTATGTCCGGAGCGACTTTTATCAGAAACAGCGGCAGCGGCCGGGCGAAGAAATCGAGCCGCCGGAGAAGCCAATGCTCTTCGGCGAGAAGGAAGGAAAAATCGCCTGGGCCAATCGGAAGAAGGATCCACTGTACTTGTTCGCGGCCCTGCAGCGGCATCTCGGCTACCCCGCCGTCCCGCGGCCCAAGAAGCTCGACGAAACGCAAAGCGTCCTGCCGCTGCTGCTCAATCGCCTGGAGCGGCTGGAGACGCGGCTCAAGCTGCTGGAGGAAGAGCGGAAAGGAGGAATTGATTTGGCCAAGTTTTATGAGGGGAAGAAAAAGTGACGGCTCAGGTCGGCGGATCCGGCTCATCCCCGACCGCTCGGCCGCGGAGCAGCACCCAAGCGGTCGGGGTAACGATGAGCCCCATGCCGGCCAGCGTCAGCGCTGAGAAGTGCTGCCGATGCACGATCAGTTGGAAGAGCATGGTAAACGCGGTCTGGGACAGGCCGATGACGGAAATACGCGAGGGCGAACCCGTGGTGAAGGCCTTGGTCAGGAAGAGCTGCCCTACGGTGGCGGCAATGCCGACGCAGAGCAGCATCACGAGCGTTGCCGGCGTGGCAGTCGTGGGGAGTCCCCAGGTCGCCACTCCCGGCTGCGAAAGGGCGAGTACGCCGATGGCCCCCAAGCAGCCCATCGTCGAGACGAAGGAAAAATGCGTCACCACGGCCCGCGAATCCACGCCGTGCAATTTGTGCAACCCAATCAGGGCCACGGCGCTCATCAGAGAACTGAGAATAGCGGCGGCGACGGCAATGGTGGCGGTGTAATCCGTGGCACCTATCGTGGCGCCAGCAATCTGCGTGGTTGAATCCGGCGGCGCGCTGCCGAGGCTCAGGACGGCAACGCCGATGACGCCCACGACCGCGGCAATCCAGGTATCCATGCTCGGCATCTCTCCGAGAAGCGGCCAGGAAAGGACCGCCACCCACAGCGGATACATATTGGTCAGCGTGAGCACCACCGACACGTCATAATGCGTCATCGCATAGAACCCGCACAGCAAACTGACGCTCCCCGCCAGGCTCCGCATCCACAAGATCCGCGGCCGCCAGAACGCGAACCGAGCCCCCGCCGCCAGCACCAGCCCGGCCCCAAAAACCATCGCTAAGGAACTGCGGGCCAAGGCAATCCACTGCCACGGCACCTCCTCCTTGAGCTCATTGATCAGAACCGCCATCACCGCAAACGCGAAGGTCCCCAGCAGCATCCAGAGGTAGGGGAGAAGCTTGCGGCGGGGCATGGACGGGAAGGGAGGGTTATGCGAGCGAACGAACCATTATGACGGATCGACGCCGGACCGCGAGTGGAGTGCGTGTGGGGAGTTTTACGCTGCCTTTTCCAGCCGAATTGCGGGCAAATCCGCTACCACCCCACCACAAGACGGTAGTTTCACGCGAACGACCGCTACCACTCGATTTATGGAAACGAGAGTCCTTATCGCCATAACACATTCCGTAGTGACGACCGCCGCCATGTTCACACCCGCTTCCTTCGGAATCTTGCGCCGCACCGTGCTCTGCGCCGCGGGGATGCTAGCGGCAAACTTGTCTGGCTGCGCGGCCGTCAGCCAGCACTTTGCCGGGATGTACAACGCGGTTGTGACCAAGTGCCAGGTCCATCAAGACCTGGCAGAAATCCGGCAGGACACGCGGGAAGCATTGATTCAAGAGGAAGTGAAGTCCCGCAAGCTCGCTGCCGAGCGCGACGTGGAAGCGGCCCGCATGGCGGCCGAACGCCAACGCCTGGAGATGCAGTTTTGCCAGGCCAACCAGGAAGCTCTGCAGAAAAAGGTGAAGCACAATATTCGCGAGCAGTTGGAACACAAAGTTTCCTTCAACGTCGAGCAAGGATTGGAGCTCGGAGAGCTGGAAGTCGACGTCGAAGGGTTGCAAGCTCTCATCAAACAACGCGAGCAGGAAGCCCAGAAAAAACCGCCGGACAGGGAGCCCCAAAAGCGCCCCTGCAAATGCTGCGACCAGCCCTGCGGCTGTGAGCCCGGCCTCATTCGCCGTCTGTGTCACCGCTGCCGTCACAAGCCCTGCGAGGCAGAGAAGACGTGCGGCGGCCCCGAGGCGCTCGCGCGAGCGGAGCAGGAGGCGGTGAAAAAGCCGCTGCGTCCCGCGGAGATTCCTCTGAGAATCCCGGTACGCCTGACCTTCGGGATGCAGGGGCCGGAAATGGAAGCTGCCAGGATTCGCCGGCTGCCGTATCCTCAAGACAACGAACCATTGGAGCGCGGTCCCTGCACGCTGCCATGCAACGATCCCAGTTGCCCTGCCTGCACGAAAGCTGCGCCGGCAGCCCCGATGCCGAAATCAGGCGCAGCCGATATGCCAGTCGCCCCCACGGCACCCGACGATCCGCCGATACCTTCGGTGGATGAAGAAGCCAGGCGGCAAAAAACCTCTCCCGCCCCCTCCAAGCGAATCAGTCGCAAGCCGACAGTCTTCCCAGACTTTGTGTGGCGGGATCTTTCTGGCCAGCCCAGCGCCGTTCAGCCGGCGGCGGCCAGTCGGAAGGTGGACGCACGCTAGCTGCGTTTTCCCCACTTGGTTTGAGCGACTAAAATGTCGTAGCCCTGAGGCGTAATGATGTCCGAGAGCGTGTCGTTCATGAGTTGGTTCGGCTGCTGTACGTCTCTGTGGCGAATACCGAGCGCATGACCGAACTCGTGGGCGGTGCAAGCCTGGAATACTTTGCTGCTCCACGTTTCTGTTTTGTCGAACGTCAGTAGCAACTGCTGACCACTGGGTGGCCCTACGCTAGTTAACGCGATCCAATTATCGGGTGATCCCGGCGGCAGATTATCGGTGGTGATGACCAAATTTGCCTGCTCGCGGAATTCCGTAATGTTTGCTTCGAGGTCGAGGTAGCCCACCCACGATCCAATCGCAATCTTCAGGAAATAAAAGGCCGAGCCGGGCATTGGGAAGTCCGTGAGAACTGGAAGTTTGTGACCTTTGTGATCTTTCTCGATGTAATAGAGAATGACCTTTCGCCCGTTCTGCAGCTCTGCCGTCGGTGCCGTATTTAGGGTAAGGTGTTCCTTTTCCAGCATCCCGCAGCTTTTCCGTTCCTTAATCCACTTGAGCGTCATGCGCCCCAGTATCCCGTCGGGCTTAAGCCGCTCGCCGGAGTCCTTTTGAAGTTCTCTAATCCTGTCCGTAATTCCATCGATAATGGAGCCCGTTAGTTCTTCGGGTTCGGTAACGGACTTTAGAACGTCATCAAGCTTTTTCTCCTTGATGAGTTGAGTGAGTCCATCCACGAGGCTCCCTTCCTCGGGCAGCAAGTCGCCGAGGGCGTCCTTGATGATCCCGTCGCCTTGATATTTCTTGAGCAGCTTTCTTGCCATTTTCTCAATCAACGGCTTCGTCACGGATAACGCGAATAATGCACCTGCGGGCATGTGAGAAGTTCCTGGTGGAAATGCGTCGCGAAATGAATCTCGGAAGCTTGTCTAGTAGCGAGTGTGACGGTAGTGATGCCGCTCAATCCTGCGCATGATGCGGTAATGCCGGTGATGCCCGCCATAGGACGAACTCGTCCCGATGGTCGCAGTTGAGCTCGTGGAGTCAGTAGTCGCGATATTGCCTTGCTCACGTACCGCCTTAACCCATCCTTCTTCAATATTCAGCCCCAAACGCAGCAGCGAATAGGCAGCTTGCCGTAGCGCGTCTCGAAATCGATCCGGTTGTTGCCGGACCACGTCGGCTCGCCAATCGCGTAGAAACGTCGTCCAAATCTGTAGTCGCTCCGGGCCTTGCCCTAGGTCCGGTACAAAGGTCGGAGAAATTTCGCCCATCCGCGCAAGTATTGTTCTTTCTTCTTCCAACCAGGCTGTTTGATATGCGTCGGCACTATTGCGATTCGGCTTGGCGGCGTTGAGCATTGCCGCGGAAACTTCGGTAACAGTTTTCAAAAACTCAAGCGTGTCACGGAGAGTAAGTTTTTGAACCTGTTGTGGCGCAGGTGGTGTTGCGGGGGGGCCGGGAAACTCGTGCAATTCCTTGAACTTATCTCTAAAATAGTCTTCCCGAAGAACTAAGTCCCCTGTTTCCACTTTCTGCTCAAGGGCGAGCAGCGCTTTTTGATGGACCGGCGATAACTTGTCGTTTTCGCTTTGGGCAAGCGAAACGCTAAGACTCAGGAACCAGGCACAGGTGGACAGCAATAAGATATTTGGACGCAAGCTAAGCATGTGGGTCGCCTGCCTTTTTGGAGTCATTTTGCCGCACAATACGAAACACTCTATCCTCCCTACTTTGCCACGTCAAGCAAGCGGGGCAACAATGCATCGCTCTATAGGAGGGTTAATCAACTTCCTTCAAGGGGGATACTCACTGGCTCACGGGCTGGTGAGGATTGGCCGCAGGATTTGTCGTTGAGGGATTCTCGATTGTACAAATTGGCTCTTTCGTGGGATGAAAAGGCATCGCCTCCAGAGAGTGCTGCCGCAGACTCAGCCAGAGAGCAACGCCGATGCCAAAGAGGGTGAGCACGCAGAAGATGAAAGCGATGTAATTCTGGAGGCTGGAACCGAAGACGTGGAGGAAGGGGCGGGCGGCACCGAGGGTGAGAGAGGCGATGAAGATCAAGATGAACAGCGAGCGGACATTGAACCGCCAAGAACGGGCGGCGGGTGTTTTGGCCGTCGGTGCGAGCGTGCGATAGAGTGCCTCCATCGTAACGCGTCATTTTCCTGGCCGGTAACCCTTTCCCGGCTGACGGCGGGATTCTTTGTGCTTCGACTTTTTCCTGTCGATGCTCGGCTTTGCGCTCGCTCCCGTGCCGGGGATGGTGTGGACGTAGTTGCCCGGAAAGCGGTCTTTGGCGTCTTGCCTCCGGCGGAGGAGGGCTTCCTTGGGGGGCTTTGACGGAATCAGGGAGTCGCAGCCGTCGCCGATGAGGTCGGTGCGTTTAGCTTGCTGCAGGGCTTCGCGGACTTCGAAGTAGTTTTCCGGCTTGAAGAATTGCAGCAGGGCCCGCTGCAGCTTTCGGTCGCGGAGCTGGCGGGCGATATAGACCGGCTTTTTGGTGAAGGGGTCGATGCCGGTGTAGTACATGGCGGTGGCGACGTCGAATGGGGCGGGGATAAAGTCCTGCACCTGGTCCGGGCGGTAGCCGCTTTGCTTGAGGAAGACCGCCAGGTTGATCATCGCGTCCAGGCCGCTGGCCGGATGGCTGGCGATGAAGTAGGGCACGATGTACTGCTTCTTTCCCGCTTTTTTGGATTCGCGGTCGAAGACTTCGGCGAATTTCTCGAAGTCGTCATTGCTCGGTTTTCGCATCTTCATCAGCACGTCGGGGTCGGTGTGCTCGGGGGCGACCTTGAGGTGGCCGCCGACGTGGTGCCGGGCGAGCTCCTGCATATACTCCTTGCTGCGGCGGGCCAGGTCCATGCGAATGCCGCTGGCGACGAGGACTTTCTTGATGCCGGGCGTCTCGCGGGCTTCCTTCATCAGGCCCAAGAGCGGGGCGTGGTCGGTGCCGAGGAGCTTGCAAATGGTCGGATGGACGCACGACTGGCGGCGGCAGACGGCTTCGACCTCCGGCTTGCTGCATTTCATTTCGTACATGTTGGCGGTGGGGCCGCCGATGTCGCTGATGGTCCCTTTGAACTTCGGATCGGCGGTCATCTCGCGGATTTCTCCCAGCACGGAGTCCTTGCTGCGGGACTGGATGATCCGCCCCTGGTGCGTGGTGATGCTGCAAAACGTGCAGCCGCCGAAGCAGCCGCGCATGATGGTGACGCTGTCCTTGATCATGCTGAAGGCGGGGATCGGCTCGGTGTAGGTCGGGTGCGGGCGGCGTGTGTAAGGCAGGCCATAAATCACATCCATGCTGGCCTGCGACAGCGGGAATGGTGGCGGGTTGCAGACAATCGCTTGCCGGTCGTGCCACTGCACCAGCCGTTTGGCGTTGTACGGGTTGGTCTCATTGTGGATCATGCGGGTCGCTTCGGCGAACGTCGGCTTGTCGGCCACGACCTGCTCGAACGTCGGCAGCACGAGCGAATCCTCCGGCGGCTTCTCGCTGGCACCGAGGGCGTACGTCACGCCCCGCATGTCCCGCAGGTCTTTCACGCTGTCGCCACGGTCGAGCCGGCGGGCGATTTCCAGAATGGTCTCTTCTCCCATTCCGTAAGCGAGCAAATCCGCTTTGCAGTCGAGCAGAATGCTGCGGCGGACCTTGTCGCTCCAATAGTCGTAGTGAGCCAAGCGGCGGAGCGACGCTTCGACGCCGCCGGCGATGACGGGGACGCCGGGGTAGGCTTCACGGGCCCGTTGGCAATAGCCGAGCGTGGCCCGATCAGGCCGCAGGCCGATGCGGCCGCCGGGGGAATAGGCGTCGGCATTGCGGACCTTCTTGTTGGCCGTGTAGTGGTTGATCATCGAGTCCATGTTGCCGGCGCTGATCCCAAAGAACAGCCGCGGCCGGCCGAACCGCCGCCAGTCATCCACCTTCTTCCAGTCCGGCTGGGAAACAATGGCGACGCGAAAGCCGGCGGCTTCCAGCACCCGGCCGAGGATCGCCATCGCAAAGCTGGGATGGTCGATGTAGGCATCGCCGGTAATAAAGACGACGTCGAGCTCGTCCCAGCCGCGAGCCTTGGCCTCCTTCATGGACATTGGTAGGGGCTGAACGCGGGGTTGCCGTAGGTCAGGCTCTGCCTGACTTGCATTGGCAGGCAAAGCCTGCCCTACTCGCTTAGGCAATGTCGTAAGCAAATTGCCGAGCAGTCCTGGGCTGGACGTAAACATCGGCAGCGACGGCGCAGCTACCGGAAGAATTGAGGCGCTCATGAGATGAGGGCGCTTTTTGGAAAAAGAGCTTGCTCGCACTTCCAGCGAATCAATCGCTTGGTACTGCCGCTCTGCGATCAATCAATCGGTTACTCCCGCGAGGAATCCGCCGATTTCCTATCGACTCGCTCCACTGGGCACTGAGCATGTCATGATACGCGATTGAGCCGCGGGCGTCATGGGGCATCTAGTTCCCAAGCTCTGCTTGGGAACTCACGCCTCGAAGCTCTGCTTCGCACTTTGCCGCATTCGGGAAGCGGAGCTTCCCACCTTGCGTTCCCAAGCAGAGCTTGGGAACGAGTGGTCGAAAGGCCGTCCTGCGGGAGAACAATCGACGCTTACTGCTCCTGCGCTTCCGACTTCTTTTTATAGTCCACCACATCCCACGCCAGGCCCACGAACTTGAGGGCGCGGATCGCCATGTAGGTCATGTCGAATTCCCACCACTTGTGCCCATGCGGGGCCATGCGGGGATAGGCGTGATGGTTGTTATGCCACCCCTCGCCGTAGGCGATGATTGCCACCCACCAGTTGTTGCGGCTGTCGTCGGTGATTTCGTAGTTCTTGTACCCCCAGATATGGCTGGCGGAATTCACGAACCAGGTGGAGTGGAGCACGAACACCAGGCGGACGAAGCTGCCGTAGACGACGAACGAACAGGCCATGTACATGCCGCCGACGAGGTAGCCTAGCCCGAACAACACAGCGGCCAGCAAGAACTGCGACGGCAAAAAGGCCCGGGCAATCCAACGCATACCCTTATCTTTCACCAGGTCCGGCGCCCAGCGGCGGACGTGGGAAACGTGCGAGTAAGTCGGGAGTTGATAGGCCATCCAGAAAAGATGGCTCCACCAGGCACCCGCTTCGCGCGGCGAGTGCGGGTCACCCTCTTCATCGCTGTGGGCGTGGTGCTTGCGATGGTTGGCGACCCAGTCGATCACCGAGCCCTCTCCCGCCAGGCCGCCGAGGAACGAGAGCGTATAGCGGATCCATTTATAGGTTGAAAAGCTGGAATGCGTCAGGTACCGGTGGAAACCCAAGCAGATGCCGATGCCGCCGGTCAGCCAGTGCAAGCCAAGCACCAGCACCACCGCTTGCCAGGAGAAGAAGAACGGGGCAAACAAGCAGCCGACGTGCAGCAGGCCAATCCAGATAATCGACGCCCAGTTAAGAATCTGCCTGGGTTCCGACTTGGCTTCCCGCTGCCGCTTGGGCTTGCTCTCTTCAGGTTGCGGGTCGGGCTGCTCGCGGCGCTCCTGATGAACAGGCTTCTTCTCGTGGCGAGTCTTGGCGTGTTCGCGGACCTTCGGCGGAGCTTCCACCGTGGTGAAGGGCAAGAGGTTCAGGGCGCTATTAGGAATCGAGGACATTTCCGTGCTTTCGTTGTTGGGTGGCCATCCTGCCAGAATGCAATGACTCCGTTTTTGCAAGTCCGATGCCCGGCATCGGTCTCTTGTCGCACAGATTGTAGGGGGTATCGTCTTTCCCCCTGTTTCCTACAAGTGCGGCTGATGTAATAGTTGTGTAAGCGGCCCGACGGACCAACCATGAACCGCATGTAAGTGGCGCAGCGGCAAGCGGTTGGGGCGACCTGGTGAAGATGAGAGTGCGGTTCCACAAAGTCCGAAAAGTTAGGGCGTAATGTGCCTTTTGGGCTTGCAGGGGGACCCGCTAGAAGTCACTTTTCCGTCTACTACGTGCGTCTATGCCTCATGCCATGAACCTGCTCCAAAAATGCCACCTCCGAGATAGCAGGTAATCGAATGGATCCACCAACTTCGCTCCACAGCAGAATCGTCATCCCCGCGCGGCTCGCGTCGACGCGCCTGCCGAGAAAGTTGCTGCTCCGCGAGACCGGGAAAAGCGTGCTCCAGCATACGTATGAGTCCGCCGCGAAGGCCCGCCGCCCCAGCGGTATTTGCGTGGCGGCGGATTGCGAGGAAATCGCGGCCGAGGTCCGCGCCTTTGGCGGAAACGTGAAGCTCACCGACCCCGCGTGCGCCAGCGGCACTGATCGCGTGGCGGAAATCGCCCGGGAGCTGCAGGACGTGGACGTGCTCGTCAACGTGCAGGGGGATGAGCCCGAAATCTCCGCGGCTGCCATCGACCTGGCCGTGCAGCTTTTGGAGTCGCATCCAGACGCAGTGATGAGCACGCTGGCTACGCCGCTGCGGACCAAAGAACAGCTCTTCGACCCTTCCTGCGTGAAGGTCGTCTTTGACCTCGCCGGCCGAGCCATCTACTTTAGCCGGGCACCGATTCCTTACCCACGGAATTGGGAAGACGCTTTGCTCACCGCCGCCCCGACCCTCTTCCATCAGCACATTGGCCTGTACGCCTATCGCCGCGACTTCCTGCTGAAGCTCGCCACGCTCCCCCGCGCTCCACTGGAACAGGTCGAGAACCTGGAACAGCTCCGGGTCCTGTACGCCGGCCACACGATCCTCGTCGGCGTCATCGACGAACCGACCATCGGCATCGATACGCCCGCCGATTACGCCGCCTTTGTCACCCGCTGGAAGTCGCGGAATCAGCCGTGAGTCAGATTGCGACTGCCGTGGGATTGGCTTTCAGCTTTCCCGCCCTCGACGGGTTTCCAGCAGCGGTGGTAGGATACAGGATTCAATTTGGCCCGTTTTTCGCCACATTAGTTCCGCCTTAGCTGGACCTCTCGCTGTGATCATCATCCTCAAGTCAGATGCCTCGGAAGAGCAGATTAACCACCTGGTGGAGAGCGTGGAGGGGCTGGGGTTTAAGGCCCATCTGAGCCGGGGGACTTTTCGGACGATCATCGGACTGATTGGGGATGAGTCGAAGGTCAGCCCGGATTCGCTGCGGGCGATTCCGGGGGTGGCCGACGTGATTCCCGTGCTGCCGCCGTACAAGCTGGCCAGCAAGGAGGCCCATCCGCAGCCGAGCGTGGTGGATGTCTCGGGAGTGAAAATCGGCGGCGGGAACCTGGCCATGATTGCCGGGCCGTGTGCCGTCGAGGATCGGGCGCGGATGGAGTCCATCGCCGCCTCGGTCAAGGCGGCTGGAGCGAACATCTTCCGCGGCGGGGCTTACAAGCCGCGGACCAGCCCGTATGCTTACCAGGGAATGGGGGAGGACGGGCTGAAGCTGCTGCGGGAGGTCGGCGACAAATACGGAATGCCCGTCGTGACCGAAGTGACGGACCCGAGGTGCGTCGAGGTGGTCGATAAGTATGCCGACATGATTCAGGTCGGTGCCCGGAACATGCAGAACTTCGTGCTGCTGACCGAAGTGGGGAAAACGCGGCGGCCGGTGCTGCTCAAGCGGGGGATGAGCGCCACGGTGCAGGATCTGCTGATGAGCGCGGAATACATTCTCTCGCAGGGGAACAGCCAGGTGGTGCTGTGCGAGCGAGGGGTAAAGGGCTTTGATAACTGCACGCGGAACCTTTACGACGTGGCTTCGGTGGCGGTCGTGAAGGGGCTATCGCACCTGCCGATCATTGTCGACCCCAGCCACGCGACCGGCCGGCCCGATTTGATTCCCCCCTGTGCTCTCGCCGGCATCGCCGTCGGGGCGGACGGTGTGCATATTGAAGTTCACGATTGCCCGGAGAAAGCCAAGTCCGACGGCCCGCAGGCCCTCCTGCCCAAGCAGTATGCGGAATTGATGGTGCAGATGCGGAAGTTGGCGGAGCTGTTTGGGAAGACGATTTCGGAGACGCCGGCAACGGCGGCGTCAAGAACGAAATAACTCGTTCCCAAGCTCTGCTTGGGAACGCAAATCTGGAAGCTCTGCTTCCCGAAAGCAAAAGGACGCGAAGCGGAGCTTCGGAACGTGAGTTACGCGTGATTCGTATCGAGGAACAAAATGAGACGTCCGTTCGTTGCCGGCAATTGGAAGATGAACCTGAACCGCGCGCAGGCCGTCGAGCTGGCGGTTGGGTTGGCGGCGAAGGCTGGCGAGTATGGCCACGTCGAGATTGGAGTTTGCCCGCCGAGCATCTATCTGGAAGCAGTGCGGCAGGCGCTGGGAAGCTCCTCAGTCGGCCTGGGGGCTCAGAACTGCTACCACGAGGGCAAGGGAGCATTCAC
Source organism: Pirellulaceae bacterium (assembly GCA_051004015.1). Lineage (GTDB taxonomy): Bacteria > Planctomycetota > Planctomycetia > Pirellulales > Pirellulaceae > SXOA01. The sequence goes on along the minus strand of JBPCKT010000053.1, from coordinate 37,565 downwards.
GGGGGAACTCAGCCCGGGAATGCTAATCGACCAGGGGTGCAAGTACGTTATCCTCGGGCACAGCGAGCGGCGGCACGTTTTCAAAGAAACCAGCCAAGATGTGAATAGGAAGGTGCTGGCGGCTTTGGCGACTGGGCTGACGCCCATCGTCTGCGTCGGTGAATTGCTCGAAGATCGGAAAGCCGGCCGGACCGGGGCCGTCGTGCAGGAGCAGTTTGACGGCTCTTTGGCCGGGCTGAACGTGGATCAGGCGGGAAAAATCGTCATCGCCTACGAGCCGGTCTGGGCCATTGGCACTGGTGTAGTGGCCACGCCCGAGCAGGCGGAGGAGGTCCATGCCGACCTTCGCAGATTGCTGGAAAGCCGCTACAATCCGGCAGTTGCGGCGGAGGTGCGGATTCAGTACGGCGGCAGCGTGACGGCCGAGAACGCCAAGACTCTGCTTTCCCAGCCGAATATCGATGGGGCGCTGGTCGGCGGAGCGTCGCTGAAGGTGGAGAGCTTTTTGGGAATTCTGGCGGCGGCGAAGAAGTAATCAATCAAGGAATGTTCGATGATGTTGACTCCCCTCTTCGCCGCATTCACGGCCTGGCATTACATCTACACGATCGGCCTCTCCGTTCTCTCGATCTTTCTGATCCTGGTGATTCTGGTGCAGCGGGGGCGCGGCGGCGGCCTGACCGGGGCACTCGGGGGGATGGGAGGGCAAAGCGCTTTCGGCACCAAGGCGGGGGATCTGTTCACCAAAGTGACCATCGGTGTGGCCATTGTGTGGGTTCTCTCCACGATGCTCATCATCAAGTACGTCGGCAGCCAGTCGCAGACGGGCGGCTTAAGTACCACCAAGTCCTCGACAACGACCACGACGCCGGCGGTCAAGACGGGCTCGAAGACCGAGACGACGAACGCGGATGACAAGAAGGGGAGCGGTATCGGAGCGGGGAAAACGCCGGAGACCAAGACCCCCGCGAAAACGCCTGAGACGAAGACGCCAGCATCCAAGACTCCGGTCGAAACCAAGTCCGGCGACGAAAAGTAGCTTCCCACCCCCGCCCCGGAGGGCTGGGGCTAAGCTTAGCCGCCTCGTCCACGAGGCGCCGCTCACCAGGAGATTCATTTCTTGCTCCTCAGCATGACCGGCCACGGAGAAGCTCATCGCCACCAGACCGGGTTGGCGATTGCGGTGGAGGTTCGCACGGTCAACAACCGCCACTTCAAGCTCAGTGTGCGGAGCAGCGAGGGGTACGCCGCCCTGGAGCCCCTCGTCGAAGCTGTCGTCCGCGAGCACGTCCGCCGCGGCACCGTGCAGATCAATCTGCGGGTCGACCGGGAGCTTACCAGCGACGACTATCGGCTCAACGAGTCGGTCCTGGTGGGATACATGAAGCAGCTCGACGTCATCTTGCAGCAGCACGGCTTTGGCGAGCCGGTGCGGTTTGATTCCATCCTGGCGCTGCCGGGTGTGGTCAACGAGCTGGGTGCGACTTTCGACGCTGCCGAATCCCACTGGCCGATCATCGAACCGGTCTTGAGCGAAGCTCTCACGAACCTGGCTCAGATGCGGTCAGCCGAAGGTAAGGCGATGCTCGCCGACTTGAACTCAAACCTGCAAATCATTGCCCGCGAGTTGGCTGCCGTGGAAGTCCGCGCACCACTGGTGATTGAAGGATACCGCGGGAGGATTCAGGAACGGCTGGCCAAAATGCTGGCGGAATTTGGCGTCAGCGTCGGCCCCGCGGATGTGGTCCGCGAAGTCGGCCTATTTGCCGAGCGGACCGACATCTCCGAGGAAATCGTGCGGCTGAAGTGCCACCTGGAGCAGTTCGACAAGGTGATGCAGAAAGAGGACACGCCGGGCCGCAAGCTCGATTTCCTCACCCAGGAGATGTTTCGAGAAACCAACACCATCGGCTCCAAGGCCAACGACGCCGAGATTGCCCGCCACGTCATTGAGATCAAGTCCATCATCGAGCGGATACGGGAAATGGTCCAAAACGTGGAGTAGAGTTTTATTGGTGGGGTAGGCTTCCAGCCTGCCCAAAACTTTCTCCACTCACCCATCCGCCATGTCCACAGCCACTAGCCTCCTTCGCCCCGCTGCCGCCATGACTTCCGAGCCGACACGCCCGAAAGCGACTCGCGCCGGAGGGTTGGTCATCATTAGCGGCCCTTCGGGAGCCGGCAAGAGCACGGTTGTCCGGGAACTCCTTCGCCAGTGCCAGTTGCCGCTCGCCCGGAGCGTTTCGGCTACCACTCGGGCTCCGCGGCCTGGGGAACAGGTCGGCGTGGACTACCATTTTCTCTCTAAGGAGGAATTCCAGCGGCGGCGGGAAGCGGGGGCTTTCCTGGAATTTAAGGAGGTTTTCGGCCGCGGCGACTGGTACGGCACGCTGCAAAGCGAAGTGGCGTCTGGACTTGGAGCCGGAAAATGGGTAATCTTAGAGATTGATGTGGCAGGGGCCATGAGCGTTCTGGCCACCCACCCCGATGCGGTCACCATCTTTATCCACTGCGGCTCGCTGGAAGAGCTCGAGCGACGCCTGCGGCAGCGGAACACCGAGAGCGAAGCCTCGATCCAACGGCGGCTCGAAGTCGCTCGCGGCGAGCTGGCTTTGCAAGACCGCTATACCTGGCAAGTCAATAACACAGACGTTCAGCAGTCGGTTCACCAAATCTGCGACATCCTGGCTCGCGAAGGAAACAAGAATGATTGAAGAACTGAAGGAAGAGTATATCGTCAACAAGGTCGGCGGACGCTTCAAGCTCAGCACGCTCATCCAAAAGCGGCTGGTGCAACTGAACCAGGGAAGCCGAGCCCTTGTGGACCTGAATACCCAGGACAAAATGCAGGTCGTGCTGCAGGAAATCGCCCAAGACAAGATTTTCCTCGACTCCACGCAAAAGGTCCGCGTCGCCGGCGACTTCCAGGGAACGGGCGAATCGATGGAGCTGGATTTGGGAGATTTGTAGTTCTTGTAGGATGGGACTCCTGTCCCGTCCTCTTCCAATTAGGACGGGATAGGAATCCCATCCTACGAGTTTATGCCCACCCGCGAAATTGTCGTCGGCGTGACGGGCGGAATCGCCGCCTACAAAACGGCTGCCCTCGTCAGCAAGCTCGTGCAGTCCGGCGCGGGCGTAAGCGTGGTGATGACCACCTCGGCTGAAGCATTCATCGGCCCGGCCACTTTCGCCGCCCTCACCGGCCGACCCGTCGCTCGCGGCCTCTTTGACGACCCGCAGCATCCGCTCGGGGCCCACATCGAGCTGGCGGAAACGAAAGACCTGCTCGTCGTCGCCCCCGCCAGCGCCAACTTCCTGGCCAAGGCAGCTCACGGCGCCGCCGACGACCTCCTCAGCACCCTCTACCTCGCCTTCACCGCGCCGGTTCTGCTCGCCCCCGCCATGAACACCGCCATGTGGGAGAAAGCCGCCGTGCAGCGGAACATTACTCAGCTTCGCGCTGATGGCGTCCACTTCGTCGACCCCACCTCCGGCTGGCTCTCCTGCCGGCAGGTCGGCGCGGGGCGCATGGCCGAGCCGGAGGTGATCCTGGCGGCCATTGAGAAGCTATTGGGATGACCGAGCCGGATGTTGCCCTGACCGATTTCTTACTCACGGCCCAGTGCGGTGCTTTTTCGTACTGGCTGTCGAGGATGCCCGCGCCCCGCCGCCGCCGCCTGCAAAGCCTGTGCGTCCAATTCTTTGCCGTCGTGGGGCTCGCCTCGCTGGTCGGGGGAGCCGTGCATGGCTATTTTCACGATGAGTCCACGAGGGGATTCCAGATCTTATGGCGGCTCGGTTTGGTGATCCTGGGGGCCGGCTCGTACTTCTCCTGGCTGATTGGCGCGGAGCTCCTGTTCCGGGACGCGGGGCGAAAGCTCTTCGGCCGGATCGCGCTGGCCGGACTCCTCCTCTACGCGGCTTACGTTTTGTTCTGGGATCAGCACTTCCTGTTCGCGATCTTGAATTACCTGCCGGCGACGTTGTTCCTCTTCGTGGCCTTTGTTCTGCAAATCCGCACCGGCCCCCGACGGGCGGCCTTGTATGGAGCATCCAGCGTGCTCGTCACCCTGGCCGCCGCCGCCGCTCAGATGCTGCATATCGCTCCGCACCCGACCTACTTGAACCACAACGCCGTTTACCACCTCCTGCAAGCGGTCGCCCTGGTGCTCCTCCTGGTCGCCTTTCGCGGGTTCATTGGGCAGGTGGAGAGGGACAACGTACGCCCCTTGCCCTAACCGGTGCAGGTTTTACTTGACCACCTTATTCAGGAAGTGTAGGAATGGACCGTCTGAGGATGCATCACCGGGTGTTGCATCCCCGGCCAAGGAGTGGGGAATGCCAAGTCAGCAAGCTCGCCAGCCGATATCACCTTGCGGAGTCTCTCGCCGGCGATTTCTGTCGGCCAGTCTGCTTTCCGGAGGTGCTGGACTGGTGCTTGGCGACATTCTGCGACTGCGGTCCCTCGCGGCGGAGCAAGGAACGGTCTCGCCCGATACGGCAGTAATTCAGATCTGGCTGGGAGGCGGGCCGAGCCAGTTTGAGACGTTTGATCCCAAGCCGCTCGCGCCGGTGGAGATTCGCGGGCCGTACAAGGCCATTTCGTCCAAACTGGCGGGGGCTCCGGTCTGCGAGATGCTCCCGCTGACAGCCGGGGTGCTCGACAAGACGGCGATTGTCCGCAGCTTCACACATCCGTTTGACGATCATTTTGGCGTGACGCGATGGTGCCTGGCCGGCCGCCGGGAGCCGGACAACAGCAATGCTTATCCATCGGTTGGCTCCATTGCCTCGCGGTTCCGCGGCCCGCGGCAGCCGGGGATGCCGCCGTATGTGATGCTGTCGGAAGAGCCGGTGATGCACCATCACCTGTTTGACGCGATGGGTGCGGGGTATCTCGGCGTGGCCCATTCGCCCTTTTCCGTCCTGCAGGATCCGTATGCCACCGAGTTCCAGCAGGAGAGGCTGAAAAAAGCTACCGGAAGCTTCGAGTTGGCCAACGACGTGACGCTCGATCGCATCGGCGATCGCAAATCGCTGCTCGCGCACCTGGGACGGTTGCAGCGCCGCGCGGACTCTAAGGAAGTGCAGGAAGGGCTCGATCCGTACCAACGGCTGGCGCTCGATCTCATCACCAGCGAGAAAGCTCGCCGCGCGTTTGAACTGCAACAAGAATCCGCCGCCACGCGGGAGAAATACGGATCTCACCGCTGGGGACAAATGGCCCTGCTGGCCCGACGCCTGGTGGAAGCCGGCGTCACCTTTGTCACGCTGAATACGGCTCCAGACTGCCTCCGCTGGGACTGGCACGTCAGCGTGACGCGGGAAACTCGGGCACAACCTGATCCCGGCGGACCAAACGTCGGCATGGAGCACAGCGGCCCGCCGCTCGACCGGGCACTCTCTGCCCTGATCGCCGACCTGAGCGAGCGGGAACTTTGCAGAAAAGTGCTACTGGTGGTTTGGGGAGAATTCGGCAGGTCCCCCCGCATCAATACAACCGGCGGGCGCGATCACTGGCCGAAATTGGGGAGCGTGCTGCTCGCCGGCGGCGGGCTCAAGATGGGGCAGCTCATCGGGGCCTCCAGTCCGGATGGCGGCCTTCCCACCGAGCGGCCGGTCAGCCCCAGCGACGTGCTGGCTACTCTCTACAAGCACTTGGGGATCGATCCCAAGCAGAAGATTGTTACTCAAGGACGCCCCATTCCGCTGCTGCCGGAGGGGAAGGCGATTGAGGAGTTGTTCTGACGTGCAAGAATGGTACTCATCTCGCTCCGCGAGATGAATTCCTCACGCGCAGCGTGAGGAGTACTTTTCTTGCCTACTTGAGCTGCCGCATCTGCAGCGCGTAGCGGTCCACGATGTGGAATAGGTTGATCCCCACGCTCGCGCCGGCGAGGCAGAAGAACCACAGGGCCGGCTGACTGACTTCCGAAATGGGGACCACCAACGGACCTCGATACACCGCCTGGTGCTCCGCGTCCTCGCTGACGGTTTGCAGGAAGCGGCGGGCGGATTCACTGTGGCGGAAGGTGTAGTCCATCCGCCAGGCCCCGAGCATGAACGCGGCAGCCGCGGTGATGGCCAGCATGTCGGCGAGCGAGAATTTCCACCGCCGTGAATACCAGCGGACGATGAGCCAGTGGCAAGCGCCCCAGATCGAAAGAGCCGCCGCCAGCCAGACCAGGGCGTTGACCACGAAGAGGGATTCTTGCTCCATGTTGCCGACAGGATGGAGGAGGACATTCCTGGGCACCCCCTGCCAGAATCTCAGAGGCGAGCCCGCAAAGCTCTCGAAGAGTCGAGTGCCTCCGGGGTTGGTGATGCGCTGGGGTGTGCAGCTCAGGGCGAAGGCGACCGCGCCCAAGAGGCAGGAAAGTAGCAGGCAACTGACGCTCCACCAGCCGACCCGACCTTTTTGTTCGGCGTCATACGCCGAAGGGAGTGACGTCACTGTCTCCTGGCGGGCATTCTTCTTGGCGGATTCGTGGGTCTCCGCTCCCCGGACGGCAATGCCGGGCAACAGCCGAGCGAGCTTGGAATCATCGGGGGGCATACGTCCATCGTACCGCGCTGGCTGGTTGCGCGTCGGGCAATTGTTATGAAATGAGCCCGACGACCGGCGTCCCTTCGCAAGCGCGGTACGGCCGTCCCGCCCGGTCGTGAATCATCAACTCCGCGGGAACGCCCAGCAGATGGTGGAGCGTGGCGGTGAGATCCCGCGGCGATACGGGCAAGGTGGCGGGGTAGCCTCCTTGAGGGTCGGTGGAGCCATAGATGCTGCCGCCTCGAATGCCCGCCCCGGCCAGCAGGATGGACTGGGCGTGCGGCCAGTGGTCCCGCCCTCCTTTGCCGTTCACCTTGGGGGAGCGGCCGAATTCCCCCAGCACCACGACCAGCGTCTCGTCCAAAAGGCCGCGATCGGATAAATCCCGCAGCACCGCGGCGATGGCGGCATCGGCGGGGGGGACGAGCCGGTTTCGCAAATGCGGGAAATTGTTCTCGTGCGTGTCCCAGACCGGAGAATCATCCGGCCCCTCGTAATGCCAGTAAACCGTGACCAGTGAGACCCCCGCTTCCAACAGCCGCCGACCGAGCAGGCAGCCCTGGCCGAACAGATGCTCGCCGTAGGGGGCGCGGATTGCCGCCGGCTCCGCGGTCAGATCGAATGCCTTATGCACGCCCGGTGAGCGGAGCAGGTCGAGGGCTCGCGCGTAGTTTGCATCCAGATCGGCGCTCGCGGCCCGCTGGCCGGCGATGTCCGCGCCGCGGTTGAAGGCCGTTTGCAACAGTCGCCGCTCGGCCAGCCGGGATGGCGTGATGTCCGGCGGCAGCACGATGTCCGGCAGGCGAAAGCTCTTTTTGTCGGCAGCCGTTTCAATGCGGAGCGGATCGAAGCCCCGGCCGAGGAAGCCGCCCCCTTGGCCGGGAAATTCGTTGACTGCGGCATCCTTGATGACTTCCGGCAGGGAGACGAACACCGGCGTGCCACTGGCCGAGGGCCGAGCCAAAGAGAGGAGCGAGCCGAGGTGCGGATGGTCCTCCGGCCGCGGCTTGATGTCGGTCGCCGTCTTGGCGTTGGCCTGGAGATGGTCAAACCCAGTCAGCAGCGTATAGCCGGCGGAAGTATGGACCGTATCGTGATGGGTGAGCGAGCGGAGGATGCAGAATTTGTCAGCCACCTTGGCGAGATTCGGCATCAGCTCGCTGATTTGTATCCCCGCGACATTGGTGGCGATGGGCTTCAGCTCGCCGCGAATCTCCGCCGGGGCGCTCGGCTTCATGTCCCACAGGTCCACCTGGGGCGGGCCGCCGGTAAGAAAGAGGAGCAGGCAACGCTTGGCTTTGCCGAAGGATCCCTTCTGCTCGCCGGCTTGTGATTGTTGCGACAGTAGATCTGGGAGCGCCAAACCGGCAGCCCCCAGCGACCCAATGCGCAGAAAGTCCCGCCGGCCCAGGCCGTCACAGAGTTTCGCGGGGGAACCGAGCACACGCAGCATGACCTTCAACCTGTCACCCAGACACAGCGAAGTCAAGCCGCTGGGTGGATCCTCACTTCTTCCCCAACCGCCGCTGGGCCTGAAAGAACTTCGTCAGGATCTCGCCGCATTCCGCCGCCATCACGCCGGGTATCACCTGGCAGCGGTGGTTCAGCCGGGGGTCGCTCAGCAGGTGGAACAGCGAATCGACCGCGCCGGCTTTGGGATCGGTCGCGCCGAAGACGATGAGGGGGATGCGGGCCTGCAAGATGGCCCCTGAGCACATGATGCAGGGCTCCAGGGTGACATAGAGAGTGCATTCCTCCAGCCGCCAGCCCCCCACGGCCGTGGCGGCCTGGGTAATCGCGATCATCTCGGCGTGGGCGGTCGGATCCTTGAGCTGCTCCCGCTGGTTGTGAGCGCTGGCAATCACCTGTTCCCCCCGCACAATCACAGCTCCAATGGGCACCTCTTCCTCCAGGAGCGCTTGCTTCGCCTCGCCAAGAGCTAGTCGCATGTAGTGGTTGTGGAGCATATGCGGTTTGCGACTTAAGACGCCATCGTCTTCCCCACCTTTGAATCCTCCGCGGCCAGGGCCGGAAGCTCCAGGATGAACTTGCTGCCGACGCCCAGGGTGCTTTCCACGTGGATGTCGCCGCCGTGCTCGCGGAGGATCTTCTGGCTGACGGGGAGACCCAAGCCGGTGCCGCGGGCCCCTTTACGGGACTCGAAGACGGAAAAGATTTTCTTGATGTCGTCCGGGGCAATTCCCTCGCCGTTATCGGCGACGACGATGCGGACGGTGCGGTCGCCCAGGACATATTCGATACTGACTTCCGCTCGCGCGCCGTCCTGCTTCTCGCAGGCGTCGATGGCGTTGGTCACCACGTTGAGGATCGCCCGGTGCAGCAGCTCGGGGTCGAAGGTGAACAGCGGCAAGTCCGCCCGCGGCTGCCAGGCGAGCACGGCGGCGGCTTCGGCGGCGCGGGTTTGCATCAGCTCAACGACGTCGCTGACGGTTTCGTTGAGGTCGGCCGCGATCAGCTCCGGCTCGCGGTCCTTGCTGAAGGTGAGCATGTCGAGGACGAGGCTGGAAATTCGCTCCTGGTTCTTTTCCACAATCCGCCAGCCGCGGCGAATGACCTCCTGGTCACTCCCCTTCAGCCCTTCTTCGATGAGGTAGCTGCCGCCGCGAATCCCCTGCAGAATATTCTTGATGTGGTGCGAAAGCGTGGCAATGGTCTGCCCCATCGCCGCCAGCCGCTCCGCGTGGACCATGGCGGAGTAGTAGGACGTGTCCTCCACCGCCAGGGCCGCCTGGTGGCCGATGGCGACCATCAATTTGAGGTGTTCTTCGGTGAATTTGTTGGGGGTGCGGAGCGGGAGCTTGCCCGGCGGCGTGTAGGTGTCGATGTAGATGACGCCGACGATGCCGTAGCGCCCCTGCATGGGGACGCAGATCGCCTCGCGGACGCCGAGCTTGAGGATGCTATTGGCGGGGTCCCACCGCTCGTCGTCCTTGGCGTCGCTGGTGAGCACCCCTTCCTTCTGTTGCAGCACGTAGTCGAGGATGGTGCGGCTGACGGAGAGCTTTTCGTCGGGCTTGGTCCCCTTGCGGTTGCGGCTGACGGCGGGCTCGAGCTCGCCGGTCTCGTGGCTGGAGAGCATGATCAGGCCGCGGTCGGCCTCCACCCATTCGAAGATCAGCTCCATGATGCGGTGCAGGAGCTGATCGATATCAAGCGTGTGACTGACCGCGAGCGCCGTGCGGTACATGATCTGCAAGTTGCTGCGGGCCCGGGCCAGCCAGGGGCTGTCGGCGGAATCGGGGACGCGAAAGACCTCGCTTTCGTCCTGGCCGAGCGACTTGAGGATGCGGGAGCCGCTGGTATGCAACTCGCCGACGATGTCGACTTCGTGGGCCAGGTTCTGCGACGAGTGCTCGTGAATATCGGTGAAGAGCATCAGCGAGCGTCCGAGCAGCACTCGGTCGCCGGTCCTCAGCAGCCGCTCCTTGACCGGCTCGTTGTTGACGAACGAGCCGTTGGAGCTGCCGAGGTCCGTGAGGATGAAGCCGGCTTCCTCCTTGCGGAGGCGGGCGTGCTGGCGGGAAGCTTCGCTGTCGTTAAGCTGAATCAGATTGCTGCCGTCGCGGCCAAGCGTGAGCTCAGCCGGCAGCTCGAACCGCTTGCCGCGGTCTCGACCTTGCATGACGAACAGGGAAGCCATGAGTCTCTCCTGTAGCGACATGCGGCTCGCATGTCCGCTTGCTGGCGAGGTCGTCATCCACAGAAAAGCCGACAGGCGGGCCGCCTGTGGCTACGTTCACTCACGCCGCTTTCGCCGCTGCCGCCAACTCCTGGATTGTATGAACCAGGGGAGCGAAGTGGTAGGGCTTGGAGAGGACGCGGCTGGTGGCGAGCGGCGAACCACGTTTCAGCTTGCCGAGAATGATCAGCGAGGAGCTTTCACGGTCGAGCTCCTGCCGCAATTGCAATTGCAGTGGCCCGCTGGTGGCGTCGTCGGCATCGAGGTCCAGCACAATCACGTCGGGGTGATGCTCCTGCGCGAGCGCGAGGCCGGAGGTCGCTTCGTCCGCTTCAAAAATCTTCAGGCCCTGCTGATTTAATACGGTGCGGAGGACTTCGCGGTTTTCCGCGGAAGGGTCGACGACGAGGACCGAGGAGGGCATGGTTTTTTGGGGAAGGAGGGCGTGCGGGGCGGGAAGAATAGCAGGCGCGGCGCGCGGCGTCAAACCGGGTTTGGCAGGACACAGTTAGCGATCCAGGCTCTTTTCAATTTCCTGCGACCGCTCGTCGAAAAAGAGGCTGTTGGACTTGGGATCCTGCTTCGCGTTTTTCTCCTGAGGTTCGCTTACGCTGCCGCTCATGCGCTGGCTCCAAGCAGGAAACTTGGGATTCGGTTCCTCCTGCTTCAGCGAGTCCAGCCACGAACAGCCGGAGAGGAGCGCACCGAGAACCAGCAGCAAGAGGCAACACCGGACGTGGCGTATGGGGGAAGATGAGTACACATTCGCCTCGCGGGCGTGAAAGTTGGCAGGGAAAGAGCGGACTAATACCGCGAGGCGGCTGGTTTGTCGAGTCGAAATTCGCGGAGTGCTAGCTGGCGTCAGAACTGCCCCCGCCTGCGCTCTTTCGCCGGCAGGATTTCCAGGCAGGTCGTCCACCAGCCGTGGAGTATGGTGGCGATGAACTCTTCGGGGAGCCGTTCGCTCCGCATTTCGGCGGCAAGCTGGTGCTGGTCATAGTGGACGGGGACGAACTCGGCGGCAATGGTTCCATGCGGTCCGGCCGAAAGGAGCGTGTACCAGACATGGGTCTGGCCGTCGTTCTCCGGCCGACCGAGGACGCCGATGTTGACGAACTTTCGACCCCGGCTCAGGTCGCGCTGCCACTTGATGCCGGTGTGCGTCGCGCAAATCACGTCGGCCCGGTGTTCGTCCGCCAGGTGGTTCAGGAAATGCGTGGAAGTCGTGGACTCCCACAGAAACTCGTTCATCTTTCGCGGGCTGCCGTGGCAGAGCAGGACGCTGGCCGCTCCCAGTTGAAAACGAATCTCGCCGGGAAGGTTCTTCAGCCAGGCCCGGTTCCGTGGTGATGTGTGGGCCAGCGTGTAGTTGTAACTGAGCTGGGCAAAGTAATTGTCTTGCGGATCGGTGTAGCCGCATTGGCAGTCCGCCAGCTCGTTGCCAATGGAGTCATCGTAGTTGCCGCGGACGCACTGGATGTTGTGTTCCCGCAGGAGCGGAAAGACCTTGTCGGGATGCGGACCGAAACTGCCGAGGTCGCCCAGGCAGTAAACCGCCGCCGCTCCTCGCCGCTGGGTGTCCGCAATGGCAGCCGCGAGCGCGAGATGGTTACTGTAGATGCCGCCGAACAGCGCAACGGTCCCGTGCTCAAGCATCCTTTCCCCCGCTGCTGGGGTTGCTGCAGATCGCTCCGTATTGATAACAAGTGGAGCAAGCGCCGTGAGCCAGCGGATAGGCCGTCAGGGATTCCGCCAGCGTTTTTCCGCGCAACGAATCCGGGGCTTCGATTAAAATCGGGCAGACGTGTACGCCGCGGTCCGTCACGATGCGGCTGTGCTCGCAGATGAGCTGGGACTGATCATAGCCCTCCATCATCGCCGCAGTGACCCGCTCCTCCGGTGCATAGCCGCAGGTCCTCTCCGTTTCTGCCCCGAGCTGCAGCGTGGGAAGTATTTTGATTCGCGGGCGGGAGTAGCCGGCTTGTTGCAGCATTCGAACAAAGCTGCCGACAACCTCTTGTTCCCGCTCCATGGACCAGGTCCGGGCAGCGGTAATGATCGGCAGAAAGCCGTGTTCGACGAGCTTCACCACTCCTCGCATCGCGCGGGTGAAAGTCCCTTCGCCCCGGATGGGATCATTGGTCTCTGGCGAGAACCCGTCGATGGAAACCCGGAACTCCAGCGAATAGATGCTGCTCGCTTCCGCCTCCCGCAGCCTCACCAGCCACTCGTCCTTCAGCACGGTTCCGTTGGTCAGGACCGTCGCCGGTCCGTAACGGAGCGTCAGTTCCAGAATCTCGGTCATTTCCGGATTGAGAAACGGCTCGCCCCCCGTGAAATAGTACTCCTTCACACCGAGCGGGACCGACTCTTCCAGCCGCCGCTGAATTTCCTGCCGGGAGAGATAGCCAAAAGCGTCATTTTTGGGGCTGCAGCTAATGAAGCAATGATGGCAGGTGAGGTTGCAGAGCGTTCCCGCCACCTGGAACCACAAATGGTCCAGGTGGGACAGTTCCACCCGCGGAATCTTGCTGTCGTCGGTAAAGGTCATGACACTTGGTACAGCTGCCCATGGCAGAGTCGATTTTGCGATGTTCAGCCATCTTAACTCGCCCGAAAACATGTGCAGCAACCCCCAGCAGGGGCCACAAAAGGTTTGTCCAGAATTTCCTTTCCGACTAGACTCAAATCACTCACTCTGAGCCTGCGCAATTTGTTCGGGGAGCATCAAAAAATGAATTGGTTACGCTCCATCTGGAGTAAAACATCCAAAAGCAGTGCCCGCCCAGCAAGCCCGCTTGGGTTATTCCGCCCCTTGCGGGCGGAGCCGCTCGAGCCGCGGCACCTGATGGCGGTCAACGTGTTTCTCGATTTTGGGGACGCCAGCGGGGACAACAGCTTTGCGGACCGCCTGCAGGAACTGGCCAATACGGACGGTCGCATTCCCTTCACGCCCGCGGAAATCAACCAGCTCCGGACCAACATTGCGGCCGCGGTGCAAAACGCCTTCGCCGAGTATGGCGTGGTCTTTTCCCAATCCCTGCCGACGGGTAGTTTTGAGACGCTCGGCTTTGGCAGGACCAAGGATGTTGTGCTGGATGCGCCGGACCGGTTTGGCCACGCGGAGCTGGACTGGCTCAATATCAACCAGACCACCAACCCCGGGGAGGCCACCGCTTATGTCTTTCCCGCGGAGTTCACCAAGGCCGACCTCGCCAATCCGGCTCCGGCGGCCTATCTCAATCGGCTGGGGAATGCCCTTGCTTTCTGGGGCGTCCACGAGCTGGGTCATGCTTTCGGCCTGGAGAATCAAGACGCCTTCGGCGACGTGAGCATCATTCCCGATGTCTACGCGAATACGTTTGGCGTGCAGAACCGCAACTTCATGGCCGTTCCCGCGTTTGGATTGGCCGCCACGCAATTCGATTCCTTCGCCGGGTTTGCTTTCTCGCCCCTCTCCCGCGCCAAGCTCGGATTCGCGGCGAACCTCACCGCCAGCCCGCTGGCAACGACGCCGGAAACCACATTGGACCATGACACGGCGGCTACGGCTCAGGTACTGGTCTTCAGATCTCTGGCGAGCGCTTCGGCTCAGGTGGTGGACGTGGAGCTGGCCAGCACCAGCATTGAACGCGATTTTTACAAGTTCAACATGCAGGTGGGGGAGCTGCTGACCATCAACACGCTGGCCACCAACGTCTATGAGCATACCCTCGACCCCTCCGATCCCTTCTCCTTCGACACGGTCATCCGCCTCTTCAAGCCGGATGGCACGACGGTGGTGATGACGGCGGACGATATCCGGACCGGGGTGAACAAGTTCGGCGGCAGCACCGGCACCACGCTGCTGGATCAGGACTCGTTGATCGTGAACTACCGGATTCCGGAGGGAGCCGGCGGGACCTACTACGTGGAGGTCACTTCCAAGACCCAAACGCCCGGCTTTTACGATTTGCTGGTGGCCAAATGGACTCCCACGCTGCCCCCCCCCTGGCAAAACCCGGTCCGCGACTTCCGCGATGTCACCAATGACGGCGCGATTGTCGCTCGCGACGCCCTGCGGGTGATCAATGAAATCAACCGACTCACCGGCGGCGGCCGTCGCTTGCCGAATCCGGTGGTGGGGGCGGAAAGGCCGGTCGTCGTGATCGACGGGATCACCGAATATTTCTACTTTGACGTCAATGGCGATAACTTCGTAACCGCGATCGATGCCTTACAAATCATTAATTACATCAATAATCCATCCCCGCCCCCTCCCGGCGGCGAGGGAGAGGGGGACAGCTTCGCGGCGGACCACAGCTCCGGCTCGGCTCGGCCCGAGGCCGCGGTGGACGATTCCTTTGCCGCATTTGGTGCCTGGTGGATGATCGAAGATTCCAATGCCGCCGTGCGGGGGCGGAAGAAGTAAGGAGCCGATGAAATAGAGGTGGCACACCCACGGCTTTGGGTGGGCTTGGAATCCAGGTCACATGGCCACTCCAAGCAGTCCCGGCGCGCCGGGATGCCACGCAGATCCGGAGCACTTATCTCGTGCAGTTCCTCACCCCGTACACTCCGGGCACTTCCCCTTGAGAAAAATCTCCGTCACATCCCCCAGGGCGAAGCTCCTGGTCCCTTTGGCCGGAGCGATTTTCACTTCCACGTCCGGCAGGCAGGTCACAGTCCCGCAGTCCGTGCAGACGAAGTGCGGATGCTCGCCTCCTTCATGGCCATCGCCGCGGCGCAGCTCGAACCGCCAGGAGTGATCCCCCGCATCCAGCCGTGAGAGCAAACCGGCGTCGGCTAGCTCCACCAGGCAGCGATAGAGAGTGGACTTGTCAAACCCCGTGGGGACCAGCTCATCCGCCACTTCCGAATGGCTAAGCGGCTTGTCCGCCGTGGAGAGCCTTTGCAACACGGCCACCCGCGACGTCGTGCTCCGCAATTTGGCCGCGCGGAGCGCCGCGCGGGCGTCTTTCACCGACATTTGCTGAGGGGTTGAACGGGTCATGCGTTGAGACGACGAGAGCGGCTTCGCCAAGCGAGTTTGGCGGTGTGCTTATCTTAGCAGAAGATTCCCTAGTCCGCTGCACTTCAGCCAACGCTAGACGGTAGACGTTCCGCCTTTTGGCGGTTCTTATGCACTGTCTCCAGCGGATTTTGCAGACCGCCTGAAGGTGGGACTCCAGCGGGCATGGGTCTGGGAAAAAGTCGAATAATATTTGAGATTACATATTGACTGTGCCAACCCGCACTAATACATTTACGTACAGTAACCGAGAGGTGCTCCGCATCGACGGGCGCGGGCATTTGAAGAGGGACAAAGGATTTGAGATTTGAAATCTGAGATCGGAAAACGAAGCAGAAATGGGACGCTAAACGGCGGGGTGACTGTAGTAAGTGTGTTGAATAACCAGGAGGGATTTCGCAACGCATATCCCCGATTTTACTCCGAGGCGGTGTTGCGAAACCCGGGGGGGTTATTCAACAGCGAGAGTGAGAGGTCAGACGAAAGGATTTGAGATTTGAGACGGAGGGAGCGAAGACGGCAGATCGAGAATGGATTGGAGGCCGCGCCGAGGAGATGAAAAACGGTTATAAACCTCTTGCGAAACGATGTATAGAAACCCGCGCTGTTTGTGCCGAAAATGAATAAGAAAAACGTGAATGAACGAGGCGTAAGTGCTGGCATGAAAGGGAGTTAAGCGAACGGCCAGGGGCCGCGACTGGGCTGAAAACAGAGCCGAAAAACATGAATAATCTCAATACTATCGGGGGGTGCGAACGCGGTTATCGCGCCACTGCTTACTGCCTTCCGCCGACTGCCTACTGCTTCTCACCAGCCCACGGTGTTCCCGTGCCAGGGAAAGTAGCTCGGCCGGCGGCCGCCGAAGCGGTACTCGACGCCGACCATCAGCGAGATGTTGGCCTGGCTATCGAGCGTGTGGGAGCCGAAGGCGATGTTCTCCACCAGGTCGAAGCGGGTGGTCAGCCAGGGGGAATGGAAGCATTTCAGCCCGACGCCCAGCGGCATGCTGACCAGCGACTCGTGGATGACGCGGTCTTGATCGTCGGTGAAGCGGAAGGTCGCCTGGCCCAGGCCCAGCGAGAAGTAGGGCCGCCAGCGGGAATCGCCCCAGGGGTAGTAGACCAGAGAGACATCGGCGAGGTAGTTCCGCGAGACGCCGATGGGCGTGCCATCGGGAAGCGTGATGTGCGGGTTGGAATAGGCGAACCGACCTTCGACCCCCCAGTAGTGATCGAAGTCGTGCCCCAGCCGAATCCCGCTGATCGCCGAATTGTTCTGCATCACATGCCCAGCAATCAGGTCGCCGTTGAAGATGCCGCCGACAAACGCCCCCACATACCAGGGGCGGTTCCGCCAGCTCGTTCCCACTAGGGGCTCTCCCCAGCCGATGCTGCGATGCGGGTCATTGGGGTCGGTATGCACGAACCAGCCGTGCGAGAAGACCGTGTCCTGCCAGGGGTCCTCCGCGGATTTATCGTGGTTGCCATGCGGTCCCGATTTGTCCCAGTGATTTTCGCGCAGGGCCTGCTCGGGAGTGAGAGCGGCGGGTGGCTGCAACTCTTCGTTGAAGGTCGCCTGCCGCAGCGGATTGAGGCCGGGCTGAATGCTCGGTTCAGCGTCGTCTCCCCACACGTCGTAGTCAGTGAAGCGACGGGGGGACGAGACGGCTGGCTTGGTCGGCCTGGTCGGTGCCAGGCGCGGGCTAGGTGTTGCGGGTTCGGGATGCGCTGCTGGCTCGGTGAGGACTTGCGCTCGCAGCGGATTCGCGGACTCTCCCTGCGCAATAGTGGCGGTCAGCAGATGCGCGCAGAGCGTCCCCGCCAAAGCTATCGCCCATCGCCATCGCTCGCCGCGTGCGCGCATTGTGGTCCTCAAAAGATAAGAGGGGCGGATTATGCCGAGGGGGAGGAGATGCGTCAATCGAAACACTTTGGCACCAGACAGCCGCTAGCACCCTCATTTAGGTTGACCGGGGCACTCGACTACGGGTAAAATACCGATAAGCAAATATCGATGCGTTGCAAAATGCATCTTGCGCCCGCCTTTATCGCTCCCTCCCAGGAGTCCCGCCATGTTTCGCCTTGATGCCGGCAGAGTCAGCCCGAAATACTGCGACGGCCAGTCCCGCCGCAGCTTTTTGCAGCTCGGCGTGGCGGGAATGGCCGCCGTGGGTCTGCCGCAGCTTCTGAAGGTGCAGGAAGCTTCCGCGGCTGCGGGTGTGCCCAAGAAGGACACCGCCGTCATTTTGCTGTGGCTCGACGGCGGGCCGGGGCACATGGATATGTACGACATGAAGCCGGAGGCTCCGGCGGAATATCGCGGGCTTTGGACGCCGATCAAGACGAACGTGACGGGGATGGAGGTGACGGAGCTCTTTCCGTTGCAGGCCAAAATCGCCGACAAGTTCTCCGTCGTCCGCTCGCTGCATCACGACACCGGCGACCACTTCACCGGCGGCCACTGGATGCTTACCGGCCGCGGCGCGGGGGTCAGCGGCGTGAACAACACGGGCAAGTTCCCCTTCTTCGGTGCCATCGCCACGAAGGTCCTCGGCCCGCGGCAACAGGGGATGCCGGCCCATGTCGCTGTCCCTTATGCGTCGAGCATCGGCATCCGCCCCGGCTATTTTGGAGGCAACTACCTGGGCTCGCAGGACAATCCGTTCGAAACCGAGGGGGATCCCAACGCCGCCAATTTTCAGGTGAGCAATCTGGCCATCGCCAACGCGCTCACCGTGCAGCGGCTGGATGATCGCCGCAACCTGCTCACGAGTTTCGACAAGCTCCGCCGCGACGTGGACAAGAGCGGCAAGCTCGATGCGATGGGTAAGTTCGAGCGGCAGGCCTACGAAATGGTCACCGGCGAAAAGGCCCGCAAAGCGTTCGACATCGCGAGCGAGCCGGCCGAAATCCGCGACCGCTACGGTCGCAACTCCTGGGGGCAGAGCACGCTCCTGGCCCGTCGCCTCGTCGAGGCCGGCAGCACCTTCGTCAGTTGCCACTTCGGCGGCTGGGACCATCACTGGGACCTCAAGGCCGGCATGGAGCGCTACCTGCCGCAGATTGATCAGCTTGTGTATGGCCTGTTCACCGACCTGGCGGAGAAGGGGCTGTACGACAAAGTCTGCGTCGTCCTGTGCGGTGAATTCAGCCGCACGCCCCGGATGAATGACGGGGGCAACGGCGGCGCGCCGATGAGCCAAGGAACCCCCGGCCGCGATCACTGGGGCAACTCTATGTTCTGCCTGCTTGGCGGAGGCGGCGTGAAAGGTGGCCGCCTGATTGGCAGCACCAACCGGCTCGGCGAAGCTCCGCAGGATAATCCGCTGCGGCCCGGCGACATTCATCACACGATTTACCGCGTGCTGGGGGTCGACCCGAACACCAGCTTCCTCGACCACTCCGGCCGGCCGATCGCCGCCATCGATCATGGCGGCGTGATTCAGGAGTTGTTCTAACGAAGCGCGGCCGCTGTTCAAACCGCGCGCCATTTTTCATCCGGCAGATTCACCGGATGCAGTTCCACTCCCGCGCCCTTCTGCGTGACAAGCAGCGCAGAGACTTCGGGCTGCCGCTGGCAATACTCCTGCGCCCCTTCCAGGCCCAGGACATAAAACGCGGTAGAGAGTGCGTCCGCCTCCGCCGCGGTGGGGGCGATGACGGTGGCGGAGAGGACCTGCTCCGCGGGCCAGCCGGTGCGGGGGTCGAGGATGTGGCCGTAACGTTTTCCCCCGTGATGAAAGAACTGGCTGCCGGAGCCGGAGGTTCCCAGGGCTTGATCGTGAAGCGTGAACTCCGCCAGCCGCTGGTCGGGGCGGAGCGGATGGCGGAGGCCGATGGACCAGGGGAGAGGGGGATTGGAGGCTGGGGGCTGGGGGCTGGGGGAAGAGGATTTGAGATTTGAGATTTGAGATTTGAGACTATCACCAGCTTCAACCTCTGTCCCTTGCCCGCTTTCCGTTTTCCCCTGTCCCCTGACTCCCCGCGCCAACACGCTACTGTTGCCTCCGTGGATGAGGAAGTCATGAATACCGCGGCTGACGAGAAGCTCGGCGCAGCGGTCAAGCGTATGTCCCTTGCCAATCGCGCCGAGGTTGATTTCCAGGCCGGGGACCAGGAACTGCACGCTTTGGAGGCTGGCATCCAGCTCCAGATGCTGACTGCCGACCTTGGCGAGCGCCGTGGCGACTTCCGCCTCGCTCGGCATGTTCCCTTGCCGGCGGTAGAAGCCCCAGACTTTCGTCAGAGCGCCGGAGGTGATGTCGAGTGCGCCATTGGTCGCCTTCCACAACTCTTTGGCCTGCGTTAACAACTCAAACAGCCGCTCCTCAACAACGACCGGCTGCACACAGGCCTGCTGATTGAGCCGGCTGACTTCACTGGTATCGCGATAGACGGTGAGTTGAGCCTCCAGCGCCTCGACCAGGTCCAGCGCTTCCACCGCAACTTCCGGCCCGTCGGGGTACTTCTTCGCATCCAGCAACACCTCGAACTCGCAAGCCATCGCCTCGCGGGAAATCTGCGTTAGCCAGTTCTGCGCCGCACCACCGGGAGCAGGCAGAGGTTCCGCCAATCCTTCATGTGCATCGGCGAGCGCCCGCACAGCCGAGCGGCCGGTAAGAAACTCACGGCGAGAAGAATCACGTGCCATTACTGCCTACTGCATTCTGCCGACTGCTTACCGCCCACTCCCCACTCCACCGCCGCCATGATGCAATTAATCCCGCTGCCAATGCCCAGCAGGGCAACGCGCTCACCAGGCTGAAGGAACTGCTGCTCCTGGGCAATGGCCAGGGTGATGGGAAGCGCGACGGAGCCCGTGTTGCCGAGCCAGGGATAGGTGCAGAAGTCCCGCTCGCCATCGAGCTCTAACGACTGCAGCATTTGCTTGCGGTGGGCGCTGCCGACCTGGTGGCAAATGGTGCGGTCAATATCGCCGCTCTGCCAGCCGCTGGCCTCCAGAAAGCCCGCGAACGTCGCCTGCCCGGTGGCGATTCCTTCCGTCAGCAGCTTCTCGGAATCGGTCTGCATCAGAATCTGCGAGCCGCCGATGGATGGCTCATGTCCACCCTGGCAGAGCTGATAATGGCTGGTGTGAGCTCGAACAGAAACCGCGGTGAGGCGATGGCCGGTGCTGCTCAAATCGCGATGGGTCAGCAGCACCGCGGCACTGGCGGAGCCGATAGTCAGCGAGGCCACCGCCAGCTTGATGGATTCGCGGGTCAACGTTTCGACCCGGTTGAGCTGCGTGATGGTGCTCTCGACAAGCTGCCGGCTGTCCTCGGTCCCGACGACGAGGCCTGCCCGAATCTGGCCCAGCTCAATCATGGTGGCCACCTGGATCATCCCATTGAGCATCCCCAGGCAGGCGTTGGAGACGTCATAGACAAGGCATTCTTGCCGCATTCCCAGCTCAAAATGCACGCCGCAGGCGGTGGCTGGCTCCAGGTAGTCGCGGCAGACGGAGCCATGAATGAGCGCCCCGATTTCCCGCAGGTCCAGAGCGGTTTTCTCCAGTGCCCGCCGGCCGCTCTGGATGCTCATCTCGCTCGGCCGAGTTCCCTTCGGCCACAGCCGCCGCTCCTTGATCCCGCTCATCAGCTCCAGCCGCCCCTCCGGCAATCGCAGGCGCTGATAAAGGGGTGCCAGGCGGCGCTCGATTTCATCGCTGCTCAGGACCTCTTCCGGCAGCGCGTAACCCAGCGACTCGATGCAGACATGCTGATAACGCATCCTTTCAGCCTATCGGGGGGCTGCGGGGTGGTAAACGGGCGAAGGAACCGGCAGAATATTCCCGGTTGCCCCCAGAGCCGGCTGAGGAATTTTGCGAGACTAATGCCATGTGTTGTGATTTGCTCTTCGTGTTCTTGATCTGCAAGCATGTCGGTGAAATGGTGCAGGAGAAGGGGCGGAACCCGCTGCTGTACCAGGTGCTGATGGCCGTCGGCTGGATTGGCGGAGAAATCGTGGGCGGCGTGGCTGGCGCGGTGCTGGCGGCGGTGGTGAGTAACGGCAATGAGGATGCGATCGGGATTGGTGCAGGCGTCGGAGTTCTCCTCGGCATCGCCTGCGGAGCCGGCCCGGCCTACTTGCTGGCTATGAACGTGACCAGGGACCCGAACTACGTTCCACCGCGGCCCGTGCCGGGAGTTTCTCCCTACGGACCTTCCCCCTATGGCCCGCCCCCCGCGCAGAATCCCTTTGCTAATCCGGCTCCCTCGCCGACAAGTTCCGCCGGCACCACACCTTCGCCAAGCGCCGCAGCCCCCGGCATTCCGAGTTTCCTGCCGTCTGCCGCGTTCGCTCCCGCGAACCCCGTGCCGCGGCGGGTGCAGTTCTACTGCCCCAGCGGCCATATATTGGAAGAGTGGTCCACCTCGGCCGGAGAGCAGCGCCGCTGTCCGCACTGCGGCGGCGTGGCGATGGTCCCCAGCGGTTAGACCTTAAGCTTCCTTACGCTATCTCGAAAGAGGCTTCCCATGCCCCACTCCCAGCGCTTTCAACAATTGGCTGCCGACGCCAAAACCCGCATCCGCGAAGTCACGGCTCAGGCCGCCCTCGAGCAACAGAAAGCCGGCTCGCTACTCATCGACGTCCGCGAGGCGGACGAGTTCGCCAAGGAACATGCCCAAGGGGCGATCCACCTCAGCCGCGGCACGATTGAACTGCACATCGAAAAGCACGCGCCGGACATGACCACCCCCATCGTCTGCTACTGCGGCGGCGGCAACCGCTCGGCCTTCGTGGCCGACAGCCTGCAAAAAATGGGCTACACCAACGTCGTCTCGCTGATCGGTGGGTTCAAAGGTTGGAAGGAACAAGGCCTTCCCATCACCTCGTAATCCCCAGACCCTAGTCCCCATCCTCAGCCCCTTTCCCGGAGCCTCTCCATGCATCGCCGCCAATTCATCGCCGCCACCGCCACTGCCGCCGGTCTCTCCCTCTCCGCTGCCGCCCAGCAGCGCCTCATTGCTGAAGAGGTCGCCGATCAAAAGCCCAAACGGGTCGGTCTCATCGGCTGCGGCTGGTATGGTAAGAACGATCTCTTCCGGCTGATTCAGGTCGCGCCGGTCGCAGTCGTCTCGCTGTGTGACGTGGACAAACAGCAGTTAGGCAAAGCGGCTGAGATCGTCGCCCAGCGCCAGAGCTCGAAAAAGACGCCGCGGCTCTACGGCGACTATCGCCAGATGCTCAAAGAAAATGACCTCGACATCGTCCTCATCGGCACCCCCGACCACTGGCACGCCCTGACGATGATTGCCGCGTGCGAAGCGGGGGCCGATGTCTACTGCCAAAAGCCGATCAGCGTGGACGTGGCGGAGGGGCAGGCGATGCTGGCCGCGGCCCGCGAGCACAAACGCGTGGTGCAGGTTGGCACGCAGCGCCGCAGCACGC
The DNA here is from genome assembly GCA_051004015.1 of Pirellulaceae bacterium. Taxonomy (GTDB): domain Bacteria; phylum Planctomycetota; class Planctomycetia; order Pirellulales; family Pirellulaceae; genus SXOA01. The sequence goes on along the minus strand of JBPCKT010000053.1, from coordinate 14,910 downwards.
CCCACCTGGTGGAAGCCCGCGAGAAGATCGTGAAGAGCGGGATGCTCGGAAAAATCGCCTACGCCGAGGTCTGCTGCTACTACCACATGCGGGCCAACGGCAACCCGCCGGTGGAGCGCGTCCCCGAGCACCTCGACTACGAGATGTGGACCGGCCCCGCCCCCTTGCGCCCCTACGACGGGCTGCCCCACAAGCGCTGGTGGCGGACCTTCATGGAATACGGCAACGGCATCATGGGGGACATGTGCATCCACATGCTCGACATGATCCGCTGGCAGCTCGACCTCGGCTGGCCGACCCGCATCAGCTCCGCCGGCGGCATTCTCGTGCAGAAGGAAGGGAAATCGAACACTGCCGACACGCAGGCCGCCACGTTCGACTTCGGCGACCTGAAAGTCACCTGGCAGCACCGCACCTGGGGCAACCCCACCGACAATCAATACCCCTGGGCCGGCTTCATCTACGGCGAGAAAGGAACCCTCAAGCTCGATGTCCACCGCTACGATTTCTTCCCCACCGGCAGCAAAGAGCCCACCCTCAGTGGCACCGCCGCCTTTGACCCGCCCGAAAAATACCCCGAAGACAAAACCGAAGAAGACATGGAGCTCCACGCCGCCACCGCCAACCGCGCCCACCAGCGGGACTTTTTGAAGGCGATTGCTAATCGGTCCAAGCCGGTCGCCGATATTGAACAGGGGCACATCTCCACGGCTTCGTGTCTATTGGCAAATATCTCGATGCAACTCGGCCGGACCCTCGTCTGGGACCATGAGACGCACCAGGTCGTCGGGGATGCCGAGGCCAACAAGCTGCTGAAGAGGCCGTATCGGAAGCCGTGGGTGCGGCCGGAGGTGGGGTAGGAAGTTGCTTTGAATCAATCCAATTGTCCGTTCGCGATGCGGAGTCGAATACCTACCACAAGCTCGCGAATGGACGCCAAAGACTCGTCATCCGGTTCATCGCCAAAGTGTCGCCAACGCCGTTGCTCAAAGAAAAGACACGTCCGCATCTCAGTCAGAGTATTTCTCTGATTTGAGTTTGCTATTTCTGCGCATTTATCAAAGGAACCCCAAGCGCGGTATCCGTCGAAAGTCAGGGCGAATTCCTCTATCGATTCCCAATCTGCATCGGCGTTTGGAATCTGTTCGAGTACAAGCTCGCCATTCGTGATTTCACGCATCGGTCTGCACCTCGTCCACCGCAATCGCATGTGCTTTGCCCAACTTCCATGAGTACTTGATCGGGTTTGACGCCCCTTTTTTGCGGTATTGGTCGGGGAGACGCTTGCCTACGTACATGCGTCGAACTTCAGGCGACGCGAGTTCCCCCTCAAATCCCAATCGACCCGGGGCTTGTTCGCGGCCAGGAAAGTTTTTGGGCGTTGCGCTCAACCATTGGTGTGCTACAAAAGCCTCGACAATCACTCCGCGTCTAATTGCGAGGACGATCTCCGCCTGTTCAGCGTTGGACTTGCTGATTTTCCAAGCATAGCGGGTAGCTTCGTAAAGGGACTTCTCTGTCGCCGTATTATTGACGTTTATCAGTAATGCTCGGTGGAAAAACTCGGCCGGAACCGCACAATAACGCGCGATGATCTCGCGAGCATGCATTACGCCATAATCGCCACTGCCTGCTCCGCCAACGATGTTTGTGAGCCCAGGATACGCATCGATCAACGCAGCCTCAACTTCGATTGCCGTCGCCTCATCCATTCCGTGGCGGTGGATTACATGTGCAACGTCGAATCCAGCCAGTTGTATTTCCCGGATTCGCTTGAGCTTATTGTCGAGTTCATCACCATCCAATTCCGCATGGACATGCGCAAACACGCGATTGCCTTTACCTCGTCCAACGTAAAATGTTTCGCCGTTACGCGGGTCAATAAGTCGGTACACATAGTACTGCAGCTTATCGATCACTTCCGCAGGAAACGACTCGGATTTTCGCTGGGGCATCGTTTACCTCCTCCTGCCGTCTTCGCCGGAACAACTTTTCGCAATTTATGGAATCATTGTACTTGTTCGCTGTGCGCCAAGCTCTAAGACCCAATTTTCAGCCGCGGCAGCGGCGTTAGAACCCAGCCCATAGCGCAAGCTGTGGGTAAACGGAAGCAACGAACGAAAAAGCCCCGGCAGGGGCGCTAGAACGCGGGAACCGCGGGCGAACCTTGCCATACCCCCGACTGTCGGAGATGCCGCCGTTCTTTCGCCGCTGCCGCAGCTGGTTTTGTCTTGCATCGCGTCCCCACAGCTTGCGCTGTGGGCTGGGTTCCGGTCGCCGCTGCCGCGGCTGCAAATTCACATCTGTCCCAGCAGTTTGTCATAGTCCGCGTGCGAGCCAATCCAGAACCAGACGAGTGTGTCGCCGTCGAGTGCGGCGACGGCGCGATAGCTGATGCCAACGCGTGCCGAGAACGTGACAGGATCGTCATTCACCTTTTTGAAATGCAGCCCCGGATGATGCGGGTCCGCCTGAAACAGCCGGTATGCCTCCCGAGCCTGCTGCTGAACGTGAGCCGGCAAGCGAGCAAAGTGCTCGCGGAACTGCCGCGTCGTGCGGGAATTCATAGCCGCTCCGGATCAAGCTCTTCCGTCTTGCCTGCGCGGTGTTCGTCGATGGCTTGCCTCGCGAGATCGGCCAACTTGTTCGCCGACCCCGCGATCTTGCGATCGAAGTCGTCTTCGGCCGCCAGTTCCGCAAGCAACCGCGAGGCGAGCAAGTCCTGCTCCTGGGTGGAGCGTTTGGCGGCTTCTGTGAAGGCCTGCTGCAAAAGCGTGGTCATGGTCTGATCTCCTGTTCCATTTTACTCGGCCGCCGATCGCCATTACATAGGCAGCGGTCCCCAGATCGTCGTCAGCAGGGCGTGGATTTCCGGCTCTTCCTGCTGCAGTTCCGCGGCGTTGAAGGGGAAGAAGTCGTTGGAGCCGAAATAGGACTCGGTCATTTCGGCGAAGAACTCCATTTGGTTCACCAGCGCATAGTGGGGACGCCGTTTCCCGCCGGCATGTAAGACGGAGCCGTAGCGGCCTCCCTCAGCGAATTTGCGCCAGGCGGCTTTGATCTCCGCGTGCTCGAAGCTGAGCACCTGGTCGTGATAGGCGTGGGCCAGCTCGTGCAGGACCCCCAGCGGCTGCTCGCGCTGGAAGCGGGGGGCACAGAAGTAGTCGGCACTGGGAATGTGAACGCACTTGGCAAGTTGTGCGTCATACTCGTGCTTCTTCAGCCATTCCACGTCGGGATGGTACTGCGGCGACTTGAGGGCGCCGCAAGTCTGATCGAGCCAGAACGTGACCTTTTGCAGCCGCTCCACCTTTTCCGCGGGTACGACCAGCTTGACTTCCACCAGCCGCGTCTCCAACAGGCGCAGCGCTTTCTGGCCAAGCGCCGCCTCCCCGTTCAGCAGCCGGTCGTCCACATGGACGGTCCAGCCTTCGATCTGCCGCTCCGTATGGGCGGCGGGCTTGGGTGGAATGGCGTCTTCGGCCTGGACCGAATGCGAAACGGTCCCAAGCGCGGCCGCGAGGCAACACGCGGCCGAGGTCATCGATAGAGTTCGCATGGAAGAACCAATGATCCCTTACCGCGAGACTTTGACCTTTTCTTCCAATCCGCCGGCCATGTGCAGCATGTTGAGGAGCTCTTCGACCTCCTCGTGGACTTCCTGGGTCTGGCTGACGGTGATCAGGCCCTTAAAATCCTTGATGCTCCCCGGTCCTCCCACGTCTTCCCAAGAGTCAGGTTTGACGGTGCCGATGACAACTTCGATGAGGTCCGCCACTTCGTAGCCGCCATCGGGAGACGCATCATCCTTCTTCTCCGGGACCTGCGCCGGCAGGCCGGTCGTGCCAATTTCTGACTGGCTGCCTGGCGCCTTCGGCCGCTTTCCTTTCTTAATGGGAGACGGCAGTTTCATCAACTCGCGGCAGTCGTAGACGCGGGTAACAAGTTGGGAACCGGCGTCTTCCGGAGTCGTAATCATCAGCACGTTATCGTGAAGCACATAGGCTAACCCCAACTGACCCAGGATAAGCTTCAGCCCCGTCTGCAGGCGGACGTTCTTCAGTCTGTAGGTGATCGGCGTATCCGTATTGATCGCAGCTTCTTCCAGCTTTTTGGTCGCCAGAACGACCGAAGTATCGAGAGCCTTCTCGAGTGCATCCGCGAAAGATCGGAGAGTTGCCTCCTCCGCCTGGAGTGACGCCTTGGCCTCCAGCCGCTCTTCCAGCGACTGCGCGGGATCCAGCGGCTCCAGGAGCTCAATCCGGTGACCAGCCGGCTGGCGCGTCGCGGCTTCGGCTTCATTCACTTTGCCGTCAAACGGATCGACGACCGGTTTGAGCGCCGGCTTAGCCGGCGGATCCTCTTGCGCCGCCGCGAGCGGAGCGAAACTCAATCCGCCGATCAAGATCAATCCGAGTAAGTGCATTCTGCGCATAACAGCCTCCCTCTCTAGTGAATGTCCCCTGTGGGATGCATCGCATCCGGCTCTCATTGTAGACTCGCGGGACGCTTGCCGTACAATCGGCAGGCACGACGGGGTCGGGAGGGGTTTTCGCCGCGAAAACTCCTCCCGACCCCTTTTCCCGCTCACTGAGTGAGCGGACTACTAAAGGAACCAAATGCCGCTTCCCCTCGTCATTGCCGACACCCCCCTGGATGCCACGGTGACCGGTCTGCTCAGCGGCCAGGTCGAAATCCTCCCCTGGTCAGCCGCGGGAGAGCCGATCGCCTCGCAAGTGCTGGGCCTTTACACCTACGGCCATCCGCTCGTCGATGCCGCGCTGCTCGACCGGCTGCCGGGGCTGAAGGTCGTCAGCAACTACGGCGTGGGGGTGGATCACATTCGCCTCCCCGCGGCGAAGGAGCGGGGGATTCCGGTCGGAAACACGCCTGGCATTCTGGACGGCGCGACCGCCGACATGGGAATGACGCTGCTGCTGGCGGCGGCACGCCGGTTGGCGGAGGGGGACCGCTATGCCCGCAGTCCGGAGTTCACGCGGTATGACCCCGGCTACATGCTCGGCCGCGAGGTCCATTCCAGCACGCTGGGCATCATCGGCCTGGGACGCATCGGCCAGCAGGTCGCCCGGCGGGCGCGGGCGTTCGACATGCAGGTCGTCTATCACAACCGGCGGCGAAACGAAGCGGCTGAAGCGACGGTCGGCGCGACCTATGTGAGCTTCGACGGGCTGCTCGTCCAGTCCGACTTCGTCATGCTCTGCTGCCCGCTCACGGACGAAACCCGCGGCCTCATCGGCATAGCCGCCTTCGCTCGGATGAAGCCGACCGCCATCCTCGTCAACATCGCCCGCGGCCCGGTCGTCGATACGGCTGCACTCACCCAGGCCCTGCAAACCCGCCACATCTACTCCGCCGCCCTCGACGTCACCGACCCCGAACCGCTGCCGCGGGACCATCCGCTGCTCACGCTCGATAACGTCACCATTGCCCCGCACCTGGGGAGCGCCACCGAGCAGACCCGCCGCCAGATGGCGGAGATCTCGGTAGAGAACCTGCTTCGCGGCATGCGGGGCCAGGAGCTGCTGCACCGGGTGGTGTAAAAGTAGGATGTGAGGTGCTTGGCTTTTTGTGGACAGTCCAATTCCTCATTCACAGCGACCGCGGCGGACAATACGCCGGCCACGAGTACCGGGAAGTCCTGCGCAGGGCCGCCATGCGTCAGTGCATGAGCCGCGCCGCCAACTGCTACGACAACGCCTTCCGCGGCCAAGCCCGTGCCGCTGGAAAAGCTCCTCGAAGGTGGGGTAGGCTTCCAGCCTGCCCAGTCCGTTTTCCCTTAAGCGTCCCCAGAAGCCCTCCCTCCCCGCTCGGCTATAAGCGGCTGATACCCCCGGTTTGATACCGTTTTCTTGATACAGTTTTCGCCTGTATCAGCATCGCGTCTGTGCCCACAACTCCTTGCCTAGAAGGCACTTCCGCCGAACCATGGTTCAAGTCCGGTGTCCATCAATCGCTTTTCTTGATACACCAAACCCCTCCCTCCTCCGGGGGAACTATCAGCGATTTTATAATCTGTTTTTCAATCACAGTTACACAATCGCCAAGCCTCTTAGCATCACATTTTATTCCATTACAACCAAATTGTCAAAGAACAAATGCTGGAGAATGACGAGATTCGAATTCCGAATGTCGAATGAAAAGACGCTCTTCCTTTCGTCATTCGCCATTCGAGTTTCGTCATTTCCTTCTCCACCTGCCTGTTGAATCCGCACCCCCCCGATTCATCACCCCCCACGGCATGCAAAACAGGGGTCTGTGATGAATTAGCCTCCCTCTAATTCAACACCGGGGGGGTATTCGCCCCCTCCATTTCTGCTCTTTTGTCCTCCGTGTCCGAGTATCCGTTCACCTCTCCCACTGACCCGTCTCAAATCTCAAATTTCAGATCTCAAATCCTCATTCCCGCCCTACTTGGCCTCAACGCGCAGCTCCACTATATACTGTACGTAAGTTTATACACGCAGGTTGGCACAGGCAAGCCCCTGTCCACCAGAATTCCGGAAATTCCTGGGACGCCCTTTTATGCACCTGCCCCCCATTTTCCTGTCAGTCCCACCGCGCGCCCTCTGCCGCCGAACGACTCGGTTAACCTGGTGGCGGCTGGAAGACGTTGGCTCAAGAGGGACGCGGGCCGCCGCTCACGTTCTGCCGCTTGTTCGTCGCGGAAGTACTTACTTCAGCGTTCGTGTATCAGCGACACCACAGACTCGCTTCACCATCACCTTCGAGATGACGGAAACATTCAAGGCTGCCGCGGCAAAGACTCCCAGGAACGCAAGGACCCCGCAGACCAATAGTCGCTGTCCCCAAGCGCCATTTCGCATTAACGCATATCCCACGGCAAGCCCGACGAGGCCACCGACAACGACGGATGCGATCAGAAACACCTTGGAGCACAAGAATCGGTCGAGTGCGGTAGCCTTCGCGCTGTGTCTGCTGTAGTAATCCACGATCTTCTCGCCGGAGTCGGCCCAGACGTATTCTGAAACCGGAAAGAATGCGTTACACGGCGTGCACCATGTTCTCGTCATGTCGGCCAGTGGGTTCGAGACAACGGAAAAAGCTTCGCCGCTGACAACAGTCTCCGCGCCACATTTGGCGTGCCTTTATGCCCTCGACTCCGGCACCAGCTCGTTGGTCATTGGATACTCCCGTCGTGAATGCGATGAACTAGTTATTCCCTCGCGCCCGCGCTTGATAAACTAGCAGCCTCGAGGAGCAGCGTCAAACTCCAAAGGCTTTGCCAGAACATCGATTGTAGCTCCGGCGTCAGGGCCATGCCGGGTCAGCCGATTTGTCGCGGCTCTTTCTACACCAGCCTGACGCGCAAGCTGTGTGACACCATCAAAGCGAACGAGCGAGCACAACCGCAACCGCGCCGTATATTGGCCCTTCAACTGCCGAGAGCACGTGCTCGATGTCGATGATTTGGCCCAGCTTGCTGGCCCACCAGCCATCGGGCCGCTGACGGGCGGCATGGGTTGGCTTGCCCTGCGGGCTGGCATAGATGGCGACTTTTTGTTTGCCCACCTCCAGCGCCGCCCCCGTGCGCTCGCGATATCCAAGAGTTCCGTACGCCTCCACAAAGGCGGCCAGAGTTTCCACACGTGACACGCTTGGCGGCCAATAAAACTGCTGTTGTCCATCCGGCCACCACCAGCGATCCGAATTCTCAGCAGCCCAGGCGATGCAGTTGTATTCCTCGTCCGCCGGGCTGGTAAGGCGGCTGTTCGCCGCAGTCAGTTGCGGGAATTTAGGCTGAAGCAGAGGCAGCCACTGATCGAATGTCATGCCGAAATGATCCCCTTAGCCTTGCCCCAACGAAGCCAGGCTTCCTTCATTTTCTTCACCGCACCGCGGTCGCTCGGCGGTACAGGATCCTCATTGGAGATGGCCTTGAGCGCCCAATACCAGTGGCCGGAGTTTTTGCCAAGGTCTTCCAAAATCAATGGGAGCGCATCTCGGCCCATCCCTATGATCGCTTGATACCCCGGATGCATGGCGATGTCAGTAGTTGACGAGAGCCACTGCGTATCACTACGCCACTGGTGCGCCAATTGTCCAAAACGCTCCCGGCGGCTGGTCCGAGTGCTAGATGCGGGCCGCGTGCTGTCGAGTGCCAGTTCGGAGAGTTGCCGTTGAAGCTGAATGGACTGCGGGCTCGCTCCCAGCGCGGAAACGGCCAGAAGCAGGTTGCCGGCAAATTTCACCGATCCGCCGTTAAGCGGCGTTGGAGCGCGTTTTATCGGCGATGTGGACATCATTTGAATCCTTCCAATGCTTCGGGCGTGAGACTGCCGAAGAACAACCGGTTCTTGAGGTCGCGCAGACTTTCCAGCCTGTCCCAAGCTGCCTCCGACGAGAATCCCTCGGGCTGCTCCGCGAATACATCCAGGTCGAAGAGGCACTCCGTCCCGCCCCCCTCCAGCGACTGCGTGACGATTGCCACGGCCTGTTCCTGCTCGAAGGGAATGACGACCCGCAGGAGAAATCCGGCGACGGCCTGTGGCAGTTCGGGCGAGAGCGAAAACGTCGTCGAGAAGGTCTTTTCAAAGGACTCTCCCGGCGGCAGCGGGATGCGGTTGATAAAGCGAGTGGCGACGCGAACAATCTTGGACGGCTGAGCGGCGGCCTGATACTTAGCCCACAGTTCGGCCGCCTTCGCTCTGAGCTCATCCCAATTTGTATAGGGATTCAACCGCGAAAATGTGAAGCCATCCAGCCGAAACTGCGCCACCCATTTTTCGTCCGCCGTGTGCAGGATGATTCCGTCCGGCCCCTCGGCGGACGTCGAAATGCTTGCGGCCGCTGCCTGAGAGAGGCTGATCTGTCCCATCCAGATGCGACGTTCCTTTCTGGATGGAAACTCTTCCGCCAGCTCATCGGCGGCATTCTTTAGCACTTGCACGCTCACCGCAGCAGATTTTTCTACGCGAATGTCAATAAGCCCTTCGACTATTGGCGCGCGAGAGAGACTAGGCCAGTCGGAAACCTCCGTTGCGCTGCGGTGCAAGATCATGCTGATATTTTACCGGAACGGCTGGGTGACTGCCATGCGACCCGATGTCGGCGACTTAGCCGCTTGGAAAAAACATGGTGTCGTTTCGGCAGCCAGTGCTGAGTGCAGTGGCTACACCAGTCCCCACTTCTTCCGGAAAAACCATTCCACGGTGAGCAGGCCGGTGAGGAGCAGGAACAGGGGCCAGGCGTCGGCGGGGGTGCTGCCGAGCTTCCATTTGGTTTGGCGCTCTTCGTACTCGGGGGGCTTGGCGGCCAGCTCGTCGAGGAGGGCGGAGAATTGCTCAGGCTGGACGAGCTTGCCGCCGTCTTGCTTCGTCCAGGCGGCCAGCGAGGCGAGCTGGTCGGGGTCGGCGGCGGGGTTGGAGAGTTCCACGTCCCGGTCGAAGACCATGAACTCGGCCCGGGCCTTGCCCAGTGGTTTGCCGGCGGCGGTGGCGGAGGTTTCCACGTTGTAGTCGCCGGGCTCAGTGACTTCCAGAAAGCCGGTGAAGTTGCCGTCCTTGTCCTTGGTGAGCCTGAGGGGCTGCTTTTTCTTGCTCGGCAGCTCGATGGTGGTTTCGAGCGTTGCTCCGCTGACCACGTCCCCTGTGCTGGTGCGCGCGCCCGTCGTGATGACGACGCGGCTGCCGGGGTTGTATCGCCGCTGGTCGAGCTTGATCCAGACGTCGTCCTTGTTCAGGTCGTCCCGCTTCACCAGCCAGAGAACCACCTGCCGCCAGAACCGCTTGTGCTCCTTTTCAAAGCCGTGCATCGGCCAGAGGTAGGTCGATTCCCCGGCGAAGGCGAGGACCCGCCCGCTGCCGAACTCGCCGGAGACGAGCAGCGGCTCGTGCTTAGGTGTTTCCAACAGAATGCGGACGCCCGGCCCCTCTTTCACATCCTTGAATTTGTGCGCCCACTTCAGCGGCGGCAGTTTTTTCCAGGTAGCGGCGTTATCGGCATCGGGGGCGAGGCGCGTGAGCGGATGCGTTCCGACCGGGACGAGCGGCAACGGCCCATGAAGGAAGAAGCGGTCTATTCCCGCGCCCAGATTGGGTCGCCCTTCGAGCTCATCGAACTCAATCGGCAGCGCGGCGCCCAGCGGCGTATCCTGATAATGCCCAAAGCCGAAAGAGCCTTCACTCCCGCCAAGCATCAACAGCCCCTTGCCAGCCGCAATCTGGTCGGCGAGCAGTTGCAGACTCTCGGCTGTTAATAGAGTGGCGTCCAGGTCGCGGAGGATGAAAGCGTCGTAACGCCCTTTGCGGACGTCGTCGGTGATGTCGATGGCGTTGCGATTGCGGCGGTCGATGATGCGATCGTCGAGCTCGATGTCCGGCGAGGCGTTCAGCGAGGCCCGCAGAAACCGCTGCTCGTGCCACTTCTCGCCGTCGAGATAGAGGACGCGAAGGCCCCCTTCCAGCACGGTCAGATAGGCCGAAAGCTCGTTGTTCTTGGCGACCAATTCCCCCAGTTGCGTCTCCGCCTTGAGGTAGAGCCGATAGTGACCCGGCTGTTGCGGCGTGAAGGTGAAGGCGACCTCCACCTGCCGGCCGTCTTCGTCGGCCCGGATGCTTTTCTTCCCAATCGCCTGCTTTTGGACCATGGAATCGACCAGCTCCAGCTCGACCGGGATGTCCTTCTTGACGTAGCCCCGGATACGGACGAGCCCTTTCACCAGCAGCTCGTTCTTGACAAAGACCGTGAACTGCTCGTCCAGGCGTTCGACCGCCACGTCGCGGGCGGAGGCGGCGTCGGCGGCGGGTCCGAAGGGGACCGTGTAGAGCGGGGCGGCGAAATTGTCTCGCAGGGAGCGACCTGCTTCTTGGACTTCGATTTGCGGGGCGTAGGCAGTGTGCCGGCCGTCGCCGAGCAGGATGACTCCGGCCAGGCGGCGGCCTTGCTCGCCGCGCACCGCGTCGTAGAGGGGCGTGCCGTAGTCCGACGACATGCCCTCGGGCTTTTCGGGGACTTTGAATTTGCCGCCGGACTGCTCGATGGGGTGCAGTCGCGAGTCGAAGGCGAAGAACTTGAGGTCGTGATTAGCCGCGAGCGCGACAAACTTCGGCTGGGCCTTTTCGAGGAGGGCTTTCTGCGCCTGCCAGCGACTGGCGTCCGAGCTGCCGCCGCCGCTGGGAAGCTGCATGGAGCGACTGACATCAAAGAGGACCAGCAGCACGCTGGTCCGCTTCGTCTTGACCGTCGTGATCTTCGTGGGCTGGAGCAGCACCAGCAGCACCAGCAGGATGACCAGCAATCGCAGACCAATCAGCACGGCTCGCCGTACCGGCGTGACGCGGCCAAACCGCGGCCCGAAGAAGAGCAGCGATGACAGCCCCAGCACGATCAGCGCGACGGCCAGGTAGCTGTCGAAGACGGGCTCGGTGCTGAAGGAGGACATGGGGGGGACTAGGGGCTGGGGATTAGGGACTGGGGGCTGGGGAAGAAGGCGGGGGTGCTATACGGACAGTATTTCCCCAGCCCCCAGTCCCCAGTCCCCAGCCCCCTTCTTCCCGATAAAACCTGTTCGCCAGCGTCTGCTCCAGCCCCAGGACCAGGGCCAGCAGTGTGACGAGGAGGGGGTAGAATTCGCTGCCGATGCGGTCCGCTCCGACGGCCCGGTTGATCTCTTCGCGGCTGCGGGCGAATTGGAAGCGGTCTTTGCCGAGGAGTTCTTCCAGCTTCTCTTTCGGCAGGCGGGTGAGATCGCCCAGGTCCGCCGGCAAGTTGACCGCAAAGCCGCGGACCAGGGGGCCGCCGCGCTGGCCGCGGAGGCGATAGGCTCCGGGATTGTCGGTGAAGCGGACCGTCACTCGCTCGTCCCGGGCCAGCACGTCGACCGGTTCGTCGAGGGGCGTGAAGAGCTGATACCGCTCCGGGAACACCGCCGGGTCGTTCGTCAGCACGGCAGTCTCGCCGGTCTGATAGTTCAGCCGCACTTCGCCAGTGCCGACGAGGTAGACGAGCATCTCATTCCAAAGCATGAAAGCGGGCCAGGCCTCGCTTCCAAACCACAGCTCATTCCAGCAGGGCCGGCCGCGGGGCTGCAACGGGTCAGTGAGCGGCGTGGTCAGCACCAGCACCTTGCCACGGCCGAGGCCATTTTCCACGAGTGCCGGCTTGTTGTTCCCGTAGGGGATGATGGTGCGGGCGGTGGGGGCGAGCTCGTCGAGATTCCAATGATAGTAGACCGGGAAGTCGTTCCATGGCACGTTGGCCTCAATCTCGCGGAACGGGGCCAGTATGGGATGATCGTACGATGACGGCGCGACGTACAAGTCGCCGCCGCTCCGCGTCTGCCGCGTGAGCTTGCCGCCGAGCACCTTCACCGCGGCCTCTTCCTGGAATGACGTGAGGGGCGAGGCGTTATGCCCGAGCAGAATGGCCAGGCCGTTTCCCTTTTCGGCATAAGCGGCGAGCTTTTCCCAGACTTCGGCCGGAAGCGACAGCGGGTCCATCAGGCAGACGGCGCGGTAGCTGCTCAGGTCGCGGTTAATGAGCTCTTCCTGGGAGAGGACGGAGACTTGGAATTTGGCCCTGGTGTTTCCCCGGAGGGCGGCAACCTGCGTTCCGGTCTTCACCCCCGGCGGGGCGACAACCAGCACGGGCCAGTCCGGCTGGACCTCGATGGCGAAGTGCCGCACGTCGTCGAGGGCCAGGCCGTCTTCGCCGACGAGGCGAATGAGCCCTTGCGTGGAACCGCTGGGGAGCTTGTTCACGACGAATTTGACTTGCTGCGAACCGCCGGGGTCAAGCTGCACGGTCTCTTTGCCGCGAAGCTCGGCAGTGGGGAGCACCACCTTGCCGTTGCGAATGATGGGGAGCGTGAGGTTGGGTTGTTCGAGCAAAAGTTCCACGGTCTTCGCCCCGCCCACGCCGGCGGAGTTCACCTGCGTCTGGATGGTGAGCTGTCCCTGCGGCGGCAAGACCTGGCTGGAAAGCTGCAGGTCGCCTAAGGAAAAATTCTTCGGCCGCTCGCTGCCGACGTCGATGACATAAAGCTGCACTTGCGGGTGGTCGGTGAGAGTCTTTTGGATTTCAGCGGGCTGCGAGGTTTTCCAGGCGGCCTCGGTTAGGTCGCTGAGGACGTAGATTTCCTTGCGAGACTGCTGTTTCTGCTCCACGAGCTGCACGGCAGCGGTCAGCACTTCGACCAGCAGTCGCGGGGTGCCCGTGGGGCGAAGTCGCTCGATGGCTTTCTCGGCGGCGGTCCGGTCGATGGCAAAGCTGGCGGCTCCGGGGCGCGAGTCCACCACGGCCACTTCGCTGTCCCCCGGCAATTGCTTGATGAGCCAGGCTGCCGTTTCCTGCGCCACCTCCAGCCGCCGCTTGTTGTCCTGGCGGAATTCCATGCGGGGGGAGGTATCGATGACGAGGACCGCGGCGACCGGCGCTTCCTGGTCCCCCAGCACCGGCTTGCCGCCGATCAGCGCCCGGATGCCGGTGAAGAGAATGACCGCGCCGAGGAGCGTGGCCAGTAGAGCGAGACCTCCGACGAGATAGCGCGAGAGTTTGCGAACGGCCGCCACGTAAAGGAACAGCAGCACGGCGGCGAAAGCCAGCCCCATCGCGCCGAGAGCAAAGTAATTTCCCCACATCGCCGAAGCCACGCTGGGCCGCGCGAGCGCCAGAGCCGGAATAATCACTGCCGCACAGCGCAGAGCCAGCAGCAGCCAGTGACGCAGTTGCAGCCGCCGCGTGTTGGATTCTCGCCGCTCCTTGACGAATCTGACAGCCGGAAACACCAGGTGCTTCGGCTTCTGCCGCATGATCAGATGCAGGATGACGGGGATAGCGAAGAAAGCTCCCCCCAGGAGCAGCGACACGTTCAGAAAGGCCATAAGTTCGTTCTAACAAACCGGCCGCGGGGCTGCTATGGGCGATTACGTCAGCGACGGCTCGCGTCCTCCTCGCCACCAGTCCTTGACGACAAGCTGCGGAAAGACCCAGGCGCCCTTGGCGTAGCGCAGGGCGAGCCGACGAGGTTCAGACCAGACGCGGTGCAGCCATTCCAGCCCGCTGCGGCGCATCCAGAGTGGAGCGCGGGGTTTTTCGCCGGCGAGAAAATCGATGGTGGCGCCCACGCAGAGGGCCGCAGAAGCCTGGATACGTGCGCGGTTCTCGTGGACCCAGAGTTCTTGCTTGGGTGCGCCGAGTCCGACAATCAGGATGTCCGGCGCGGCCTGGGCGATGCGAGCCAGGATGTTCTCGTTCTCCGCCGCGTCCTTTTCGAATCCCATGGGCGGGCTGTAGCAGCCGGCGATTTTGACCGCTGGCCAGCGTTCACTGATGCGGACGGCGGCACGCTCGGCGACGCCGGGGCCGGCACCAAGGAGGAATACACGGCGCGGCTCGAACGCCGGAATCGCAGCAAAGAGAGCGGGAACCAGGTCCGACCCCGGCACCTTCTCCGGCAAAGGCCGCTTCAAGAGGCGGGCCGCCCAAACGACGGGCGTTCCATCCGCCAGAATCAGGTCGGCATGTTTGTAAGCCGCCTTCAGCCCCACATGATGCCGCAACAGCACCACGTGGTCCACGTTCGGCGTCACGACGAATCGGCAGGTTCCCGTCCGCTCCCGCGTCCAGGCCAGAATCTGCTCCACCGCCTCGCTCATCCGCAGAGGGTCAATCTCCACCCCCAAGAGCCGCACTCGCTTGCATGTTTCCATGTTTCGCTCCCCAAGAAACTGGAAATGCCGGCAGAATCGCTTCCACCGGCATTTTCCGCGGCTGCGAAGGCCTCTCCTTCGTTCCGTTTCCGTTTCCAGACAAGCTTACGTCACAGACAGGGGGGGGGGGGGGGGGGGGGGGGGGGGGGGGGGAGAGAAAAAAAGACGAAAGAGGAAGGGCGGGGGTGAGGGCGGCCCCACACACGCCCCACCCCCGCCC
>JBPCKT010000052.1:0-44637 GCA_051004015.1 Pirellulaceae bacterium | reverse complement strand
ATTCACGGTCAGCCGGCGAGCATTGCCGATGGAGTCGAAAAGTCTGCCCAGATTCTTGCCAATGCAAAGTATCCGCTAATCTACGGCCTGAGCGATACGACGACGGAGTCGCAGCGTGTGGCGGTCGGCATCGGCGACTGGATCGGCGGGAACGTCGATACGACTACGAGCGTTTGCCACGGCCCCAGCGGCATGGCCTTTCAAGGCGTCGGCGAGGTGACGTGCTCGCTCGGCGAAGTCCGCAATCGCGGCGACCTGATTATCTTCTGGGGCAGCAATCCGGCGGAAAGCCATCCGCGGCACTTTATGAAGTACAGCCTGATGCCCAAGGGGCAGTTCGTCCCCAATGGCCGGAAGGACCGGACCTGCGTCATCGTCGATGTCCGCAAAACCAAGTCGGCGAGCGCGGCCGACATTTTCATCCAGATGAAGCCCCGCGGCGATTTTGAAGCCCTGTGGTGCCTGCGGGCCCTGGTGAAGGGGCTGGAGCTCGACCCCGCTCAAGTGTTGGCGGACACCGGCCAGCCGCTTTCCGTCTGGCAGGACCTGGCGGAGCGGATGAAGAAGGCCCGCTTTGGCGTCATTTTCTTCGGCATGGGCGTGACTATGACCCGCGGCAAGCACGCCAATAGCGAAGCTCTGCTAGCCCTCACCCGCGATCTCAACGAGTTCACCCGCTTCGTCTGCAAGCCGAACCGCGGCCACGGCAACGTGACGGGGGCGGACAACGTGGTCACCTGGCGGACCGGCTATCCGTTCGGCGTGCATTTGGGGCGGGGCTACCCGCGATTTAACCCCGGTGAATACACCGCCTCCGACGTGCTGGCCCGCGGCGAAGCGGACGCGGCGATGATCATCGCCAGCGACCCGATGGGCAACTTCAGCCAGCCGGCCCGCGAGCACCTGGGCCGCATCCCGTTCATCTCCTTCGACCCCAAGGAAACCCTCACCACGCGGGCCGCCACCGTCGCCTTCACCGTCGCCACCTACGGCATCAACGTCCCGGGCACCGTCTACCGCATGGACGACGTCCCCATTCCGCTCCGTCCCGCCTTCGAGTCCCCGTTCCCCAGCGACTTCGACATTCTCACCGCCCTGGAAAAGCGCGTCCGCGAGCTGAAAGCGGGCAGCTACCGGCATACGGCAGACCGGGCTTCCCAGAGGCCGGCGTAAGCCCTCTCACTTTTCTGAGTAGCACTGGCAATCAAGGCGAGTGCGATATTGCCAATGGTGTGGCGATCCACGTTTCCTCTTGCGCCCCCCAGTTTTCGTTCCTTTCCGTTGACTTGGCCTGCTCAGCCCTTGATAATCGACGTTGTCGCTTATCCTTTGTCGGAGGATGCCATGTCTCTTTCCCGCCGCACGCTTTTGGCCGCTTCGAGTCTGCTCGCTCTTCCCGGCTTCACCGCCCGGCTGCTCGGTCAGGATGCCAAGGACCAGCCGGCCAAGGAGCCGGAGGCTACCGATAAAACGAAGGGAAAGAAATCGGACAAGGACGATTCCTGGAACGAGTTCACCCCGCAGAGCGAGCGGGCCGTCCGCAAAGGGGACGAGTTCCTGATGAAGACGATGCACCGCGACGGCGGCTGCGGCGTCGATATCGGCCAGCCCACCGACATCGGCTGCTCGTCGATGGTCGGCCTGGCCCTGATGGCCCAGGGGAACACGCCCGTCGAAGGCCCCCGCAGCCGCGAGGTGCAGCGTCTGGTCTCGTTCATCCTGCGGGCGGCGGAGAACATGCCCAACGACGACATCACCGCCCAACAAGGGACGCAGCTTCAAAACAAAATCGGCCGCCACGCCCACAGCTTCTTCGCCGCCCTGTTCCTGGCGGAGGTCATCGGCGAAGGGTGGGACACCGAGCCGGTCCGCAACGGCCTGAAAAAGGTCATCACCGCCATCGTCGGCTCGCAAACGCCCGACGGCCACTGGGGCAACCAGTCCTGGGCCCCCACGCTCGGCACCGTCATGGGCTGGGTCTGCCTGCGGGCCGCCCACTACTCCGGCATGCGGGTCGGCGGCTCCCCGGAGCTGACCGCCAAACACCTGGTGGCCAGCATGTCGAGCCAGCTCAACCAGAACCAGGGAAGCTGGATGCACACGCTCTACAAAAACGCCACCGGCATCCGCGTCCTCTACGCCCTCGGCATGGACGAAGAGCCGATTGCCAAAAAGGCCTTCGCCGACGTCTCCGCCTTCATCAGCAAGGACAACACGGCCTTCTCGCAAGCCGGCGGCGAAGAATTCCTGGCCTTCCACCTGATCACCGAAACGATGCTGCAAAAAGGTGGCAACGACTGGGCCACCTGGTTCCCCACCGTCCGGGACAAAATCATCGCCGTCCAAAACCAGGACGGCAGTTGGACCGGCCACCACTGCATCACCAGCCGCACCTTCTGCACCGCGGCCGCGATTCTGGTGCTGACCTCGCCGAACCGGTATCTGCCGATCTCGCAGGCGTAGGCTTCTGCCCCCTCTCCCCTTGGGAGAGGGCCGGGGTGAGGGTCTTTGGACTGGCTACAAAGAGGTATATCGAATGACAACCCAAGAATTAGAACAACGTCTGTCTAAACTTGAAAACGAAGTGTCCACTCTCCGCGCCGAGTTACAGGGCACCAAGCCCAGTTGGCAACGCGCGGTGGAAAGCTTGACGGGCGATGAAGGTCTGCAGGAGATATTTGCCGAATCCATGAAGCTGCGCGAAAAGGATCGGCAGAAAGCCAGAAAACGACGGACGGCCTCGCGGAAACCCAAGAAATGATTCTGCTGGATTCCGACCATCTTTCGATTCTGGCTGATCCGCGCCAGACGAAGAGAACCAGGCTCACGCAGCGCTTGCGAGCAAGCGGCGAACCTGTAGCCCTCCCGATAGTGACTCTCGAAGAGCAATTCCGCGGCTGGCTGGCGCTCATACGCCGCGTGAACGATGTTCACAAGCAAATCGTTCCCTACCTGCGGTTTCAGAATCTCATTGCATTTCTTCGCAATTGGGAGATCGTCGGTTGGAACGAGCCCGCGGCCGATGAGTTCAAGCGATTGCGAGCCGCGCGCGTTCGCATTGGAACGCAGGATCTCAAGATCGCTTCAATCGCCCTGGCCAATGACGCCCTGCTGCTATCCGCCAATCTTCGCGACTTCGAGCAAGTGCCGGGGTTGCGCGTGGAAAACTGGCTTGAGGAATAGCATTACGCGACGGAGTTGCGGCCAAGAAAAGTAGGCCGCGAGTCCTCTCGCGAGCCATCAGAGTTCGGGTGGCATTGCCGAAAGACATTCTACGTCAACAGTCTCGGAGCCGCCATCTCCGTGCATTTTCCCCCGTCAGGCACCCGAGGCAATCCACCATCGCCGCCCGACGTCTCTCGGGTCAATGCGTCCACTCTCGGGGCGCGCGAGAGGACTCGCGGCCTACATTTCTTGGCCTCAATCTGACATCTCCGTCAGCACAATTCCCACGCGCGCCGTTTCTGTCGGCCAAGGTCGAATCTTCATGGGACAGATCTCGTCGTAATCCTCTCGGCTAAGAATGGTCAGCAATCGTTTGCCTGGCGTTTCAAAAAACTGCTTACGCCAACTGACGATGAGGCCGCCAGTTTCTCTCTTCGTTAACCCGGCTTGGATAAGGATTGTCTGCAATCGCTCGACCGCAGCCTTGCCCTTGAAACGTGGTTCGTCGAATAGTTCGACCCACACCACCTGGTCGGCAGCTCCAGGGATGGAGAATTCTCTCGCGGCCATGCTGTCAACACCGACATCGATCAAGAATCCCGTTCGCGCAGGTGACTTCAATTCCGATTTTCGATCACTAGTCATTCGCGAAAAGTTGGCCGTTCGCGAAAAGTCGAGATACGGTTCCCAGGTGATCATCGATTGCGTGACCACCTTAAGTTGCCGTCGGTCCTCACTTACCACGACCGGCGACTTGGCAAATGTCGGGCCGTCGTAATAGAGAAAGCGTTCCGTCTCACCATGGCTACTAACCCAACTGCTCGGCACTTCGCGGAGCGACTTCCACCAAGCGAATTTCGGATTGTCGCCAACGTCGGGTGGAACCATCCAGGTTTCCCGATTGGGAGAGACGATCAGCGATTGCCAGCGCAATCCCACGCTGGTAATCACATTGTCATATGCGCCCATGCTGCCGCTGCGCGCGCCAACGCTGCGATGCTTGGGCAATCCCCAGGAATATCCTTCCTCTACAGGAAAAAGGGAACCGATATTTCCATTGTCCAGCAACGCTGGGCTACGTTTCGACGGCGATTCACGTTGCAATCTGCCTCTCTCATTCCTTGGAAAACCCAAATATCGCGTACCCGCCTCCAGGGAAAAGTCGTCCGGACGAGGATAGGCATACCACGGGCGTCCCTGACGGATTTGAATTTCCAGGTCGATTGCCAGCGGTCGATCCGCCGTGATATGCACGACGGGCTTGGTGATACTCATGATGCTGTCGATACGGTTCTGAAACTCGCTGAGAGGGTTCCCAGTCTGATGGACAAACGGGGGAATCTCATCGAGAACTGACCGGATCAGTTTGAGGTCGCCGCGGTCGTCCAGCCAGACGCCCCACTCCGCATAACGAAAGCGGCAGTCTTTCGGAGGCCAATTCACAATCGCGCCGGCAGCCGCCGCCCGCTCGATGTCGGTTGTCCCCGTGAGCATCATTTCTTCCAATCTAGTGCGAATGCGCGGTTCGAGATCGACTACCTCTTGGGACTTCCCGCTACCGGCCGGCTCGAGATATCCAATAATGATGGGGGGCTCGACGTTGAGCGCTCTTTGCCATCCCTCCATCCAAGCTTTGTCGTCAGGAAAGTGCGAAGTAGGCAGGTGGACATACCCAATCGCATCCGCAGCCGCCGCGCGGACCACCGCCTCCCGATGATCAAGCAGGCGCTCAAATTCGGGTACATCCGCGGCACTTCTTTGCAAGCCGATGAGGTGGATCAATGCTGTCGTTGTTTCCAAGTGTCTCGATTTCGCGAGCAAATTTCGCAGGATTGGGAAGGCTTCAGTTTTCCGGGTCTCCACGAGGATTTTCAGGCCGGCCATCCGCTGCTTCGGCTGCGAGAGCCGCGTGACCGCCAATTCTAGTAGTTCCAATTCCTCCTGGCCGGAAATCTTGGGCGGTGGCGAAGGCAATGGGACGTACAACCCTTGTCCCCAGTCGTCGGACGTGGGCACATGTTCCGCCAGCGGCTTCAATTGCACCAGCGGCTCGACCCATTTCGCCGCCAGAGCCAGCTTGCAGTACCAGTCATATTGCAGCTTGCCCCAGACACCGAAGCAGCAAAGGGTCAGGAATAGCATCAACGTCCGCAGGCGGAATCGAAGGAAGCTGAACGGTTGCCTCGGAGATTTTTTTGCCGGCGACGATGGGGTAGATTGCCCGGTCACGCGTGTTTCCCTCATGCCAACTTGTTCCCCACGCTCAGCAAGGGAGGCGACCCCTTCGCACCCTCATTGTAGACTCTCACGGTTCAGGCAAGTGTGGCACTGGCCAAAACGCCTCGTGGAGATGCTGCCACCACTGGAAGCCACTGCTGCTTGATGCAAGGCCGCGGCGCGAGGTATAATGGAGCTTCACCCTTCGGATAGCCATCAATGTCGCCAGCGTCTGATCCGCCGCGTCCCCGCTCTTGGCTGCGGCTGCAGTTCAGCTTGGGGACGATGTTTTGGCTGATGCTGGTCGTGGGGATCGTCATGGCCTGGTGGAAGGACCGGAGCAGCTTTGACCAGCGGCTCCAGACGCTGGAGCAAATGTATGCTCCCACGCCGGAGGCCTTGTGGGGGGCGGCGGACGTTCTTGGCGCTCCCGATGACCCGACGGGCGGGGCGGGCAAGTCGTGGTGTCCCGCGGGCACAAGCGCGGCCGATTGGGTCATCGTTGGTTTCGATAAAGCCGTGTCTGCGGCCACGATCGACGTGTACGAGACTTACCTGGTGGGATGCGTCACCGAAGTCATCGTGATCGACCGCGATGGTAATGAGACCAGCATTTGGAAAGGCACCGACCCGACGACGCCGACGGCGGCTCGAACCGGACTCTTTTCGGTGCCGGTGCCGGCGTCGATCAAGTCGGTCCAGCGGGTAAAGGTCCACGTTGACAGCACGGGCAAAGGCTCCTGGGCATGCCTCGACGCGGTGGGGCTGACGACGGCAGCCGGCAAAACCACCTGGGGGACGTCTTCGGACTGCAGCAGCGTCTATGGCGGCAGCAGCTTGAGCGCGACGAGCAAGAAGAAGGCGTGGCACGGCCTGTGGTGAGAATCGCCAGTTGGAGTCCCGCCTTGAGGCGGTTATAGGAGCCGCCTGAAGGCGGGACTCCAGCGCGGAAAGAATTACTGGAAATCTGGACGCCAGGGGCTTGCCGGTGCCAACTGGCTTGTGTATACTTAAGTTTAGTAGTGGACGGAATAACGTAGGATGGGATTCCTATCCCGTCCGGTTTCATCCCAGCCAGCGATGGAACGGACGGGACGGGAGTCCCATCCTACTTTTCCTGGGGGCATACTTTGGAGGGGGGCGAGTAGTAGGGGTGTTGAGTTGGAGGAGCGCGAATTCAACACGAACCCTGTTTTTGTATAGGGAGAGGCGTGTTGAATCGGGGGGGTATGAATTCAACAGCAAGGTGAGAGGTGGATATTCAGAAAGAGGGAATGACGAAGTTCGAATGACGAATGGCGAAGTGAAGGATTTGTTCGAGAGAATTTTATGAACATATCCCCCGGAAGGGTTGTAATCAAAGATTTGTTTGAATGTCCGATGCGTACGGGCGGAAGTGCCTGCCGGTAAAGAACTTTCGGCGCATTGGGCGGCGGAATAGGCGCTGAAATGACAGGAATAATTCGCGAGGCTAAGAGGGGACCGCCTGAAGGCGGGACTCCAGCGCGGCTAGCCCGCATTTCTCACAGCGCGGTTGATTTTCGTCGCGCAGGGCATGCCAGGGTCTCGGGTGGGATGTTTGAGGTCGAGCCAGAGGCTCCGAGGGTGGTTTCTCGGTCGTGGGAAGGGGTCTTTTCGAGTTCTGCCTAGACCTACCGCTCCGAAGGGATGACAGAGCGGTGGCTGGGAGGCGCGGGACTTCACGTCAAGCAAGCTTCAGCCGTACTTTTCCGTGCGATGCTCGTGAATCCACTGCCTGAGCGTATCGTCGTCTGGAGGGGAGCCGTTGCCTGCGGCGATGCCGAGAATCTCCGCCGCGGGCACGCCCCTGGGCGGTTGCCTCCCCTGTTGCGACTCCACAGTCACCACCAACTCGGCTATCCCCGTCGGCACTTCGAGCGGCAGGGTCAGGACGACACGGCGACATCTAGGGACACATGAGAAACGCCGGATCAATTATCCATAACCACCCGCCCCTCGACGAGACTATACTCGTCTTCCATAAGCCAGAAACGAACTGCGTCGTAATCGGGAGCCTGGAACACGACCTTTTTTCCGTCCCGCGGGTCGATGACCTCGATTTCAGGATGATCCCGCCGACAGCGGACGAGCAAAATGTAAGGTATGGATAGGCTTGTATCAATCCATACTTCGTACCAATCGACACTATTCATTTCCTGGTCCTGTCCGGGGAATAATGTGGTATAATCCTGTGGAAGGGTCTAGCTTTAACTCTCCGTAGAACAACGGAAGTTTCTTGCCTGACGCATCGATTCTGTATCCAATTGCTTCTTCAAATCGCAAACCATATCGAACCCAACCGCGAATTTCACCGAGAAAAGTCCCTTTCTCGATGATTGCCGTCTCGACGTTGCACATGGTTTTCTTGTCATTAAAGACATGCGCGGCACCGTCCTTCTTGATGAGCCGATTACTCTGGACAGTGTTCGGTAAATGCTTGGCGACCTGTCCCGCATCGACTCTCAACCCACCTTTTGGAAATGCGCTGATTGGTGAACCTTGGCCCGCCCAACCGAGGGGACGAGGAGTGCTTGAACCCCGCGTTGGTCGTCCATTTGGCTTTGCCGGTCCAACTGCGTCTCTACCCGGATTATCTGGCAGTCGAGCCATGACGGGCGCGGCTCCTACCATACCAAGACGCCGTGTCGTCCCACGGGGGTCAACAAGGCCGCGATAAACCATGTCATACGATGCCACGGTAAGATACTGCTTTAATTCTTCGGCATATTCAGGATTCTTTGTCCGATTGAGATTGGGCGCAACCGGTCGCCCGCTCCACTGCTAGCTGCCACTTTTAAGCCGCATTTTGTGGTCTTGTTGATATGAAGCGTGACATGAGCAGCGTCAAAATCATGGGTCGAATCCCGCGATTGAGAGGGCTTGAATCATGAATGCTTGCTTTTCCTGCGGAGAAACTTGGGGGAAACTCTCGTCGGTCTGTGGAAATCGTCGAGAAATACACCGCTAGCACCCGAGCGGGCGACCGGTTGCGCCCGTTACCTATTCGGCGGATTTGCGAAAATGGCGCTTGGCTCGATTTCGCCGGGCGAAAGATACGCGATTTCCCACCTTCCTTGTTCGTTGCAAAACGCGATCGTTACGCCTTCGGGCGACGACCTATCGAAGAAGAACACTACAGTTCTGCTGTCGAGGTTTGTCTTTACAACATCTCCCGGCTTACTCGAGTTCATGGCTCTACCACACTCCTGCATGAACTCCCCGAATGTTCCTCGAAACCCTTGAGTACCGAGATGGAAGTCATAGCACTTGTTGATTCGCTTCCATCCGGCATCCGTACAAGAGTCCTTCAACGCCTGGGGGTCACCTCGGAGCAGAATGGCCTTCGTCCTTTCGAGGGCAGCGTCAAGCTCAGTCTTAGCAGGGGGCTTCTGTAATAATCCCACCTCAACAAGAGCGATTGCAATAACAATCGCACCTGCGACGAACGCAAAGATCATCCAGATGCCGCCAGCGGCCTTCGATTCACGACCTAAACACGAACTACTCATTCCTAAGTTTTTCTTTCGCTATTACCTTATCAATTCCTTCTCTAATCTGACGAATCTGTTCAGCATCCAACTTTGTGCCGCGAATGAGACCATCTTCGGACCACTTACCGTACGACATAAGATTCTCGCCATCGATTCCTGAACGGTCCCGATCCTTTAGGCCGAAATAGTTCGCGCATTCGTGAGCAAGAGTGCGTTCGGGAGTGTCGTTTAGCTTGTTTGGTGGCAGGTTCACAGCGAGGACGATTGCGGTTCCATTTTTGTTGTCTGGTCCATACGTCAGACCAAATGTTTTGCTACCACTGCCCGTAATTTCGTCAACGATTATGACGAAGACTACCCCGGTTTGCTTCGTGGTTTCATTCAAAAACTTCTTGAGTGACTTTCCAGCCCATCCGCCGCCTGAAAACTGGTGGGTTCGAGCATCAAACGTGATTCGGGATTTGACTTCTCCCCCAGGTCGTCCGGGGAAGATGATGCCGCGCTTGGACGCGAATACGTCGCATTGCTTGAGAATCTCGTTTGTCTTTTTCACGATGTCGTCGGACAATTTACCTGCCTTAGGACGGGTCGTCATATCGATGATGATTATGGGAATTGTCAGCATCTTGCCATGACGGCTCGTCTGACCGGACTTGTCGTCTGCCGGATCGGAATTGGGCGGTTTTGAACCAGCGGCTTTCGTTGCCGGCTTGGTTTTCGCCGGCGCTTCAATGAGGCCCGTCGGATCAGTCGCATAGGTTGGGTGATTTCCGACGTAACGTCCCAAATTCGTATCTCCCGCGGGGAAACCATCAGGATCTTCAGTTAACCACTGGCCAATTTTAGAGTCGTACATCTTGGTCTCCTTAGCGCGATTTTCTATCGAGTGGCGGGTGTTGTGTCGGGACTTCCAAGTCTCGCGAAAAAAGTGTCTCGCGGTTGGCAAACGGCGTGACGCCAGTTTTGGCGGTGCAATTCAATGATGCGCCGAAAATGTTCCTCGCCTTCAGCAACAGCCCATTCTTGCCACTTATTGTTGACCGGTTGGCGAGCTCTGGCAACGAGTTCCTCGGTGGGAGTATCCAAACAGATTCCACCAGGCCCCAACGACAGGACCATCCGATGCACCATCGTCGCCATTGCCCACGCCCCCCTCTCATGTTCATCAATGAGCGCGGCGCACCGAAAACACATCACCGCAGACGCGAACCGCCAGTTGTCCATGAGGCATCTCCCGCGATGCGTCAATGTGCAGGCTAACTCGCGACGACGACTAAAGTTAGAAAAGAATCCTCCGGATTGCTCCTCGGCATCTGTCGTCTGAATCCACTCGCGATAATCATCGTCGGTGCGCGGCTCGAAACCCCGTCCGGCCGTTTCAAAGTTGAATCGCTCGCCGCAGCCGTCGTCCCAACGGACGAAAAGATGCTGCCGAGTGGCTACGATATACAGCGGGTATCCCAATCGCCTGCCGATAGCCGCATACAGGAATGGCAAAGTCGCACATGTTCCTCCGAAGCCTGTCAACGGTCCGTGCAAGAGATTGTTTCGAGAATCGGTGGCGTCATACGGGCCTTCCATAAAAGCCATGTTGTACTTGATGCCCAAGTCGCGCTGGATCACGATGACCATGCACAGCGCCCGGAATTTCGCGATGGAATACTCGTACTTGGCCGGATTTTGCTCGTACTGAATTATCCACCGCTGCGTTGACGTTTCGACAACTCTGGCCCATTCGTCAAGGGTTTGAAGCAAGTCTAGACGAACGATGTCTTCGGCTCCTGGTAATCCCTCCGAGAGCCGCAGCTGAATTTCAGCAATATCCGTTCCAGCGAGATCATCCTCGCCGAGAGACTCCCAGTAGTTGTAGAATTCGATTCTGTCCATTCGTGAACCCACCGAGAGAACGGAGGTACGACTAGGCGTGAATCCTAAGTCAGCGAAGTAGCGATTGCAATCACTCAACGGTTCTCCGGCTTTGCAAAGTGCATTCGACAACTCGACGTTCGGCGGATGACTTACCTCACACCAGCCCCGGTATCATCTTCCCCTCATCCGTCAGCGGCACCGGCCGTCCCAGCGAGTCGGGGTATTCCCTTTTCGAGTCGATGCCGAGGAGGGTCATGACGGTGTGGCGGAGGTCGCCGACGCTGATGGGGTCTTGTGAGCTCCGGTTAAGTTCCGTCCTGCGCTAGTGCTTTCAATATCTTCTTTGCGAGCAGCTCATTGACCTCGCGATGTCTCGGCACGGGCTCTGATTTTCCGGTCTTTGGGTTGTGATAGATGTCGTGTTTGGCACCGTTGCGTAAAAGGACACATCCAATACGTTCGAGTTCAGCGACCAAATCCCGGCGTTTCATGCGACCTCAAGTTCTTCGACTTTCTTGATGCCTGGAATATCTTCCGCAGAGAACATCTCGTAGAGGTCGCGCAGGTGCTCCTTGAGATCGTCTAAATTATCACCTTGCGTCCAGTGATCGGGGTGAGAATTCAAATAACCTAAATACTTGCCGTCCAGTTCCTTCCAGTAGGTAAACTTGGTTTTCATGAGTTGTGAACCTTCAAATGTGGGCACCGATACGAGCCGATGTTTTTGAGCTAACAATTCATTGTGTTGCACTTGAGCTGCGGATGTTTATCGCAGTATAGCGGTATATTCGGCACTCAAACCAATCCCGGTATCATCTTCCCCTCATCCGTCAGCGGCACCGGGCGTCCCAGCGAGTCGGGGTATTCCTTTTTCGAGTCGATGCCGAGCAGCGTCATGACGGTGTGCCGCAGGTCGCCGACGCTGATGGGGAGCTCGGTGGGGGCGGCGGCCTGGTGGTCGGTGGCGCCGATGATGCGGCCCGGTTTGGTGCCGCCGCCGGCGAAGAGGATGCTCTGGGCCATCGACCAGTGGTCGCGGCCGGCCTGGGCGTTGACGCGGGGGGTGCGGCCCATCTCGCCCATCATCACGACGAGCGTGCTGTCGAGCATCCCCCGCTGCTCCAGGTCGGCTACCAGGGCGGCGAAGGCCCGGTCGGCGGGGGGAATGAGGTCGCCCTGCAAGGCGGGGAAGCAGTTGAAGTGGACGTCCCAGCCGGGGGCGTCGATGCCGACGAAGCGGCAGCCGGCTTCGACCAGGCGGCGGCCGAGGAGTGTACACTGGCCGATTTGCGACAGGCCATATTCCTCGCGGAGCTTCTCGGGCTCGGCCTGGATGTGGAACGC
The DNA here is from genome assembly GCA_051004015.1 of Pirellulaceae bacterium. Taxonomy (GTDB): domain Bacteria; phylum Planctomycetota; class Planctomycetia; order Pirellulales; family Pirellulaceae; genus SXOA01. The sequence continues at coordinate 32,530 of JBPCKT010000052.1, read as the reverse complement.
CTGGCGGGCCTCGGGCGAAGTCATCAGGTCGTAGGCCTTGGCGTAGTAGGTGCTCATCGCCTTGGCCCGCCCGGTCCGCTGGCCGCTCTTTTCCAGCCCCGCCAGCAGACGCTGACGCAGGCCGAGCCGCGACTCGGTCATCCCTTCCAGCCGGCCGAGGTCCTTGACCTCGAAGTCGGGCTGGCTGGGGTCGGCTTCGATGACGAAGGGGGCGTATTCGGCCCCGTAAAAACCGGGCCCGCCGGCGGACATCGGGTGCGGCATGTTGATGTAGGGCGGCATCGTCCCCACCGCCCCCTTCTCGCGGCTGACGATGGAGCCGAGCGAGGGGAAATGCTCGTTGGTTGGAATCGGGTGCTCCCCGTCGGCAAACGGCGGCTTGCGGCCGGTCATCACGTAGTAATAGCCGGTCATGTGGCCGTTGTCGGCGTGGCTGTGGCTGCGGACGACGGTGAACTTGTCCGCAATGGCCGCGCACTTCTGGCAATGTTCCGTAAAAAACGTGCCGGGGACCTTGGTCGGCATCGTCTTGAACGGGCCGCGAATCTCCGGCGGAGCGTCCGGCTTGGGATCCCACATATCCTGCTGCGGCGGACCACCTTCCAGGAAGATGAAGATGCAGGCCTTGGCCTTGGCCCGCGGAGCGGCGGCGAATGCTTCCGCGGCCAGCAGATTCGGCAGCGTTAGCCCGGCGAGCATGCCGCCGCCGAGCTTGAGCATGTGGCGGCGGGAGAAGCCGTCACAGTTGCGGGAGAGGGGACCGGGGAGATTGAAGTTAAGCATATTGGGGTCTTCCTTGTAACTAACGACCTCGCTGCACACTACTCGTTCCCAAGCTCTGCTTGGGAACGCACGTCTTGCAAGCTCTGCTTGCCGATCGCGAAGCGGAGCTTCGAGACTTGGTGTCCCAAGCAGAGCTTGGGACACAGTTGTTGCTAATGGTTATACAAAAACTCCTTCGTATTCATCACTGTCCACAGCACGTCCTCCACTGCCTGGTGCCGCTGGTCGCCGGCGGTGGTGAAGGCTTCTTGCATCAGGGCTTTCTCTTCCGCGGTGGGGAGCCGCGAGAGAGTCGCTAAATACACTTCGTCGATGATTTGCTCGGGCGTTAACTTAGAATCGGCCAGTTTGCGGGCGGCTCCGCTGCGGCTGATGATTTTGTCGTTGATTTCGGGGGAGTTGAGAAGGTGCAGGGCCTGGGAGATGCTGGGCTCGTTGCTCCGCTCGCATTCGCAGACGGTAGCCCTGACCGGCCGGCCGAAGATGCGGAAAAAGTAGGACGGCATCCGGTTGTCCCAGACTTGGATGCACCGCACGCCGAGCGGCCAGCCGTTGAATTTCTCGGGGACGCCGGTGGTCTGGCAGACGGCGTCGAGCAGGACCTCGGCGGGAAGGGCCTTGGGGAAGGCGTGCGAGAAATGCTGCCGGTCGTCCCGGTTGGAGTCGCTGGCTGCCGTGCTGAGCTGATAGACCCGTGAAGCGAGGAGCGTTTTGGTGAAGGCCTTCAGGTCGAACTTCACCTCGCGGAGGTGGGTCTCCAGGGCGGCCATCAGCGGCTCGTTGGTCGGCGGGTTCGTGGCCCGAATGTCGTCAATCGGCTCGACGAGGCCGCGACCCATGTAATGGGCCCACATCCGGTTGGCGATGGCCCGGGCGAAATACGGGTTGTCCGCCGCGGTCATCCAGTTTGCCAGTACCTGCCGGCGATCGCTGATGTTGGTGAAATCGGCGGGGGATGCGCCGAGCGCCCGCGCGGGAACCGGTGTTTTCAGCCGCGGGTGATTCACGTCGGTCCCACCGCGGGAGACCACTGCGTCGGTCGCATTCGGCAGTCGCTTGACGGAGACGCCGGTGAAGAACCCGGCCAGGCCGGCGTAATCGTCCTGCCCCCACCGCTCGCTGGGATGGTGATGGCACTGGGCACATTCAATCCGCACGCCGAGGAAAAGCTGACTGACCGAGCGGCTGGCGAGTTCCGGTTGATCGACTGCTTTGAAGAACGCGGCCGGGCTTTCGCTCTGCACGGGGCCCTGGGCGGTGATGATCTCGCGGACCATCGCGTCGTAGGGACGGTTCTCCCCGAACTGCTTTCTCAGCCAGCGGGTGACGCCGACGGTCCCTTGCGGCGTGATCTTGATTTTGTCCGCCCGCAGGATGTCTCCCCACTGCATGGCCCAGTAGTCGGCATACTCGGGACGCTCTAAGAGAGCCGCGACGAGCTTCGCGCGCTTGTCGGTTGCGGTGTCCGCCAGGAACGCCCGCGCCTCTGCGGCGGTCGGCAGAGTGCCGATGGTGTCGAGATAGACTCGCCGCAGGAAAGTGGCGTCATCGATCACGTCGCTGGGCTGGATGCCGAGCGTGACGAGCTTGTCCCAGACATGCTTGTCGATGAAGTTGTTTTCCGCCGGCCGGACGATGGTCTGATTCGGCCGCGGAACCGCGACGCGGCAGACGGCGACATGGCCGAGGTAACGGACCAGGATCGCCGACTCGCCGGGAATGTCCGTCGCCAGAAGCAGCCCGCGAGAGCTCGCTTCGACGACGTGCGGAGCATTGGAAACATAGTCCGCTTCCACCGTCGCACAGTGCCGCTCCCCCTTGGCATTGATGGCGGTGACTTTGAGCTGCCGCGTCTCCTTGGCCTGCATCACGAGCTGCGAAGGCTCGACCTCAATCGACACAATCGGCTGATCGTCGGCAATCTTCGCCGGAGCCCCGGAGCCGATCCACCGCACGAGCCGTTTGTGCTGCAAGCTGCCGGACTCAATCTTCAGCCCGCCGCCGTGGGGAGTCTCCGCGCACGCCTTGCGAATCAGCAGGCTGCGGGAAGGATGAGCAAACGAAACGCGGCGGCCCTTGCCTTCCTTGATGAGCGAGTCGTAATCGGCGGGAGCGTCGAACCCCAGCAGGCTGAGCTTAAAGCCATTCTGCCCTTCGGCCTTCCCGTGACACCCGCCGGCGTTGCAGCGGTTTTTTGTCAGGATCGGCTGGATTTCATGCTCAAAAGAAACCGGCGGCGGAGTCTTGAGCCCGGTCACCGTTACAGGAATTTCAATCTGAGCCGCGCCGACTCTTACAACGACCGTTGTCGTCCCTTCCTCCATCGGCTCCATCAGGCCGTCCGCATCCACCCTGACGATCACCGGCGGCTTCACCTCATACTTCGCCTCGCGGGTTGCATCCCGTTGCTTGGCGCCGGCAACGTCCGTGATGAGGAGCTGCTGCGAAGCCTCCGGCCGGTCGAGTTTCACCGCTGCGGGACTGACCCGAATTTCGGCCCTTGCAACCACTCCTCCGCCGGCAAGCAGTAGCGCAATCGTCAACCCTAAAGCCAACGGGTGAACGGGGATAACGCAAGCTCGTGCCATCGCAAGATTCTTCCGTGGGAAAGCAACCCTTCTATCCTAACAACAGCATCGGCTGAACGCACCTATAAGTGGCACTTTATCGGTGTTCGTTACGGCTCACATCTTGCCGTCCGCCGACATTCGCTGCCACCGTGCATTCTTTCATGGTTACTGTTTCGCCCGGGAAGCTGCGCGGGCGATCTTCTCGCCGATGAGGGCGATCTTGTGGTCCTTGAGCCGCTTCTCGTTGAGCCAGTAGGGGCTGGTGATTTCCTTGAAGGCGTGGATGGCGGCTTGAATTCCTTCCGCCCAGGCGACGGCAATGAGCTTGATGTCGCCATGCACGTCCCCGACGGCGAAAATCCCCTGGCGGCTGGTTTCGAAGTAAGGATCGATGGCGATGCTGCCATCCTCATTGAGAGTCAGCGCCAGCCGCTCGAAAGTCTCCTTGGCCGATAGGAAGCCGATCTGCACGATGGCCAGCGAGCAGCGCAGCGGGCCGCCTTTTGACAACTCCAGCCCAATCTCCTCCCCCGTGAACTTCGCGGCGACAATTTCTGTGGAAGTGTGGACTTGCCCTCCGGCCTCGCGAATATGCGCCAGGCTGTCCGCTTTGCCGATGGGGGTCACCTCGCGGACGATGAGATCCACCGGGCCGCCGCGGGCCTGTACCATCAGCGCGGCGTCTAGCGCCGAGTCACCTCCTCCCACCACGGCGACGCGACGCCCCTCGTAATCGCCGATCTTGGGGACCTTGTAATGAATGTTCTTCGACTCAAGTTGATCGAGCACCGTCAGCCGTCGGGGATAGTGAAGCAGGCCGCAGGCAATGATCACCTTGCGGCAAAGATAGCTCCCTTTGCTCGTCACGACCCGCTTCAGCCGTTCCTGCGTCTCCACCTGGTCGGTGTCCTCGATGGTCACCAGTTCCTCGTTGAATCGGAACTGCACCAGAGCGTCGAGCGCCTGGCGATACGTCCGCACGGATAGTTCGTCTCCGGTAATGCCGTCCGGAAATCCGGGAATGTCCACGATCCGCTTATCGGCATACAGGAACTGCGGCTGCCCGCCCGGCCGGTCCTTGGCCTCAATGACCAGCGTGGTCAGCGCTCGATGGGCAGTGGTCAGACTAGCCGCTAGCCCCGCCGGGCCGGCGCCAATGATCACCACGTCCCAGTACGGCAAATTCGCGAAGTCCAAACCGGACTCGAGCTGCGTCACCTTGAAATCGGCCATGGGCGTTTCTTTCGCTACGAGAGTGCGACAGGTCGTAATATAACAAGCCGGACGGTAAACTGCCGAGCATGGTTGACATCCTCCATCGAACCGGTGCCGCGGCCGCGCAAGCTTTGCTGGCATTCGTAATCTTGTTTCCGCTTGGCGACCTGTCGGCGCAGCAGCCGAAGGTTGATATTCCCAAACGGACCGCGTGGACCACGTCGCACATTACGGGTTCACCGGATGCTCCTCTGCCTTACGTCACCGAGAGGGCCTTTCCCAATCTCAAGTTCAAGGATTGCCTGGATCTCACCAGCGCGCCGGGGAGCGACCGGCTGTTCATTGTTGAGCAAGCGGGGAAGATTTTTTCCTTTAAGAACCAGCCCGACGTGAAGTCAGCCGACCTCGTGATTGATCTCGCCAAGGATGTTCCCGGCGCCCAGCAGGTTTACGCGCTCGCCTTTCACCCCAAATTCCAGGAGAACCGCTACTGCTACGTCTGTTACATCCAGCCGGGAGAGCTGCCGGATGGTTCGCACATCGCCCGGTTCAAAGTCAGCGATTCGGAACCCCCGACTATCGATCCCAAAAGCGAAACGACAATTCTCACCTGGCTGGGGGGCGGCCATAACGGCTGCTCGCTGAAGTTCGGGCTGGATGGCTGTCTCTATATCTCCACCGGGGACGGCACGGGACCAAACCCGCCGGACGCGCGAAGAGCCGGGCAAGACGTCAGTAACCTGCTATCCGCCATCCTTCGTATCGATGTCGATCACGCCGATGACGGCAAGAATTATCGCATTCCCGCCGACAACCCCTTCGTCGCTCTGAAAGGGGCCCGCGGGGAAATCTGGGCCTACGGCTTTCGCAATCCGTGGCGGATCAGCATCGACAAGAAGACAGGCGATCTCTGGGCCGGCGACGTCGGCTGGGAGCTCTGGGAGCTGCTCGACCGCGTGGAGCGAGGGGGCAACTACGGCTGGAGCGTGATGGAAGGGCGGCAGCCGACCAACACGGAATGGCCGCGCGGGCCGACCCCCATCCTGCCGCCAACCATCGAACATCCCCATTCGGAATCTTCCTCCATCACCGACGGCCTGACCTATTACGGCCCGCGGCTGAAAGAGCTGCAGGGGCATCATATCTACGGCGACTACGACACCGGCAAGATGTGGGGCTTCCGCTTTGAGAATGGCAAAGTCGTGAGGCACCGAGAGCTCGCGGACACCACGCACCGGATCGTGGGCTTCGGCGACGACAACGAGGGTGAGTTTTATCTGCTCGATCACACCGCCGGCACGCTTCAGCGCCTGATTCCCAACCCACAGCAGGACCAATCCGCCACATTCCCGCGGAAGCTCAGTGACAGCGGCCTGTACTCCGCGGTCAAGGAGCAGACGCCGTCGGCGGGTGTCATCCCTTACTCCATCAACGCGGAGCCCTGGGCGGACCATGCCGTGGCCGAGCGCCTGGTCGCCGTGCCAGGCGAGCACTCGATCAAAGCCGAGGGGGCACCCTGGACGTTCCCCAAAGACTCCGTCCTCGTCAAGACTCTTTCGCTCGACCTGCAATCCGGCAATCCGGCCAGCCGTCGCCGGATCGAAACGCAAATCTTGCATTTCGATGGCATCGAATGGATGCCGTACACGTATCAGTGGAACGACGAGCAGACGGATGCCGCCCTGTTGAGCGCTGCTGGCGCGGAACGGACGTTTGACGTTGCCGATCCCGCTGCCGCTGGTGGAAAACGACAGCAAACCTGGCGATTCTCCGGCCGAGCCGAATGCCAGCGGTGCCACAACAAATGGTCGGGGCCGCCGATTGCCTTCAACACTCCACAGCTCAACAAATCGCACGACTACGGCGGCTCGGCGGTTTCGCAGCTTGATGCGCTGGTCCAAATGAAGCTCTTCGAGAAACCGAGTGCGGTAGACAACAAACAGCCCAAACTGGCGAATCCACACGACACTGCGGCCTCCCACAGCGATCGAGCCCGCGCTTACCTGCACACCAACTGCGCACACTGCCACCGTCTCCACGCCGGCAGCGCGGTTCTCTCGAAGATGCCGTTTGATCTGCCGCTCGACAAGACCGACATGATCGGCGTCCGGCCCACGCAAGGGACTTTTGGCATCCACGCCGCCCAGGTCATCGCCCCCGGCGACCCGTTCCGCTCCGTGCTGCTGTATCGCATGGCCAAGCTCGGCGGCGGCCGCATGCCCCACATCGGCTCGATGGAAGTGGACCGCGAGGGGGTTGAACTAATCCATAAGTGGATCAAAGAGCTGCCGCCGGAATCTGCGACCGACAAAACGGGCAATGCCACGGCTGCCAAGCTCCGTATGGAGGAAACTGCTGACCTGGAATTGCTGCGAGCAACCAAACTAGGGGCAATGCGGGCGAGCATCGTGGACCGTCTCCTCGCTTCGACCAGCGGCGCGCTGATGCTGGAGCGCTCCCTGGACCGGGGCGAATTGGTCGAGAACATCGTCATCGAAAGAGCCTCCCAGCACGCCGACGTCAGCATCCGCGACCTCTTCGAGCGCTATCTCCCGCCCGAAAAACGCCTGAAGCGCCTCGGCAGCGTGATCCGGCCTGAGCAGATTTTGTCGCTGACGGGAGACGAGGCCCGCGGCAAGAAAGTCTTCTTCGAAACCGCCAGCGTCTCCTGCAAGAACTGCCACCGCATCCAAAAGGAAGGCAAGGAAGTCGGCCCCGAGCTGACCACAATCGGCAAAAAGTACTCTCGGTCCCAGCTCCTGGAGAGCATCCTCGAACCCTCCAAACTGATCGATCCCAAGTACGTCACGCACCTCGCCGAACTGGACGACGGCCGCCTGGCGACTGGCTTGCTCGTGAAGAAGGACGAGAGCGAAGTCGTCCTCAAGGACGCCCAGGACAAGGAAATCCGCATCCCCGCCAAGGAAATCGAGCGGCTGGTCCCACAGCAGCAGTCCCTGATGCCGGATTTGCTGCTGCGCGAAATGACTGCCGGGCAGGTTGCCGATTTGCTTGCATACCTGAGTTCCCTCAAATAGTCCGGAGTCTGGAATCATCGAGACACGAAGAAAATGACAAAGCCGCTCGGAAAATCAGAGATCGTGGGCGAGACAATTCGCGAAGTGTGGGAGGCACGAGAGCCATTCATCAGTAGCGATGGCGAGATCACCTCAGTTCGTGCATTTGTTGAATTCTCCCAGGGACAGCTTTTGGAATTGACCTATAATGACCTCGGTGATGGCGTCGGCGATCTGGCATGGTCAGACATCAGTAGAGAAATGCTGCAGGTCGCAACAGTAGTGGATTCGGGGGAAGACTGGCGAAGCGAAATCATTGGCGCGCGGGTGGTCGAGGTGATTTGCTCACCGCTCTGGGCTTCCTTTGGGCTGCTGTGCAATACGGGCTTTTCATCATATCGCGGAATTGATTCAACCCATGTCAGGAGAGTCGGCCCTGTCGTGTCACTGGAAACGTTTGGTCACGATACGGAAGACTACGTTACTGGCTTTGAGGAAAAATCGTTGGCGTCGTTACCAGAGTTGCGCGCTTGGCTTCGCTCGCTCACATATTTACGGGACGGACTTGATTCGCACATCACTCCGCCGCCTCCTGACAAACGGTAACGTCGACACCAGTTCCCATGAAGCACTTTACTCTCCCCCGCCGCGATTTCCTCGCCTCTAGTGCCGCCCTCGCCGCCAGCAGTGCACTGGCCGCTCCTCCCGCCAAAGGTGCGTCAAAGTCCGTCGCCGCCATCATCACCGCCTACGAAAAGGGCCTGCACGGCGACGTGCTGATCGGCAAAATCCTGGAAGGCTGGAACCAGGACGGCGGTCCCGGCCCGGCTCTCAAGCTCGCTTCGATGTACGTCGAGCAATTCACGGACAAGGACCTGGCCCGGACCCTGGCGAAGAAATACAAGGTCCCCACTTTTGACACGATTGAAAAAACAGTGACCGTTGGCGGCACAAGCATCCCAGTCGATGGCGTAATCAGCGTCGGCGAGCACGGCAACTATCCGTGGAATGAAAAGGAGCAGCATCTTTATCCGCGGCGGCGTTTCTTCCAGGAGATTACCGATACCTTCGAAAAGTACGGCCGCGTGGTCCCGGTTTTCAACGACAAGCATTTGGGGCCAGTCTGGGAGGACGCAAAATGGATGTATGACCGGGCCCAGAAAATGAAGGTGCCGCTCATGGCCGGCTCATCGCTGGTCAACACTTTTCGCGACCCGGAAATGAACGTGCCGATGGGCTGCGACATCGAGGCGGCAGTCGGCATCGGCTATTCCGGCCTGGATATCTATGGAGCCCACGCGCTGGAGTGCTTTCAGTCCTTGGTGGAGCGGCGGCGCGGCCCGAATGAAACTCCGTCGGAGACCGGCGTGAAATGGGTGCAATGCCTGCAAGGGGACGCCATGTGGAAAGCTGCTGACGACGGGACAGTCCGCAAGGACCTGCTCACTGCCGCGTTCGCCGCGCTCAAAGTCACTCCTCATCAGCGCGAAGAACTGCGAAAGGACAAGGACTCGGCCCTCTTCCTGTTTCAATACGCGGATGGCCTGCTGGGCTCCATCTTCATGCTGCCCAACAGCGTCGGCGGAAACGCCATCGCCCTGAAACTCAAGGGAGAGCCTAGGATTCTGTCAACACGTTTTGAAGAACGGACCGAGCCCTACTACCCCCACTTCGCCTACCTGCTCAAAGCCATCGAGCGGATGATCCACACCGGCCGCGTCACCTACCCCGTCGAGCGGACCCTCCTCACCAGCGGCATCCTGGACCGGGCTCTCACCTCGCGGTTCCAGAAGCACGAGAAGTTACTGACTCCCGAGCTCGCCATCCGCTACAAGGCGGTCGATTATCCGCATGCGCCCAAGCCGGAGTTGGAGTCAGGCCCGGTGCCGCGCTAGGTCTAGAATTGTCGAATACGCTGTGGACATAGTTTGGCCGGAAACAACTTTCGGAAATCCGATCAGCGGGGGCTTGCATGCGCCAACCTGATTGTATAAACTTACGTACACCATAGGCAACGTGCGCGCACAGGTGAAGAGGATTTGAAATTTGAGACAAAGGCGAGCGGTACACTATTTGGAGGGGGACGAGTCCTCCTGGTGTTGACACTTTGGAGGTCCAATTCAACACGACCCCTGTTTTTCTCCCCGAGGGCGTGTTGAAGCAGGGGGGTATGAATTCAACTGGCAGACTGCGGGTGGACTTTCAGGGGAGGAGTTGAAGAAAATGGGTGAATCGACTGTGCGAAAAAGAGAAAAAACTCTTATGGGTTTGCATGATATGTCAGTGACATCGGATGAATAAAAACAACTCTAATTCTGACGAATGTGAATCAAACTTGGACGAACTGTGTCGGCGGATGTCCCAGCCGGCATTCGGGTTAGCGAAAGTTGAATTGACGTAAGTTAGAACCGGGCAGTCAAAAACGGAGGGCCGAAAAGTGAATCAACTTACCGCTTTCGGGGGGTATACCCGGACGACAAAACTCTTATGGGCTGGCAGGACCTGGCTACTCGCCGCAGCGGCGATTTTCATCCTGGCGGATTCCCCCATGAGGGCCGAGGAGCCTTGGAAGAAGCACGTCGTTCACGAGGGGCTGCACACCAGCACCGCCGTGGCGGGGGATTTCACGCGGGATGGCAAGCCGGATGTTATCAGCAATAGCGGGGGCAAGACGCGGCTGTTCGTGGCTCCGGACTGGCGGGAGGTGATTCTGGCGGAAGGAGAGGGGCACGATTTCATTCACAGTGAGTTCTTTGACGTCGATGGGGACGGTGACCTCGACTGGATCGGCGCGCGGTATCAGCCGGGGTTGATTGCCTGGCTGGAGCAGCCCGAGAAGCCGCTCGCGGGGAGTTGGACGCAGCGAGTCGTGGACGACCAGATCAACGGCATTCACGGACTGCTGAAGGGGGACATCGACGGGGACGGCAAGCCCGACCTGATTGCCAACAGCGCCCAGCCGCTGAAACCGTTTCCCAATTCGGCGGCCTGGCTGCGGGTGCCGAGGGCTCCGCTCAAGGCCGAGCGCTGGGAGCGGTTCATTTTTGCCAAGGAGGACGCGCCGGGGCTCAGTCATTATTTTGGCGTGGGGGATGTGAACGGAGATGGCAGGCTCGACATCTCCCTGGCGGCAAAAGGTGGCCCGCAAGACGAGTCCAAAAGTGGCGAGTGGTTTGCCTTCTGGGAAGCTCCCGCCGATCGCAACATCCCCTGGACAAAGCGGCTGATCGCCAAGAATCAGCCCGGAGCGACCAATATTCAGTCCGCCGATGTGAATGGGGACGGCAAGACGGACTTCATTGCAACCCGCGGTCACGGTCGAGGTGTGATCTGGTTCGAGGCCCCCGACTGGCGCGAGCATGTGATCCACGAGACGCTGCTGGAGCCGCACTCGCTGGCTGTTGTGGACATGGACGCTGACGGCGATCTGGATGCCGCCACGTGCGCCTACGGCGACCGCCAGGCGTTTTGGTTCGAGAACGACGGCAAAGGAAAATTCAAGAATCACTTGGTGGCGTCTGATCAGGCGGCCTATGACATTCGGGCGGCGGACATGGATCTCGACGCAGATCTCGATCTGCTCATCGCGGGCCAGGCGAACAAGAATGTTGTCTGGTACGAGAATCCGCGAGAGAAATGATCCAGTACGCTCAAGGACTCCGACCCCTGGAGAAACTCATGACCAAGAACCTGCTGCAACGCCTGCTGACTTTCATGCTCGGCGCGATCTTTTTCTCGTTTACTACACCAGCCGCAGTTGTCGGGCAGGAGTTGCAGGCTGGCGCGGCCACCAGCAACATCACGCCGCCGCTGGGCAAGGACATCATCGGCGGCTTCCAGCCCTTTCCGTCAAAGCATGTGCATGATGAGCTGCATGCCCGCTGCCTCGTCCTCGATGATGGAAAAACTCGCCTGGCGCTGGTGGTCTGTGACATGCTGGGAATCCATCGCGGCGTCAGCGATGAGGCCCGCAAGCTGATTCAGGAGAATGTTGGGATCCCGCCCGAACGAGTCTTAATCTCCGCGACCCACACCCATTCCGCCAGCAGCGCCCTCGGACAGGACCGCTTCAAGCACGATCAACAGCTCGATGAATACCAGCAGTTCGTGGCCCGGCGGATTGCCGACGCGGTGAAGTGCGGGGTCAACCGGCTGCGGCCGGCGCAGATTGGGTTTGGGTCAGTCGACGCTCCGGAGCATGTTTTCAACCGCCGCTGGACCATGAAGCCGGGCACGATGCCGCTCAATCCGTTTGGCGAATTGGACCAGGTGAAGATGAATCCGCCGGCCGGCAGCCCGAATCTGCTGGAACCAGCCGGGCCGACGGACCCGGCGGTTTCTTTCTTGGCGGTCCGCGGCATGGATGGCAAGCCGATTTCCGTGTTCGCGGCCTACTCGCTCCATTACGTTGGCGGGGTTGGGGATGGACACATTTCCGCCGATTACTTCGGCATTTTCTGCTCCCACTTGGGCCACCTGCTCGAGGCGGATCATCCCAGCGGCCCTTTCGTGGCTCTGCTTGCCAACGGCACCAGCGGCGACATCAACAACATCAATTTCCGCAATCCGCGTCCCCGACAAGACTCGTATGTGCAAATGCGCATCGTGGCCGAGGACGTGGCCACCAAAGTGCATGAAGGGCTGGCGAAGATCGAATACAAGAGTCAGGTGACGCTCGACGCCCGCTACCGCGAACTGGCGCTGTCTTGGCGGAAGCCCACACCGGAGCAATCCGACTGGGCCAAGGCTACGCTCGACAAAGCGCCGGCAGCGGCCGGCAAGACGGACCTGTCGCTCATCTATGCCGAGCGCACCATGCGCATGGGCGAGTACCCGGAGACGGCGAAGGTGCCGCTGCAGGTGCTCCGCATCGGCGATGTTTGCCTGGCGACCATGCCTTGCGAGGTGTTTTGCGAAATCGGATTGGAGTTCAAGAGCCGCAGCCCGCTCCCCAAGGCCTTCATGGTGTCGCTGAACCACGGTTACCTCGGCTATTTGCCCACCCCGCGGCAGCACCGTTTGGGAGGCTACGAAACCTGGCTGGGAACCAATCGGCTGGAGCCGCAAGCCTCGGACAAAATGCTGGATAGCCTGGTAGAAATGGCGAACGAAGTGAAGGGGTCGCTTGTTAAGCCGTAGAGGCGGCGGCTCATTTGGCGGCCTCTTTACCATGGTCGGCAAGGATCTTGCGAGCTTCTTCCTCGCCGATCTCGCGGAGGAAGACATTCCGCCAGCGGATTTCGCCGCCGTGCGTTTGCAACTGGATCGGCCCGGTGCGCGGAATGGGGAGCTTGCGCTCCTTGTCGTAGTAGTTTTCCAGAACGGCGTGATCCACGACCAGTCTTTCATTCAGCCAGACGCTCACGCGAGTATCGACCATCAGAATGCGAAAATGGTTCCACTCGCCGAACGGTTTGTCGGCCACGACCAAGGGATCCCTGCCGGACGTGCACGGCATATTGTTGAACAAGCCCCCGGAACCCTTGTTGGGATTGCGGTCGGGGTTTTCCGCGCGGCTGGGCTGGTTGATATCCCAAATCTGGACCTGCGGACAACCGCGCAAGTAAATGCCAGAGTCCGCGCCCGCCACTGTTTTGTAGTCCACGAGCAGTTCGAAATCCCCAAAGTCCTTCTCGGTCGTGGCGTAGTCCCCTTTTCCGTCGTTCACGAGATCTCCGTCCTCGACGCGCCAATGTTCCTTCATCGACGCCGTCCATTTCTCGATTTGAGCGCGGCGTTCTTCCTCGGGCATCGCAGCCAGTTTCGCCGGATCAAACGTGTTGCCTCCGCGCCAACCCGCGAGGTCCTTGCCATTGAAGAGCGCCGTGAACTTAGGTGGCGGCTGATTCTGGGCATCCGCCCCGCTGCCGTGCACGGCAAGGCAAGCAAGCGCGATTGCGGCTGCCAGAAATCGGGAAAGCCAACGTGGCCAATGGGAGGAAGTGGTCATGGGTCGATGCAATCGCTGTGGGGGACCGAATCGTCACATTTTAGCACGCTTTGCCTCCGCTGGCTCCCTCTTTCGCAATTCCCGCCCGCTCCCTATAATGCGAGGTTTCCACTGTGGCGACAGTCCAGTGGCGAACGATTCGATGCAACCTCGCTGGTGACGACATGCCTAAGCAAAAGACCCACAAGGGAACCAAAAAACGCTTCCGCCTGACCGCCACCGGCAAGGTCAAGCACCGCTCCGCCGGCACCAGCCACCTGGCCAGCCGCATGTCCAAGAAGCGGCGTCGGAACTTGCGGGGGACCAAGGTCCTGTCGTCGACCGTCGTGCATCAAATCACCCGCGCCCTCGCGGGATACAGTTTGTAAGTCCATCCCACTCGTCACGCAGGCGCCTAACACTCGGCGAACCGAGGGCCTTGGTTTTTAGAACCACAGCGTGCAAACCACAGGGAACTAAGTCATGCGTGCCATGAAGGGTGCTGCCCGCACCCAAGCCAAGAAACGTCTCTTCAAACGGGCCAAGGGTTACGTCGGCGGCCGCCGCAAGCTCTTCCGCACGGCCAAGGAAACCATCGCCCGCGCCGGCGCTTTCGCCTACCGCGACCGCCGCGACCGCAAGCGGCAGTTCCGCAAGCTCTGGATCATCCGCGTCAACGCCGCCTGCCGCGAGCGGGGTCTGCGGTACAGCCAGTTCATTGCTGGACTGGAAAAAGCCGGCATCATCCTGGACCGCAAGAGTCTCTCCGAAATCGCCATCGCTGATCCAGCCGCTTTCGATGCGGTGATGAATGAGGTGAAGGCGGCGATTGCGGCTTAGCGGGGCCGTCCGTCTACGGCTGATAGAGCAGCGGGAAAAACTGCCCTTCCATCTTCTGCCCCACGGGAATGGACGGGACCCCTTGCAGCAGCTCTTCGTTCTTGTCGCTCTTCACGCCGTCGCGGAAGGCGTTGATGACGGTCGCCCGGCGGGGGTGGTCGGTGCGGTTCTCAAAGCTGCCGTGGACCATCAGCGGATGGTGGAACGAGCACTCTCCCTTTTTGAGCTCGATGGCGACGGGGTGCTGGAACTGTTCCCACTGGTCCGGCGAGAGGACCTCTTTGATGGCGTCCATGTTTCCCGCCAGGCCGGTGATGGGAAGGAGCGTCCAGTTGTGGCTGCCGGGGACGTAATGCACGCAGCCGTTGTCCTTGGTGCTGTCGTCCAGACCAATCCAGCAAGTCAGATGGGCCATCGGCTTGGTGCGGGTCCAGTACGAGTAGTCCTGGTGCCACGCGACCACGCCACCATGCTTCGCCGGCTTGCAAAAGAGCTGGTCGTGCCAGAACCGGACCGCCCCGCCAAGCAGCTGGCTCGCCGCGACGGTGAAGGCCGGGTGCCAGAGAATATCGTGAAAGCCGGGGCGAATCCGCCAGGCCCCCAGGGCATGGAACAGCACCGTGTCCGGCCGGCTGGACTCGTTGGTGTGGTACTCGTACCACAACTCGTGCCCTTCGTGCTGCGGATTGAAGAACTCCGCCAGCTCGGCGCGGAGTTTTTCGACTTGCTCGTCCGTGAGGATGCGAATCCCCTTCAAATACCCCTGCCCGTGGTAGAAGGCAACTTGCTCGTCGGTCAGCTTGTAGTTTTCCCAGGCGCCTTTGGTCTTGGGAAGCTGGAGCAAATCGCCGACAAGGTCGTGACGGAGGGAGAGGTCGGTGGACATGGCTGGCTGCGTTGTTGTTTGTGGCTGATTGAGAGGCGCGGAATATCTCGTTAGCATAACGTCCATTCTCCTCTCCCAAGTAGGTGCCTTCTCCCATGAACCGATTCCTCACGATTGCCATTCTCGTCGCTGGTTCTACACTCTCTGCCTTCGCCGCCGAGCCCAAAACCGAGCTCCTCTGGCCCGCCGGCGCTCCCGGCGCAAAGGGAACCGAAGCCAAGGACAAACCAACGCTCATCATCTACCTGCCCGAGAAGGAAAAGGCCAATGGCGGAGCCATCGTAATCTGCCCCGGCGGCGGCTATGGCGGCCTGGCGATGGATCATGAGGGGCACCAGATTGCCCACTGGCTGAATGACTACGGCATCGCCGGCTTTATCTGCGACTACCGTCACCGGGGGAAGGGTTACGGCCACCCCGCGCCGCTCGAAGACGCCCAGCGAGCCATTCGCACCGTCCGCTCGCGGGCCAAGGAATTCAACGTCGATCCGGCCAAAATTGGCATCCTCGGCTTCTCCGCCGGCGGGCATTTGACATCGAGCGCGGTTACTCATTTCGACAAGGGTAAAGCTGATTCGAAAGATCCAATTGACCAGGTCTCCTGCCGCCCCGATTTCGGCGTTCTCTGCTACCCGGTCATCGCCTTCAACGAGAAATTCACCCACGTCGGCTCGCAGAACAACCTGCTCGGCAAGGACGCCCCCGATGACCTCGTCAAAAGCATGTCCAGCGAGAAGCAGGTCACTGCCGAAACGCCCCCCTGCTTCCTCTGGCACACCTACGAGGACACCGGCGTCCCCCCGGAGAACAGCATCGTCTTCTATCTTGCCTGCATCAAAAACAAAGTCCCCGCCGAGCTTCATGTCTACGAAAAAGGCCGCCACGGCGTGGGACTTGGCAAACATATTCCCGGCACTAGCAATTGGCCGACCGAGTGCATTGCCTGGATGAAGAATCACGGATTTGCGAAGTGAGTCTGACGTAATCACTTCTCCGTAGGACCGCACATGAATTGGTTCACAGGCCACCGAGAATCCATGCCGGACGATCTCGAGCGGTTGCTTTATCCCACGCGTCACCTGGCAAAATCGCTGCGGCATCACGCCTCCGGTTTGCGGTTGTCGCTCTATGGAATGCTGCTGACGTTGTGCGGCCTGGTGGGTTTGCTGATCTGGTTCGTCGGCCCCCGGCTTAACCTGCAGCCCAATGCCCTGACTTGGGTGATTGCGCCGGCGGCAATGCTGGCGATCATCGGCGCCTTTGTGAATATGTGGGGGAAGTACCGCTGTTTTGAATTTCCTATTGAGCTTTCCGGCCGCTGGATGCTTAATGTAGCCATTTGGTGCGACGGCATCATGCTGACCACGCGATTTGTTTCCCGCGTGATACCGCTGCTCAAAGTGGCTCGCTTGGCCGAGCCCATTCTGCTCCTGGCCAGTCTGGTCTTCTTTCTGCTTTTTTTTGCGGAGTCTTGCAGATGTGATTCAGCGAGCCGATTTGAAACGCTCCGTGCTCCACGTGCTGGCATCGCTTGGGGTGGCAATAATCGCAGCCGCCCTGTTTGCTGCAGGCGCTGCCGTCCGGGACCAGGTGCCGGGGCTGGCGGTTCCCATTCTGGTCGCGTTATCCGTGAGCCTGGTTAGCCTGGCGTTGACGACGGGGCTCTATGCGCTCCTGCTCTGGCAAATGTCGCGCGGGCTAGCTGACTTTGCCAAGTATCTCCTGGCCGCCGAGGATCATTTGGGTGCAGAAGACGAACAGGACGATGCCAACGAAGTTTGCCCGGATGAAGGCTCATAAACTCGCATCCTCACAGGGGATTTCACCGTCCAAGGCAGGGACACGAGCATACGCGGCAAACATGGAGACGATCGATGCCCTTGGATCGCCAAGTCGCCGACGAAGTCGTATTTACCTGCGAATCGTGCGGGCGGGAACAGGGTGTGCGTGCGCTTCGAGAGCGGGAAGGGAGTTGTGCCAGGTGTGGGGGAGCCAGTTGGCGACTGATGACGCGATTCCACGAGGGAATTCCCGACCATAGCGCCCTGGCGATCATCATGCGTTTGGCATTTCAAATCGAGATCAACAAACGGACCGACGAGATTATTGAGATTGTTACTCCCAAGGTCCCCGCTGCCGACGCGCTCGACATCGCCAGGCTGGGATGGAGCTACAAAAAGGGGGCGTTCCGCTACATGGAGCTGCGGCGGGAGTTAGACGCTCAAACGGATCGAGAAAACCAAAAGGCACAAGGGGCGCGAAACTGCACGCGCTGCGGCTACTTCTTTGTTCTCGCGGCCGGCAAGCCCTGGACCCAGGTCGGCTATTGCAGCTCTGCCTGCTTCGGCAGCGCGAACATCGCGGGCGAGATTTCCCCGTCGATCGAATCCCTTCCTCAGCCGCAGGAAGCCAAGTCTTCAAAGACCATTGCTGTCGTTTGCCAGAAAGGGCATGCCTTTGAAGTCGACTCCATGTACGCAGGCACTTATCGGCCCTGCCCGGTTTGCAAGGATAGGACCGCAGTTAGCTAATTCTTTGAACGGCCCTTACCGCGAAGACTTGCCTCCGTGCGTCGAATACGCCTATGGTAGTATCGTTCTAGTGCCCTGAATTATCAGGGGGCTAACGCCCCCCGCTCGCCTTCCCTAGCCCCTAGTCCCTAGCCCCCTCCCCCCATGTCCATCATCAACTGCCCCAACTGCGGTAAACAGTATCACTACAACGATCAGTTCGCCGGCAAGCAGGTCCGCTGCCAGGCGTGCGGGAACATGTTCCAGATGCCGGTCATCAAGGACGACGGGCTGGAATTGGTGCCGGTGGAACCGGCGAGTTCAGCGAACTACACGCCGTCGCCGGGGGCCCGCAAATCCACTGGTCCCAAGACCGCGGACGAGATTGACTACCAGCTCTTCGGCGACGACATGCAGTTTGCCGAGGTGACGCTGGACCCGGGTGAGATGGTCATCGCCGAAGCGGGGGCCATGATGTTCATGACCAGCGGCATCAAGATGGAGACTGTCTTCGGCGACCCGAGCCAGAAGGGGCAGGGATTTTGGGGGAAGATGATGAGTGCCGGCAAACGGGTCCTGACCGGCGAATCGCTGTTCATGACAACGTACAGCAACATCGCCCAGCGGCGGGAAGTGGTGGCGTTCGCCGCGCCGTATCCCGGCAAGATCATTCCGCTCCATCTCGACGAGCTTGGCGGCGAGATGATTTGCCAGAAGGATTCGTTCCTCTGCGGGGCTCGGGGCGTGCAGGTCAGCATCGCTTTCCAGAAGAAAATCGGTGTCGCCCTGTTCGGCGGCGAAGGTTTTATTATGCAGCGACTGCAAGGGGACGGGATCGTCCTTGTCCACGCCGGCGGAACTCTCTGTGAAAAAACCCTGGCCCCCGGCGAGACCCTCAAGCTCGATACCGGCTGCCTCGTGGCCCTCCAGCCGAGCGTCAATTACGACATCCAGATGGTCGGCGGCTTCAAGAACACAATCTTTGGCGGCGAAGGCCTGTTCCTGGCCACGCTCACCGGCCCCGGCAAAGTCTGGCTGCAATCCCTCCCCTTCTCCCGCCTCGCCGGTCGCATGATGGCCGGGGCCGGCAAGGGAAAAGACGAAGGCTCCGTCCTGAACTCCCTGGGCGGCCTGGGCAGCATGGTGATGGGGAGCGGGGACTGACCGTGGGGTAGGCTTCCAGCCTGCCCAGAACTGCTCCAAATTGGCGCGCTCTTTGCGTAAAAGCCCTTGTGCAGGCAATCCAGTCTGCCATTTCTGCTGCCCTCACAGCTTGAACCGCGATTTTTCGCGGTGCGTAGAAAATTCAGCGCGAGGTAGCAGTTTCGTTGACAGAAGGAGTTGTTCCGTTCCATCGAAGAGGGAGAGATCGCAATGAAAGCACTTACGAGATTCAATGCATTTGCAGCAGCGGGCCTAGCCGGCGTTTTGGCCGTCGGTTCCGCCGCTTTGGTCTATAGCGAAAACGGGCCGGCGAATAAGTCGACGGCCGCGATCCCCGGCGCTCCAGCGGGCAAGCCCGCGGTGCCACTGTCGGCGGGAGAGAAGCAGGCGGTCAGCCAGGCGATGACGCTGTCGGAAGCGTTCCGAGCCGCATCGGAGCGGGTGCTCCCCGCGGTGGTTTCGATCCAGCATACGAGCGAACCGAAGCTCGTGAAGCGCGATGTCCGCCCCAATCCAAGAGGCCGCAGCGGAACGCTTCCGAAGGAGTTTCAAGATGATCCCTTGCTCCGAAGGTTCTTCGGTGAAGGCGGCCCCGGCGGATTCCCCGGCATGGACGACCTGCCGGATATGCGGCCGATGCCCCAGCAAAGCAGCGGCTCGGGGGTCATCATTGATAAGAGCGGCATCGTGCTGACTAACAACCACGTCGTCGCCGGCGGCGGCACGGTCGTGGTCAAGCTGCACGACGGTCGCGAGTTTGTGGCCACCGACGTCAAGACCGATCCGAACACCGATATCGCGGTGGTCAGGATCAAGGCGGACGGCGACCTGCCGGCAGCGGTGATGGGGAACAGCGACGCGATGCGAATTGGCGACTGGGTCCTGGCACTCGGCCAGCCCTTCGGCCTGCAAGACACGGTCACTGCCGGCATCATCAGCGCCAAGCAGCGCAGCGTGGCCATCACGAAGCACGCGGAGTTTCTGCAGACGGACGCGGCCATCAATCCCGGCAACAGCGGCGGGCCGCTCGTCAATCTGGAAGGGGAAGTTATCGGCATCAATACGGCCATCAACTCCACCAGTGGCGGCAACCAGGGGATTGGCTTTGCGGTGCCAGTGAACGTCGCCAAGTGGGTCAGCTCGCAACTTCTGAAGGACGGGAAGGTCCACCGCGCGTACCTGGGAGTTGGCATTCAGCCCGTTTCGCAGGAGCTGGCAGGGGAGTTCGGCCTGAAAACCCCCAGCGGGGCCCTCGTCACCGACGTCTTCCCCGATAGTCCGGCTGCCAAAGCGGGCATCCAGCAGCAGGACGTGATTGTGGAGTTCGCCGGCCAGCCCATCGCCCACAGTGCTCAACTGCCGGCGATTGCCGGACGGACGCAAATCGGCAGCAAGCAGTCCGTTGTCGTTCTGCGCGATGGCAAGCGGGTGGAGTTGTCGCTGACGCTGCGTGAGCAGCCGGCGAACTACGGCGTCCGCGCCGAAGCTGACGAGAGCAGCGAAGAGGCACAGTCCGATAGCCCGAGCGAGAAGTTCGACCAGCTCGGAATGGAAGTCGCTCCGCTCTCCGCGGACGTGGCCCGGCATCTCGGCATGAAGGAGAGCTCCGGCGTGGTCATCACCGCCGTCCAGGAAGGAAGCCCCGCCGCGAAAGCCGGCCTGGAAGCCGGCATGGCCATCATCCAGGTCGGCCGCAAAGCGGTGAAGACCTCCGCCGAGTTCGAAGTGGCGACCAAGAGTGCCGACCTGAAAAAGGGCGTGCTGCTCCTCGTCCGCACGGCGGAAGGCTCGCATTTCCTTGTCCTGCGTAGTGAATAGTCTGGTAAGTAGAAAGGGGTCGGGAGGGTTTTCGCGGTCTGAGATTTCGCAAAACGACAAAAAGCCAGACCGCGAAAACTCCTCCCGACCCCGTCTGTGTCTGACGGCAGACACTTCTGATCCCCCGGCCCGTTGGCTGCTATTCATGGCGGCCAGCGGGCCGGGTTTTGCATGCGCGGACGTGGCCGCGCCCCGCCATGACCCTTTGCAGTTCCCAACGAAGGTGTGTTGCGTCTAAGATAGAAGCATGAGCCCCTTCTTGATTCGCGAGCAACCGAAAATGTCCGCTGTCCCCAAGCCCCGATTGTTGACCGAAGAAGAATATTTGCTTGTTGAGCGGCGGGCCGAGCTCAAAAGTGAATACTATCGCGGCGAAATGTTCCTGATGTCCGGGGCCAAGCGAGCCCACAATCTGATTACCGGAAATCTCGTTCGCGTCATCGGCAATGAATTTCGGGATAAGTCGTGTGAAGTTTACTCCAACGACATGCGTGTGAAAGCATCCTCTGACTTCTACACCTATCCGGACGTTGTCGCCGTGTGCGGCGAACCAAAGTTTCTGGACGAGAAACTCGATACGCTGCTCAATCCTCTGTTCCTCGTAGAGGTTCTGTCGGAATCGACGCAAGAATACGACGAGTCCTTCAAAGTTCCCGAGTATCGCCGCCTGCCTACATTGAAGGAATTGGCTCTCATCAACCAGGAAATGCCCTACATCGAATTCTATCAACGTGAACGCGGGACTCCCTGGAAGATGTCCACCATTACCGGCCTGGACGCTACTCTCACCCTCAAGTCGATCGGCTGCAAAATCCCGCTTGCCGAAGTCTATGCCAAAGTCAAATTTCCTCGCGGCTGGGAAAAAGCGCTGGCGGCTGCCATCCAGTCGTAACAGGAGCGCAACGGCGTGGCTCGCAGCGTAGAATGGCACGCTTTCGCCGTTCCCTCCGCTGCGACTTGCCATGGCTTCCGATTCCCAGGCCGAAATCCTCATCCCCGATTCCATCATCCCCGCGGGCACGCTCCCGCCCCTTCGCCAGCGGCAGATGCCCGAGCCCGTGCCGCTGCGGCAGATGATTGGGCCGAGCATCATTCTGGCGGGACTGGCCCTGGGGAGCGGCGAGTTCATCCTGTGGCCATACATCACGTTCCGCTGCGGATTCGTTTTCTTCTGGGCCTGCATCCTGGCGGTGGTGATGCAGTATTTCCTGAACATGGAAATCATGCGCTGGACCCTGGCCACCGGCGAGTCCGCCGTGGCCGGTTTCGTCCGCCTCAGCCGCTCGTGGGCCTGGATCTTTCTGCTGCTCAACGTGCTGCCGTGGATGATTCCGGCCTGGTCGAAAGGGGCCGCGCAAATCATCGGCTGGCTGATCTTCGGTCAACCGACGCTTAACGCCGATGGTGCCGTCGTGGCCGGCCCGTACGACACATACATTGCCATCGCAACCATGCTTCTGTGCGGCATTATCCTGACCGCCGGGCCAGTGGTCTATGAAACCGTCGAGAAGGTCCAATTCGTCCTGGTCCTGCTCATCATGGTCATCGTCATCGGCATTGCCGCCTGGCTGACGGTCCTCCGCCCGGACGCCATCGTCACGCAAATCACTGCCACGCTCACGCTCGGCTACCCGAACTTCTATCCGCCCATGGATGAGTCCTTGACTCCCATGGCCCTGCTCGGCGCTCTTGCCTTCGCCGGAGCCGGCGGCACCATGAATCTCTCCCAGAGCAACTACATCAAGGATAAGGGTTACGGCATGGGAATCCACCTCGGCCGCATCACTAGCCCCCTCACCGGCAATGAAGAGGCCATCTCGGAGACCGGCTATCACTTCCCACACGACGAGGCCAACCTGGCCCGCTGGAATAAATGGTGGCGGGCCGCCGGCCTGGAGCACTTCGTCAGCTTCCTGCTCACCTGCATCATTTGCCTGACGCTCCTTACTCTCATCAGCTACATCCTCTTTTACGACGCATCCGGAAAACTCACTGTCGACCCCGCCAAGTACAAGGAGGGACTGGGCTTTGTCTGGGCGGAAACCTTGCGCCTGTCCGAGCTGATTCACCCGGTCGCCAAATACCTGTTCCTCATCATGGGGGTCGCCATCCTCTTCACCACCGAGTTCGGCGTCCTCGACGCCGCCAGCCGCATCTCGACGGACCTGGTCAAGCTGACCTGGCTCCGCGACAACCCCCGCTGGAGCGAAGGCCGCCTCTACTTCTGGCTGCTGTGGGGCGAAATCTTCCTCGGCAGCAGCATCCTGGTGGCGGAACAACTGGGCTACGGCATCGACAACAAAACCCTCTTCATCTGGACCTCCGCCCTCAACGGCGCGGTCATGTTCCTCTACTCCGGCATCCTCCTCTACCGCAACCGCCTGGCCCTACCCGCCCCTATCCGCATCCCCCTTTGGCGCTCCGCCATCCTCTCCTTCACGTTCCTCTTCTTTGGGTTCTTCACGGCTTGGGCGGGGTGGGAAATCTGCGGGCGCGTCTACAATTACTTGGTTAGGCAACCGCGAGTTAGCTCTTCTGTGATGGAAGTAGAGATTTCTATCAGGGAATGAGAATAGCGGTCTGACTACGACTCGCTCCCATACGCCTCTTTCTCAAACGGATTGTCCCAGTACGGGCTCCGGCGGCGGAGCACGAGCCAGAGGGAGCAGAGGAGGTAGGCGGGGATGAAGAATATTCCCCAACGCTCGTACTGGCGGACGTGGATTCGCTCGTGGGAGCGGGAGGCGTCGAGGTCATCCTGGGTGCGGGCCAGGACGGTGTGGCCGAAGGTGATGGCGGCGGCTCCACCGACGAGCGGGGCGCGGCGGAGGAGCCAGGCGGGTAGGCCGCCGTGGAATTCGAGTACTCCTTGCACGAGTTGCCCGCGGCCGCCGGTGAGCAGGGCGAGCGTTCCCCAGAACAGGCCGAAGAGGGTCCAGGGAGAGGCCCAGAGGTAGGCGAGGAGGCGGAGCATGGAATGAATGACGAAATTCGAATGGCGAATGACGAATGATAGGGTATGCCGGGGAAGGGGTGAAGTTAGAATGAGGACTGCGGCGCGTGAGTGCGCCGAACGGTAGTCAAAGTCCCGCGCCGACAAGTTGGCTCTCTACTCGCTGCATTGCTTCATGCTTACCGGCATTTCCCTCGTTTGCTTCTCGACCAGCTATGCGATCACGCTGGCGCTGGAGGTGTCGCGGCTGTTTTTTCGCATGCCGATCCGGGTGGTGGTGATGCTGTTGTTTGCGGTGGTCGGGCTGGTGATGCAGACGCTGTACCTTTACAACCGGGCCACGGACCAGGCCCTGGCCAGCGTGCCTCTCTCCAACTGGCATGACTGGTACGTGATTGCCGCCTGGGTTGTTGCCGCCGTGTATATCTACCTGGCGGCCTCCCGACCGCAGACTTCGGTGGGCCTGTTCCTGCTGCCGGTGGTGCTGGTGCTGATTGGAGTGGCTTATGCCTTTCCGCGGAACCTTGCCCTGCCGCAAACGAACGCGCAAAACTTCTGGGGCATCGCGCATGGGATATTACTGCTGCTGGGGACCATTGCCGTCTCGCTCGGTTTTGTGGCGGGGCTGATGTATCTCGCCCAGTCGTACCGGCTCAAGCACAAGCTGCCGCCGCGGCCGGGGTTCAAACTTCCCAGCCTGGAATGGCTGCAGAATGCCAACAAGCAGCTCCTGGCGTGCTCCAGCCTCTTCATCGCTCTGGGGATCATCGCCGGCGTCATATTGAACCTCGTCAAGCAGCAAGGGCAGATGCCGTGGGGGGATCCAGTTGTCATCATGTCCGGCGTGCTGCTGGCGTGGCTGATTGTGGCCACGATCTTCGAATGGACGTATAAGCCGGCCCAGCAAGGGCGGAAGGTGGCATACCTGACCGTCGTCAGTTTTATCATGCTGGCGATGGTGATGGGGCTGCTGATGATGGGGTCCACGCAGCATACGAAGGGGGCCGGAGTTCGGCGCGGGTCTCCCGACCCCGCCGAAACGACTGACCGAAGGTCTCAAGATCGGCGGCGCGGGAGACCTGCGGTCATACATGAGGGCGGGGTCGGAGACCCGCGCCCAACTTCTCTGGGCAGGCTGGAAGCCTACCCCACGGAGGAACCCCTATGAAGCTGCAAATGGTGGGCTGCAGCCATCATACGGCTCCGCTGGAGGTGCGGGAGCGATTGGCGTTCAGCAAGGATCAGGCGGTCGACGCCCTGTCGCGCTTGCGGCAGAAGTATCCGGAGGCGGAGGCGGTGCTGCTCTCCACGTGCAACCGCGTGGAGTTGTATGTGGCCAGCGAGACGGCGGAGACGTGCCCGTCGCATCATGACGTGGTGGCATTTCTGGCCGGTTTTCACGGGCTCGACCCGGTGGAGGTGTTCAACGACCTGTTTGAGCGGACCGGCGAGGATTTTGTGCGGCACTTGTTCACGGTGGCGGCCAGCTTGGACAGCATGGTCGTTGGCGAGGCCCAGATTCTTTCGCAGGTGAAGCAGGCCTATGAGCTGGCGACCGCGGCCAGCAGCGTGGGGCCGCTGACGAATGCCGCGTTCCAGGCCGCTCTGCGCGTCGCCAAGCGCGTGACCACGGAGACCGCCATCCAGCAGAAGCGGGTAAGCATCCCCAGTATCGCCGTCGCCGATTACGCGCGGAACTTCTTCGAGCGGTTCGATGATAAGAAGGTACTCGTCATCGGGGCCGGCGAGATGGGGGAGGAGACACTGCGGTACCTCATCGACGAGGGGGTCCGCGATATCAGCATCGTCAGCCGCTCGATGCAGCGGGCGGAAGAGTTGGCCTCGAAGCTCGCGGGGAAGCCGGCGGCGTGGGAGAAGCTGCACGACCTGCTCATCGAGGCGGACCTGGTGGTTTCCGCCACGGGGGCCAGCGAGCCGATTGTCACCGCGGCGATGTTCGCGGAAATCGAAAGGGCCCGTTATCAGCGGCCGCTGCTCATTCTGGACCTCGCCATCCCGCGTGACTTTGAGCCGGCGATTGGCGACTTCACGGGCGTCTATCTCTGCACCATCGACGACCTCTCGCAAGTCTGCCAGCGGAACCGCCGCGAGCGGGAAAAGGAATGGCCGCGGGCCGAACGGATCATCGCCGACGAAACCGCCCGCTTCATGGCCGACCTGCATCACCGGGCCACCGCCCCCACTATCAAGCGTCTCAAGGCTCGAGCCGACGAAGTGAAAGCCGAAGAGCTGGCCCGGTTGCTGAACAAGCTCGCGGCCACCGTCGATGCCAAGACCCAAGCCGAAATTCGTCAGGCGTTCGACCGGCTTGTGAACAAGCTGCTGCATCCGCCACTGGAGTCGCTGCGGGATGAAGCGACGAAGGGTGCGCCGCATGGGCTCTTGGAAGCGCTGAAGAGGCTATTTCAGTTGAAAGATTAAACAACAACTCGTTCCCAAGCTCCGCTTGGGAACACAAGTACCGAAGCTCCGCTTCGAGTTGAAGGTGAAGCAGAGCTTCCAAACGTGCGTTCCCAAGCGGAGCTTGGGAACGAGGGCTACAACTCGAGGCAGACGATGTGCGTGCTGGAGCGGAGATAGAGCCTTTTGCCGACGAGCGCTGGATGGGCGTAGACGCCGCTTTCGTCGGGAAAGACCGCTAGGCGGCTGAGGAGCTTGAAGGAATCGGACTTGGCATCGACGAGCAGGAGCTGGCCGTTCTGCGCGGTGATGAGCAGCTTGTCTTCCGAGGCGATGATGGTGGCGTACTCGGAAAAGGCTTCATCCTCGACGGTCCATAGAGGCTTGAGGTCCGCCACATTCAAGCAGTGCAGCTTGTTGGAAACGCCGAAGAGCCGATTGCCGACGACGACCGGCGTGTGCATATCCGGAGCGAGCGGCTCGTAGCTTGCGAGCGGCTTGGCGATAATGCGTCCGGCATCGTCAAAGGCGTAGAGCCGCGTGCCGTTGTTCTCGGTGCTGAGGATGAGCTTGTCATTCCAAACCACCGGAGTCGGCACATTGAAGTCGTGTTCGTTCTCCGGCGTCAGCTTCCAGAGCCGTTTGCCGGTCGCTGCGTCCCAGCCGCCGAGGCTCGTCTGGTCATAGCCGACAAGCTGCTCTTTGCCGCCGACTTTCGTGAACAGAAACGAGCCAAAGGCGGCCGGCTGGCCGGGAGTTTTCCAGACGACATCGCTGGACTTCGGCTCCAGGGCGACGAGGGCTGCTTCGGGGCCGCCGGGGTTGAGGATGAGCTTCCCCTGGGCGAGGAGCGGCGAGCTGGCCATGCCCCACTTCATTTCGTCCGTCGCACCGAACTCTTTGCGGACCTCTTTCTTCCAGACAATCTTTCCGGTCTTCAGCTCCACGCAGTGCAGATGGCCGAAAGCGCCGTAAAGAATGGTGAGGTCTCCCGCGATGAGCGGCGTGGCTCGCGGCGAGTTGCCGTAGTCCAGATTCCCCTTGGCTAGATAGCGGACGGTCCAAACATCTTCGCCCGTACCGGCTTTGTAGCAGCGAAAGATGTCGGACGAATCGAGCAGGTCGCGGTCGCTGACGATGACCAGGTCTTCCGTCGCCGCGATGCCGCCGAGCCCCTGATTGCTGAGCTTCTTCTTCCAGAGAAATCTGGCTTCCTGGGGAAGCTCCGCCGGCAGCCACGAAACATGGCCGTCGCGGTTAGGACCGCGCCAGCCGGGCCAGTCAGGGGCCGCTAGTTCTTTTTTTTAGCGGCCGTCAGCGGAACGGCTTCCACTTCCTTGAAACCGGCTTTGGTCTCCAACGCTAAGCAGAGGAGCGGCTCATTCTTGAGAGCCAGCAGTTCCGTCTGGACGGCCTTCTGCAGCTTGGCATCGAGCTGCTCGGAGACGAAGGCGGCAACGAAGGGCACTGGAGTCGTTTCGCCGATGACCCGCAGATCTCCCTTTTTGACCGTACCGCATCCTTCCAGCAGCGGTTTGGCGTAGCTGCTGATGACGGCTGCTCCGTGTTGGTCCTTGGGAAGCTCCAGAATGAGCACCGCTCCCTCATCGCAGGCACCGCGAGTCTCAATTTCCTGCGGCGCGCCCACCTTGTGGGACTTGAGGAGCGCGAGGGCGGCCGCATGTTTCTCCTCGCACTCCTTGGGGCCAAAGATGATGCGATAGCCGGCCAGGTCGGCCACGCTTTTCGCTTTGTCGCCGGTGGGGACGACGATGAGGCCCGTCTGCGTAGTCGCTCCGTCTTTGCCCGTGAGGCTGGCAATCTGTTGCACCTTCAGTCCGGCCTTGGCCGCATCGAACAGCACGACCGAGTGCTTGCCGATGATGAGATCCGCCTTCCCGTCGGTCTTGGACTTGAGGGCCGAGACGAGCGACTCGCTGTAGGCAATCTTCACCGGCCGCCCCAACTTCAGCTCCAGATGTTCGGCCAGCTTGTCGTAGTCCCGCTGGGCGTAGCCCTTTACGCAGGGGCAGGACAACGGCGCGGCGAGCGGGTCCATGACGACGATGGTCAGCGCGCCGTCTGAGGGAGCGGGTTTTGCATCGTCCGCGAGGGCGAAGGCGGCAAGGAAGAGAAGGGCGAGAGCGAGAGCGTGACGCATGGGAAACTCCTTAGGCAATCCTGACCGTCCATTGATAGAGCCTCTCTGAGGCACCTATCGTGTATTCTTAGTTTGACAGAGCCGGGCGATGAATCAAGTCCGATTGCGAGCTGAACTTGGATTTCGGGGAGGGCGTTCCATGAGCAGGCAAACCCTGGTCGTTCTGATTGCCGCGCTGGCAGGCTGGGGCAGAGCCTCGGCTCAAGAGGTAACGGCGGCGGCGGACGAGCAAATCGAGCGGCTGATCAAGGACCTGGATGCCGAGAGTTATGCCGTGCGAGAGGGGGCGACGAAGGAGTTGGCGGACATTGGCGATGCGGCGATTCCGGCCGTGGAGTTGGCGCAGAAGCATGAGTCGGCGGAGGTGCGTTTCCGAGCGGCGACCATTCTGGGAAGGCTCAAGATCGGCCCGGTGCTTAAGATTCGCAAGCAGTTGGCGGAGTACGCTCTCAGCGGAATGGGAGAGCTGGACGTCGAGCAGGGAATGTACCTGCTGTCGCTGATTCTCGATGACAAAGTGAAGAGGGCCGACCTCACTCGCCAGCTCGATGAAATCGCCGCGAAGGTGCGGGAGCGGCTGGGGAAGGAAGTGGACCCCGCCAAGGCCGATCCGGCGAAGGCGGTGGAGGCACTGGGGCAGGTGCTGTTCACCGATTGTGGTTTTGGGCCGAATGGCGAGGACTATACGAATGCGAACAACTGCTCATTGGCAAAAATCCTGGAGACGAAGAAGGGCCGGCCCATCTTCGTTTGCCATTTGATGATCGCGGTGGCCAGGCGGCTGGAGATTCCCATCGTGGGGCTGCCGGTCACCGGGATGTACATCGTGAAATATGACGGCTCTCGGGCTCCCGCCGGCTTTCTCAAGGATGACATCTATATTCACGCCTACGAGAAGGGTCGCATCCTGAGCCGCGAGGACCGTCAGCGTGAGTATCCCGGCTACGACCCGGACGTGATGGTCCCACCGGGTTCGAGCCGCGAGACGTTGGAAAGGATGCTCAACAATATGGAAACCACGCTCGGCAGCCGCGATGAGCCGGGCGATTCCTTGCGGCGGGATCTGGTGAGCGAGTTGGCGAGCCTGCTGCAGCAAACGGGGGCGACGGATGCTGCCGTGGAGGCGCTCCCGGCGATCCGTGCATTCCGTGACCGCTAGATACAGATTCTGGTTCGACTGTTTTAGATTTGGCGTTTACGAATGTTCAAGGGTGCCAGACACTTACGCTGCTTCCAGTGAAGAGGCGAGCAAGTTCTGTGCGTTTCAAGCGAGTCTCGAATTCGTGTTCGATGTCTTCCTGAACTGCGAACGTGTTGATACCAAATCGGTTACAGCGTGTCACTAGAAATCAAACAGTCGAACTAGACACTTAGTCAGATAGGTACTGTTTGTATAATAGAGGGTGCTCCGGTTGTTCTGGGCGGGCAGGGATAAGAACGTGGAATAGTATTGTCCCCAGTCTCGGCAAGCGAAAGCCGAATCAAAACCACTTATCAGATAAGCGTTTGTTGACGTATCGCGGCGCTCCGGAAGGGGCAAAAATGAATCGTCATCGTCGCAGCAAAGTGTGATGTAGAAAAGACTTATGACAATGGCGGGAGTGAAAACGAGATGCAGAAAACATGAATAAAACCCCATCCTGGGGGATGCCTGGTCACTTATCGCGCATTCCAAAGGTCGGGAAAAAGACCGGCGCTTTTCCCGTGCTAGCACCTATACTATACTTGTGTGAGCATATGGTGCCGTGTACAGTTTCCAGCCCGGAGGACCCGACATGCAAACTCAACTGGCTGGAGGGCGAGAATCACTGATGGCGGACCTGCGCCGCCAGATGGCGAAGCTGGAAGGGAGCCGTCAGTCCGAGGGTGAAGAGCCGTTGTCGACGGGCTGCGGGGAATTAGACCGCTTGTTGCCGCGAGGGGGACTGCTGCGGGGGACGCTGGTGGAATGGCTGGCCGAGGAGCCGGGGAGCGGGGCGGGGATGCTGGCGCTGCTCAGTGCGCGGGAGGCGTGCCGGGCGGGGCGAGCTTTGGTGGTGATGGACCGGCAGCGGAGCTTCTATCCGCCGGCAGCGGCTGCGTGGGGATATGACCTGGAACAGATGCTCGTGATTCGCAGCGTCAGCGAGGAAGACGAATTGTGGGCGCTAGACCAGGCGCTCCGCTGCCGGGGAGTGGGTGCGGTTTATGCTCCGCTCTCGCAGCTGGGCGTGCAGGACTTTCGCCGGATGCAACTGGCGGCGGAATGTGGCGGCACGCTGGGACTGTTCCTGCGTCCCGCCACGGTTCGCGGCGACCCTTCCTGGGCCGATTTGCAGCTTGCCGTCCACCCGCGGGCTTCTCCTGCCGGGCGGAGGCTCTGCGTGGAGATCGTCCGCTGCCGCGGTGGGACCGCCGGCAGAAGCATCGAGCTGGAGATCACAGGTACAGGGATGTTTCAGAAAGGGAGCACGAGCCATGAACCCCACCAGCAAACGCATCCTCTGCCTGCAACTGCCGAACTGGCCCGTGCAAAGATTGCAGATTGCAGATTGCGAATTGCAGAATAAGAATTCTCAATCTGCAATTCTTCTCCACTCTCGCGACCCTCGCCGCGGCAACTGCGTGGCGGCCTGCTCGCCCGCGGCCCAGGAGTGGGGCGTGCGCATCGCCATGCCGCTGGCCGAAGCTTCCGCCCTGGCCCAGCGCGGCGGCTCTTTTCTCGCGCTGGCTCATAACCCGGCTGCCGACCTGGCGGAGCTGGCTCGATTGGCCGAAATGTGCGAGCGGTTCAGCCCCCTCGTCGGCTGGGAAACGGTCGATGCCTCCACCGACTGGTGGCCCGCGACCGGCCCCGCCCATCTGTTCCTCGACATCACCGGCATCGGCCGGCTGTTCGGCGGGGAAGAAGCGTTGATTGCCGAAGTCCGCCGCGACTTCGCACGGGAAGGATATGAGATTCTCGCTGCGGTTGCGGACACGATTGGGGCGGCGTGGGGAGAAGTGCAGATTGGGGATTGCAGATTGAAGAATAAAGATTTGAATCTGCAATCCACAATCCACTCCCTCCGCCTTCCCCCCGCCACTCTCTCCCTCCTCGCCCAGCTCGGCATCACTCGCCTCGACGAGCTGCTCCGCCTGCCGCGGGAAAGCTTGCGCTCCCGGTTCGGAGAACGGCTGTTGCTCAGACTCGATCAATGGTCGGGAGCGGCACAGGAAGCCATCGTTGCCCATCATCCGCCGCCGCGGTTCCAGGCGGAGTGGATCCTGGAATATCCCACCGACAGCCGCGATCTGGTGGAGCAGATTGTCGCGCAGCTTCTGGCGAGGATGGCCCAGGACCTGGCCCCGCGGCAGGAAGGTGTGGTGCAGCTTGCGTGTCGTCTCGATGGAGCGGGGGGCCGGCCGCTGCAACTCACGGTCGGGCTCTTTCGTCCCTCCGCCGAGCCGCGGCATCTGAAAGAGCTGCTCACGATGCAACTGGAGCAGACCCAGTTGCCGCGGCAGATTGGCCGCATCGGCCTCGCGGCCCAGCTCACCGCGCAACTCGAGAATCATCAGACGGAGCTGTTCGCCGACTCGGAGCGCGAAGCCAGCCGCGACTATGCCTTGCTCATCGACCGCCTCGCCAGCCGCCTCGGCCCCACTTCCGTCCTCCAGCCGGTCCTGCGAGCCGATCCGCTGCCGGAACGAGCGGTGTCGTATGCGCCGCTCGTCGGAAAGAAGAGGAGACAGGGGACAGGAAACAGGAGACGGAAGAGAAGCAAAGCAGCCGGAGGCAAACCTGCCTCCGGGTCTACGCTTTCGCTGAGGGACAACGCTGACCCGGAGGTCGTTGACCTCCGGCTGCCTCTTTTTCTCCACCATCCGCCGCTGCCGCTCGCCGCCGTCTCCGTCATCCCCGACGGCCCGCCGATTTCCTTCGAGCTGGCCGGCCGCACGCACCGCATCGACCGTCACTGGGGCCCCGAGCGGATCGAAACCGGCTGGTGGCGCGGCCGCTCCCACCGCCGCGACTACTACCGCGCCCAAACCACCACCGGCCACTGCTTCTGGCTCTTCCGCCGGCTGGCGGATGGAAAGTGGCATCTGCATGGGGAATACGGCTGAGGACTTTGGAACAAGATGGCCACAAAAAACACGAAAAGGCACAAAAATCGGCTCTTCCGACTGAAGCGCGCGCTGGGTGATAGAAAAGAAGTGGGACATGGGGTTTTCTAAGAGTTTGGGTTACCAGACCTTCTCTTGGAGCACCGACATGTCCCAGCAGGCTTTGTATCAGGT
>JBPCKT010000051.1:0-28137 GCA_051004015.1 Pirellulaceae bacterium | reverse complement strand
AGCGTGGCTTGCAGGTCGTGGACGTGGACGGGATCCTTCGCGATATGGAAGGCGAAGTCGTCACTCGCGCCGTGGATGTGACCGCTTTTTACGCCGCCTCCGGCCATCCAGATGGTGAAGGCGCGGGGGTGATGGTCGCGGCCATGCGCCTTGGCATTGGAGATGTCGCCTTGCACGAACGGGGTGCGTCCAAATTCACCGCCCCAGATGACGAGCGTGTCGTCGAGCAGGCCGCGTTGCTTGAGATCGCGGATGAGCGCGGCGCTGGGTTGATCGACGTCGCGGCACTGGCCGCGGATTTGCCCAGGCAGGTCGCTATGCTGGTCCCAACCGCGGTGCATGAGCTGGATGAAGCGGACGCCGCGCTCCGCCATCTTGCGGGCCAGCAGGCAGTTGCGGGCATAGCCGCCGTCCACGCCGTCGTCCTTGATGCCGTACATTTCCAGCGTCTCCTTCGATTCGCCGGCCAGGTCGGTTAGCTCGGGGACGCTGGTCTGCATGCGGTAGGCCATTTCGTACTGGGCGATGCGGGTGGCGATTTCCGGATCGCCGAACGATTGCTCCGCCAGGGCGTTGAGCTGGCCGACGCCGTCGAGCATCTCGCGGCGGGCCGGGCCATCGATCCCCGGCGGATTGGAGAGATAGAGCACCGGGTTTTCCCCCGCCCGGAAGCGGACCCCCTGGTGCGTGGACGGCAGAAAGCCCGCCCCCCACAGGCGGCTGAAGATTGGCTGGTCGGTCTTGTTGCCCGAGCCCTGCGAGATCATCACGATGAACGCCGGGAGGTTGTCGTTCTCGCTCCCCAGCCCGTAGCTGAGCCAGGCCCCAAAGCTCGGCCGCCCCGGCTGCTGGCTGCCAGTTTGCAGGAAGGTGATGGCCGGGTCGTGATTGATGGCCTCGGTGTTGAGCGTTTTGACGATGGCGATTTCATCCGCAACCGAGGCGATATGCGGCAACAGCTCGCTGACCCACGCGCCGCTTTTGCCGTGCTGATCGAACTTGAAGATCGGAGCCGCGCAGGGGAAGGACTTCTGGCCGGATGTCATGCCGGTCACTCGCTGCCCCATGCGGATCGACGCCGGCAATTCCGTGCCATTCAGGTCCTTCAGCTTCGGCTTGTAGTCAAACAGGTCGATATGGCTTGGC
This sequence comes from Pirellulaceae bacterium, assembly GCA_051004015.1. Classification (GTDB taxonomy): domain Bacteria; phylum Planctomycetota; class Planctomycetia; order Pirellulales; family Pirellulaceae; genus SXOA01. Next base: position 26,991 of record JBPCKT010000051.1, on the reverse strand, counting down.
CCGCCGGACATGACGAGGTAGATCACCCGCTTCGCCTTCGGCGCGAAGTGGAGCTTATCGAGAACGCCGGGACGGACGCTTCCGCGGGGGATTTTTTGGCTGTTCTTGGCACCCGAAGGATCCGCTGCGAAGAGCATTGGATTGAGCAGCGACGCGAGCGCTGCCGTGCCGATACCCGTGGCGGTGCGGCTGAAGAAATGGCGGCGGGTGAGGAGCTGCTGGTGGTGGGTTACGGGATGCATGGATTATCTCCTGATTCATTCCCTCTTCTCTTTTCTTTGTATCTCCGCGCCTTTGTGCCCTAGCGTTAAACGCAAAGACGCGGAGGCGCGAAGACGCAAAGGGGCACGAGAGGTTTTCGATTGGTGATTGCTAGCCTTTGGTTAGTGTCTCATCGAGGTTCAGCAGCGCACTGGCCACGATGCTCCACGCCGCTAGTTCTGTGGCATCGAGCAACTCATCGCGGGAGGATTCGCCGACGGCCAGCAGTTTCTTCGCTGCGTCGGGGGAAGCCTTGAAGCGGGCAAGCTGTTTGTCGTAGATGCCGCGAAGCACGGCGAGTTCGGCGGTTGACGGCGGCCGAGCCAAGGCGCTCTTGAAGGCGAAGGTGAGACGCTCATCAAGCGAGCCGCCACCTTCCTTCATGATTCGCTCCGCAAACTTGCGGCTGGCTTCGACATAGGTCGGGTCGTTCATCAGGACGAGGGCCTGCAGCGGCGTGTTGGTGCGGGCGCGGCGGACGGTGCAGGTTTCGCGGTCGGGGGCGTCGAAGGTCATCAGGCTGGGGGGCGGAGCGGTCCGCTTCCAGTAGGTGTACATCGTCCGGCGATAGAGGTCGTCCCCGTGGCTCTGGCTATATTCCTGAGCTGTCCAGTTTTTGCCGTCGGCGCGGGAAGCCAGCTCTTCCCAAATCCCCGCCGGCTGATAGGGGGAGACGCTGTTGCCGCCGATTTTGCGATTGAGCAGGCCGGCGAGGAACAGGGCCTCGTCGCGGATGAACTCCGCCTGCAGGCGATGCCTCGGTCCGCGCGCGAGGAGGCGATTCTCGGGGTCTTTAGTCTTGAGGTCGGGAGTGATGACCGAGGATTGGCGATAGGTGCTACTCGTCACGATGCGGCGAACGAGGCGTTTGACGTCCCAGCCATTTTCTCCCTCGCTTGCGCGTCGGGTTGGTGCAGCAGGCGATCCCATAAACTCCGTCGCCAGCCAGTCGAGCAGTTCCGGGTGCGTTGGCAAATCGCCTTGCGTGCCGAAATCCTCGGATGTCTTGACGAGACCCGTGCCGAAAAACATCTGCCAGTAACGGTTCACCGTCACGCGGCTCATGAGCGGATGTTGCGGATCAATCAGCCATTTGGCGAGCGCCAGGCGGTTGTGCGTTGCACCTTCCGGCAGTGGCGGCAGGAAAGAGGGGACGTTGGGAGTTACCTTCTCCCCCTGCTTGTCGTACGCGCCGCGGATGAGAACGAAGGTTTCGCGGGGCTTGTCCATATCCTGCATGACCATCACCGTGGGAACTGTCTTTTCCAGTTCTTCCCGCTGCTTCTTGAGCTTCGCGAGCTGCTCGTTCAGCCTGGCGAACTCCGGCGAAGCCTTTTCGCGATAGTGCTTCTTCACCACCGCCGCTTGAGCGTCAGACCGCTTCTCCGCGGCCACTGCCAACGCGGTCGCCACTTCGGCCGGCAGCACATCCGCCAGTTGCGGTTTGGCGGTGGAAGCCACGGCAAGGCGAAATCGGCCAATCTGATGCTGGGCGAATTGCGACTGGAAGTCGAGCGTGACCTTGATCTCTCGCGGCGACGACAATGCCAGCGGCTCCGTCAGCGTGAACATTGCCTGGTGCGCTTTGCCGACCTCCGGGTGGATTCCCCAGCCGTTGGCCGGGTCGGCATCGAGCACTCCGCCAATTTGATATTCCTTCTGGCTGAAATCCGCTTCGGCTGCTTTGATGGGAAGATTGAGCCATTCCCCTTCCCCCTTGGCATCGGTACGAAGCGCGATCTTCACAGCGGTCATCACGATATTGCCATTGGGACTGCGGCCCGCCCCCTTCATCGGCAAGCTGTCATCGGGAAGTGCTTCCAACCGCAGCGCCGTGATTTGCTTGAGTTCCGGACGCAATAGCAGCCGCACCTCATACGTTTCCTTGTCCGGATTCTTATCCGTCGCCAGATACGAACCATCCGGCAGCTTTATCAGGGTCGCACCCCCTTTGGAAATGACCTCGCTCACTTCGGCGAATTGCCAGGCATTCTTCGCTTCTTCCAGAGCGGAAACTTCCCACTTCGCCTGGGCCGCGTCCACCTCCGGCAGCGGGCTTGTTAGGCGCTTCTCCAGATCGGCAAGGCTCGAGGCAATTGCCGCCAATATTTGATCCTGTCCCGGCCGCGGCACTTTCATGAATGGCGCGGCGTTCCCCTTGCTGCCGTCCAGGCCGTTTTCCGGCAGGGTGTTGAAGAACGCGTAAAGCGAATAAAAATCCTTCTGCGTCAGCGGGTCGAACTTGTGATCGTGACACTGCGTGCAGCCGACGGTAAGTCCGAGGAAGACCGTGCCGGTCGTGTTCACTCGGTCCACGATGTAGGCGTTGAGGTACTCCTGCGGAATAGCGCCCCCTTCAAAGTTAATCATGTTATTCCGGTTGAAGCCACTGGCGATCTTCCGCCGCAGATTTTCGGCGGGGTCGGCGGTTTCCGGCAGCAAATCGCCAGCGAGTTGCTCGATAGTGAATTGATCCCACGCCAGGCCGCGATTAAACGACTCGATGACATATTCCCGCCAACGGGTCATGTCCCGCCCACTGTCGATGTGATAGCCGTGCGTATCGGCGAAGCGGGAAGCATCCAGCCAATCCACCGCCATCCGCTCGCCATGAAACGGGGATGCCAAAAGTCGGTCCACAATCTTTTCGTAGGCGTCCGGGCTTTGGTCCGCCAGAAACGCATCCACCTCTGCCAGGGTCGGCGGCAGTCCCGCGAGATCGAGCGTCACGCGGCGGATGAGCGTCGTCTGTTCCGCTTCGCGGCTGGGTTTCAAGGCATTGGCATCGAGCGTTGCGGAAATGAAGAGGTCGATTTCACCGCGCGGCCAGGATTTGTCCTTCACCTCGGGAAGAACCGGCTTTTTGGGAGCCGAGAATGCCCAGTGGGTCTGATATTTCGCCCCTTCGGCAATCCATTGCTTGAGCAACGCCTTCTCCGCATCGGTCAGTTTCTTTTGCGTCTCCGGCGGCGGCATTCGCAAATCGTTGTCGGTCGAATGGATGCGGGAAATCAACTCGCTCTCCTCAGGCTTGCCCGGCACAATCGCATGCTCCCCCGACTCCGCCGCGCCCACCGCGGACTCCCGCACGTCCAGCCGCAAGGTTGCCTTCCGCTCCGCCGCATCAAAACCGTGACAGGCCAGGCAGTTATTGGCCAGAATGGGGCGGATTTGGCGATTGTAATCGACGCCCTTGGTCTGGCTCGGTTCGTCCGCGAAACCGCCAGCGAGCGGCAGGGCGGCCAGAATGAGTGTGACTGCAACCGAGGTTTTCAAACGGGGAAAACGAGGCATCGTTTCCTTCCTTCAATGCAAGCGGAACCGGCGACGCAGGAGTCAGGGAAGACCTGTTATTATAGCCGAACATCCAGAGCATTTGACCCAATCGCCGGTGCCTTGTGAACCTCTCGAATACCCAGTTCCGCCCCGATCTCGTTGCTCCCTCCGCGTTCATCGCCCCGGGCGCGACGGTGCTGGGTGACGTGACCGTGGGCGAAGAGTCCAGTATCTGGTTCGGGGCCGTCATTCGCGGCGACTGCGAGTTGATTCGCATTGGTAAACGGACGAACGTGCAGGATCTTTGTGTGTTGCACGCCGACCCTGGCTATCCTTGCACGCTGGGGGACGGCGTGACCGTGGGGCACGGGGCCATCGTGCATGGGGCGACGGTGGAGGACGACGTGCTGATTGGCATGAAGGCGGTCGTCATGAACGGGGCAAAGATCGGGCGCGGCAGCATCGTCGCGGTAGGTGCCCTCGTCACCGAAGGAACGGAAGTCCCGCCCGGCAGCGTGGTCATGGGCCAGCCGGCGAAAGTCAAACGAGCGGCGGAGGAACGAGACCGTGTGCAGATTCGCCATGCGGCCGAGCACTATGTGCAGGCGGGCAGAGACTACAAAGCGAAATCAGAAATCTCAAATCTCAAACAAATCCCAAGTGGGGAATGCAAGGAATAGGGAAACAAGAAGCTCTGCGATTTCAGTTTCTGATTTGAGATTTGAGATTTCCAGTTTCTGCTCGTTCACTACAACTTCGTGCCGATCAGCACCCCGCAGTGGATAAGCGTGGGAATGACTTTCGCGCTCGTCAGGCCGCATTCGGTGAGCCAGGCGCGGTATTCAGCGGCACTGTATGCCCGGCCTTCGGTGAGCGTGAAGAGGGCGGCGGAATAAAGAGCGATGGGTAGCGGTCCGTCGAGCGTATCGGCCAGGAAGACGTCGTGGACCAGCAGCTTGCCGCCGGAGGGAAGCGCCGCGGCGGAGCGGCGAATGAGATCGCGGCACTGGGGGATGTCCCAATCGTGCAGGATGTTGGAGAGCAGGATGGCATCGCAGCTGGGGAGAGCGTCTTTGAACATGTCGCCGGCCAGGCATGTCAGCCGGTCCGCTACTCCGTAGGCGGCTGCCATCTCGGTAGTGACCTTTAGGACTTCGGGGCCGTCGAGTACGGTCGCCGTAAGCTGCGGGTGTTTTTGCAATAGGGCGATACTGTAGATTCCTGTGCCGCCGCCGACGTCGAGCAGGCGTTTTGTCCCGTCGAGCGGCACATTGGCGGCCAGATGGGGAGCGACATTCTTGGCGCGGCCGGCGAGCGACAGAGTCAGACGACGGGCCGATGCCTCCTGCTCCATCGCCGAATCGATCCCCTCGCGAAAGATGAACGCCGTCCCTTCCTTCGCCGCACCCGCCGGCTTGTTGGACTTGAGGCGCTCGAGCATTTCGAGCACGCCGGGACTCTGCGCCGCGAGGCCGAGATAATCGCTGACGTCGAAGGGCTGGCCGGCAACGAGGTGATCCTTCGCCAGAGCCGAGAGTTCCAGGTTGCCCCACGCCTCGACAACCAGTCCCATCGCCCGCAGCGCGGTGAAGAGGACGGATGCCGGCCGCAAAGCGAGGCCGATTTCCCGCCGCAAGTGGTCATGGAACATCGGCCCGCGGGACAGCTTTTCAAACACCTTCAGATGAGCAGCCGCCCCGACGAGTAACTCCGTTCCGTAGCTGCCGCGGAAGTGCTCGAAAATGGGGGTTGGATCGGTCGAGGGCAGGTCGAGTGCGGAGAGAGGCATGGAGCGGTCCTTTGGATTTACATCTTCTCCACAACGCCAATTCCCAAGAGAGACAAACCTTGCTTGATCGTCCGGGCCGTCAGATCGGAAAGGATGAGCCGCGTGGTGCGGCTCTCGGCAGTGTCGGCTTTGAGGACGGGGCAGGATTCGTAGAAGGTGAAGTAGCTCTTGGCCAGATCGAAGAGATACGCCGTCAAATGGTGGGGCATGTAGTCGGCCTCCGTCTCGGCGAGCGCTTCCGCGAAGCGGAGGAGCATCAAGGAGAGAGCCCGCTCGGCGGGATGCGTCAGGACAAGAGCGGTATCACTCGGCAACCCGGCCACGTTGATGCCGCCGCGGGCGAAGATGCTGCGGACGCGGGCATGGGAGTACTGCATATACGTGGCGGTGTTGCCCGTCTTGGCCAGCATCTTCTCGGCGTCGAACTCGTAGTCGGTCGTCCGGTTGTGAGACAGGTCTGCATATTTGAGTCCGCCCAAGCCGACCACTTCCGAGATGTTCCGCCGCTCATCGGCCGAAAGCTCCGGCCCGTCCGGCTTGGCGTCGTCGTTTTCACTCACGACCTTCAGGGCCTGGCTGACGGCTTCGTTCAGCAGCCCCTCCAGACCGACGGTGTCGCCGCTGCGGGTCTTGTAGGGTTTGCCGTCTTTTCCCATGACGGTGCCGAACTTGATGTGCTGCAGCTCCACCGAGTCATAGCCCCACTTCTTGGCCGCCGCGAATAGCTTGTCAAAATGATCGCTCTGCCGGTGATCGACGACATAGAGAATCGCGCTTGGCCGCCAGTTTTCCATCCGGTACTGGATGGTCGCTAGGTCCGTCGTGGAATATAGAAACGCCCCGTCCTTCTTTTGGACGATCATCGGGGCCTCGAACCCGTCCAGAAAGACGCAGACCGCCCCTTGGCTCTCCTGGGCGAGCCCTTTCTTCTTCAAATCCTCAACTACTCCCGCCAGCCGGTCGTGATAGAAGCTTTCGCCGTGCTCGTAGTCGAACTTCACGTCCAGCCGGCTGTAGACTTTCTGAATCTCGACCCGGCAGTGAGGTAGAAAGTCGTGCCAGAGGCGAAGGTTCTTTTCGTCGCCGGAGTGGAGTTTGGCCGTTTCGGCGAGGACGGAGTTTACAACATCAGCATGTTGGGTTGCGAGCTCCAGAAGGGGAGGATCAGATTCGTATGTTTGTACTGTCGAGCGATAGATTTCGACGAGTTCCGTGATCTTAGCGATCTCCTTCTTGAGTTCGCGTGCTTGAATCTTGTCCCCTATGTGTAGACTCTTCTTTATCAACTCAGTCAGTGTCGCTTCTCGCTGTTGCAGTAGCAACTTACGTGGAAGATATTCTTCATAGTAACCCCACAGTTTGTTAACCAGTTTGTACAGACGGCTCAATTCGGCCACCGGAGCCACTGCAAACTGGTCCTTGTCCACAAAGTGCTTGTACCCATAAATAATCATCCCAAACTGGGTTCCCCAGTCGCCCAGATGGTTGTCGGTGATGACCTTGTGTCCCAGAAAGCGGAGCGTGCGGGCGAGAGCATCGCCGATGACGGTCGAGCGGATGTGCCCCACATGCATCGGCTTGGCGACGTTGGGGGAAGAATAGTCGACGACGTAGGTCCGCGGATTCTTCACCGCCTCCACTGCCAGGCGCTCATCCGCCGCCGCTTTCCGCAGAGCAGCCGCCACCCACTCATCCCGCAGCCGCAGATTGATGAAGCCGGGACCGGCGATTTCCGGCGGCTGAACAAGGTCGTCGAGTTTGGCAGCCCCGATAACCTGGGCGGCAATCTCACGAGCATCTTTGCCAAGCAGCTTTTTCAGCGGCATGGCGAAGTTGGCCTGGTAGTCCCCGAACTTCGGGTCCTGGGCGACACGAATCAGCTCCAGCAGCTCGTTGACCTTCGCCGGCTCAGAGACGAGCGATTCCAAAGCGGGGCGGAAGCGGGATTGGAGCTCGGCCAGGACGTTCATGATTGCCGCTCTCAGCGCCTCGTGGACGAGGCGGCTAAGCTTCCAAATTCCTTAGGTGACTGCCTTGCTGCTGATGCGGGTGCCGATTTTCTCACCGCGGACAGCCCGCTGGATGTTGCCGGCCTTGCGGAAGTTGAACACCAGGATGGGCATGTTGTGCTCCATGCAGTGGGCGATGGCCGTGCTGTCCATCACCCGCAGGTTCCGCTCGCGGACCGTCGCATAGTCGACTTCGCTGTAAAAAACGGCGTGCGGGTTCCGCTCGGGGTCGTCGCTGTAGACTCCTTCCACGCGGGTGGCCTTCATCAAGATATCCGCCTCCAGCTCCATCGCCCGCTGGGCGGCCGCGGTGTCCGTGGTGACGAAGGGGCTGCCGGTCCCCGCGGCCAGAATGACAATCCGCCCTTTCTCCAGATGCCGCTTGGCCCGCCGGCGGATGTACGGCTCGGCCACGCCATGCATGTGGATGGCGGACATCACGCGGGTATCCGAGCCGAGCGACTCGAGGGCGTCTTGCAAGGCCAAGGCATTGATGACCGTCGCCAGCATCCCCATGTAATGGGCCGTGGCTTCTTGAATGTTGCCGTGCGCACTCTTGAACTGTGCCCCGCGGAGGATGTTGCCACCCCCCACAACCAGCGCAATCTGGCAGCCCACTTCCTGGGCCTGCTTCACCTCGCGGGCGATCTGCAGCACCTCTTCCATGCCGATGCCCCGCTCGCCGGCGTGCGACAGACTTTCGCCGGAAAGCTTGAGGATGACGCGCTTGTAGGGAGCCCGGGGAGTGTCGCCGGTGGCCATGAAAAGTTCCTTCACTTTCGCGAAAGCTTAGCCCCCGCGTCCACGCGGGGGATTCGCCGCGTGGACGCGGCGGCTAAGCACCTTATTCCTTCCCCAGCACCCAGTGGACAAACTGCTTGATCTTCATCTTGTGACCGCCGGCATAGGCCGCGACGGTCTGCGTGTTTTCCTTCACAAACGGCTGCTCGCTGAGGACCTTCTCGGCGTAAAAATTCTTCAGCCGGCCTTCGACCATTTTGTCGACGATGTTGGCGGGCTTCCCTTCCGCGAGAGCCGCGGAGCGGAGAATCTCCCGCTCCTTGGCGACGAGCGCAGGGTCAATCTCTTCCTTCACAACTGCCAGCGGATGCATCGCGGCGACGTGCATGCTCACGTCCTTGGCCGCCACGTCGTTCCCACCTTCCACGCCGACCAACACGCCGCTGACCGTGCCGCTATTGTGGCTGTAGCCGCCGGTGGCGCCTTCCAGCCGCTTCATCCGGCCAATGTTGAAGACCTCGCGGATGCGGTTGAACATGTCATCTTTCACATCCTTCAGCGTCTTGCCCGGCTGGCTGGGGGAAGGCTGGGCGAGCAAGTCGTCCGCCGTGGCAGCGTTGGAAGTGGCCAGCGCCTGGGCCAGATCGTTCGCGAACTGGATGAAACCTTCGCTATTGGCGACGGGGGCGCTTTCGCACTTCACCTCGACTATGGCCCCGGCCTTCTTATCGACGCCGGTGTGGATGCCGAAGCGTCCGAAGGACGTCTCGCGGCTAGAGCGGGATTCGCTGAGCTTGATCCCCCGCTTGCGCAGCTCGACCTTGGCGGCTTCCTTGTCGCCGTTGTTGTCTTGCAAGGCCTTCTTGCAATCCATCATCGGCAGGCCCGTTTCGTCCCGCAGTTCTCGAACCAATGCGGCAGTGATCTCTGCCATAACCTGTCTCCTCAAGCTGAAATCGAATGTTGCGTATAGGGAAAGATGGGCGAACGCCTGGGTGGGTTCGCCGAAAATGTAGGATGGGTCTCCTGACCCGTCCTCGGCTCATTCTGGACGGGTCAGGAGACCCGTCCTACGGATTTCGCGGCAATCCTAAACTTGTCCCGCCTTCGCCGCTTCCGCCGCGGCCGCGGTATTACCACTGCCATTGGGGCTGGGAGGTTCCGGCTTATCCTTGCCACGGGCGGCAGCAGCGCTCTGGCTGCCGACGAGGATGGCTTCCGCCAGGTGCCGGGCGATGAGCTCGATGCTGCGGATGCCGTCGTCGTTGCCGGGAATGGGGAGGTCCACCTGGTCGGGATCGCAGTCGGTATCGATCAGGGCCACGGTCGTGATGCCGAGGGCCCGGGCCTCCTTGATGCAGTTCTTCTCCTTGTTCGGATCGAAGACCACCAGGCATTCCGGCATGCGGTTGAGAATCCGCAGCCCGTTGAGGTTGCGGTACATCTTGCGATGCTCGCGGTTCAGGGCCGACTGCATCTTCTTGCTGTACGCGTTCAGCTCCTCGCTGGTCCGAATCCGCTCCACCTCTTCCAGCCGCGTCAACCGGCTGCGAATGGTGCGGAAGTTGGTGAGGGCGCCACCCAGCCACCGCTCCGCCACGAACGGCATGTGGCAGCGAAGGGCTTCCCGCTCAATGGCCGCCCCCGCCTGCCGCTTGGTGCCGACGAACAGCACCAGGCTTCCCTGGGCTGCAACCTGAGCCAGATATTTCTTGGCCCTGAGCAGACCGCGGACGGTCTCGCGGATGTCGACGATGTGAATCCCGTTCTTACGGGCGTAAATGTAGGGGGCCATCTTCGGGTTCCAGCGACTGGCCCGATGTCCGAAATGGACCCCTGCTTCCACCAATTCTTTAACCAGACTTTCCGACACGAGGGTGCTCCTTTTCCGGCTGCGGCAAATGAAGAGCGAATCGCACTTCACAGGTCTAAGACCTTCGCCAACTTTCCGGACCAAAAATGTAGAAACCCTGCCCTCGCCTGCACTTGCGGCGAGCCTTAGGGGAATCCATTAATGTACAAGTCCACTTGGGGATGGTCAACGGCAGGCTGAGGGCGGGGTTGAAGGGCTGGGGGCTGGGGACTAGAACCCGGCGGACTAGGAATTGAGTCCTCAGTGCTTAGGATCATCCACCCACCTCCCCAATGCCAAGGCCACCATCACGAGCACCAGGTCGTCGGATAAAGAATTTCAGGGCCGAGACACCCGCCGAAAGATGGCCCGCCCGTACTTATGCCTCCAAATCGCGGTGGGCCTGAAACAATTTGATTTGCTTTGGCCCTTGCGCCGTGGCTAGAGCCGGGGCAGGAAAGCCTCGTGAACGAGGCTGCGGAACTTGAGTCAGGTTGCCGTTAACCCGCCGTGAACGGCGGACCTAGGGTGAGAAAGCCTGGTAAACCAGGCTAGGGCTCCAGGGACGGGACCTGCATAATAAGCCAAGAACTCGGCGACATGTCCTCATGATTATGTCCCCCATTATTTTGCCACTTTTTTCGAGTGGGCACTTGACATTGTATGTGAACACCTGTATCATTAGGCCGGCGTCTCTGTTTCTATCGACCCCTTTCTTGAGGAGCGTGCCCATGAATACCGCCGCTTGCCTGATTTCCGAGCCAGATGTGTTTTCCCCAGAGCCGGCGATTGCGCCCGAATCCGCGGAGCCAGAGGTTCCTGAGGTCCCTTCACCGCCGCCGCCGCGGGAGGATATTTCGCTCAAGGTCCCCAGTGGCCGGGATATGGAGGTTTACGAGGACGTCGAGTTTGCCGGGATGACGCAGCGGCAGGCAGCGAAAAAACATGGCATTTCCCAGCCGCGGGTGCATCAGATTTTGCAGGAGATGGCGGCTTGGATGGCGGATAATACCCCCGGCGTCGCGGCCGGACTCACTCGGCCGCAGCAGTTGCGATTGGCTTATCACACGGTCACGATGCAGCTCCGGTATCACTTTGAGTTCCTGATGGGGGCCTGGCAGAATTCTCAAGGGCTGGAGACCGTTCGCCGCACGACGATTGTCAACGGGATCCGCCGGACCCACGAAGTCGAGCGTCCCAGTTCCGGCAACCCCCGCTATGTGCGGGAAGCGGGCCGAGTCTCGCTGGCCCTGTTCAAGCTGGCCGGGGGACAAGCGGGAATGGAGATTGCGGCCGCGCCGCAGAACAGTCCGTACTGGGAGGCGGAAGCGCAGGAGTCAGGCAGGGGTCAGGAGTCAGCAAAGCAGGAGTCCGCGGAAGGGGGCTTATCAACTTTTGCGGAGCGGGCGCGAAATCCGAACCTGACCCGGGAGGAGATGGACGCCATAACTGCCGAGCAGGAAGCGGTTTACGAGGCGACCAAGGCGAAGCTGGAGCGGTTCGAGAGGGCCGATCGCGACATGAAAAACACCTTATCACTGGGCAGCGGGCCACTGCTGCCGGAAGATGGGGAGCGCTCTGAGAGAGTGGACACGCGTAGGCCGCGGAGCGGCGAAGACGGGTGTTCCCACGCGGAGCGTGGGAACAAGAGTAAGCGGCGTGACCGGCGGCGTGATTTTCTGCGTGGCGAGCCGGCGGTGATGACCATCCGCGAACTTATTGAACCGGCGCCCCCAACGGGCACATGACCATGCGAGTTTTTGTCTACGAAGCGATTACCGCGGGCGCGGGCTGGGCCCAGGGTGCGGACTCAGCACCGGGGAATGCGCTCGTGTCGGAAGGGCTGGCGATGCTCCGCGCGGTGACGGAGGACTTCGCGGCGATGGAAGGGGTCGAAGTGTGGGGCCTGCGGGATCGACGATACGCAGATTTTGAACTGCGCAGGCGAGAAGTAGTGATTCCTTCGGCTGCGGAGGAGCGGGGGGAATTTCAACGGCTGGCGAATGTATGCGACTGGGCGCTGATCATCGCGCCGGAGCTCGATGGGATGCTGGAGGAGCGCGTGGCGTGGGTTATGGAAACGAATGCTCGGCTGCTATCGCCGTCGGGTGACTTTCTGAAGATTGCATCGTCCAAGACGAAGACGGCGGAGCGACTGAGCGAGCGAGGCATTCCCGTGCCGGCTCACGTTGGAGTCCCGCCCTTAGGCGGCATTGGCAGACCGCCTGAAGGCGGGACTCCAACGTTTCCGCTGGTGCTCAAACGAGATGACGGAGCGGGAAGCGTGAGGATGCGCCTGATTCACAATCGAGAAGAACTCGAAGCGTTGGGTTATCGATCTCCTTCCTCAGCGAACTCTGCGCCTCTGCGTGATGCTCATCTTCAATACGAGGGCATCACGCAGAGGCGCAGAGAACGCGGAGAAAATGCGGAGGAATACCGGCTGGAGCGGTTTTGTCCTGGATTGGCGGCGAGCGTGGCGATCCTTTGCGGACCGGGGGAAGATGTGCCCCTTCAGCCGTGCGAGCAAATCTTGAATCCCGCGACTTTTGAGTATTTGGGAGGGAGGATGCCGTTGCCGCCTCACCTGGAAAACCGGGCGAAGTCCCTGGCCCTCGCCGCGATTGCCGCCATGCCGCCAACGACAGGTTATGTCGGCGTTGATTTGGTCCTTGGCGAACAGGCCAAGGGCAGCGAGGACGTGGTGATCGAAATCAATCCGCGGTTGACCACGTCCTACGTCGGCTTGCGGCAGGCCTGCCGGCAGAATCTGGCTCAGGCGATGCTGGACATGGCCCGCGGCCGCCCTGTGGATTTGAGCTTCCGCGACGAGAGAGTAGAATTTCGAGTGGATGGGAGTAGATCGTGATGCGTCGAACATTTAACGCAAAGTTGCAAAGGCGCGAAGGCGCAAAGGGGAGTAAGGGAAGGGATAAGGAAGTGGCTTCTGTGTTTTTGCCTCCCTTCGTTTCTTCTTTCCTTCCCCTTGGCGACTTTGCGCCTCCGCGTCTTTGCGTCAAAAGAGAAACGTCGCTCAACCTCGAGGAGTTTCCTGGGAAGGCCCCCCTACGGAGAGCATTTCTATGAACTGGCTCGCCCTTGATATCGGCGGCGCGAATTTGAAAGTTGCCGACGGCCGCGGCTTTGGAGAGTCGTATTCGTTTGCCTTGTGGCGCGATCCCAACGGGCTGTCGCAGCAGGTCCGCACGATTATTTCCGAGGCTCCCAAGGCGGACCATCTGGCGGTCACGATGACCGGCGAGCTGGCGGATTGTTTTGAAAACAAAGCGGCAGGCGTGCGGCACATCCTGCGGATGGTCAGCGACGGCTCCGACAACCGTCATACCCGCGTCTATCTCGTCGACGGGCGACTGGTCGCCCCCCAGGTCGCGGTCACGCTGCCGCTCCTGGCGGCTGCTTCCAACTGGCATGCGCTGGCCCGTTTCGCCGGGCGGTTCGCCAAAACGGGCGCGGCCCTGCTGATTGACGTCGGCTCCACGACGACGGATGTCATCCCGCTGCAAGATGGCATGCCGATCGCCAAAGGGCGGAGCGATACCGAGCGGCTGCTGGCGGGGGAGCTGTATTACACCGGAGTCGAGCGGAGCCCGGTGTGTGCCGTCGCCCATACCGTGCTCTATCGCGGCCAGCAGTGCCCGATGGCCCAGGAAGTTTTTGCCACGATGCGGGATGCTTACCTGCTGCTGGCCGGATTGTCGGAAGACCCTGCCGACCATCACACGGCCGACGGACGCCCGGCGACGAAAGCGGCGGCCAAGATTCGCATCGGCCGCGCGATAGCCGCCGACAGCGAGGAGGTGAACCACCGCGACGCAGCCGCCATCGCCCAGTGCCTGGCCGATGCCCAGGCGGCGCAGCTCGCCGGGGCCATCCAGAAAGTGGTCAGCTCCATGCCCGCGCCCCCGGAGAAAATCATCCTCTCCGGCCACGGAGATTTCCTGGCATCCAATGCGCTGCGAGTCGCCAACATCCAGGCCAAAACTCTTCTACTGCGGGACGAGCTCGGCGCGACGCTTTCTCGCGTCGGCCCAGCCCATGCTCTGGCGGTGCTGGCCCGCGAGGCGACGAGCGTATGACCTCGCCGCTTCCCGTGCGGGTGGTCAAGGTCGGCGGAAGTCTCTTCCGACACCAGCCTGAAGCGCCAGCGAAGGAAACCGCTGCTCGGGAGTTGCCCGCCGCACTGGCAAGTTGGATGGCTCGGCAACCCCCCGCCGTCCATGTACTCATCGCCGGCGGCGGAGAATTCGCCGATGCCGTTCGCCGCGCGGATGCCGCACATGGCCTTGGCGACGAAGCGGCTCACTGGCTCTGCGTGGATGCGCTTTCGGTCACGGCCCGGTTGCTCGGCGCACTCGTGCATGCTTCGGTCGTCACGCGTCCTGAGGAGATTCCCTGCTCCATCCCCTCGCTCTGCATCTTCGATCCAGCGCCATTTTTGCATGCCTCCGATCCGCTCCCACACACCTGGGCCGTCTCCAGCGATTCCATCGCCGCCCGGATCGCCGAGCATCTCGCGGCAAGCGAACTCGTGCTCCTCAAATCGTGTTTGCCCACGACGGCTATGCAAGGCTATGTGGACGAGTATTTTCCCATTGCGGCAGCGAACATGGCGAGGGTCCGCTGCGTCAACCTCCGCAGTCGCGACTTTGAGGAATGCGATTGGGGTGGAGGGCCATGACGGAACAGCCAAACATCATCATTGTCGGCGCGAGCGCCCGCGCCGCGGCATTTTCGGCGCTGCGGGCGGGAATGCGGCCGCATGCCATCGACCTGTTTGCGGATTGCGACCTCGCGGACGCCTGCCCGGCGGTCAAGATCGAGCACTACCCGCAAGACTTTGAACAGGCGCTGGCAACCGCGCCGGAGGCTCCCTGGATCTATACAGGCGGGCTAGAAAACTATCCCGATTTGATCGCTCGCATGGAATCTCTCAGGCCGCTGTATGGCAACGGAGCCGACGTGCTCCGCGGGATTCGCAATCCCGAGCTGCTGGCGGCGCGACTCGCCGCTGCCGGATTCATGATGCCGGAGATTCGTAGCTCTCCGCCCGAGGTCGGTTTGGAAAGGCAGTGGCTCCGCAAGCCGCGGCGCTCGTCGGCTGGGCTGGGAATCCGTTGGCTCGATGCGGCGGCCAGTCCCGCACACGAAAACAGGTACTACTATCAGCGGCACATTCCCGGCCAGAGTCGCAGCGCCGTCTTCCTCGCCAGTCGGGGAGGAAGCGAGCTGCTCGGCGTGACCGACCAGCAGAGTGGCGTACCCGAGTTTCCCGATGAGCCGTTTCTGTATGCCGGGTCGGAGGTGTTTCATGACTGCGGGGAGGGCCTCGAGCAGCCTCTGGATGAGTTAGGCGATGCACTGACGCGAGAGTTTAGTCTGTGCGGGCTGTTCAACATCGACTATGTGGATGACGGCCGGCAGATTTGGCCGCTGGAAGTCAACCCGCGCTACTCCGCGTCGATCGAGGTCTTAGAGCACTCGCTGGGAAGGAACTTCCTGGCTTTGCACATCTCCGCGTTTGAACCAGGTTTCAAGGGTCCGTACGACTGTCGGATTTCACACCGTCCGCGACATGTCGCCAAGAGTATCGTCTACGCGAGGAGCGATTGCGTCGTCACTCCCGGACTGCACGAACTGCGCAAGTCTTGGAACGTCGAGCGTCTCCTTCCCTGCCTCGCCGACATTCCGCGCACCGGCGACCGCATCCTTCGCGGCCAGCCGGTGGCGACGGCGCTGGCGGATGGAGGGATCGCTGCTGGAAGCAGCGCGGACATGCAGCGCCTTCTCCAAGAGCGAGTGAAATCCGTGGAACAAACGCTGCTGCCGGCTTGAAAACTTTCTCCCAACCTCTGTGCCTCCGTGCCCCTGCGTGAGACTTCTCCGCCTCGGATCTACTTTTTCTCGCCGAAGTTCAGCGCCAGTTGCGGATCCTTCCGCACGCCGTCGGGATTGATCTCCTTGTAAAGCTGGCTGGCTTGGATGTCCCGATTGTGCTGGTACTTGTCGCTCTCATACTCGTGGATGGTGCCGGTCAGCTCGTGGTAGAAGATCTGGCAGATGGAGACGCCGGGATAAATCCGGATCGGCTGGACGGCGAACATCTCCAGCGTCCAGTAGCCCTCAAAGCCGACGTCGCCGAAGCCGGCCGTGACATGGACGAACAAGCCCAGACGGCCGATGCTGCTGCGGCCTTCGATCATGGGGACGAAGCTGTGCGTCTCCGTCCGCTCCACCGTGCGGGCGAGATAGAGCCGCTGCGGGCTGAGGACCAGGCCGGTCTTGGGGATTTTCAGCCGGCGGGTGCGGTTCTGCTGCCCCATGTCGAGGACGACCTCTTCATAGGTCATCACCTCGTCGTGCAGCGTCAGGTTGTAGCTGTTGGGATTCAGGCAAGCGGGGTCGAACGGATCGATATGGATGTTCGTCCCCAGGTTCTTCAGAATCTCGTCGCCGGAGAGGATCATGGGAAGCCTGCGGTGAGAAGTGAATGGCCGCCTTGACGATAGCGGGAATTCGGGGGGAAGTCACCTAGGGGAAGCATCGGTCAGTTAGCCCCCTTCCCTCTTTTCTCCTCCACCCCGACCCGCGGACAAATCGCCAACAACATGCACTCCCCGCACCGCGGCTTGCGGGCGTTGCAAATCCGGCGGCCGTGGTGGATGAGTCGGTGGGAGAAATTGATCCATTCCTCTTCGGGCAGGAGCTTAATCAGATCCTGCTCGATCTTGACCGCATTCGTATGCTTCGTCAGCCCCAGCCGGTAGCACAGCCGCGTAACGTGCGTATCGACAACCACGCCGGACGGAATGCCAAAGGCCGTGCCCAGCACGACGTTCGCCGTCTTGCGGCCGATTCCCGGCAACTGGAAAAGCTCATCCAGTGTCCGCGGCACTTCGCCCCCATGCTGTTCCACCAATTTCTGGCAACAGCCGAGGATGTTCTTTGCCTTGTTGCGAAAAAAGCCGGTGCTCTGAATCGCTTTCTCAAGCTCCTTGACTTCGGCCCGTGCCATATCCTCTGGCGTCGGCCATTTTTTGAACAGCGCGGGCGTGACCATGTTCACACGTACGTCGGTACACTGAGCCGACAAAATAGTCGCTATCAGCAGCTCGAACGGATTCTTATGCACCAGCGCGCACTCGGCATCGCCGTACTCTTTCGCCAGCCCTTTCGCCACGGCTGCCGCTTGCTCGCGCGTGGCCTTGCTCCCCGGTTTGGCGCGAACCTGGCGTGCCTTTGTCGCACTCTTATTCTTGATGGCTTTGGCGGTCATTCCCCCATTAGCTATCTCCGTAGAGGCGCCTGAAACCCTTCATTGACAGTCCCATAGACCCCACGTAGCATAGACCGTTTCCACTTTTCGCAGGCTCCCGTCGTCCGCGAAAGCACGCCTTTGGTCAGGTAGCTCAGTTGGTAGAGCAATGGACTGAAAATCCATGTGTCGCCGGTTCGATCCCGGCCCTGACCACTCTTCCACATTCAACTCGCACTCTTCACTCCGCGTGCGGCGGTTTGAGTTGCCAGCGTTCGTCGAAGAAGTCGGCGTCGGCGATTTTGCCGGGCCAGACGCTGTTGGGGGGAGTGGTGAGATCGACGACGGCCCAGTCGGGGAGCATGGGGACCTGGCGGGCGTTGTTGAGGTAGGCGAAATCCCGATAGGTGAAGCTGCTGTTAAGGACGACGTAGCGGTAGGGGAAGAGCGGGTTGGGATAGATGGCGATCAAGGCGTGCTTGTCCGCCGGGAAGGTCCGCAAGTTGCCATTGGTGTTGCTTGCAAGCTTGATGCTTTCCTTGGTCCACTGGATTGGCAGCTTCTCCGCAATCTTGGCGAGAACGCTGTTGGAGCCGGGGTCCCCCCAGAGAACGATGTTCGAACTTTCCATATCCGCTTGCGTGACATCGACATCGTTCTTCACCCGCGCGTTCCCGCGGAACTGCCGCCGCCAATGTTCTATGGCCCGCGTTAGCTCCGCATCGCTCCACTTGCCGGCCATTTCATTCCACGGCTTGCCCGTGGAGCGGACGAAAATGAAGGAGTCGAGGAACGCGTCGTCGATGGGACCTTGGAGGCCGTGCTTTTTGATGAGTGCGCCGTCGGCGGGGCGGCGGCCGAGTTTCCATTCATTGCCAACCTTGTGAGCAGAGATACGGTAGAAACCGTCGCTGAGGTGAAGAAACGCCTGAGAGAAGGACGTGGGAGCCATCTTATTGGGATCAACAGAACTAATCGTCAACGATGGTGTTAGTCTTCGCTGGCTATCACTCGATTCAAGATCCAACGTAAATGCCGATATTCCTTTCGGCACCACGGTAATGTTTGCCCCTTGGCGAACAGTAAAAGTCGCTGGTTGCCAATGTTCGGTGAGTTCATCCACCGTGAGCGAGTTGCAGCGGTTGTATCGTAATGTGCTCGTGGTGAATGTTATGACTCCTAGTCCTTGCCGTCGCTCCCCATTAGCGAGTCGGTGCATCCTCCTCTCCACTTCCTCCTTCCCCTCCGGATGAATCGAATGCCGCGTCCCCGGCCCAATGACATGCCTTAGCTCGATCCCCTCCTTCCGCATCGCCGGCTCCATGATGTCGGCGGCTTGTTTCTGCGAATCGAGCTCGCCGGAGTAGGCGACGACGGGGCACTGCCGCAGGTTGGCCGCCCAGCCGGGGCAGTCGTACCATTGCCAGAGTTTTCGCTCCCACCAGGTCGGCTGGAGGTTCTCTTTTTGAAAGACCTTGAGGAAGTCGGGGGTTTCGCTGAACCCCGCGCCGGGGTTGGCGGCGAACCAGCGGTCGGGATAGTGGACCGCGAAATGCCAGGCCGACGCCCCGCCCATCGAGAAGCCGCGGATGCTGATCCGGGCCTCATCCACGCGGTAGCGGCGCTTGACGGAGTCGAGGGCCTCCAGGGCATCAATCTCCCCCGCGAACTTGGCCGCGTTGCAGTAGCGGCCGTAGGGATGCAGCACAATTGTGTCGTCGGGGTTGATCGCGCCGAGATTGTTCATGCGGTCCTTCAGAAAATTCAGCTCGCTGAGGACTTCGCCGCGGCCGTGGAACCACAAGTCCGTCCGGTATCGCTGCGGCCCTTTGGGGTTGTAGCTTTCTGGAATCACCAAGCCATACGGCTGCACGGAGCCGTCGATTTTGGAGACATAGCCGCGGACGACGAGACCAGTTTGTGTCGTCCATGGTGCTTCGCCGTTTCTCAGCATGTCGGCTCGGCGGATTCCAATGACCACTTGCCGTTTCGCTTCGTCCAGTTCGCTAGGGTCAAAGAATTCCTGATAGACGAGCGCGTCGTGGACGCTCTTGTAGAAGATCTCGGCATCCGGCCAGAGCTCCCTGGTCTTGTAGTCCCCTCGTTTCTTGACGTCGTCAATGTCGGAGCGGAGCTTCGCCAGATAGCCTTCCAGCTCTTTCCGCTTCTCCTCCGGCACTTCAATGCCCAGCTTGGGGACGCGGCGGACGTTCGTGGGAATATTGTCGGCAGGGCCGTCGGCGAAAAGTGAAGTGGAGAGCACACACGAAAGGGCAAGAATCGCAAGGGAGAGTCTGCGGCGCATGAAGCAACTCCAGGGAGGATGGACGACACGGGCAGTCTACTTCGCACCCATCCGAATTGCACCATCCAGACGCAGGATAGCTCCATTTAACATGATGTTCTCCACGATGTGGCGGGCGAAAGCGGCGAACTCGGCTGGTCTGCCAAGGCGGGGTGGGAAGGGGCACTGCTCCTCCAGCGACTGCTTTACCGCGGGCGGCGCCCCTTGCATCATGGCGGTTTCAAAAACACCGGGCGCGATGGCGACGACCCGGATACCGAACCTGGCGAGTTCGCGGGCGGCCGGGAGGGTCAGAGAAGCCACGCCCCCCTTCGAAGCCGAGTAAGCCGCCTGGCCAATTTGTCCTTCAAAAACCGAAACCGAAGCCGTGTTGATGATGACGCCCCGCTCCCCTTCCTCATTCGGCTCATTGGCGGTCATGGCGGCCGCGGCCAGGCGGAGCATGTTGAATGTGCCGATAAGGTTGACCTGGATGACCTTGGTGAACAGCTCCAAGTCATGTGGCCCATCTCGGCCAACAATCCGGCTGCCCGCGAGGATGCCGGCGCAATTGACCAAACCATGCAGCCCGCCGAATTTACTCCGGGCCACGTCAACCGCGGCCTGGGCGCTCTCCGGCGACGCGACATCCGTCGTTTGAAAATAAGCCGCCGGCCCCAGCTCTTTCGCCAGCGCTTCTCCCGCGGCGACATTCAGATCGGCGATAACGACATTAGCGCCGGCTGCCGCGAAGTGCCGCGCGGTAGCCTCTCCGAGGCCGGAAGCGCCGCCTGTGATGAGAAAAGTATTGCCGCTCAGTTTCATGAACGGATACTAACCCGAAGCGCAAGCGAGGGAAATGAGCCTTGGAGCGCCGCGGATATCGTATACTCATCAGAATGCGAGAAGACGACAATTCTCCCGTGCGGAAGTCGGCCATTATTCTGTCGGTCGTGGCGACGCTCTTGATAATCTATCTGCTTTCGTTCGGGCCGATGTTTTGGCTGTGCGGCGACTCAAGTAACCGGTTTGGTGGGGACTTCAAGAGCAAAGCATTCCTGGAGGTCTATCGCCCGGTCATCTGGGCCCTTCAGGAGGGTCCGCAGCCCATTCGCACAGCGCTTGGCCGATACCTTGATATCTGGGAGAAGTAAGCGGCGGGGTAGGGGTCGGGAGGGGGGTTCGCGGCCCTTGATGGACATTCCACGGTGGACTCGTCCCGCGAAAACTTCTCCCGACCCCGTCGACGTGAGTGATGCGACGCGGACGGGGTCAGGAAGAGTTTCGCAGCGGCGATTGTCAAGACGCTGAATCTACTGCGCGAAACCCTTCCCGACCCCTTTTCCTATACTCCGCCCGATACACCGGCAGCTCGTGCAAGCGCGTACGCCGCTCGAAGTGGGTGCGGTAGTCCAGGTCGTGCTCAGGGGCGCGCTCCGCCACGTCGAGCGGACCGGAGAGGTGGGTCGCCTGCGGAATCAGCTCCAGCGTGGCTTGAAAATACTCCTCTACGTCGGTCCAGAAGTGCAAGGAGCCGCCGGGCAACAGCGTGCGCTCGACGTCCTTGAGGAACGCCTCGTTCATCACCCGCCGCCGCCGGTGCCGCTTCTTCCACCAGGGATCGGGAAAATAAACATGGACGGCGGACAGGGTGGAATCGGGAATCCACCTGCTGAACAGAGCCAGCGCGTCGCCGCAGACGGCTTTCGCGTTGGGGGCGTCGAGTTTCGCCAGGCGGGCCGCTGCGAAGCGGGCGTATTTGAAAGAGACTTCGATCCCCAGAAAATCCCGCTCCGGATGAGCCCGCGATGCCGCTGCCAGGAAGAGCCCCTTGCCGCTGCCGACTTCCACTTCCAGCGGAGCCATTCGGCCAAAGAGGGAGATGGGGTCGAAAGGGGCCGGCAAGGCCTCCGCTTCACGGAAGTGCCTGGAGAGGTCCAGCGTGGGATCAATTTTGGGAAGAGCGCGGCGGCCCATGGAAATCACTTATGTCCGCTCACGGAGTCAGCGGACTACCTTTGCCGCTTGGCCATGAACTCCCGCACCGCTTCGACGGGAATTGGCACCCCTTTGAGGACGCCTTCGACAACGATCTTACCCTTCACGACCCCCTGGAAGTCGCAAATGATCATCCGCCCGCGGCGGACCTTGCTCATGCGGCACATAACAATCAGGCGGTCCCCGGGTAGCACGCTTTCGCGGAAGCGGACCTCCTCCAGCCCGCCAAAGCCGACGATGTCAGCCCCCAGTAGATCATATTTCTGCGTCACAAAGCTGCAAAGCTGGGCGATGGATTCCAGAATGACCACCCCCGGCATTAGGGGGAGGCCCGGCATGTGGCCGCGAGCCCAGAACTCCGTGTCCGATACGTCTTTATAGCCGACGCAGGAGAAATCCTCCTCGCTGGCATAAACCACGGCCGTCAGCTGCTCCATCTCGAAGCGCTGCGGATTGTATTTGCGGATTTCCTCCAGGTCGGCGATGGGCCGGCTGAAGTCAACCTGCGTGAGGTCCACCAGGAACTCATGATCGGACACAACTCGATTCCTCTACGAGGGTTCGACGAATCCCGCACTCGCGGCCCGGCATTAGGTGCGAACGAGCTTCCGCTTGGCCCGGCGGGCCTTGGCATTGGCGGGGCGCTTGCCTTGATTGGATTTCTTGAGCTTGCGATGCGGCTTGGCCATGAAAGACTCCGGGGATGCGGGGAGCCACCAGCGCCGCCGCGTGTTCAGGTTGGAATCCCTTAAACTACCAATTTTGGTTCACTCTGAGAAGACTGACGCCGCCCGCGAGTCGGTCTGTCGTGAATTTCGAGGTGAAACTAGAATAGGGGGATGACTCTACGTTACTGGACCGCCGGCGAATCCCACGGCAAGACGCTCGTGGCCCTCATCGACGGCTTTCCGGCCGGGGTCGAGCTGAATACCGCGCCCATGGACGCGGAGCTCCGCCGACGCCAAGGCGGATACGGCCGCGGCGGACGCCAGCGGATCGAGACCGACAGCGTCGAGCTGCTTAGCGGCGTCTGGCGCAACGTGACACTGGGGAGTCCCATTGCCCTGCAGGTCGTCAACAAGGACTACAAGCTCGAGCGATTGGAAGACCTGGCCCGCCCGCGCCCCGGGCATGGCGATCTGACCGGGGCCATGAAGTACCTGGGCCCCATCCGCGGCGTGTTGGAGCGGGCCAGCGCCCGCGAAACGACCGTCCGCGTCGCCGCCGGCGCAGTCGCTCGGCAACTTTTATCTACGTTCGGAATCGACGTGATTGGATATGTGGTGGAGCTGGGAGGGATTCCGATTGAGCCTCGCCCAGGTTCTTTGGAGGAACGCTTGCGGTTGCGCGATTCGAGCGAAATATATTCGCTCGACCCGTCCAAAGATGTCGAAGTGAAATCCCTGATCGACGAGTGCGGTAAGGAAGGCGACACGCTGGGGGGAATTGTCGAGGTCCGCGTGGAGGGGCTACCCTTCGGCCTGGGAACCCATGCCCAGTGGGATCTGAAGCTGGACGGACGATTAGCGCAGGCGGTCATGGCCGTGCAAGCGATCAAAGGCGTGGAGATCGGCCTGGGGTTTGAAGCCGCTCGGCGACGGGGCTCGCAGGTGCATGACCCCATTGTTTACGACGAATCCAAGAAGCAGTCGAACACGCTGGGATTTGAGCGGCCGACGAATAATGCCGGTGGATTGGAAGCGGGGATGACCAACGGCCAGCCATTGGTGATTCGGGCGGCCAAGAAGCCCATCAGCACGCTGGCGAAAAAGCTCCCTTCCGTGAATCTCGATACGAAAGAGGCGGAGCCGGCTGATTACGAGCGGAGCGACATTTGCGCCGTGCCGGCGGCCAGCGTGATTGTGGAAAATGTGGTCGCCTTTGAAGTCGCCCGCGCTCTGGTGGAGAAATTCGGGAACGATAGCCTGGCGGAGATGCTGGCGCGGTTTGATTTGTTTCAGAAGATGGCGCGGGAGCGGTAGACCCTCACCCCGGCCCTCTCCCATGGGGAGCGGGGACTTGCAACACGGATGTTGACCATGAAACGGTTGTCACGGAAGACCTGGTGCCGGGGAGCGTTTCTGGCGTTCTGCGCTGTGCCCACACTTCTGGTGGCGATCTGGATTGTACTAAGCGCAGTTCTGAGCGATGGAATCGCGCGGAAGGAAGATTGGGAGCGGGAACTGTCGTCGCGGCTGGGGATGTCACTGCGAATTGGCGAAGTGACGTATCCGCAACTCGGACTGGCAGTGCTCAGGCAGGTGGAACTGAGTGACGCGGAAACCGGAGAATCGATCGCCCGCGCCGCGACCATCGAAGTGACGCAAACGGCGGATGGCTATGGGATCGAGGCCGTGGCTCCTGAGGTTGAAGCCGCACAACTTGGCCGGCTCGCACAAATCCTGCATGAGCGGCTGTTGTGTCAGGGAATCGACATTTGCCGGTGCGAATTCTCGGCGAGTGAGCTGACGCTCAATGACAAAACGGCGTCCCGCACACTGGTTGATCTGCAAGCCGCACTCGAACCCGTGGAGGCCGGACCGCAACTGACTGCATCTTTCCACTGGCCGGAAGCCGTCGATTCCGAGCACACCGTTCAATGGACGCTGGCCCGCAACTTGGACCTGTCGCCACCGGCAACCAGCATTTCCGTAAGCACGGGCAAGGCCCGTCTCCCCTGCCAACTGGCTGGATTGATCTGGCCGCCGCTGGAACGGCTCGGACCGGAGGCGGAATTTTCCGGCCAGGTCTCCTGGCTACTTTCCCGGCATGGCTCGGCCGAGTTGCGCGGGACATTTTCCGGCGTGGACCTGGATGCGCTGGTCAGCGAGCAGTTTCCGCAGGTTCTTAGCGGCAAGGCCACGGTCAGGATCGAGAGGGCCAGCATCGAAGAGGGGCGACTGCTCTCCGCTGAGGGAACGGTCGACGTACGGACAGGCGGCCGAGTCAGCCGTTCGCTGCTGGTCGCGGCAGCGCAACATCTGCAATTGCAGAATGAAGCCGGAAGCAGCGGCAGCGAGGCTCTTTCGTATCGCCGACTGGCGTGCGGCTTTCGCATGGATGGTCCGCGATTGCAACTGAGCGGTTCCGCCGATGCGGGAAGTCCCGGCGTGCTGATGGTCAAGGCGACGGGAGCAGTGCTCAGGGCCCCGCCCAACCATTCCGCTTCAGCCGCGAACCTCGCCCGCGTACTTCTCCCCGACAGCGGTGTGCATGTCCCGCTGGCGTCGCAGACGTCCGGGCTGGTGCAACTCCTGCCTGTTCCCGCGGCGATTCCCGCGTCAAAAGCCTTGCGGACTGCCCGCGGCTCGCACGTACCCACGCGGCTCTCACCAGGCGGCGCGTCGACACATGTCATTCGCGAGCGATAGACCGGCACCAGGGGGACGAATGCTCATTGCCCCTACCATTTAGCACGAGCGGCTAACGACGAACTCCGTCATCAGGGTCAGGATGTCCCGCGAGGAGCTTTTTGGCAGCAAGTCGAGGCGACAGCGGGCACCGTGGGCGAAGGAGGCGGCGCGTTCGCGAGCGTAATCGAGGGCATCATAGCGTTCCAGAAACGGCGCGACGAGATGCGGCTGCCGCTCGTCGCCGGTGAGCAATTCCAGCAGCTCTTCCCGATCCGCGGGAGTGGCGAGTTCCAATGCGCGGATGATGGGGAGCGTCGGCTTCTGCTTTTCGAAGTCCGTTCCCAGCGATTTGCCGGTGGTGCGCTCTTCGCCCATCACATCGAGCAGATCGTCCGCGATTTGAAAGGCGATGCCGAGGTCCCGCCCAAATCCGTCCATCTCGCCGGCCAGTTTTTCGGATGCTCCAGCAAACATCGCCCCCAGCCGGCAACTGACCGCAGTCAGCTCGGCGGTCTTGCCTTCGATGATGCTCAGGTATTCCCGCTCCGTCAGCTCGAAGTTGCCGCGGCTACCTTTTTGCCGCAGCTCTCCTTCGCAGACGATGTTGGTCGCTCGGCCAATCAGCCGGCAGCCGAGGTTGGTATCGAGGGTGCTGGCAAGGTAAAAGGCGTGGGTGAAGAGGTAGTCGCCGAGGAGGACGCTCGCTTCGTTGTCCCAGCGGGCGTTGACGGTGGCCAGGTGCCGCCGCATGTCGGCTTCGTCGAGCACGTCGTCATGGACGAGCGTGGCGGTGTGAATCATCTCGACGACCGCCGCGAGCACCAGGTGGTCCTGCCGCACCGGCCCGATTGCCTTGGCCGTGAGGAGCAGCAGAGCCGGCCGGAGTCGTTTGCCGCCGAGCAGACAGCCGTAGCGGACGAGCTCATCGACGAACGGATGGGGATTGCGAAGCTCGTCCTTGAGGATCCGCTCCACCTCCTCCATTTCCTGGGCAACCGGCGCGTAGAGGGCCGAAAGCGTGAGAGGAGCCGGCGCACCTTCCAGAGCCGTGGTTGTGGGCATGATGGGAGTGATTCCTTCCTGGCGCGGGAAAATGCAAGTTTGTGCGGAAGCGGGCGGGCGGTCAACCGTAGCGACACGCGGCCCCGCGTGTCCGCTTTTTCAGAATCGCACGCGGAAGCCTACACGCGGGCCGCGTGTGGCTACGTACCTAACCGCAGTCCCCGCCTACCCTTCACGCACAAAATGGCCGCTGCGGCCGCCGGACTTCTCTTCCAGGCGGATTTCGGAGATGACCATGCCCCGGTCGATGGCCTTGCACATATCGTAAATGGTGAGAGCGGCGACACTTACGGCAGCGAGGGCTTCCATTTCGACCCCCGTTTTCGCCGTCACGCGGACTTCGGCGGCGATGGCGACGGACTTTTCATCAGGAAAGGAAAACTCCAGCGTCACCCCATCCAGCGGCAATGGGTGGCAGAGAGGAATGAGATCCCCAGTCTTCTTCGCCGCCATGATTCCCGCGAGGCGGGCGACCTCCAGCACGTCCCCTTTGGCAAAGCCGCGGTCCTTGATCCGCCGCAGCGTCTCCGGCTGCATGAGAACTCTGCCGCTGGCCCGCGCCATGCGGGAGGTGACGGCTTTCTCGCCGACGTCCACCATGCGACTGGCGCCGGAATCGTCGAAATGGGTGAGGCCGTCGGGCATGGCTTCAATATACCATGCTTAGGTTTCCTGCCTCTATCTGTAGATTTCCAAATGCGGCAGCGCTCGCTGAAGGCCGTTCACACCTTCGCCGGTCACCTGAGTATTGCGGAGATCCAGGCTCCGTAAATTGGTCAATCTTGCGAGATGAACCAGCCCAGCGTCAGAAATCTGCGTGTCTTGCAGGGACAGCATTTCCAACTGGGTTAGCGCTTCGCAGCGCGACAATCCATCGTTGGTAATTACGGATTGGCTGAGAAACAGGCAGTACAAGTTTGGCAGTCGGCGACAGTGTTTAAGAGACTCGTCTATGATCGCGACCTCCTTAGCAGCCCGTTGAAAAACTCCTTTCGCCGCTTACACTACTCCCAGCCTCGCCGCGGTTCAATTGGACGGCGCAGCGGAGGCAGCGACAAGGAGTGGAAGCATGGCGTTGGGACGACGCAAAGGG
>JBPCKT010000050.1:0-29434 GCA_051004015.1 Pirellulaceae bacterium | reverse complement strand
GGGTGGGTTCAAAAAGCCCCCCCAAAGGGTGGCCCCCCACCGCTGCTGCCATAAGCTACATTACCTCGGGCAAACTCCAAACATCATCCAATACCTCCCTCCTAACCCGCCCGACCGCTCCAACCCGCACCGCTAGCAAGTCAGCCATCCCATGCCGGAAATCGCCCTTCACAACAAACGGCAGCACGAGCAGTTTCCGCTTGCACCCGGCGTCTGGATGCTCGGCTCCCGGCAAAGTCCCGCGGCAGCCAATCAACCCGCGCTGCCGCGGCTGGTCATCCGGGACCCCGATCTGCCGGAGGACCAGTTACAGCTCGACGTCTCCGAGCAGGGCCAGGTCCGCCTGGTGAACCTCGGCCGTTCGTTAACGCTTGACGGCGGCCGCCGCATTCGCAAAGGGGAAGTGGTTCCGCTCACCCTGCCGGCCAGAATATTCGTCGCCGGCAGCGTGATTGCGCTGCACGACGCGGATGAAACAGCGCCGCTAGACCCGTTCCTCAAATCCATCCCCGGCTCGCGCCATGCCGGCGACACCTGCCCCTTCTCGCTCGACCTTTTCAGCCGCTCCCCCGCGCCGGAAACCATCGTCCGCTGGTTCGAGGCGCTTGGCAAACTCCAGCACGCCGCCGCCGGCTCCCTGGAATTCTTCAGTGACGCCGCCCAGGCGGTCATCGACACCGTCGGCCTGGATAGCGGCCTGGTCCTGCTCCGCACCGCCACCGGCTGGGACATCGCCGCCAGCCGACTTGGCTCGCCGGACCACAGCGTCATTGGCTTTCAGCGGCGGATTGTGGAATTGATGGCCCAGCGCAAATGCACCTTATATCACGACGCCCAGGCGATGAGCGGCGAAGAGTTGCCAAGTACCGAGGCGGTCGCCGCTTCCCCCATCTTCAACAATCGCGATGAAGTAGTGGGCGCGGTCTACGGCGTCCGCTCGCAGGGGCTTAAGAACCAACGCATCGGCGTGCGGCACCTGGAAGCTCAGCTCCTGCAACTGCTCGCCGAAACGATGACCGTCGGACTCGAGCGGCAGCGGCGGGAAGCGGAGGCGGCCCGCACGCGGATTCTGCTCGAACAGGCATTCTCTCCGGAGCTCGCCAGCCAGCTTCAGCGGAACCCCGAATTGCTGGAAGGGCACGAGCGGGAAATCACCGTGCTGTTTTCGGACCTCCGCGGCTTCTTTGAAATCTCGGAGCGGCTCGGCCCGCACGAGACCTACCGCTTCCTTGGTGACGTGATGAACCGGCTGACGGAATCCATCATGTCGGCCAGCGGCGTCATCATCGATTATTACGGCGACGGCCTGGCGGCGATGTGGAACGCCCCGACCGACCAATACAACCACGCCGAGCTCGCCTGCCGGGCCGCCCACGCCATGCTGGAAGAGCTGCCGGCCATCAACGCCGCCTGGCGGGAATCGCTGGGGCAAGATCTGGCCCTGGGCATCGGCATCCACACCGGCCTGGCCCGCGTCGGCAACGCCGGCACCCAGCGGCGAATCAAATACGGCCCGCGCGGGGCCAGCGTCAACCTCGCCAGCCGTGTGGAAGGGGCCACCAAGCGGCTCGGAGTGCCGCTCCTCATCACCGAGCAGACTCGGCGATTGCTTCCTCCCTCGATCTTCACCCGCCGCTGCCTGCGGGCACAGCTTTCCGGAGCGGCCTCGCCGGTGGACCTGTACGAAGTTCCCCGCGGCCCGCTCACCCCGGAGCAGATTGCCCGGATGCGGGGCTATGAAGAGGCCCTGACTCTGTTCGAGTCCGGCGACCTCGTCACCGCCTCCGAACACCTCGTCGCCATGATGCAAACTCCCCGCGACGAAGACGCCGCCCTCCGCTTCCTCCGCGAATACATCGAAAGCATACGCCTGGACGCCAACCCTGCCGCCGCCGGCAAACGCAAGCTGCCGGCGGTGGTGGATTTGCCGAAGGGGTAGGCTGGAATCCCGGAAAAATCCCGGAGCCGTCAGAAAACCCCCATTCTGCCGATTTGGGAAAGCTGGCGAAGCTGTGCCGGGTAGCATTTCGAGATTGCACTCGGCTGAAGTCCATTTTTGGCGGCTTTTCTTGGCATCATCTCTTGCCCCGCGGAAAAAATCGCGTAACGTGGACGTACTCTCCTGGCAGGCTTGTTTTGAGCCATGTTTCGTTGGTCTCATTCCGCTGCTGGTCCCGCAATGTTTTCTACCTTTATCCCGCACCCCTTGGTTCGCGGCGGACACGCCCAGACGGTTCTGGGCTGCTATCTTCCTGGGTTGAAATGGTCCGCCAGCGCCCAGCAGCACAAGGTATCGCTGCCGGACAGCGACCAATTGGTGCTGCACGATGACTTGCCGGGAAATCAGCAGTGGCGGGATGGCGACCGCGTGGCGCTGCTCGTGCATGGCCTGGGGGGCTGCCACCAGTCCACTTATATGCAGCGGACGGCGGCGAAGTTGGTGGGAAAGGGGGTGCGGGTTTTTCGGATGGATCTGCGCGACTGCGGTGCGGGGGCCGGCCTGGCCAGGCTGCCGGTCCATGCAGGACGGAGTGACGACGTTGGGTCGGCACTTCTCCACGTGATCGAGTGCTGCCCTGATTCGCCGGTGTTTCTCGTCGGTTTTTCCATGGGAGCCAACCATGTCCTCAAGCTGCTGGGGGAGCTTGGGAGTCAGCGGCCGGCGAACCTGGCAGGGGCCATGGCGGTGGCTCCGCCGATTGACCTGCCTGCCTGTGCGCGAAACATGGAGACGGGGCTGAACCAGCTCTACAACCGCAAGTTTCTCCGCGGATTGCTCCGGGCGGCTGCCGTTCGCAACCGGCGGGTGCCCAAGGAATTCGCCCCCCCGCTCGACCCGCCCCCGCGCCACTTGCGGGAGTTCGACCAGCGATTCACTGCCCCGCTCGGCGGCTTTGCCTCGGCCGAGGATTACTATGAGCGGTCCGGCGCTGGGCGGACGCTTAAGAACATTGCCGTGCCGACCGTCATCGTCGCCGCGGCGGACGACCCCATCGTGCCGGTCAAGCCTTTTGAGACCGCAACTTATTCCAGCACCACCCAGCTCGTCATCACGCCGTCTGGCGGTCATCTCGGCTTCTTTGGCACCGCCGGAATGGACCCCGACCGCCGCTGGCTGGACTGGCGGATCGTGGAATGGGCCACCACCAGTCAGGTGCCGCGGCATCGGGATTCTCTGGCGACAACTGATATTCATTGGGACATACCTCAGCTCGCATCGTCCCTCACATCGTCCCCCAACTCGTCCAGTGCGGCGGCAGGCCGATAATCAGCCGCAGCAGCACCGTGGCGCTGAGATACATGCAGCAGTGCAGAAGCGCGGTGCCGTACTCGAAGTCGAGCGTGACGTGCGCGACGAACGCGCCCGCCAGAATCAGCAGTGGAACCACCATCGCCAGGGCCATCAGCGGCGGGCTTCCTTCAAAATTTCCCGAGAAGTAGCCGAACAGCGCCCAGTAAACGCCCCACAGCATCGGGTAGGCGGCGGAGATGATGAGCAGACGCACCCAGAGAGCCTGCCCGCGATACGGTTCCAGCTCGTCGTTCCGCAGGAAGGTGTAGCCCCCAAAGGCAATGGCGGGCGCGAGCAGAATGGCTCCCAGCGCCAGAATGAGTTGTAGCGATGGCGGAACGGTGATACCGATCGCCGGCACCGGATCGCCGGGCTTCGCCTTCTCCTTGGACGGATCGTTGGTCCCCGTCGGCGCTCCCTCCTTCGTTTTCGGCGGACCTCCCTTGGTCCCTTGACCAGCGACTTCTGGAGGGCGCAACGATTCGCGATAGGCAATGCGGAGCACGAGCGAAAGGAAAAGCAGCAGCACGATGCTCCCGACAATGACTCCAATGTTCACCGGCGTCAGCCGCGTCTCTTTGCGGGCGATGGGCTTGAGGACGAGCTGCCCCTTGCTGTCCTTGGGCCCGGATTCCGGGACATGGATGACCACCTCGTCCTTTTTGGACGGCACGGTGATGATCTTCTTGCACTTGGGGCAAGGGCCTTGCTTGCCGGCGAACTTGTCGCTGACCTGAAAGCGGGTTTTGCAACTGGCGCAGGTTACGTCAATCGCCATAGGCCAAAGGTCCCCCGGATGTGGCTCGTGGGGGCGAAGCAGAATCGCCGAAGGAAGCGGGCTGGGCAGGCAGAATGCCTGCCGCCGCCGCGCCCGCTGTTTGCAAAGCGATGACTCTGTTCCGCCCGGTGCTTCCGCTAGTTTCCCACAAGGGCGGGCGGCGTCAAGTTGACGAGCTGCGTCCATTGCGTTGAACCGCCGTGGCCCTTCAACTACCATCAAGATTGGCTTCTCCGCGCGCTTGCACCACTTCGCCACTCCCCCCTCATGCCGATCAAGTTCCTTTGCCCCAACGGCCATCAGCTCACGGCCCCTGATAACCTGGCGGGCCGGCCGGGGAAGTGCCCCAAGTGCAACACCCCTTTTGTCGTCCCCAAGCCCGACGCAGAAGAACCGGCGGCCGAACGCGCTGCCGAAACGCCCCCCGAACCCCCTACGGAAGAGACGGAAGAGACGGAAGGGAAGCCGGCAGACGAAAAGGCCACTGCCGCGGAAATCGGCCAGGGAAGCGGCAAGGGGAAGCTCAATCCGGCGGACGTTTTCATCTTCCTCTGCCCCAACGGCCACAAGCTCAACGGGCCGCCCAGCCTGAAAGGCAAAGCCGGCCAATGCCCCCACTGCGGGGCCAAATTCCGCATCCCCGACGACGACGACGACATGGAGCTGCCGGAAGCCCCCGAGGAGTCCTCCGCGCCAACCACCGGCAGCGGGCAGTTCGTCTTCCCCGGGTTCGGAACGCAAGAGAATGTCGAGGAGGTCTATGAAGCGGTCGAAGTGGAAGACACCCTCGACCCTCCTCCGGACGGCATTCATCCCCTCAGCTACATCGTCGGCCGACTGTGGGACCGCAAGGGGGACGACACCGAGCTGGAAATCTTTCTGGCCGAAGGGGAAATCGTGGCCCCGGAATTTTACTCCGAAATCCTCTCCATCCGCGAGTTCGGAGTCTTCGGCAGCCAGGACGGAGACGGCAGCTACTCCGTCACCATCATCCCCTGGACCACGGTTCGCAAAATCGGCATCCGCAAACTGCCGGAACTTTCGGACAAAGTCTTCCAGTAGTCCGCATGGCTCACCGACGAGCGGCCAGCGCACGCTGGCCGGTGAATCCGCGGGCCGAGGCGGTCCTCGAAGGTGCCCCGGCCGCGGTAGTGCTCGAGCACCTGCTGGCCTGTCCGTTCTTCCTCGCGCCAGTGGCTAACGAGGAAGAAGTCGCCCGCATCCTCGCGAGCGGAAATCAGCCTAGTCAATCACTTGGAATTCGTTCGAGAGAATCGGACAGTAGAAGCAGGAGAACGCAGTTCTTTAACGTAGAAAGGGGAGATTCACCCCGAACCTGCTGATCACGGAATAGACGCTTTCGCAATCGCCCTTCGACTTTCTCGCCAAAGGGCTCTCTGTCCCGTTAAGTCGGGACAACAAGACGGCAATTGAACTTTTTCTGGCCGGCGTGCGTGTTTGGGAAGCCCCGTTGCGGCGCTTGCTCGTCCGTGACCCGGTTGCGAGCGACCGTATGGACCAGCAAACCTCCGGTCGGCCGGGCTTGAGCGAATCGGCGGCGGAAGGAATCTGTCTGGCAGGTTTGGTCCGGGGTCGATCGCTTAATCCTTTAGCTGATCTTTCAAGGGCGTCAAGTCCCAGAGCTTCACGGTTTTGTCGAAGCTGGCTGAGGCGAGCTGCTTCCCGTCCGGGCTGAACGCCACCCGGCTGACCATGCTGCTGTGCCCACGGAAGTGACGGATCAACTCGCCCGTCTTGGCGTCCCAGAGTCTCACCATGTTATCCTCGCCCCCGGAGGCGACCCACCGGCGGTCGGGGCTGAACGCCACCCCCCAGACCTGGTCGGTGTGGCCGCGCAGGGTGAGCTGGGGGGCTGACGGCGGCTTGTCGGTGGTCGTCACGTCCCAGATCTTGACGGTGTTCTCGTCGCCCGGCACCACCAGCCAATTGCCGTCGGCGCTGAACGCCAGGCTCCCCTGAACATAAGTTTTGTAGGCGCGGAAGGTGACGAGGGGCGCCCGGGGGAACTTCACGCGCCAACCCGTGGCGTCATAGACGGTCACCATCCCGGTTGCGCTCAAAGAGGCCAAGCGCCGGCCGTCGGGGCTGAACGCCAGGCCAAAGACTTCTCCCGGCAAGTTGAAGGCCCCTGCGCTGTGTGCGTCGAATGTGTGAACGACTTGGCCGGTCGTCGCGTCCCAGACGGTCAACTGGCCATCGTTTCCCGCCACGATCCACCGGCCGCTGCCGGGGCTGAAGGCCACGCCAAAGGCTCGGGAGGCGTTCTCACCGGCCTGGAGGACCTCCCGGCCGGTGTTCGCGTCCCAGACCTTCAACTCGGCCGGCTCGTCTTTCGCATCCCGCTTGCTACCGGAGACGATGTGCCGGCCGTCGGGGCTGAACGCCACGCCGAAGATCGTGCCGCCGTGTTTGCGGAAGGTGGATACCTCCCCACCCGTTCGGACATTCCAGACCCGCACGGTGGCATCCCAACCGGCGGAGGCCAGGCGCCGGCCGTCGGGGCTGAAGGCCAGGGCCCAGACCGCGTCAGTGTGCCCGTGGAGGGTCAGTACCTCCGAACCGGCCTGCGCGTCGGCGGGGGTCGCGTCCCAAATCCTCATGGTCCCGTCAGCGCTCACCGAGGCCAGGCGCCGGCCGTCGGGGCTAATGACCAAGCCGTTGACGGCCTGGGTGTGACCGCGGAGCGTGAGGACTACGTCGCCGGTCGTCGCGTCCCAGACCTTCACGCGCTTGTCTTCGCCGTCCGAGGCGAGGCGCCGGCCGCCGTCAAGGAATGTCACGCCGTGGACCGGGCGGAGGTGTCCGCGGAGCGTGAGAGTCTCCCGGCCGGTGGCCACGTCCCAGATCTTCACGGTCTGATCAACGCTGGCCGACGCCAGGCGCCGGCCGTCGGGGCTGAAGGCCACACCGGGCACAGGGCTGTGATGTCCGTGAAGCGTGTAGAGTTCCTCGCCCGATGTCGCGTCCCAGATCATCATGGTCCCATCCCTGTGCCCCGAAGCGATGCGCCGGCCGTCGGGGCTGAAGGCCACGGTGAGAACCGGCCTCCCGTGGCCGTCCAGGACGTAGAGCAACTCGCCGCTCGTCGCCTCCCAGACCCGCACGGTCTGGTCGAAGCTGGCCGTGGCCAGGAGTCGGCCGTCGGGGCTGAAGGCCAAGCCACCAACCGCGCCCGCATGTCGTCCGATGGTGCGGACCACCTGTCGAGTCGTCATGTCCCAGACGGTTACGGCGCCGCTTTCGTCCCCCGTGGCGAGGCAGCGCCCCTCAGGCGGGCGAAAGGCCGTACACGAGACCCCTTCGGTACCGGGGAGCGCGAACAGCTCGCGGCCGGTCGTCGCGTCCCAGACTTTCACGAGCTTGTCTTCGCCGACCGAGGCGAGGCGGCGGCCGTCGGGGCTGAACGCGGCCTTTTGGAGCCAGCCGCCGAGTTGGCCCCGGATCGTCAGTGGTTCAAGGCGGCATAGGCGCTTGAGATAATCCCATTCCCAGGCGCGGCGGTCGGCGGGGCACTGATCGAGGAGTTCTTCGGCTTGGCGTAGGTTGTTGTCCGACAACTCGCGGTGGGCCAGGGCGATGCGTTCGAAGTAGAGGGTGGTTTCCAGCTCGTCCCTGGCCTGTTTCTCCCGCTCGTTGGCCGCGGCCAGGTCGGAGTTCTTGGCCTCCAGGTCGGCGTTAGCCTGCCCCTGCGCCCGCAGGTACGCGCCCAGCCCCACCAGCCCGCCCACGAGCGCCGCCGCGACCACCCCCGCCGCCGCGAGCTGCCAGCGCCGCTTCCGCCGCTGCTCCTCGGAGCGGGCGTCGGCCGCCGCCTTCTCCTTCTCCGCCGTTCGCGCCCGCTCCTCTGCCAAGGACCGTAACCGCGCCACCGCCTGCGCAACTTCCCCCGCGTCGCGGGGCCGGTCGGCCGGCTCGAACGCCAGGCACTGCCGGCACAGGGACACCAACTCCGGCTCCGCCCCGCACTCCTCCAGCCGAGCCAGGCAGTCGTCCAGCTTGCCCCGCACCGCCTGCACCCGCACCGACTCGAAGCTCTCCCCCACGTACGGCGGCTTTCCCGTGAGGATTACCGCCAACAAGGCCCCCAGCCCAAAGACGTCGGCTCGCTCGTCCACCTTGGCCAGTTCCCCCGCTGCCTGCTCGGGGGGAACGAACGCCGGCGTGCCCATCAGGCTGCCCGCTTGCGTGTGCGAACCCACTTCCGGTGTCGGGCTGACCTGCGTCCACGCGAGCGTCGCATCCGGGGTCGGACCGTCCGCTGCCGGAACGGTGTCCCCCTCGCCGAGCACCTTGACCAGGCCCCAGTCCATGACCTGCACTTCGCCGAAGGCGCCCACCATGACGTTGGCCGGCTTGAGGTCGCGGTGAATCACCCGGTGCGCGTGGGCATACCCCACTGCCTGGCAGATCGCCTCGAACACCGCCAGCAACCGGCCGCGATCGGCCGAGGGATCGGGTCGGTCCTTGAGAACTGCTTCGAGGGTGCAACCCTTGATCAATTTCATCGCCAGGAACGGCCGGCCGTCGGCCAGGTGGCCAACCTGATGCACGGCAGGGATGCCGGGGTGCTGTAGCTGGCCGGTGATACGGGCCTCATTGACGAAGCGCTGGGCTGCGGGGGAGTCGAGGGAGTAGCGCTCGGCGAGAAGCTTGACCGCCACGTCGCGGCCGAGGGCCAGGTCGCGGGCGCGATAGACGACGCCCATGCCGCCGCGGCCGACCTCGTCGAGCAGTTCGTAGCCGGGTGGCCCGGCGGGGGTGACGCCTGCGGACGTGCCCGGTCGGACTTCTGAATCCGCGTGAGTCGTCAGATCCTCGGACATGGTCATCCTCCGCGCCAGCGCCGCCGGGGCGCGTGGTGACGCTCTGCAACGCTGGTGTGCAACCTCACCTTTCGCTGACGAACTTGTGATTCTCTAACCACAACAGCTCGATCGTACGCCGCCCCAGTAGGGTCGTCTACGAGCCGATCCTGGCATATATTTCAAAGGGATGGTACAGATTCGGCCGCGCAAATTGCCCGCACAAGTCTTGCGCGAGAGAATGCCGAGCATGAAGCTCGTGGACCAATACGCCGCCCGAAAGGGCGACGGTATTTGAACCGCTGATCGTGAAGCAGCGAAAGGGATTGCCTCAACACCTGGATACTGCTGACAATTGCATTACACAATTTGAACCCTCTTCGAGCCGCAACTCTCGCCGCTACAATAAGAAAGCCCTTCGACGTTCTCGCCGAATGGCTCATTTCGAAGAATAGTCGGGGTGACAGGATTTGAACCTGCGACCTCTTGGTCCCAAACCAAGCGCTCTAGCCAGGCTGAGCTACGCCCCGAGGGTGGATTAGTATTGTACTATACCCGCGGTAGGCGGCTGCCGACAAGGTTGTAAGATGAGGCGGACATCAGGAGACGACCCAAATGCCGAAAATTACCGTGCGAATTCCGCATGAACTGGGGGCGGCGGAGGCGCTGGCGCGGGTGCGGCCGGCTCTGGAGAAGACGGCCAAGGATTTTCAAGGGCACGATTTGCAGTTGGACTCCCAGGAAACAACCGCCGCGTTTTCGTTCAAGAGCATGGCGTTTAC
Source organism: Pirellulaceae bacterium (assembly GCA_051004015.1). Taxonomy (GTDB): domain Bacteria; phylum Planctomycetota; class Planctomycetia; order Pirellulales; family Pirellulaceae; genus SXOA01. The sequence continues at coordinate 19,759 of JBPCKT010000050.1, read as the reverse complement.
GATCAAAGGGACGGTAGAGGCGACGGCTGCGGAGGTGGTGGTGAATGTCGATTTGCCGTTTGCGGCTATGATGTTCAAGGACCAGGCGGAGCGGGCGGTTGCTAAGAATGTCAAACGGGCGCTGGAGCCTTCTCCGGCGTCGCCGGACGCACCGCCGCCGAAGACTTGAATTCGCTTGGTCCTTTCAACGGGTATCATATTTTCGCATGGCATCCCGCTTGCTCGTTTTGGGAACTCGCAACCGTAAGAAGGTCGAAGAACTCCTGCCCCTGCTGGAGCCGCACGAGTTTGTGCTCAAGTCGCTGGCCGAGCTGCCTAATTCCGTGGACGTGGATGAGACGGGAGATTCTTTCGCGGCCAATGCCGCGCTCAAAGCCACGGTGCAAGCGCGGCATTTGCAGGCTTGGGTCCTGGGAGAAGACAGCGGGCTGGTGGTGGATGCCTTGGCTGGCGCGCCGGGAATCTACTCGGCGCGGTTCAGCGGCGAAGGGGCGACGGATGCCGGAAACAACGCCTTTCTGCTGGCGAAGCTTGCCGGTGTGCCCCTGGAAAAGCGAACGGCGCATTATGTTTGCCACGCCACGCTCAGCGATCCGGAGGGAAATGTCCGGGCCGAAGCGGAAGATTTTTGCTGCGGTCGGATTCTCTGTTCCGAATCAGGCAAAGGCGGGTTTGGATATGATCCGCTGTTTGAGATTCCCGAGTATCACAAGACCTTCGGCGAGCTCGGCCCCGCGGTGAAGGCGGTCCTCAGTCATCGCTCGCGGGCAATCCGGGCGCTCGTGCCGAAGATCATCCAGCTCTGCGTCCGCGGTGATTGGCCGTAGTTAGGGCCCGCTGATCTTCTCGCGTTTCACGAGGTTGAATTTCTCGCCGGCTTTGACGGAGATGTAGTCCGGGGCGTCCGCCAGGGGAACGTCGCTGCTGCCGCCGGAGTTTGCGGCTGCGGCGCGGCTGCGGTAGTCATAAAAATGGGCGCTGCCGCGGCCCAGGATCTGGGCGGAATCTCCCTGAACGACGACGGCGGTTGCTTCGTCAATTCCGATGCCGAGCAGTTGCGGGTGGCGCTTCATCACGGAGGTCATGTCGGCGAACCGCTTGCGCTGGCTGAGATGCTGATCAATCGCACTGCCGGGCAAGTACGCCAGGCCTCGCTCATAACCCTCGGCCATCATCTCTTCATTCCCCAGTACGCTGCCGCGAACCAGGAAATCCCCCTGGATTGTCGCCCCCGCGCTGGATCCGCCGATGACGCCGCCGCGAGCGAGAACGTCGCGAATGAGCTTCTCCGCTTTGGTGCCGGAGTAGCAATCGATGAACCGCCACTGCCGGCCGCCGCCGAACCAGACTCCCTTGGCGTTCTTCATCGCCTCCTCGAACTCCGGAGACTCTACTTCCTCGCGCGTCCGCTGCCGCAAGATGGTGACGTGCTTCGCTCCCGCCCGTTCGAAGAACGACCCCTCGCGCCGTTCTGACTTACCCTCGTCCGCCGCGGGAGGATTGGCCGTGGGGAAGACGACGATGGGAGCTTCGGGCCCGCCGGCGAGCTCAATGAACTTCGCTGTGATTTCGCTCGGCATTCCGCCCCCTCCGACAATCACCAGCGAGCCGCTTTCCAGCTTGCATGGCGGAAGCTCCTTAGCAGGGAACGCGGGCTGCGTGCGGGCGAGCGCCGCGCGGCGGAGCATCGTGTAGTCATGTGTCGAGCCGCTCTTAAGGACGATTTCCCGCACCGGTCGGTCCTGCTGCTCGGCGGCGGCGAGGATGACCGTGACCGAAGATTTCCCCAGGACCTCCAGCTTCCGGCCAGTGACGACGAGAGCGGTCCCTTCATCAACCCCCAGACCGACCAGACCGGGATTTTTGGAAATCGCCGTAATCAGCCGCGGTTTACGGCCGCGGGCCAGAAAATGCTGGTCGACAATGCTGCCGGGAAGCACATCCAGTCCAGTCGCGACTCGCGGTTCGGGATTTCCCCCCGAGATCATTACGCGGGAAAGGATGGCGGCTCCGGCGCTGGTTCCGCCGATGACGCCCCCCCGGTCGGATAAGGCGTACAGCTCTCGTTCCACTTCGGTTCCGAGATAGGCCTCCGCCAGGCGCGATTGCTGTCCCCCTTCGAACCAGACGCCGGTGGCCTGGCGGAGCGGAGCGACGAACTCGGCAGAGTTGGCCTTGTCGCGCGAGCGGGTATGCAGAACGTGAACGCCGGCGACTCCGAGCTTGGCCCAGGGTTCCAAGAGCTTTGCTTTCTCCTCGTCCCGACTGACCTGCTTGTCGGCTTGCTCGCTCGCGGTGGGAATGACGACGAGCAACGCTTTCTCGCCGCCGGCCAGTTTGACGAACCGCTCGAGAATCTCCGGCGGCAATTCACCGCCACCCGCAATGACGAGCGGTCCCTTGCTGCCGGCGGGGTCCAGCCAAGCGGCTTCTTGCCCGTAGAGGTGCGACATGCTCGCCAGCAAGAGCAATGTGACAACGGCGACGACTCGGCGATGGACGTAATGCATGGCTAGCCCAATGGAGTGGTGAAGGGAATCCTCCACCTATTCAAACACAAGAATCTTGGGAGTAAAGCAGATAATGGGAATAATCAGCGAGGCGTGGCCCAGCAGACAGCGGAACCAGCCGATGGGAACCTTGTCGTCGCTGGTGGGGGGGTGGTCCGTGCCGATGAACATGACCAGCACGGCCATCAGAGCACCGGCACCGTGATTCCTTGGGTCGAAGGCGATATAGGCGAACACAAAAACCATAAAACCCCGGGCGACCCAGTGGGCCCCTTTGCCCCACAGCGTGTAGGTGATATGGCCGCCATCGAGTTGGCTGACCGGCATCATGTTGAGGGCGGTCATGATGAGCCCAAACCAGCCGGCGATGAAGTAGGGATTGGCCTGGCTGAGCCAGACATGGTTGGTATCGCCGAGCTTGCCTGGATGAAGTTGGTCGACCAGCCAGCGGATGGCCAAGGGCAGATCGAGGGCAAAACCGCCGCCGGCGGGGGCGTCCAAATTCAGGTTCCGCACGCCCCACCACAAAATGGGGACGGCGAAGCAAAGCCCGGCAATCGGGCCGGCAATGCCGATATCGAAAATCTGGCGGCGGTTGGCCTTATTTCCCTCCATGGCGATCACCGCCCCCATCGTTCCCGTAAAGGCAATCGGCAGAGGAATGAAGAAGGGGAGTGTGCAACGTATGCGGTAATACACGGTGTAAACGAAATGCCCCATCTCGTGAGCGAACAGAATGAGCTGCGCGCAGATCATGTACACGACGCCGTCAAACCAGTGGGCATATAGCACCTGGCGGAGCTCCATGAAGTCCAGATAGGGAAGCTGGACTCCATAGAAGATTCCCACCTGCCAGTGATTGAAGAGGTAATGGAATGGCATCCACCGCGTGGCCCCGGCAAACCAGACGCTGAAAGAGGTCAGCAGGAACAGCACGAGCGGCAGTTGCACCCGCCGGCGGACAAGGAGCGTACGACGGGGCTGGGAGTCGAGGACTTGCGGCAGCACTTCCCGGGGCTCGAGACCTTCCGCCGTCACCAGCACATCGAGGCCGATGTCCAGCGGCGCTCGTTCCGGGCTGGCCTCGGGTGATGTCGACGGGGACCTGGCGAGCGGCGCAGCCGGCCGATCTTCGCTGGAACGGGTCGGCAAGTCGCCCGCGGAAGAAGTGGAATTCATGCGCACTCAGGAAGGACCGCGGGCAAATTGCCGCGGGGCGGGCGGGGGGGTTTCGTCGGTCTTGAGAGCAATGTGTTTCACGATTGTATTCTACGCCGCCGGGCGCGTTTTGGGACATTGGACTCGTCGCCACCTTGCCTAAATCGGGTTGGGCCGGCATTCTGGAAAGACGTGAACGAGACTATCTCCGACAAAATGAGGACACCTGCCGTGGAAATCTGTTTGTGCCAGGATAAGCAGGATCTCGGCCGTGAAGCCGCGGGAGATGGAGCGGAGGCAATTCGCCGGGCGATTGCCGCGCGCGGGCAGGCGAACGTGACGGTGGCCACGGGGGCATCGCAATTCGAGATGCTGGCGGAGCTGGTGAAAACGCCCGACATGGACTGGGGAAAGGTGGTCTTCTTTCACCTCGACGAATACCCCGGAATGCCGGAAACCCATGCAGCTTCCTTCAAAAAGTACCTTCTTCAGCGGCTAGTGACGAAGCTGCCGGTGGCACCGAAGGCGTTCCACTTTTTGAATAGCCTCGCCGATCCGGCTGCCGAGTGCCGCCGCGTGGGAGACATCCTGCGGCAGCACCCCATCGACGTCGCGTTCATTGGCATTGGGGAAAACGGGCATCTGGCGTTCAACGACCCGCCGGCGGACTTCGAGACCGAAGAGCCGTTCATTCTGGTGACACTCGACGACGAATGCCGCCAGCAGCAGTTTGGCGAAGGCTGGTTTGCCTCGCTCGACGATGTGCCGCGGCGGGCCATCTCCATGTCCATCCGCCAGATCATGAAAGCCGCCACCTTGATTTGCAGCGTCCCCGACGCCCGCAAAGCCAAAGCCGTCAAAGCCGCCTTGGAAGGCCCCGTGACTCCGCAGGTCCCCGCGAGCATCCTGCAGCAGCATGAGCGGGCGACGGTGTATTTGGACGGAGATTCGGCGGCGCTGCTGAAGAGGTAGGTGTCGGGAGGTGTTTTCCCGGCGGGTGACGCGGAATTGTCGAGGGCCGCGGGCCGGGAAAACTCCTGCTGACCCCGTTGGCGTCGACCCCAATCTCCAAATCTCATCAGCCCCCCCCGTCCGGGGACTTGCCGGACACTTAGGTTATGTGTACAATTGCGTCTATTCGGGCCGGCGAAAATCCGGCATGGTCTTTGACAAGTTCATGGTAAGTATGCGACAACGCGAGATGGAGCAGTGCTCCGTCTACGCCGAGGAAAGGGGCGTGTTGAATAACCCGGGGGGGTCGATAGTTGCAAGCCAATGGCTGCCAAGGGCTTGTGACTTTTCAATGCGGAGGTTTTTCAACTTTGTTCGGTGTTGGCAACTTGGAGGGTCTGTTGACACAAGCCTGAAGCGCAACCGAAGGAAGGCGAGGGTGGTGAGTGGAGGCACTTTTCTCGCAAACGCTCGTCCGCGTCCTAATTCGGGAGCGGGGCGGTGCGACGATTTTTCTACTGGCGGCGCTTTCCTTCGCTTGCGCTTCAGGCTGGTGTACGAAGGCGCAAGAAAAATCGGCGGCGAACTTACGTCGAGACGATTTGCCGTAAGTCTTGCCGAGGAGCGTCAACTCGCCTCGTCCAAGTGGATGAATAAGGAAGTGACGAAAAGAGGTGAATAATGAATAAAACAAGTATTCCTAAGTTATGTTCGCTCCAGGAGTTGCGCCGGTGGACCGGCGCAGCAAATGTTGCTCAAGAACCTGAATAATTTTACCCCGACCGGGGGACGTCCGTGAATCAGAAATGAAGGCGGGCAGCAGGGACTTACGGCGAGGCCCGTCGACGTAAGTCCTAACTGCTAAATACTATTGTCGGGCTTTGTGATATGCTCCCGACGGGAACGGCACCCTTGAAAAGGCATCCGCTGGCATGACTTCCGACACTCTCCCCTCCGCGACTTCCCTGGCCTGGCTGTACCGCGTGGTGCCGGCCCTGGACTCGTTGCGGCACTACTCGCTCGATACCTTTCGACGCGACCTGATTGCCGGGCTGACCGTGGCTGCAGTTGCCGTTCCGCAGGCGATGGCCTATGCCAGCATCGTTGGTCTGCCGGTGGAGTACGGGCTGTACACGGCGATGGTAATGACGGCGGTGGGGGCCTTGTTCGACTCCTCCAAGCAGCTCATCAACGGACCGACGAACGCGATTTCGATCGCGGTGCTGAGCGCGGTGGCCGGTCTGGGCCTGCAGAGCACCGAGGACCTGATTGCCGTGGCTGTGTTGATGGCGCTGATGGTGGGCCTCATTCAGACCGGAATCGCGTTGCTGCGATTGGGGGACTTGAATCGTTACATCTCCCACGCGGTCGTCGTGGGGTTCACGGCCGGGGCGGCCGTGCTGCTGGTGCTGGATCAGATCAAGAATCTGCTGGGCCTGACCGCTCAAGGAGGGCCGCATGATCATTTCCTGGGGCGGCTGTGGCTGACACTTCGCCAAGGGGGAGCAATCCATCCGCAGACCTTGGCGATTGGCGCGGGAACGATCGTGTTCGTGCTGGCGGTGGGCTGGCTGAATCGGCGTTTCCGCTGGCGCGTGCCGGAACTGCTCCTGGGCGTGATCCTGGCTGCTGTCGTGGTGTGGGCCGCGGGGCTCGATAAGCCGCTCAAGGACGAAACTGGCAGCGTGGTGCGAAATCAGGTGAAAGTGATCGGGGCCATTCCGCGAACACTGCCGACGCTGAGCGTGCCCAGCGCGATCTGGCCGCGCACGGACTGGCCGCTCATCCAAAAACTCTCGGGCAGCGCGCTGGCCATCGGCGTGCTCGGCCTCTTGGAAGCGATGGCGATGGCCAAGGCCATTGCCGCCCGGACGGGGCAGAAGCTGGACATGAACCAGCAGTGCCTGAGCGAGGGACTGGCGAATACCGTGGGCAGTTTCTTTCAGTGCTATCCCGGCTCAGGGTCGCTGACCCGCTCGGCCATCAATCACCAGGCCGGCGGAGTCACGCAGTGGTCGGGCATCGTTTCGGCCGTGGCGGTGGGAGCCACGATGCTGCTCTTCGCGCCGCTGGCTCATTACATTCCCCGGGCGGCCCTGGCGGGCATCCTGATGGTTTCCGCGTTCCGCATGGTCGATTCGCATAAGCTGGCCTTTCATATGAAGGTCACCCGGATGGACGCGATCATCGTGCTCGTCACGGCCGTTTCCGCCGTGGCGGTCTCGGTGGAGTTTTGCATTCTGATCGGCACCTTCGTCTCGTTTTTGATTTATCTGCCGCGAGCCGCCCGGATCAGCATGTCGGAGCTGCTACTGACCAAGGACGGGATGATCCGCGAACGCATTGCCGGCGATCCGGAGTGCAACCGCGTCCTGATCTACAGCATCGAAGGGGAGTTGTTCTTCGGTTCCAGCGGAGAGCTCGATTCCGAACTGGCGAAGATCGAGCAGCGAGTAGGCGATGGCGCGCGGGTCGTGATCCTGCGAGTGAAATATGCCCGAAACGTCGACGGAGTTTGTCTCGACGTGCTTGAGAGCTTCATCCGCAAGATGGAGGCCCGCAGTGTGACCGTTATCCTCTGCGGAGTGCGCGGAGACTTGCTCAAGGTCATCCGAAACGTCGGCTGGGAAACATGGCTCGGTCCGCAGCGGATTTATCCGGAGGGAGCCGCGGTCTGGTCCAGCACGCTACAAGCGGTCGACCGTGCTTACGAGATACTCGGCTCGGATCGATGTTCGACTTGCCCCTTGAAGACTGCCGATCCCGCTGCTGCGAGAGGCTGGAATTACATGATTTAGGAGGCCAAGAGTTTCCGCACCACCGTCTGCAAAATGCCGCCATTCCTGTAGTAGTCCAGCTCCACCGGCGTGTCGATGCGGACGCTGGCCTGGAAGGATTTGACGGAGTGGTCGGCGGCGGTGGCGCGGACGGTAACGGTGCTGCGAGGCTTTAGAGAATCGTCCAGGCCGAGGATTTCGAAGGTTTCCTCGCCGGTGAGGCCGAGCGTCTTCCAGTTTTCGCCGCCGGGAAACTCGAGCGGCAGGACACCCATGTTGACGAGGTTGCTGCGATGAATGCGCTCAAAACTGGCGGCGATGACCGCTCGCACTCCCAGCAGCATCGTCCCTTTCGCCGCCCAGTCGCGCGACGAGCCGGTGCCATATTCGGTGCCCGCGAGAATGATGGTGGGAATTCCGGCGGCTTTATAGGCCAGGGCGGCATCGTAGATCGGCAAGACGGACGGGACGTTCACCGCCTGCCCGAGGAAGCATCGCGTCACCCCACCTTCCGTGCCGGGGGCCAGGAAATTGCGGATGCGGATATTGGCAAACGTCCCGCGGACCATCACCCGGTCGTTGCCGCGACGGCTGCCGTAGCTGTTGAAATCGGAGGAGTCGACGCCGTTCTCCATCAGGAAACGACCGGCGGGGCTGTTCTTGCTGATGTTGCCGGCCGGAGAGATATGGTCCGTGGTGACCGAGTCCCCCAACATCGCCAGGACGCGAGCGCCCTGAATCGGCTCGATGGGTTTGAGGGCGACGGTCAGGTCCGCCAGGAACGGCGGCTCCTGGATGTAGGTGCTGGACTGGTCCCACTGATACAGGTCCCCTTCGGCGACTTTGATCTTGTTCCACGTTTCGTTGCTGTCGAAGACGCCGCTGTAGCGACTCACGAACATCTCGGGCAGGACCGACTGGCTGAGGGTCTGCTGAATCTCCGAGTGGGACGGCCAAATGTCCCGAAGATAGACCGGGCCGTCCTTGCCCTGGCCGAGCGGCTCGCTGGTCAAGTCGATATCGGTCGTGCCGGCAAGCGCGTAGGCCACCACGAGCGGCGGGCTGGCCAGGTAGTTCGCTTTCACATGCGGATTGACGCGGCCTTCAAAGTTTCGATTGCCGGAAAGCACCGCCGCAGCCACCAGGTCACCTTCGGTCACGGCGCTGGCGACGGCATCCGGCAGCGGGCCGCTGTTGCCGATGCAGGTGGTGCAGCCGTAGCCGACGGTGTGAAAGCCGATCTTTTGCAGGGACGCGGTCAGCCCCGCCTTGTCGAGATAGTCGCTAACAACGCGGGAGCCGGGGGCCAGGCTCGTCTTCACATAGTGCGGCACCGTCAATCCCTTCTCCACCGCTTTCTTGGCGACGAGGCCGGCCGCCAACATGACCGACGGGTTGCTGGTGTTGGTGCAACTGGTGATGGCGGCGATGACCACCGCGCCATGGCCGATCTGCGCTGCGTGCCCGTTCTCGCTGATCGTCCCCTTCCTCTCCAAAGCCGCGTCATCGAGGCCAAAGCCGCGGTCCGCGATGGGCGCTCTGAGTGCGGTCTGCCAGGTCTTCTTCATCGCCGACAGCGAAACGCGGTCCTGCGGCCGCTTGGGGCCGGCCAGCGAGGGCTCCACGCTCCCCAGGTCGAGCGTAATCGCCTTGGTGTAGGAAAGCATCGGCGAGGCATCCGTGCGGAACAGCCCTTGCTCCTTGGTGTACCGCTCCACCAGGTCCACTTCCTGCTTGGTCCGCCCGGTGCGACGGAGGTAGTTGAGCGTCTCGGCATCGACAGGGAAGAAGCCCATCGTCGCGCCGTATTCGGGGGCCATGTTGGCGATGGTGGCGCGGTCGGCCAGAGACATGCGGGAGACGCCGGTGCCGAAAAACTCCACGAACTTATCCACCACGCCAACCTTGCGAAGGATTTGCGTGACGGTCAGCACAAGGTCCGTCGCGGTGACGCCCGCCTTGAGGTCGCCGGTGAGCTCAAAGCCGATAACTTCGGGCATGAGCATGTAGAGCGACTGGCCGAGCATGACCGCTTCGGCTTCGATCCCGCCGACACCCCAGCCGACGACGCCCAGGCCGTTGATCATGGTGGTGTGGCTGTCGGTGCCGACGAGCGAATCGGGAATGGCGACGGGCCCTTGCTGGTCCTGACGGAGGAAGACCCCCTTGGCCAGGAATTCCAGGTTCACCTGATGCACAATTCCCACATTGGGCGGAACGACGCGGAAATTGTGGAAGGACTTCTGTCCCCAGCGAAGGAACTCATAGCGCTCCATGTTTCGCTGAAACTCCAGCTCCACATTTTCCGTGAGCGAATCCGCTGTGCCGAAGGAATCGACTTGGACGGAGTGGTCAATGACGAGGTCAACCGGAATCAGCGGATTGATTTTCTTGGCGTCGCCGCCCAGGCGCTGCATGGCCGAGCGCATGGCCGCCAGATCCACGACACAAGGGACGCCGGTAAAGTCCTGCAAGACGACGCGGGCGGGCTTGAAGGGGATTTCCACCTTGGCGGGGGCAGCGGCGCTCCAGGCGGCCAGCGCCTTAACGTCCTCTTCCCGCACTTCATAGCCGTCGCAATTCCGCAGCACCGATTCGAGCAGCACCCGGATGGAAAACGGCAGCTTGGAAACGGCTCCCAGGCCCTGTTCTTCCAGTTTGCTCAATCGGTAAATGCCGGTTTTGCCGCTGCCGGTTTCGAACGTTTCTCGGGAGTGGAAGGGGTCGAAAAGGAGAGTGGAGGACATTGGCAAGCGACTCAAGAAGGGAAGTACCTTAACATCCTGTATCGACACGATTTTAGCGGAGCGAGGATAAGTTGTCGCGGGTGTCCTGTTCGTTCACTTCCGTGGTTCCTTGCGAATCTGGTCACGGAGCTCAGTCTGCGTGGGATCGAGCTCCACGACCTTCTCCGCCGCCCGCAGTGCTGGCTCGAATTCCCCACGCTGGGCCAGTATTTTGGCCTGCATCGAGAAGTTCTTGGCGACATAGGGATTGAGCTTCACGACCTCGCTGATGTGCTCTTTGGCGGCGTCAAGGTCTCGCATACCCACGCAGGCCAGTGCCAGCGAAGCCCGCGCCTGCTCGTTCTGGGGCTCCAAGGCGACTGCTTTTTCCAGCCACTTTCTCGCTTGGGCATGGTCCTCCTGCCGCAGATAGGCTCCCCCGAGCGCTTGCAGCAACGGGCCGTCATCGGGCGCGACCGAGGTCAGCGGCAACAGCACCGACACCGCATTTTCGCTGGGATCCTCGGACGTCCTTCCGCTCGCCAGCATCATGCCGCGGGTGCGCTGCACCTCCCAGGCGGGCAGGCGCTGCTCACTCTCAGCAAAGAATCTAAGGGCTTGGAGCGAGTTCGCGGCGGCAGTCTCGGATCCCCGCGCCTGCGCGGCCGGCGGATTCTTCAGCACTCGGTGATCGGTTTGCGAAGCATGTACAACGTCTTTAGCGGTCGCCCGCGGCATGTGACAGGCAATGCACGAATCTGCCTTTTCCGCACGTTGATTCGCCGGCAGCGAACATCCCCGCTCCGCATGACACTCGTTGCAGCGCCCGCGGTAGTATTCGTCTCTCCGCAGCGGCTCCGGCCACACGTGGGGGTTGTGGCACGAAATGCACCCCAACTTTTCTGGGTTGCTCTGGAAGCAGACGCTTTCGCGCATTTGCTCGACCTGGCTGACGGATTTGAACGCGACCGACGGGGAAGCTTTTTTGACCAGCACACAGAAGATCTCTTCAAGCGCCATGCCGGGACGGAAGTCTCGCGCGTGCCGACCATACCTGACACGACGGTAATCGCCGTGCAGATGGCACTGGTAGCAAACACTCTCCCGTTCGCGCACCGGCAAGCGGGCCGGATTGACAATGGTGGGGTCGGGCGAGGAAATCCTTCCGGCCTGCTGGGCTTGGACGTGCTTCTCGCCCGGGCCATGACAACGTTCGCAGCCGATGGCAATTTCGTGGAAATAGGGAAGTATCAGCTTGTCCGGGACGTCGGGATCGAATTCCATCCTGCCGATGTGGCAAACCAGGCACTCTTCCATTATGCGTCGGCTGAAGCGAGGATTGGTGGCGACATTTTCGTAGCCGGGAGAAAGTTCGAAGTATCCACCCTTCGGCGAATACCAGGAAATTGGCGATTGCAGCAGGATGCCATCGCGATTGGTCGCGTAGGTTTTGCCGCGCGTCCCCGAGCCGATGGCCAACGAGACAGGAACCTTCCGGTCGTAAATGACGCGGCCTTGCGAGTCCGTCCCAAACTCGTGATGCAGGACCGTGTCCCCCACCTTTTCCGCCTGATAGCGAGTTCCACCTGCGCCCACGAACGTCGCTTTCTCGGGAGAAAAGTCCTCCAGGTCGGCCGCGCCCGGAGTGAGGGCGGAGGATCGCCCCATCGGATGTTGAGCAAAGGTCTTGCAGAGATCCTCATGACACTGGGCGCAAGCAGCGCTGCCAATGTAGCCTTGGGGGGGAGGAGTGGGGCGAGAGACGGGGGACACTGGCAGATGGGGGGCGTTCTTCGAGGGAGCTGTCACCGCGGCGGGTTGGGAAGAACAGCCCTGCCAAAAGAGGCAGCCCACGCTCATGGCCGCTACGCCACATCCGGCAACCACCAACCAGCGAAACCTTGGAGCCGACATCATTCCGCACATTCTAGCATTTTTAAGGGTGCCTCGCAGCGATCCAACGCGGAAGGCCGCGCTCTATTTGTTCCCCAAACAGTACAGAAATTCCTCCCGCTTGCCCCCTCGTTTGGCAACGCGGAGAAAGAGCTGATTGCCGCTGACGGCGGGACTGGCGAAGGAATCTTCGAGAAGCTGGTTCCGGCTGACGAGCTCGAACTTTTCGGGATTGGCTTGGCAGACGTATACCGTGCCCAGTTCGTCCCCCCAGTAAATGTTGCCACCGGCCAGGACGGGGGAGGCACTGACCGGCCCTCGCAGCCGTTTGTTCCACAACTCCTCTCCATCATTTCCTCGCCAGCAATAGATCACGCCGCTGCCGGTCAGGGCATAGAGATGGCCGTCAGTGGCGAGCATCGACTGCTCATAGCACTTCTGCCCGTTCCGCCACAAAACTTCGCCGCTACCATCCGCTTTGATGGCCAGTGTTTCCGACTTGGGATAGCCGCCGCTGGCGAAAACGATATTGCCGTCCCAAACGATGGTGCCGCAAGTGGCGGCTGTGGTTCCCGGCGTGGACCAGAGAAGTTTGCCGCTATTGGGATCGTAGCTGCAGACCTGGTCGGCTCCGCTGAGGAGCAGTTGGTCCCGCCCCGCCAGGTGCGCGACGACGGGCGACGAGTAGCTGATGTTGCCCGGCCGCGGCGTGCGCCAGACTTCCTTGCCGCTCTGCCGGTCGAAGGCGGCCAGGGAAGCATCGCCGTCATACTCGGCAGAGATAATGACGGTATCGCGATAAATCAGCGGCGAGGGAGCATAGCCGTATTCATAGCGCCGAGGTCGGAAAGGGTTGACCGTCTTATGCCAGACTTCCTTTCCGGCGAGTGTCAGAACCGTCAATTGCACGCTTTCATGATGGCAGAAGACCACGAACAGCCGTTCGCCGTCGCTGGCGATGCTGGGCGTGGCATGGGTATTCTTGTCATGGAGCTTCGAGAAGCCTCCCTGGCTGATGTCCTTCCTCCAGAGCTGCTTGGCGGTCTTGCGGTCGAGCGCCAGTACCGATTGCTGCTGTTTGGCCTCATCCGCGGTCGTCAACAAAATGCGGTCCGCGACGATAATCGGACTGCTATGGCCGCGACCTGGCAGCGGGGTCTTCCAGACGACGTTCTTGGTTTCGCTCCAAGTGGTCGGCGGCTTCGCCGATTCATGCGCATGGCCGTTGCGGCTGGGACCGCGCCACCAGGGCCAATCACTTTCGGCACTCAGCTTGGGAAAATCAGCGATGCCTCCTTCCTTCTCCTCGGCAGCCGCCAGCGAGACCGGCTGAATCACCGGAGGGCTCGCGACAGAACCAGGTGGAGAGTCGCAACCTGTAATTGCGGCTGCGAACAAGAGCAAGACCAGGCATTTCATCGCAGTCCTCATCGGTTACTTGTCCTTGAACCAGTCCGGGGGAATTTCCAGCGACCAGACTTCGCTGGAGAGCGGCTGGGCGTGTCCGCCGGCGACCCAAATCTTATCCTGAAAGACATAGGCCGAGTGCTCGTGCCGCTCCTTCCAACTCGTCTGGGATTTGAACTCGGTCCACTCCTTGCCGTCCTTCGAGTACCAAACGTCCGGCCAGTTCTTGTTGGGATTGTTGGACCAGCCGCCGAGGACCCAAAGGTGATCGCGGTAAACGACCGACGAGAACCAGAGGCGAGGAGACCAGGGGGCCTTGGCCGTCACCTCGGTCCAGTGGATGCCGTCGTCGGAGCACCAGACGTCGTTCTTCGCTTCGTAGAGCGGCTCGGGAACATAGTTCCCGCCACCCAGCACCCACATCTTGCCGTCATGCACCACCGCGTTGTGATAAGCTCGCGGGGACCAGCCGGCGTTTTCAGTGGCTTGTTTCCACTCCTTTCCATCGGCGGAATACCAAACGTCATTCTTCAGGCTCTTCTTGTCGCCGAAGTAATAGTTCTCGGTCCCGCCAAGCACCCACATCTTGTCCTTGAAGACGACGGCTCCGGCGGCCAGGCGCGGGCTCCAGCCGGCTTTGGCGGTGGCTTGCTCCCACTTCTCGCCCTCGGAAGAGGACCACACCTCGCTGCTGGCGGAATGTCCGGGCAGCCGACCGTTATACCAGCCGCCAAAGATCCACATCTTGTCCTGAAAGGCGAGCATCATTGGCAGATCGCTGTGCTTCCAGGGAGCTTCCTTCTGCACGAGCTTCCATGTCTTGCCGTCCGGCGAGCTCCAAACATCTCGCGGCGGGGCCTCGAACGACTGAAACCAGCCGCCGAGAATCCAGAGTTGGTCCTTGAAGACGACCTCACCGGACGAGTCCCTCGCCTGCCAGGGGGCCTTCTCGGTGATGCGAATCCAGCTTGGGGCCTTCTTGTCTTCCGCCCCTAAGGATACGGCGAGAAGTAGAATGAACGAAAGGATCGCGGCAGAGAGTCTCATGGGCGTTCAGTGGGTCAGCGGTTGGCGAATCAAACTCGTGACTATGTTACCAGCCGGCGGTGCCTTGCTGGTAGTGACGAAGAGCCGAAGCCGGGTGATAATCCGGTTCCAGTCTCCGCGCGAGTTCCATGGGAGAGAACGATGAGCCGCCCTCTGCTGACGATGCTGCTGTTGATCCTAGGGGGCTCTTTGGCGCAGGCGGAAGTCACCCGCCTCGAGATTCAAAAGAAGGAGCCCTACGCCGCAGGAAAGGTACATGGCGACCGGGGCAGCTATGAAAAGTGGACCGGGATCGTGCATTTCGCGCTCGATCCAGAAGTGGCTGCCAACAAGATCGTGCGGGATTTATCGCTGGCCGAACGGAACGAGGACGGCAAGGTCGAGTTCTGGGCAGACTTCGAGATTCTGGTCCCCACGGACATGAGCAAAGCTAACGGTGCGTTACTCTACGAAGTCAACAACCGCGGCAACAAGACCGCACCGGGCATCTTCGACGGAGGCGCGGACGATTTCCTCTTGCGGCAGGGCTTCATCGTCGTCTGGAGCGGCTGGATAGCGGAAGTGCTGCCGGAAGGGGGGCGGTTCAAGATGTGGGCGCCGACGGCGACTGAAAACGGACGGCCAATTCAAGGTATCGTGCGGCAGGAGGTGATTGTCGATAAGGAAACTGCCAAGGCTTGCCTGGCCCATCGCGGCCGGCAAGGCAGCTATTGGCCCACTTCCAAAGGCTTAGCCTCGGCAACCCTCACAGTCCGCGAGCGGGAAGCGGAACCACGAAAGGCTGTGCCGCGCGACGATTGGAAGCTGATCGTGACCGACGTTGCCTATCAGGATCGCCCCTGGCCAATGCCGGTGGTGGAATTGGAAGTGACAGGTGGCCTCAAGCCAGGTTGGATTTATGAAGTCGTATACGAGGGGGAAGGCTCCGTGGTGCAAGGCGTCGGCCTGGCCGGAATCCGCGACCTTGTCTCCTTTCTCAAGCTTGATACGACCAAGCACAATCCGCTGATTCATGCCGGCAAGCCTGTCGTCAGCCGGGCGCACGGCTTTGGGACGTCGCAAAGCGGCCGCTGCCTGCGGCAATTCCTGCACGACGGATTCAATGCCGATGAACAGCGACGTCAGGTGTTCGACGGGGTCATCTCGCACGTGGCGGGAGGGGGCTTGGGATCGTTCAACCATCGCTTCGCTTCGCCGACGCGCACCAACTGCCAGCATGAAGAACATCTTTTTCCAGCCGATTTCTTTCCCTTCACCTACGGCGATTCTCGCGATCCATTCACGGAAGAAACCGGCGGCATCCTCCGCCGCTGCCGCCAAGATAAGACGGTTCCCAAGGTGTTTCACACGCAGTCCTCCAGTGAGTACTGGCACCGCAGCGGTTCGCTGGTGCATACCGATCCGCTCGGCAAAGAAGATGCGGAGATTCCGCCCGAAGTCCGGCTCTACACTTTTGGCGGCACGCAGCATGGCGCGGGCAGCGGTGTCCCCGGCCCGCGCGGCCCCGGCCAATTGCCGGCGAGCCCCGCGGACTATCGGCCGCTGATGCGGGCACTATTGATTGCCCTCGATGCCTGGGTGAAGCACGACCAGGAGCCGCCGCCAAGCGTCTATCCACGAATTGCAAGCGGGACTCTTGTCTCCTGGCAGCGGGAAAAGAGCGGCTGGCCCGCAATCCCGGGCGTGAAGTACCCGCAGGTCATTCAACAGCCGGACTATTTGTATCGCGGCCCGCAGTGGCAGACGGAGCAGATTGCCGCGCTAGAGCCGCCGGAAGTACGCGGCCATTACGGCGTGCGGGTGCCGGCGCATGGACCCGATGGCAATGAGCGGGGAACGCTGCTGCTGCCCGCCGTCAAGGTTCCCGTGGCCACGCATGCCAGTTGGAACCTGCGGCACGCTTCCATTGGTGCGGAAGGGGATTTGCTCGCGCTACAAGGCAGCTACATCCCTTTTCCCCGAACAAAAGAAGAGCGAATCGCCAATAAAGATCCCCGGCCGGCCATCCTGGAACGCTACCGCGATTTTGCCGACTATCAAAAACAGTACCTGGCTGCCGCCGAGGAGCTTGTTGCCGCCCGCCATTTGCTGGAAGAGGATGTGCCGCGGCTGAAAGCTCTGTCGGAAAAATTTCGCGGCGATTTTGAAGTAAAGTAGGGTTATGAAGACCAAGTTCAATTTGAAAAGCGCTGTCTCCGAACTTCTGCTCTTTGCCGCCGCGGTGTGTTTCATCGCCGGCTGCAAGGGGACCGAGTTCAAAACGCCCGGCAGCGCTGCCCCCAAGCCCAAGACCAAGGTGATCGTCAAGAAAGTTCTCACGCCGGAAAACACGTCCCGCAAGCCGAAGCCCAAGGTACAGGAAGAGCTGGATGTTATCGATAAGGCCTACCAGGCCAGCCGCAGTACCGTGGTGAGCACAGGCTCGCCGGAGGAAGTGGCGGTCCGCAAAGTGACGGCCGAGATTGGCAAGAGCCTGGAGCTCGGGCCGGTGCTTGTCGTCTGGCTGCTCGACCGCACGGCCAGCAACTACAAGCTGCTGAGCAGCGCAACCACCGGCGCGAAAGCCTGGTATGAGAGCCAGGAGGTCAAGCAGATGACGCTGGAGAAGAACAAGAAGCTGCAAAGCGTCGTCGCCGGATTCGATGAGACGCTGGAATATGTGCAGGAAGTGCCGGAGGATGACTGGCAAAAGGTGCGGGACAGCTTCGGCAAGGTCGAGCAGAGCTCCGCTGGCAAGGAAATGACATTGACCGCGGTGAAGCAGGTGCTGGACAAATTCGGACCCTTGCATGACGCTGATCGCCAACTCGTCATCGTCATCGTCACGAACGAAGTCGGGGACGATGCCAAGCTGGTCGACGAAGTTGCGCCGCTGGTTCAACGCAAAGCGATTCCGGTCTACGTCGTCGGCTCCGCTGCCCCCTGGGGACAAACGACGCCGTTTGAAGAGCAGGCCCGCCGAGGGCCAAGGAATTCCGCGAAGACTGCCGAGAAAACTGAAGACAAGGCCGGCGAGAAAAACGTGGGTGAAATATCGCAGAAGTCCCAGGACGACAACCCAGTCTACGGCCCTGAATCCCTCTACAGCGAACGCGTGAACCTCCCGCTGCCGGTCGCCGGCTATGGTTTTCGCGGCAAGCCGACGGAGGAGCTCATCGAATCGGGTTTTGGGCCTTTTGCACTCGAGCGTCTCTGCCGCGCCGGGGGCGGCGCATTCGTGCCGGTTCGGCCTAACACCGGGACAGTTTACGGCTACGGCGGCATCATCTTCTGGCCCACCGGAGCCGAGATGCGTTTCGATACTCCAACCCTGGCCAAATACGCCCCCGACTACGTCAGCGAGCCGGATTACCAGGAGCTCCTGACCGAAAACAAGGCCCGTGCTGCACTGCACGAGGCCGCCAAAATCGGCAAAGCGGAAATTCTCGACAACCCGAATACCCAGTTTCAAAAGGGTGACAGCGAGGCGCAGCTCAAGCGGCGGCTGGACGAAGCCCAGCAGGCCTCCGCCCGCGTCGCCCCGCAAATCGACCGGCTCTACGAAGCCCTCGTCCCCGGCGAAGGAGACCGCGACAAGCTGACCAGCCCGCGGTGGCAGGCCGAGTTCGATTACGCCTTCGGCCGCACGCTGGCCGCCAAGGTCCGCAACGACAGTTACAACCAGATGATCGCCAGCTTGAAGGCGGGCAAGGGGCCGAAGGACGCCACCGAATACAACCTGGAGCAGGCGGACAGCTTCGAGTCGAGCAGCGTCCTGAAGAAGATGGCGGAAAAGGCCAAGCTCTACCTGGAACGGATCGTCAAGGAACACCCCGGCACGCCGTGGGCACGAATGGCGGCGGAAGATCTCAAGGCGCCGATGGGCTGGAAGTGGCAGGGGACGTAGTGGAAGTCGCGGGTGCTTGAAATCAGCATTCTAATTGTGAAAGTGAAATTTGCGACGATGCTGCCGAACGCACAAGCTCACCCGCGGCGGCCGCTGGTGAGTCGTTGAACTCTGTAAAACCGTCATGCGGCCGCCGTCGGGTGAAGCGACTTGTTCGCGGCGACTCTACACGGGTTTGACGTGAAAGTCACCGGAGCCCAAAACCTCAAATTCTGCGAACGCCGGAGCCGACGACTCGCCAACCAAAGCCTCACCTACCAGTGGCATTTCGACGGCAAGCGGTTCTAGCTCCAGCTCGGCCGTCATGCCCGGATCGACTTGATTGAGGTACTTGCGGTAGGCCAAAATACCTCTAACCACAAGCGATACCTGGCGAGCGTGCGAGGCCGCGATTCCCCGGTCCAGATCTGCCGCAGGCGCTGAAGAGCTAAAGCAGTCCCCAAGGCGAATTAGATCTCCGCAGACGCGGCCGCCAACATACAGCCGCTCGGCGCCGACATCAACCACGTCCACCGAAAACAACAGCTGCCGCATCATACCTTCCCCAAGCCGCGAACTTGATATTATCTCGCGCCACAGCGTGATAACCTAGTAATCCACATGCGAGAAGTCAACAATTGGAATACCCATAGTCAATGGAGACAGTTCATGTGGTCAAGTGACGGACAGGTGATCGAGGAGCTAATTCGCGCGCGCCAAGATTTTTCCTTGTGAAAATCGTTGAGCAGTATCGGCAAGCCTGTCGGCAAAAACACGTCGGTTTCTCACCCATCTCGCGTTCCACCGCAAGGCAGCCGAAAGGACCCAGAACCCCGCCTCGCAACGCTCTTCTTCCACTTCAGCACCGTCCTCGCCGGGCGTCTGAACTATTTCCGGAATTCCGGCAGCGGAGGGCTTGACGGTGCCAACTGGACATGTGTATCCTTAGGTAATTGTATGAAAGTATTCGTGCGCGTCTTTTCAGGAGAAATGCGATGAATCCGCGAAAACACGTGCCGCCTCCTGTTCGGCGCGGGTCTCTGACCCCGCCGAAACGGCTGACCGTAGGTCTCCAGGCCTGCGCGCCGGTGAGACCTGCGGTCCCCAGTGGAGGCGGGGTCAGAGACCCGCGCCCAACGGCGGATCGTAGCTGGCCCGCCGCGCGGCGTCGGAGCTGCGTTGGAATGGTGGCTCAACCGACTATCGACGTCAGGAGGGGCGGGAGTCTTTCGCGGCGGAGGTAACTGGCATTGGAGAGATTTGTCACGCGAAAGACTCCCGTCCCCGGCCCTTTCGCGGAGCGAAAGGCGACAATGGGGGGGTGTTGGTGAACCAAGGGGGGTTCCCCACAAAGATTGCTGGGCGGGGGGGGGGGGTGTGTTGGTTTCCCCGGGGGGTTTCACAAAAAAGTGATGTTGGTTGCAA
>JBPCKT010000049.1:0-9905 GCA_051004015.1 Pirellulaceae bacterium | reverse complement strand
GCATAGGCCGTGACGTGGCTCAGCTCGTCGGTGAAGCTGGTGACGTTGTCCGCCGAGTCGTAGGCCAGGACCGTGGTGCTGCTGCCGGGGTGCGTGGTTGTGGTCAGGCGGCCGGAGGAGTCATACGAGAAGCTGGTGACGTAGGCAGAAAGGGGGCCGGCACCGTCGGCATCGGGTGAGGTAATGCTCACCGGGAGGCCGTCAGTGCGACTGCCATAGCTGGTGGTCCACGTATTTGACGCATTATCCGCCCTAGTCAGCTCGTTGCCCGTGCTGTTGTACGTGAAGGTCGTGGTACGCGCCAGCTCATCCACGGCGGTGAGGACGTTGTGGAACGTGGTGTCGTAGGTCCAGGTGAGCGTGGTGGCGTCGGGGTTGATCGCTTTGACCAGATCGCCGCTCGTGTTGTAAGCCAGCAGGGTCTGATACCGCGTGCCTCCGATGGCCGGCTGGAGGATCTTGTACGGCAGGCCGTGGACATCCCGCGACATATCGACCACGTCGTTGGTGCTGCTGCCGCCGAAATCTTTGCCGAACTGGATCACGTTGCCAAACTGGTCCAGCTTGAACTTGAAGACGTATGTATTTTCATCGCGGTATTCCCCCAGCGGATTGACTGTTTCAACCAGGGCGTTGCCGCTGCCGGTCTTGAGGCCGTAGGTCTGCACGGGGACGAGCGTGGTGTACTGGCCGCTGATCGGAGAATCGACGCGGCTGAGGCGGAGACTGGTGGCGTCATAGGTGTAGGTTTCCACCTTGCTCCGCGGATCGGTCGTCGTGGTCATCAAGTTCGTGGTGCCACTATAGGCATGGCTCCAGATGGGGGCGGCCAGGCTGCCCGCGCCGTCGGGGTCCACGAGCGTGACGCTGGTGAGCTGGGGGGAGGTATAAGCCAGCGTCGTGACACGGCTGGCCACGTCCGTGAAGGTGCTGACGCGGGTGCTGGCGTACGCCACGGTTTGCAGGATTCTGCCGTAGGGGTCCGTGATACGGTAGAGCTCGTCGCTGGTGCCGTCGGAATCGCCGTCGGTGTACGTGTAGGCGAACGAGTTCGAGTTGGGATCGACCCGCGAGGTGAGCAGGCCCGTGGTGCCAAAATTCAGCTTGTCCCCATGCTTGCTGGTCAGCGTGTACGTGTTGTTGCCGTTCTTGACCAGCGTGGAGAACTCCGTGTCCCCGGCCGCTTTGGCGTACGTGCCGCTGTTGTCCTGGAACCAGAGCGTATCCCCGTTGCCGCGAACGAGCAGCGCCCCGCTGGCGCTGGTCTTGAGATAATCCAGGCCATCCAGCCACCAACCCTTGCCGTATTCGCTGCTGGCCCGGTTGACGACCGCATGATAGCCGCTGTACGTGGTGCTGCTGGTGGAGCCGGTGTAATTTGCCGTGACGGTCATCGACCAGGCATAGTACCCCGTTGCCAGACTGGTGGCGTCGGCTTGCAAGGCGAAGCGGAGCGTATCGCCCGCCGCCAGGCCGGTGTTGGTGTAGCTGACAGTTCCCTGGCCGGTACCGTTGAACGTCAGTACCGCATCAATTGTCGTGGGAATAGACGCACCGCTCTTCAGGCTCGTTTCCACCACAATCACCGGCTTCAGCGACACCGTATCGCTCCGATAAATCAGCCGCTCGCCGAGGGACAGGTCCTGCACGACCGTATTCGCCCCGGTCATCAGCGGCGCATCGAGCGGCTGATCATCCAGGTTCGTCCGCGGCCCAAACACCCCGCCGACGGCGATACTGACTGTAGCGACACCGCTGTCGTACGTGCCGTTGTTGATTTTGTAGGTGAAGGTGTCGATGCCGACGAAACTCGTATTGGGGGAATATGTGAACTGGCCTGTGGTGGTGTTGAAACTGTTCAGCGTCCCGTTTGCCGGATTAGCCACCACGGCGGCGGTAAACGAATGGCTTTCGGCCTCAAAGTCATTGGCGACAACAGCAGTGGAACTGGTGAGCTGCGTGTTCATCGCGGTCCCATAGAACGGATCTGGAAGCGCGACAGGGTAGACAGCCAACATCAGGCGTCCTTCGAGCGTCTCGAAGAAGGCACGGCGGGTTTGCTGATGAGTCGGCCTACGGCTTTTATGAGTCTTCCGGGACATGATTGGTTCCTTCGGCGTTTGATTTGTGCGCGAACCGCGAGACGAGCACCGCATGCGGTACTTTTGGAAAGAAGACAGTTGAGATGGCGTGAAAAAGCCATCCTGCCGTGAAGAGGTGCGGTCTATTGACCGCTCGGAGCAGTGCCGCGGATTGATCCCGAGCCGAAGCGGATCGATAAGAAAGCGTTCATGGTCGCCCCCTTCCAATGGACAGCGGCCAGGAACCCAGCCGCCACTCGTGACCCAGTGCCCCAACAGAACGAACCTAACGGTAGGCTCCCTTCCAAATCTGTCAAGCACCCAGGCAAAGATTTTCCGGAATGGTTTGGATACCCGAAACTATTTTCACAATTTTTCGCCCTGCCTCTTGACTGTGCCAACCTGGAATAGTACAATCGTCCAGTATTCGAGCGCTCTGGGAAAAGGAACCCCAGCGCGCGGGCTGTTTGACAATTTGGTCGTAAGGGAAGAAAATGTGCCGTTAAGAGGCTGGGCGATTGTGTAACTGTATTTGAAAAACAGCTTATAAAATGTCTGATACATCCCCCGGAAGTATGGGGTTTTGCGTGTATTAAGAAAGTCGCTGAAACGGGCCGAGTTGCGAGCGGCGGTGAGGCGGAAGTGGAAGGGTGGCAAGGGGTTGCGAGCGGGCGATTGATACAGGATGTATCAAAACAGGAGGTCGAAAACCTGTATAATTGCGGACTTATCAGCCGCTTATAACCCGCTGCCGAGCACCCGAGTCGGATCGAAGCTTAGGGGTTTGGGTAAGCCCGCCGTCAGCCCGGCTTAGCCTTCACTCCTACGCCAGGTCGGCGGCGTGCCACCCGGTCAGTCCACATGCCGCTCGCCGTCGTGATGGTAGTGGCGGGAGATGATGTCCCAGGCTTCCTGCGGGCTTTCGGCGTACTCGATGAGCTGCAGATGATGGTCGCCGATGACTCCTTCGTCGGCCAGGAACTGGAAGTTGACGAGCTGGTCCCAGTAGGCGCGGCCGTAGAGGATGACCGGCACGTCCTGCATCCGCTTGGTTTGCTTGAGGGTCAGCACCTCGAACAGCTCGTCGAGCGTGCCGAAGCCGCCGGGGAAGGCGACCAGGGCCTTGGCCCGCATCAGGAAGTGCATCTTGCGGATGGCGAAGTAGTGGAACTGGAAGCACAGGTCCGGCGTGATGTAGGGGTTGGGCGTTTGCTCCTCGGGGAGCGTGATGTTCAGGCCGATGCTCTTGCAGCCGATCTCCTGGGCACCGCGGTTGGCGGCTTCCATGATGCCGGGGCCGCCGCCGGTGATGACGACATAGTCGCAGCGCTCGTCGAGCTGGCAGGCGGAGGAGCAGATGCGGGAGAACTCGCGGGCGGCATCATAGTAGTGGGCCTTCTCCAGAATACGCTCGGCGCGGGACACCGCTCGGGCCAGCGCGGCGTCGCCGGGGGATTGCTCGAGCGCCGCGCGGGCGGCTGCCAGGCGAGCTTCCGCGAAGGGTCGCTCGACAATCTGCGTGCCGCCAAAGACCACAATCGTGGAGCTGATTTTGTTCTCCGAAAGGATCATCTCCGGCTTGAGAAGCTCGAGCTGCAGGCGGACCGGGCGGAGCTCCGGGCGCTGCAGGAATTCGGTGTCGTCGGCAGCGAGCTTGTAGCTCCGCGACTTCTCGATGGCCTCGATGTTCTTCAGGCGCTCGTCGTCGTGCATGGGGACCGTCTCGAAAGAGACCTCCAGGGGAAAGATGCGGGCCTTGCGGTCATGGTAGCCGAGGGGCAGGAGCTGGGCGAAGGTGGCGCTGAGGGCGAGAATGGCGACCGTGCTGTTCACGAGAATGAGCGCCGCCATCGCCGGGATTGGCCGGGTGAGGGACGCGAGCGGCAGTAAGTCCGCCGCGGCGAGGCAGGGAAGAAGGATTGCCATCACCAGCAGCCAGGCGGGCCAAGGAAAGACTCTCTCGCTTCCCAGCGCGCGCGACAGGCCGAGAACCAGCACCGCCGCGATGGCCGCGAACAATGTGACTAGCAGCGCCATCTGCCAGCCGAGGACGAGTCCGAGCGTCATCAGCAGGAGCACCGGGCGGAAAGTGGGCCAGCGGCGGCTGGTGATTTTCCAGCCGGCCGAGACGGCCAGGCCGAGCACCGCTCCCAGGAGAGCGCCAAGTACGCCATCGACTAGCGCTGCTTGCCAGCCGCCGAGCTTCCAGGCATGCCAGGCGGAGAGCGGACGCAGGTCCGGCCAAACGAGGGGCAGACAGATTCCCGCGACGATGATCGGCAGGAATAGGGTCCTCGGCACTCGCTGCCGGTCAAAGTCGATGAGCGCCGCGCCCAGGAGCGTGGCCAGCAGCAGCATCAGCAGCGAAAAGGCGGTCCAAAAAGGAATCGGATCCCAGGAGGTGAGTTGCGGCTCGCCGGCACCGCGGCTGGTCCAAAGTGTCGCTTGCAATCCAGCGAGCGACTCGACCAGGACCATCGCCACGCCGACGAAGATGGCCGCCATCAGGAATTCGACGAAAGGATAGCGGGCCGAGATGGGGGCTTTGCAGTCGCGGCATTTGCCCCGGAGCAGCAGCCAGCCCAGGATGGGCAGGTTATGCCAGAGACGGATGGAGTGTCCGCAGCGGGGGCAGCGCGAAGCGGGATAGACGACGTTTCTTCCCAGAGGCAGTCGATAGACCACAACGTTCAAGAAGCTGCCGACGCAGCCCCCCAAAGCGAGCAGCCACAGGCAGAGCAGGAAAGTGCCGCAGGCCAGCACGACCGACGGCGGCAGATGGTCACCGAGACCCGCGAGAAGCATTGTTGCGTCAGAAGGGATCCACGCATTCATGCGGCTCACTTGGGAGTGACGTAAGCGGAGACGAGTTCCGCCAGCTCGGCGGGCTGAGGCGCCCCAACCTTGGTGCGCATCGCCACTCCATCCTGATAGACGAACAGAGTCGGCAAGAGGCGGACACCCAGATCCTCCACCAGGGGTTGATTTTCGTCCGCATTGACTTTGACGACCAAGAGCTCGTGGTGCTCCCTGGCAAGGGCCGCCAGGTGCGGCTCCAGCGCCTTGCAGGGCTCGCAGGAATGGGACCAGAACTCGACCAGCACGGGCCGCTTGCTGTCCACGACGATGCGGCGAAAGTTGCCCTGGTCGGCCGTGGCGATCACTCCCGGCGGCGGCGCTCCCCCGCAGCCGGCGAGGAGCAAGGCCAGCGCGGACAGAAGCACGAGGCGAGCGGACTTCGGGGAAGTCCCGATGGCCAGAAAACCCGTCCCTGGAGAAGAGATGGCGCAGCGAAGCATCACGATTTCCCCGCCGCTTTGCCGTTCTTTCCACCCGGCGCCGACTTGTCCGGGGCCGATTTTCCGGAGGGGGTCTTCCCAGGTTCTAGTTTCGACGGCGGGGGCTTGGCTTCCACTTTGGTGGGAGCGTACTCGTGCTCGCGTTTTCTCACGACGGTGGCGCTCAAGATCTTGTCGGGCACGGGCAGGGGTGTGCCCTGGCCGGCCAACTCTGGGTTGCGGCGCTGCAGTTTGGGAAGGATGTCCATGCCCTCGACAACGCGGCCGAAGGCCGTGTGCTTGCCGTCCAAATGGGGCGTGCGGCGGAAGGTGAGGAAGAACTGCGAGCCTCCCGTGTCCTTGTTGCCGGAGTGAGCCATGCTGAGCGTGCCCTGGAAGTGGAGCCGGTGATCCTCGCGGTAGCATTCGCAGGGAATTTCATAGCCGGGCCCGCCGGTGCCGTCCCCATCGGGGTCTCCGCCCTGCGCCATGAAGCCGGACAACACTCGGTGGAAAGTGGTTTTGTCGTAGAACTTTTTCTCGACCAGATTGATAAAGTTGCCAACCGTCTGCGGGGCCTCGTTCTCGAACAGCTCCACGACAATGATCCCCTTCGATGTTTCGAGCTTTACACGGGGTAGATCATCCGCCTCCTTTTCTTTGGCCCGAATTGTTTGCTCCTTGGCCCATAACTCCTTGGTTTTGGCGAGGTCGGCGAAATACTGCTTGCCCTCCGGGTCGAGCTTGCCTGCTTTGTCGGCCAGGGGAAGATACTTTTCCGCCGTGTCGTAATCGTCTGCCAAGAAAGCGGCCACTCCGCCGAGGGAATACACGACCGGATCCTCTACCTTCGCCGCAAGCAGCTTTTCGGCGAGCTTGCCCACGGAATCATAGTCGTCGCGACGATAGTCATACGCCATTATCCCTATCAGAATCTTGTTCACGTCCGCACTTTTGCCGGGGTCGTCATCAAACGCGGCTTGGGCCGAGGACCGCAGTTGTGGCAATAACTCCTCGCTTTGGGTGACAAGCTTCTGGTAGCGCTGCCGCAGGACAGCCCGCTCCTCGGACGAAGCCGCCAGCTGATATTGCTCTCCCAATTCATCGAGCTGCTTGTCAACCTCGGTCCACTTCTTGTGAATGGCTGGAAAGTCAGCCGCTCCCGCAGGCTTTTCGGCGGGTTTTTCCGCAGGTTTTTCGACCGGTTTTGCGGCAGACTTCTCCCCCGGTTTTTCGGGCTTCTCCCCCGGCTTTACCGGCGTTTTCTCCGCGGGCTGCCTGGCATCCTGGGCTTGCGCCCCGAGAGCGCAACAGAAGGCAATCGCCAAGGTAACCATCCACCTGCATGCGCCGACCTTCATGAAAGTGCTCCCCGCTCGTTTCGCTAAACTCTGGCCACCGCCTGTTGCCCGCTGTGCCTGATTACTGTTCCACTTTTTTCGGGGCGTAGGCGTGGTCCCGTTTGCGCACTACCTCCGCGGTGACAATCTTGTCGGGAACAATATTGGGATCCTTCATTTCCGGGTCGAGTCGTTGAATTTTTCCCAGCACGTCCATCCCTTCAATCACTCGCCCGAAGCAGGTGTGCCGCCCGTCGAGTTCCGGCGTGGGGCGGAAGGTGAGAAAGAATTGCGAGCCCCCCGTATCGCGTCCCGCGTGGGCCATGCTCAGGCAGCCGCGGAAGTGCCGCCGGTATTCGGGCTTGTGGCATTCACAATAAATCTGATAGCCCGGCCCGCCGGTGCCGTCCCCCTTGGGATCCCCGCCCTGGGCCATGAAGTGGCTGAGCACCCGGTGGAAAGTCTTATCGTCGTAGAATTTCTTCTCGACCAGGCTAATGAAGTTGCCGACCGTATCGGGCGCTTCGTTCTCAAACAGCTCGATTACCATGACCCCTTTTGTGGTGGTCATCTTGACGCGGGGCAGGTCGTCCTTGGCTTCTTCCGCTTTGCGGATAACGAACTCCTTTTCCCAGAGGACCCTTTCTGTCGAAACCAACGGCGACAGTTGCATGCCCAGTTTGACCATTTCGGTCTCGCCACCACTGAAGATGCCGCTCTCGTTGGCCGTCTTGAAATACCCTTCCGCCGCGGCGTAGTCGTTGGTGCAGAAGGCGCAAATGGCCGCAGCGCCCGGGAGCAGCTTTTCCGTGCAGCCGGCTTCGAGCAGCTTTTTGGCCAGATGCAGCCCTTCTTCAAAATTATCCTGAGCCACGGCATCCTCCGTGAACTTGAGCAGGAACCGCTCCAGTTGCGGGTCGGCGCTGCCCGTCTCGAGATACGCGGTCAGGGCGGTCTCGCGGAGTTTGGGAAGCAGTTGCCGTCCCTTTTCCACCTCGGCCGCAAACTCGTCGGTCAGCTTCTTTTGCTCGTCGTCTTTGGCGGTTTGAAAGTTGGTCCGCAGCTCGCGCATCTTCTTGAGAATGACCTTCCAATCTTCCATCTGCTTGTCGAATTCAGCCCGGGCACCAGTCGGGAGCGGGGGAGCTTCCACGCCAGCGGACTTCTGGCCTGATTTGCCGGTTTCCTGCTTCGCAGCCGTCTTGGCGGGAGGGGACTTTTCCGCCGGGGTCTTCGCGGGCTGGGTCTTGGAAGGCTCTTTTGCTTCTTGGGCGTTTACCGGCGACCAGCTGCATAAGAGAGCGGTCAGCCCGCAGGCGGCGAGAGAAAAGCGACGCATCATAAAAACACTCCCATGCCGACAATGGATGCTTGGTGGTAAAACCAGACTAACATAGTCCCCGCCACTGATTAAGGTGGGGGGACGTAAAGTGTTACTACGCAAGCATATTCCTGGCGGTTCGTGCCACCCTCGATACCGCCGAAGTGCCCCCTGAGGAACCGACCTGTCGTGACGCGACCTCCCAAGAAACGCCCTTCCAAATCCGCACCGCGGCGTTCCCAGGAGGCCGACGGGGAAATCGCCGGAGTGCGGATTATCGGCGGAAAGCTCCGCCATCGCCAGCTGGAATACAGTGGGGACCTGCGAACCCGGCCCATGAAGGACCGGGTGCGGGAATCGGTATTCAATCTGGTTGGCCCCGCCATCGCCGGGACTCAGGCCATCGATCTGTTCGCTGGCACGGGGGCGCTCGGGCTGGAAGCCATTAGCCGCGGTGCTGTCTCTGCCACCCTGATTGAGCGGCACTATCCCACAAGCCAGCTCATCAAGCAGAATGCCAAGGCGCTGGGCGTGGAAGAGAAATGCGAGGTCGTTTTCGGAGACGCCTTCTTGTGGCCTCGAAAGAACGCCAATCTGAATCCTTCCGCCCGCTGGCTCGTCTTCTGCTCTCCCCCGTTCGAGTTCTATGTCTCGCGGCTGGCGGACATGCTGGAGTTGATCGCCACGCTCTGGTCGGCTGCGCCGGAAGGCAGCCTGTTCCTGGTCGAAGCCGATGAGCGTCTGGACTTTGGCCTCTTGCCTGAGCCGGCTCGCTGGGACGTGCGGAACTATCGTCCGGCGATCGTCGGGCTGGCGACGAAGGAATAGCGTCACGCCAGCTAAACCGCCGGCAAATCGCCTGCGTAAAGGATGCCAACAAGGTCGATAAACCTTGCTGCTTCGGCAACCTTCTCCAGGCCGCGCTATGTTTCCTCGCCGCCAGTTCCTGCTAGCACTCACCGCGGCCACGCTTGGCCCCGGCGCCTTCTCGCTCGTTGCCGCCGAAGAGGAGCCGACCCCTCCAGCCGAGCCCTTTACCCCGTCCCCCGGATTCCAGCAGCTCATCACCCGCCTGGCCCGCGAGCACTTGCCCGACAAGTATGAAAAGACCAAGAACTGGGGCAAGACCACTCGCGTCTTCGACGGTTGGAAATGGGAGCGCGACGGCCTGCGACTGGAAACCCGCCGCCGCTTCAAGGACGCCAACGACGGGGCCTGGCGGAAATACGGCATTCGGCTCCTCGACCCCGACCACAAGTTTGAAATCCGCGTGGCCAACCTGCGGCAGCGGGACAGCCTGGCCGTCTGCGACGTGACCGTGATCGCCGCGGCCCGCGTCTGGGGCCGCCACACCCAGTGGGAAAACGGCGTGCAACTCATCAGCCTCAGTGCGGAGGCCGACGCCAGGCTGCGGTTGCGGGCGGAGCTCGCCGTGGCGATGAAGCTGGACCCCGCCAAGTGGCCCCCCGACGTCTCCCTGGAGCCGCGCGTCACTAAGGCGGACCTGGACATCCTGGAATTCAAGCTCCGCCGCATCAGCCACTTCGACGGCCCGCTGGTCAAATCCCTCAGTAGCAGCGTGCGGGAAGTGCTGGAAGACAAGATCGCCGAGGACCGCAAAAAGCTGCTCGCCAGCCTCAACAAGTCCCTCGCCAAACAGCAATCCAAACTCCGCTTCTCCGCCGCCGACTGGCTGTCGGCCCAAAGTAGCCCGCTCGCTCCGTAAGCACGGCCCTCTCGCCGCCAGGCGCCCGACATTGTTCCGCCCCGAGCGCGGCCCCGGCTTCTGCGGCCACCGCAACGTCATCCAGCGGAACCGCATCACCAACTCCGGCGGCGACACCGGCATCGGCATCGACATCCAAGGAGGCACCGAATCCATCAC
>JBPCKT010000048.1:0-145270 GCA_051004015.1 Pirellulaceae bacterium | reverse complement strand
CTGTCAGGGATTTGGCTTTGCAAAACTGCCGCGTTTTGTCCGACAGCATTTGTCGATTGCATCGCTAGCACAGCAACGCTTAACGACGTTGCGGCAATGACTTGGGCTTAATTTGATGCCATTCGGGTCTGTGTTGAATTAGCCTCCCTCTAATTCAACACCGGGGGGGTATTCCTCCTTCCTCCCCGTTGGAGTCCCGCCTTGAGGCGGTTCCTCAAGACCGCCTGAAGGCGGGACTCCAGCGCCGCCAGGCTCCCTTTCCGTGCCCCAGCGACTACTGTACGTAAGTTTATACATCTCGGTTGGCACACGCAAGCCCCTGTCCACCAGAATTCCGGAAATTCTTGGGGCTCCAGGCCTGCCCCGGAACCTGTGATGGTGCGTCAGCCTATCGTTCCTGACCCTCCGCAGAAGCTGAAGTAGGCGACGTGGAGATTGCCCCGCTACAATAGACTCCCATGAAGTACAGCCTGCGGAGCCTGAAGGAGAGCGACCATGAATCTAGTTTCTCATATGGCACTTGTTCTTTTATTGGGTTTTTGCGAAGGTAGCGATCCGGCAATTGCGATCGTACCAGGCTCTCGTTTTGCTGATTATCAAGACTTTGAGCCATTGATTGAAAGCAAGTCGGTATCGCCGGCGGAAGCGGAAAAGCAAATTGACGCCTTTATTAAAGAGAAAGAAGGCCGAGCAGATCTGCTTGGAATCGGGGAATTCGAAGGGTTATTAAACGATGAGTATTTGTTCTCAAGTGCGGGACAAGCACACAAGAGGGGCTTTGTTTTGCACGGCTATCGATACAACATAAAAACTGGGAAAATCCGTCATTTGGACTCATCGAGTGCAAGAAAGGAATTTGGTGGCAAGTTTCCGAAGGGCTACATTCCTTACGGAGAATTACGACAATACTTGGTGAAGAAGCCACGGAAACCATGATCAAATAGTCGCACGCCGCCATCACTGCCCAACTCTTCACCACCCGCCCCGAATCCGGCTACGCCAGCAAGTCAATGAACGCCCACAACCGGGGCGTGATTCCAGCGGCCCTAGCGGGCGTGATCCGTATCGTTCCTGGCCCCCCGCAGAAGTTGAAGTAGGCGACGCGGGGATTGCCCCGCTACAATAAACTCCCATGAAGTACAGCCTGCGGAGCCTGATGATCGTGGTACTGATGGGACCGCCGTTGCTGGCCTGGGGATGGTTGCTGCTTGCCAGATTCATGACACCTCTTGAGCTTGTTTATCCAGATCAGGACCGCGGGCGGGATGCTGTTTCGTGGGAGAAAGCTGCGGCCGAAGTCAGGGCTGCGGACATTGAAAGGTGGCAGAAGATGCTGCCCAACTCTTCGGCACTCGCCCCAAACCCGCCCAAGAAGTAGGCCCATGAAGTACAGCCTGCGGAGCCTGATGACGCGAGAAAACGGGGACCGGCTATTTGTCTACGGTTCCTTCGTGGCGCTCTTCGGTGGCCTGATGGCAATTAAGGCGACTGTGCTTCCCGATAGCGCCGCCCAGTGGTGCATGGTCGGGTGGGGATACGGCATGCTCGCACTTGTGCTGACAGGAATGTGGCTAACCAGAAGGCCCAAAGCCCCATGAAATTCTCCATCCGCGACCTGCTGCTGTTGGCCCAAGAGCAGCACCCTGCTCCGCTCAGTCAACTGGCATGTTTCGGCGTAATCTTGGGCGTCATCATCTTCACGGTCTTGGCGGCTGTGGTCGTTGCATCGCAGATACGCAGACGTCTAGCGAACTCTTCAGCACCCGCCCCGAATCCACTCAAAAAATAGGCGCCACGCCCACGGTACCGCTACGCATCGCTTCGCTCGATTGGCGACGTTGGCAGTCGCTCGGATAGAATCTCAGGATGGACCCGAACCCGTATCAGTCCCCACGCCATCTCCAAGAGTTGCCAGGACAACCTCCGCGGGAAATCGAGACTCGCCAGCCGGTGAGCGTGGAGTTCGATTTGACGCTGGATGACTATGTGGCGTTCACCGTCGCGCATCATTCGCGTCCGGCGCTGTTCAAGTGGATCCTCATCTTGGTGCTCGGCGTCGGCTGGGTTTCGATACCGCTCGGGATCGGCGTCAAGCTCTATCAGAATTGGGTGGGGCACATGCCCGAGCCGTTGGATTCCAATGAGGTCACCTTTTTGCTGGTGTATGCCGCCGTTCATACGGTTCTGTTTCCACTCCTGACCTGGTGGATGTATCCTGTCACGATGCGGATCATGCGATCCCGTTTCCAGCACTTTTTCCTGCGGCTGGTCATCCGGTGGATGCTGGCAGCCGGCGACTCTTCGAGCTTGTTCGGCCCCTACAAGCTGACACTATCGGCCGAACAACTCCACGAACAAGGGCCTAAAAACGAGACGACCTACAAAATGTCAGCCGTCCAAAAGCTGCGCAAGAGCAGTCAATATCTCTTCATCTATGTATCGCCGCTGCAAGCCTACATCGTCCCCGCCCGGGTGTTCCCAATGCCCGAAGACTTCAGCCAGTTCGTGTGCACGATGGAAGCATGGACCCAACTGAAGGCTGTGGAG
The DNA here is from genome assembly GCA_051004015.1 of Pirellulaceae bacterium. GTDB lineage: Bacteria > Planctomycetota > Planctomycetia > Pirellulales > Pirellulaceae > SXOA01. The sequence continues at coordinate 142,723 of JBPCKT010000048.1, read as the reverse complement.
TGCTGATTGACCGGGCATGAGTGACGGCATGCCCCCGCCCCAAACCTGCCTGGCGATTAGGCACTTTTTCCAAACGGTATCATTGTTCAAGATTCATTCGCCCCGCCGCGTCGACGGCGTTGGATAGCCCAGTGCCTTGTCGACTAGATTGAGCAGCTTCTGGCCGGCGAAGTAGCGGCAAATGTTGTCGGTGATGAGGTTCGTCGTGTCGTCGGCGCGGCGGCGGGATTGAGCGCCGACGTGAGGGGTGATGAGGACGTTGGGAAGATTCCAGAGTGGGCTTTCGGCAGGAAGGGGCTCGACTTCGGTGACGTCGAGACCCGCGCCAGCGAGATGGCCGGAGGAAAGGGCGGAGACGAGGTCAGTTTCTTTGACGACCTCCCCGCGCGCGACGTTGATAAGGATGGAGCCCGGCTTCATCCGGGCAAGCTCTGTCTCGCCAATCATGTGCCGGGTCTGGGCGTTGAGCGGAACGCAGAGGATGACGATGTCGGACTCAGCGAGCAGCCGATCAAGCTGGTCGGCGGGCCAGATGGCGTCTACCAGCGACCCGGACGCTTCTCGCGTCCGGGCCGCTCCTGCCGGTTCGGAACCATCCAGGAGAGCGGCCCGGCCACTGGAAGTGGCCGGGTCACTTTCCTGCGGAAACATGTCCGTGGCGATGATCCGCGTTTTGAAGGGCCGCAGCACCTGGGCGATGCGGGTGCCGTTGCCGCCGAGGCCGACGATGCCGACGGTGGAGCCGTGCAAGTCGAGCGTGGGGCGGCGGATGAATTCCTTTTTTTGGGCCGCTCGGAAAAACGTCGGCAGGGAGCGGAGCAGGCCGAGGAGCAGTGCCAGGGTCTGCTCGGCGACCTGGTCGGCGAAGAGGCCGGAGGCGCTTGTTACCAGAATGTCCGACGCAATCACTTCGGGAACCAGACAGTGATCGAGACCAGCCGCGGACGATTGTATCCACTTCAGCCGGCCGCCGCGGACTACTTCCGGCCAGGGAACGGGGACTTTTGCGTGGCCGCAGAAGATGTCCACTGTTAGCAGTTCAGCCGCAATCCGCTCTTGTCCGGCATCGATCACCTCCGTTCCCGGTGGGCACTCGGCCACGACCTGGTCATAGTGGCGCGATTCGAGGGAGTAGCAGAGAGCGATTCGCATGGGGAGGAGCTTGGGGGCTGGGCTAAAGTACTCATCACGCTCCGCGTGATGACATTTCCTCACGCGGAGCGTGAGGAGTACTCTTCTTGTACCCTTCCTCCGCGTTGACAAATTCTAACACCAGGGGTAGGGTTGCTGTGCAGAGGATGATTTGGCAAGCCTATGAACGAAATCTCTGATCTTCCGGCAGCGGATGACGCCGCCGATTTCGATAAGGCAATCCCCGAGCTTCCCCCCTTAGACCTGTTGTCTCGCTGCGAGCGGCGGCTGGGATATATCTTCCACGACAAGCAGATTCTCCGCTCGGCATTGACGCATGCCTCTGGAGCCGAGCACCGCCTGGCCTCCAACGAGCGGCTGGAGTTTCTGGGGGATGCGATTCTCGGGTTCATCGTCTGCGAGATGCTTTTTCAGCAGTTCCCGCAGTATCAGGAAGGGGACCTGACCAAGATCAAATCGGTGGTCGTCAGCCGGCAGACGTGCGCGAAAATCAGCGAAGCCCTGGGATTGCAGGAGTTTCTGATTTTGGGGAAGGGGATGACGACGCACCCCACCATCCCGCCGTCGCTGCTGGCGGACGTGTTTGAATCATTGGTGGCGGCCATGTATCTGGACGGCGGCGATGCGGCGGTCCGGCCGTTCATTGAGGCCTTCATCGGGCCGGAAGTGGAGTTGGCCGCAGCCGGGGAGCTGGGCGGCAATTACAAATCGCTGCTGCAACAGCTCGCGCAGCGGGAGTTTGCGAACACGCCGGTCTATCACCTGGTCGATGAGCGCGGCCCGGACCACAGCAAGCACTTCAAAGTGGCCGCCCAAGTCGGCCCGCGGAATTACCAGCCGGCCTGGGGCCGCAACAAGAAAGAGGCCGAGCAGCGGGCCGCGTGCAATGCGCTCAGCGAGATCAAAGGCGAGGCCCCGCCGTATCTGTCGGAGTAGGAGACATTGCCGCAGGGGGCCGATTTGTAACCTTTGGAATTGCTTTCAGCGGACCCGGATCGCTGTCTGGATAGAATCGGAAAATGGCAATCAGCAGAACTGCCAGGACAACCATGCCGATGAGCGTGGCGCGGTTCACCCTTACGGCGATTAGCAGGAGCATGAAACTCGCGCACCACAGGTAGTAACCGACCTCAAGACCTGGTTCCAGAACAAGCGTTACCCAAGGTCCCACCATTGCCAGGCAACTGATCATCGACAGCACTTGCCCTCGCCCGACGCTGAGCCGCCAAAAATGCAGCGGCAGGAGGAGTTGAAATACGTTGGACAGGTCGATGCTAATCACCCACGGCACAGCATAGGGTGCGATTCGAGCTCCATCAGTGCTTAGGATCGATTCTACTGGCAGGGAAATGTACACATATGCCGCTTGCAAGCCGAGGACGCCGTAGCAAGGGACGAAAAGCGAAACCAGGTAGGTAACCCATGCCAGCCCGATCAGAATCAATTGAGTACGCCCAGCCTGCAGGCGCTGAAATGCCCCCCAGTGACTGAGCCAGGCCAATCCAAGGCCGAGCGTCGCCACGAGCGTTTGCGGTCCTTGCCAAGTGGCGATGCCAAGCACGACGCCGACATAGGTCATCAGCCCCAAGAGGTGGCGGATGCCAAATTGCAATTTTCCGCCGGCTGCGGCGGGGATTGGCTCCGGTTTAGGGTCCACTTGCATGGGTGCTTGGTCCTCGTTGCCAATTTGTAGAGTATCCGATTTGACAACGGCTTGGATTCCCCTTCAGAATAGAGTCCTTGGCCAGGCACAATATTCTTCCGTTTGAGGGAGAGATCGTGATGTTTTTGCCGCCGCAGTACCATTACACCCACTGGATAGCTGTTTTCTTGGTCGTCTTAGCGGCGATGGGCGTCCTGCCCACTGCTCCCGCTGCCGAAAGCGAGCTGGAAAAGGAATTCCGCTCCATCCAGCGGAGCATTCAGACGCAAATGAGGAGCAAGAACCGCGAGCAGCGACTGGCGGCGGTCAAGAAGCTGGAGGCGTATCCGGTGTTGGAGGCGGCCAAGGTGCTGCTCTTGACCGGCCTGGGCAGCGGGGATGAAGAGGTCCGCCGGGCTTCCTACGAGGCACTCCTGAAGTTTAAGGAAGACCAGGCCATTGGCCAGCTCCTGGCGGTTTCGATTGACAAGGACTTGAGGCGCGGCGTGGTGGATGAAGGTACCTGCGGCGCGATGGCAGTGCTGCTGGCGGCGAAGAATCCAGAGCTGGAAAAGAAGGCGGACCATTTGCTGGAGCAGGCCGCCCATGCCCAGGGCACCAGCGGCTTGCTGCTGCTCTTGACCATCGCCGACGTGCAGGGGACGCAACCCAGCGAAACCAGCGTGAAGGTCCTGCAGAAGCTCAGCCGGCTGCCGCTGTTCGCCAGGAATTTTGCCTTTCGCCGGGCGGTGACGCAGGGGCTGATCAAAGTCCGCCAGGTGGAGGCAGTGACGGCCCTCGTGGAAATGCTGCCGGAAGCGGCGGGCGAGATTCGCTCGGACATCGTTCGCTATCTCACCGCTATCAGTGGTCAGCAGATCGGCCCGGATGCCTTGCAGTGGGCGGCTTGGTGGCGAACCAGCAAACCTACCTTCAAGTTCGCCGAGCCGGCCAAGGCTCCGGCAGTGGTGCGGGCGAACTTCGCGCCGCAAGGGGCGAAGTCATACTACGGGCTGCCGCTCCTGGCCACGCGGGTGCTGTTCATCATGGATACGTCCGGCAGCATGCGCGGCCCCCGCAGCGAAGCGGCCAAACGCGAGCTGATCCATGCCATCGCGGAATTGCCGGACTCAACTTGTTTCAGCGTGCTGGTGTTCAATTCCCGCGTCGCCGTGTGGCAGGAACAGCTTATGGAGGCGACCTCCGAAAACAAAGAGGCGGCCTGCCGCTACGTCGCCGCCCAGGAGTTGGCGGCCAATACCGCATCCTACGATGCCCTCGAAGCCGCGTTGACCTTTGATGCCGAGGCGATCTACTTCCTGACCGACGGCGCTCCTTACGGCGGCAAGGTCACTCAGCCGGCCCAGATCGTCACGGTGATCACCAGGCTCAACCGCCTCCGCCGGATCACCATCAACTCCATCGGCATCGGAGTGGGAGCGAAGGGAAACGTGTTCGATGCGTTTCTGCAGGCGCTGGCCGAGAATAATTACGGCGAGTACATCCGGGTGGATGAGTAGGACAATCTCTAAAACTCCCGCGTCTTTGGCCGAGCATCGCGCGGAACCGGCGGCAGTGGCGGAGGAAGCTCCTCAATACCAGGCTTTTTGGGGTCGTCCTTTTTTTCCTTCGGCTGGAGCGCCTTCTGCCCGCCGCCGAAGAGGTTGAAGACATCGATGCTGGGGATTTCAATCTTCGGCAGCTCGCCGGCAGCAGCGGGCTTGCGCTGCATGTCGAGCTCCACGTGAGCCAGCACTTTGTCATCGAGCTTTATCAGGCTGGCGTCGATGCCGCGGAACCATTCGAGGAGCGGGGCGGTATAGTTTTCCGGCATCCACTGACCCGGCTTGGGGGCGGCGGTGGATTGCCAGTATTTTCCGCCGCCGGGGAGCTCCGTCACGGCAAAGTCTCCTCCCAGCGTGCAACGAAGGCGGGCATCAAGCAGATCTTCGGCCACCTCGCGGCAGTCTTCCAGAGGCACATGCAACTGCTGATTGAGGGAATGAAGCAGGCGGTTGTTCCCCGCGACTGTTTCCACGGCCCGCTGAAACCAGGTGGCGTTGATCCAGGCCGCGAACTTGGACTGCGATAGGTCACTAACGTGCAGCCGAACCTGGGCGGGTTCGGCCGCTTCGACGGGGCGGAGGTGCGGCGTCACGTCGGCCAAGAGCTGCGGATCGAAGGAGAGAACGGAAAACCCATTCCCCTGTCGCCGCCAAAGGCCGAAGAGCATTTTGGAAAATCCGTACTCATCCGGAGTTCCCCCCAGCCCCAGCGGCAAAGCGTCGAGCAAGCCGGGTTTGGGCCAGCCGCCCAGATATCCCGGCGTGGAACGAATGAGCTGCAGCGTCTGCAGCAGGCCCTTAGGCGGCAGATCGCTGAGCGGCACCATGTCCTGCACTCCCAGGAACATCGTGCTCGGCTGCACGCTGGGAAACAGCAAGCCGCCGCGGACCGAGGCTTGCAAATTGACGACGTCTCCCGGAGCCGGCGTGATCATCGTTGTTGTGGGCGGGCCGAGGATGGAAGCAAAAGTGCCGTACTTGCTCTCGTCGAACGGCGCGATCGTGCCGTCGATGACCAGGCGTTCCTGGCCCGGGTTATCGAGCGCGAACCGCCGCAGGCTGATCATGAGCGGGTCCATTTGTTTCCAGTCTTGGATGTAGGCTTGCGCCAGCTCGGTGTGCTGGATCTGTTCGCTTTCCGTCAAGCCTTGGAGCTCCACGTCGGGCACGGGAATGAAGGTTCCGCGAGCGCCGCGGCGGGAATCAAGAATTCTGTCCCCCGCGATAATCGGCCCGCTGCCGTCGGGCCGGCGGCCGAAGCCCTTGGGCAGAAATCCACCATCAATGAGATCTTCGACGGTTTCGGCCGGCGCGCTTTCGCCACGGGCAGCCAGGCGGGCGAGCGTGAGGGCTTCGATATCGGTGACCGATTTCATCCGCCGCGACAGCTCTGTTTGATACTGCGGCGAGAGCAAGCCCTGAAAGAACCTGGACGACATGTAGACAAATATGGTGTCATCGCGCTTCAGCGGCATCTGCGAGCGAGCAAAGCGGAACTCTTCCGACTGGCCGAGGGAATCTTTGCCTTCGCCCGCCTCGTAGAAGCGCTCGACCATGGTTCGCGATGTGGTAACCAGGTGGAACTTGCCGTCGATCGCGTGGAACGAGCGGAGTCGATTGTCCGGCGTTGAGATGAAAGAGACATCATGCCCGGAAATCTTCACCGTCTCTGCCGCCGAGCCATTGGCTTTTTCGCGCTGCAGGGCCCGCTTTCGCTGGGCGGCGATGTCATTGGCGAAGAGGTCGTTGCGGGCCTGGAAGAGCATGCCGATGGCCGCCCCTTCGTTCACATAGGTGTCGCGTCCGATGAGCGCCACGTCAGCGATGACCTGGTTGCCGAAAATTTCGGCCAGGGCGTTCTGTTCCAGGGCGAGCTGCTCCCGGGTCCGCTTGTTGAGCGGCGGGATGTAGCCGCGGAGCGTAATCATACTGCTGATGTCGCCGCCGTAATCCTCCATCAGCTTGTTTAGCCAGAGGTAGTTGGAGAATCTGTCGAAGCGAACGTAAAAACATTCCTGCGGCACATGCAGGGCCAGCGGTTCAACGGGAATGTCCCTGGCGAGCGGCGGCAACGCCAAATCGGGCCAATTCAGCGCCGCGGGAACGGGGAATTTCATCGGCTGCACAAAGTCGCCGCGGCCGAGCATCGTTTCCCGGAGCGCTTCATTCCGCAGCCGTTCCATGCCCAGCAACAGCTCCAGCGAAGCCTGCGTTCGTGGCACAACCGGGACGCGGGCATCGCGCGGTGGGTCGCGGAGCAAATCGCCGACCTTCGTTTTTAGCCTTCCGAAGAGGGGGCCCCTCTCGGGCCGGCCTTCGCGCGGCGGGCGGGGGGCGGGCTCGGCGGGAAGCGCATCCACCCGCAGCCGCTGCGAGAGCATGGACGTGAGATAAGTCTGCACGAGCTGCGGGTGGTCCCCCGCATCCTCCAGCCGTTGGGCTTGTTGGGAGTATTCCTTCCACCACCCGCTGAGCAGACGGGTATGCAGCCTGCCGTCATCGGCTGTTACGGGGAGCGTGAATTCCAGATGCTGCGGCGTATAGAGACTGATTTTGAGCGGCGCGTCTCCCTGGAACAGGAACGTGACTGTGACGCTTGTCGCTCCGCGATTGCCGCCGCCATCGAGCAATTGACCCAGAGCGCGACCGAGTCCCGTGCCCGTGACGGCTGGATAGTGGACCCGCCCTTCCCGTTCGTAGAGCAGGACCTGGCTGTCATCGATCGGGCCGCCAGCATCCGTGGAAGTGAACGTGACGCGAGCCACGCCAAAAGGCTTGCCCGCAATGGCGTCCCCTTCGATTCGCGCTTGGGCGACGGAGGAGAACAGGCCGACAGCGAGGGCGGCCAGCGAAAGGAGTAATAGGCGCGGCATGAACGACTCCGTTCCGAGGTAAGGCAGCACGACGGAAATAAAATATCTGGGTATGGGACACGGAAAACACGGGAAACACGGTTGAATCACGCAAGCAATCGGGCGAGTCGCGGTTTTCTTAGACAGGGTCACGGGGGACGGAGTATTCAGAGGAAAGGGGAAAGGTCACATCGCTTGCAACTTCCTCTCGCCGTGTCCTCCGCGTTTTCCGTGTCCCAATCTCCTGCCCTCTGGGGCGTCCGATTTCCAGTAACTCCGGACTCCTGCTAAAGGAGGTGCAAGGGGTCGGGAGGAGTTTTCGCGGCAAGGTCTTTCGAACTGCGTAAATTGCCCGTCGCGAAAACCCCTCCCGACCCCGTTGGCCACTGCTTATTGTATGCCCAGAGTAGGGAGCTGGGTCTCTCGACCAGCCCTACTGGGCTTCTGATTCATGATTCAAGGCTCTTCATTTCGCGGACTTACGTCGATATGAATCACCATAAGATGTTATGCATCCATTTGTTACGGCAATCCGTGTCGCCCTAAGTTCTATTCACGTCTTCAGTTTTGATTCATCCGCAGGCATCCGCCCCATAAGGGTTTTCACAAAACCTCCATCACTATAAACGCTTGCCGCAACGCCACTTAAGGCAAATGGTCGCCCCCAGGCCATAAGGGTTTCCTAAGAGTTTGATTCAGGGACCGCGCTCGCGGGTTATAAGGTGTTTTTCAAATGATTCACCGGTGATTTTATGTCTCTAACTGCTTATGTATCAAGGACTTGCGAATTTTCTCTTCGCGAATCATGCTTCCCAGCGATAAGGCGCGATAAGTAAGCGATTGGGCCGTGGACTCCCGGGTGCTTTCGTGCGCACGGACGCTCGCCGCGCAACGGCCCCCTCTCTTAGATGCGCGACCATGAACATTTATTTACTACAACGAAATTGGTCTTGGGCGACTAAGTGTTGCTGGAAAATCCGGCACGCGACTTGCCTAGCTGCGGAGGTCCGAGAGGACTGGTCTAGAATTTTTGTCCGGGAGGTGCCTTTACGATTGGCGCATCACCGTCCATTTCAAACGTGAGCGGCATCTTGAGCGCCGGCAGGCCCATTTTAAGAGTTGTCGATTGAACTAGCTCACGCCAATATGGCCAAACGTGAACGCCGCCGATCTTCATCAGGAACTTAGTGAGAATGTCGTGGTCAATGCCTGCGATAGATTTCTCGAATTTATATCCGAGCTTAAATTGCCCGAAAATCTGCAGCGCTGGCTCTGCTTCTTCTGGTTCGTACTTGGCAATTACCGCGATTTCAAAGAGCGCTCCTAGCGCGTGTGCGTCTTCGTTGATCCCAGCACTCAGTTGCATGCTGACCACAATATGTCCTGGCGGGGGCTGACCTCCCATGACCCCTTCTCGCGACGAAGACGACTTAACCAGAATCAGCTCTGCGAGCTGAAATGGCAAAAGCGCTGGAGGAAGCCGTTTTTGCGTGACTTTCTTTAGCCCTTTGGTCTTGGCCATCAGACAGCTTTTCTAAGAACTTGGAGATGGGTTGGGGTCCAAGCATCATTCCAGCCAAGGCTGTCGCCTTCAATTGTCACGGTCGGCACTTCATTGCTAATGCGAATTGGCGCATGAAATGACCGAAACTCACAGCCCAGTACAGCCAAGACATCGGCAACCGTACGGATAGTTTTGTTTGCCTCCCCGTCAAGCAGTTGAGTCACCCAACTCTTGTTGCGACCAAGAAGGGCGGCTAACTTTGCCCGTCCAATCCCTTTTTCTTCCATCACGTCTTCAATGAGATCGGTAACGTCACAGATAGCACGCTCTTGCTGATAGAGCCGCATGTGCATAGGGTCTTCAACGTATTGTTCGACAAGTGTTTTGGTCATTGCTTGCGAGTGTTGTTTTCAAGGGCTCTTTTGCGAAGGAAGTATTCGGCCATGATTTCCTCCGCTCGTTTGACCTCACTGTCCGGCCATGCTCCGCGTCCCTTTTGCGCTCCTGGTTTGGAGAATCCGTGTGTGACTATCCATTTTGCTCCGTCTATGAAACAAGGGAACCTGATTTGCTTATTGCTTACTTCATGCGAGAATCCGAACAATTTACCCATTTCCTTTTTAAATCGTTTTTGCGAGATTTGCCCATAATTTGCCATATCCTGAAACAGCAATGCGAATCTTGCGCGCGCCGTCGATTCTGGCTTATGCTTGTTCCCCTCTCTAATTTCCTCGCAGTCCTTCTCGAAAAAAGTCCTTGCTGGGCAGCCCCCTGAAAGGCGGACCACAAATTCAACGGTGCCCCAGCGTCCTTTCGCGACAATGACGGTAAGAGGTATGGGATTAACCATGAAGTTTAGCTTTAACTGAACTGAAGTCAAGCCAGCGCGAACCGCTGGATACTGTAAGTCCTCCGCAAAATAATGACCAGTCTTCCCGGTAAAAACGCCTCAGTCCCTCCGTTCCTCTAGGAACGGAGAGCGGCCTGCGGTTTGGCACCGTAGCGGCTTTAGGACACGGTAGCGCGCGGGGTTCGATTCCCCCTCTCTCGGCTAGTTCTGTCTAGCACCGCGTTTGGCGGCGCGTAGCAGCGTCTTGCGTGCCCAGGTTGAAAACTTGTCCCCGGCAGCGCTACGGATCGCCTCGTATTCCTCGTCATTCAGCTTGACCAGGAATCGGGCCTTTCAGGAAGGCAAAGGAAGGTGGCAAGTCTCAAACTGTCAGCGGCTTACGTCTGAAAGAGCCGGTTCTTTCCCTTGCCGCCGACCAGCGTATCGGTCCCCAGGCCGCCGTACAGCCAATCGTTGCCGTCACCTCCGTCCAGCAGGTCGTCACCCTTCAAGCCAAAGAGGACGTCGTTGCCCGCGCCGCCGAACAGGCTGTCGTTCGCGCCGCTGCCGAAGAGGACGTCGTTGCCGCTGCCGCCGTGGATGGTGGAACGGATGCGGAGGGCGTTGCCGACATGCACGAAGTCGTTTCCGCCACGGGCATCGATGCTAAGTTCCGTAAGGGAGCTGAGGCTGAACGAACCCAGCCGCCGCCCCAGGTCCTGCACAATCAGGTTGGAGCCGCTGCGGAACAGCGTGATGCTGTCGAGCCGGTTGGTGCCGGTAACGACGAGGACCGAGCCGATGAGGCCGGCGGAGGGAGCATGCTCCTGGGCGAGAAAGAAGTTCTGGGCCACGAACGCGCCGAGCCTGGTGCCGGCCACGAGACCGTCTTCATTGTCGAACTGGAAGTGAATGCCCCCGTATAGCCGACTATCGGCGGATTCCTGGGCGGCTTGCGAGAAGCTGGTGAAGGAGCGATCCGCCACGGTGGCATCTTCGGATTCGAGCGTGAATGCGATATTATCGCGCCCGAAGAAGCTCTTGAGCACCGCGGCTGCCGCTCCGCTGAAGCTGGAGTGGCCGGAGACGTAGGTGGAGAAGGGAGGAGAAACGAGGAGCGGCGTCCAGGCCGCGTCCGGCGTGGTGTTCGCATTCCCATCGGTATCCGCCGCCCGAATGGCGGTTATCGGACGCCAGCAGTTGGTGGAGTACTTGGCGTCCCAGGCCATGATGGCGGCATCGGCCATGGCCACGTTGAGCGCCGCAAACAGCCGGGCGTTTTGGGAAAGCGTATTTCCCTGCGAATCAGCCGCGGCTTGCGCCATGAGATTGAGGTGTCCTGGCGGTGTGGCCGTCCCGCCACCGTTGGCCCAGAACGTGGCGATGGCGGTCTGGTCGGCAGTCCGCGTGGCGCTGGTCGCGGAACCGAGTTCCTTGACTTCGTTGAAATCCGCGGTGTATTCCGCGCTCGTCAGCGTGGGCAGGTCATGGGGGGTGAACTGGCTGCCGGTCCTCATGGCGAAGGGCGTGACGTTTGGCCATTGGGGAAGGAATGCGGCGGCAAAGGCAGGAGGCGTCGGAATCCAGACTCCTGGCCCTGAGCCGGGCGTGTAGTTGACAACCGCGCTCGCACCGTCATTGGCCCGCAGAGCGAGCATTCTGTCGGCGACCAGATTTCCCAAGGCCACGCCATTCGTTTCGGCGGAGCCATCGGCGATGGTGGCCAGCGAGGCCGTGAACTGAGTATCGAACGTCGCCGCTTGCGCGGGAAAGAGCGCCACCAAGGCCCGATGAGCCGCCGCCGCCACAGCCGCCTCGGCCGATGTTCCGGGCAGGGCCGGCACATCCACGGCATAGGGCTTATGGGTGCGGTCGATAGCATTCACCGCGTCGTAGACGGCAGTGTGAACGATGGCCAGTGCCCGCGAGGCTATGGGGGGAGCGGTTCTGTCCACGCGAATTGCCGCCAAGGCGTTGTCGTTCCACTGAGTCACCATGTCCGACGCGAAGAGGTCGCGCGGTTCCAGTTGTTCGAGCAAGAGCGGACGTTTCGCCGAAATTCGAGCAGCACTTTGGGCCATGAAAACAACCCCTCTTCAAGGAATTCAAATAGACTCTCGCGGTAAACTGGAATATTGCCGAGTGTAGTCAAGTGTCGCGGGAAAATCGAGAGCAGCTGGGGCAATTGGAGGGGCTGGCAACTTCCTGCTACAACAGAGAAATGCTGCTTCTGGACCTTACGCTGCCGACTCCCGAGGAAAATCTGGCCCTGGATGAGGCCCTCTTGGATGCGGCGGAAGACGCCGATACGCCGACGGAAGTCCTTCGGTTTTGGGAGGCGGACCGGCCGCTGGTGGTGCTGGGAAGAAGTTCCAAAGCGGCGGAAGAGGCTCAACTGGAAGCATGCCAGGCTGCCGGTGTTACCGTGCTGCGGCGGTGCAGCGGGGGAGCGGCCATTGTTGCTGGTCCCGGCAGCTTGATGTACGCGGTCGTGCTGAGCTATGAGCTTCATCCCGAATTGCGGGCTTTGGACCTTGCCCACCGCTTTGTCCTCTGTCGCATCCGCGAGGCTCTGCTTCCCCTAGCCCCGGGAGTGCAACTCCGGGGCACGAGCGATCTGGCAGTGGGGGAGCACAAGTTCTCCGGCAACAGCCTGCGCTGCAAGCGGGGCCATTTCCTCTATCACGGGACGCTCCTGTACAACTTCGACCTGACGCTGCTGGGCAAATATCTGGGAACTGCCCCGCGCCAGCCGGCTTATCGCAAGGGACGCACGCATCGCCAGTTTGTGTCCAACCTGCCACTCGCCGCCGAGGAAATGAAGCGGTCGATTGTTGCAGCCTTCGGAGCCTCTCAGGCGGCGCCGCATTGGCCGAGGAATTTGGTTCACCAGCTTGTAAAGGAGCGGTACTCCAAGGAAAGCTGGAATCTGCGGCATTAGACCCAGCTATTTCCCACTGTTTACGTTTTGTTGACGGATTGCGGTTGCTTGCCGGCGAAGATGGTCTAGGGTGACAGAGTCGGCGGACCCTCATTTTCTGGAGCGGCTGTGGACCCTAGCGACCTGTTGGGTTTTCTCTGCGGTTTCGGCTGCGTTATGGCGGTCGTCACCGTCGTCGGCCATTGCATCTGGGTGGTGCTGGCCTTCATCTTTCGTCAGATGTCCGGTGACGTTCCGGCTGGAGCGCCCGGTAAGCCTTGCCCGTACTGCCGTCATCCCAAGGGAGTCATCGCGGGGCGGTGCATTGCCTGCGGCCGCGTGCCGCAAGTGAATCCGGGAGCCGCCCTCGAACAGGACTTGGAAGCGACGGCCCGACATCTCAAGCGGCTCTATGACCGCAAGATTCTTCCGCAGCAGCAGTTTGAAGACCTGATGCTCGTCATCAACAGCGACCTCGCCCGGCTGCGGGGGCAATTAGGGCCGGTAGCGCCCGCGTCTTCTCCTGCTCAACCTGTACGGCCGCAGGCTGAACGGGGCGTTTCATTTTCACAGCCGCCGGTCATTGCGGAGATTGTCGACGCAGAAGCCGCGGATGGAATTAACTGGGTAGAACGACCCAAGCCTCCTCTCCAAACTTCAGCGACAGCCAAGCCGGCTCCATTTCCCTCTCGCCAACCAGCAGCACCAGCGTTTACGCACCCATTAGATAAGCCAACAGTCGTTGCCGCTCCACCGAAGCCTCCGAAGCCCGCGCGCCCTTGGGCGGACGTGCTGCAAGGCTTCATGGAGGAATCCAATGTTCGCTGGGGAGAGATCATTGCGGGACTGCTGATTGTCGGCAGCGCCGTGGGGCTCATTTTCAGCCTGCGCGTGCCGCTGCAAGACATCCCTTATTCTCCCGCGATTCTGTTCATGCTCTTCACGTTGGGCTTCTACGGAGCGGGGATGTATACGCTCCGCTACTGGAAGCTCCACGCCATCAGCCGCGTGATCTTGATTATCTCGTTGATGCTGGTGCCGCTTAGCTTCGCGGCGGCCATCGTGATGGCCGGTCCGGCGGACAAGCAGCGCGAAATGACGGACCCGTTGTTCATCGCCGCCGTCGTTCTCGGCACCGTGGTTTATAGCTGGATTACCGTCACGACCAGCGGCGTGCTGCTCAGCGAGGGGCGATGGCGACTGACCATCGCCATCATCGGTGCGTCCCTCAGCCAGATTGTGATGAACCGGGCGGGACCATTCGCGGTCACGCTGAGGGACATCTCGCTGCTCGCCGCGATACCGGTGGCGGGTTTTCTCGTGGCCGTGCTCGGGCAGGTGTTCCGCGCCCGCGCTTGGCAACGACTTTCCGAACAGCGGGCCAACGAGACATTCTTGATCTTGGGGCTGGCCGCATTTTCACTGGCTGCCCCGCTGTCCCTCCTCCTGCATCATTCGTTGGACAAAATGGTCACGCTGGCCCGGCTGACTCCGGCGCTGAGCGTTGTGGCGGCGGGCGTGCTGGCGCTGGGCCTGGTCGTGCATCGGCGGGCGCTCGCCAGGACGCTATCGGCGCATCGCACCGCCGGGACCGCGATTGCCCTGTGCGGCGGGCTGGCGATGCTGGCCATGGTGGCCATTGCCTGGCCGGAGCCGCAACTCTTGCTGGCAGTGGGTATCGTCAACTTGGTACTGCTCGCGCTCCTGGCGGTGGTCGGCTATCTGCCGCTGCTGCACGGAGCAGCCATTGCCTGCGGCACGCTGGCTTGCCAGGTCGGATTTCATTGGACGCAGGGGAGAATTACGGACGGAGCGACTTCCTTGGAACTCATCCAGGCTGCTTTCATGGGGAGGAGCGGAATTTTGTTCACGCTGCTGGCTATCGTGGCCGGAGGTGCTGGGACACTCTTCGTCACCAAGCAGCGGCGAGAAGACGGACTGGTCTATTTTGGTGGTGCCGCTGCGCTCTGCGGGCTGTCGATTCTAGTGGCGCTGGTCTGCGGCCTCGCGCCACTGGGGGCCTGGGGAGAAGTTAACCTCGACGCCGACCTGGCCGCGCCGCTCTTGCTGTTCTACGCCGCCGTTTGCCTGGCAGCTTCTCACTTGGTTCGTGTACCGTCACCTTTTCAGGCTGTGCCGGCACTGGTCGGGTCGGCGCTTCTCTGGATTGGCCTTGCGCAAGGACTGGCGCTCAACGAATCGCTTCGCAGCAGTCTGGCCGGCATCCATCCGAGCTTCGTTCCGGCGCACCCGATTCTCCTGGCCACGCTCGTTCATGCCGTCATCAATGTCCTGATTGCCATGCTCACCGCGCCGCGACTGCTGTTCGCGCCCGTGGAAGTGCATCGCGAACACGACCGGCTGCCGCTGTGGGATGCCGTGATTCAGCCGCTCGCCCTTTTCGGCGTGGGCACGCTCCTCTGCTGCACGCCGTTCATCCTCTGGCCGCACCAAGAGCAGCTCGCTCTGTACGCAGGGTATGCCGGCGTGGCGGCCGCAGTCTGGCTCGGCGCGCTCTTGCTCCTTCGTCAGCCGATTGTGATGTACGGCGTGCCGTCGATGCTGGCCCTATGCGCCGGTTACATCGCCGCGAACGTGATGTTTCACCAGCTCCCGAGTGAGTTCTGGTATCTGAAGGTTTCCCATCTCCACATGCAGATGCTGCTGGCCGCGGTGGGCGGAGTCGCCTTCGCCCTCCTTCGCCGAATGACGAGTCAGAATGACACCATCCGCGGCCTCCTCGTCAATCCCTTTCCCGCGGTCGACCAACTCCTGCTAACCGTTGTGGTTCGCATGGTCCCCGGCCTGGCCATCTTCGCCGCGTGGCACGGAGTATGGTTCGAGTTGGGCGTATTCCAAGCCCCGCCGGAAGGTCCGCTCACCTCGCAAATGCCCATCGCTGGCGGGCTGGCGGGGTGGATTGTCATGGCCGTTGTTTTTCTGGCTCTCGTCGTTTCCCTTTGGGAGCGTGTGACGTTGCCCGCCCTGATGGGCATCGCCGTCACGCTGTTTGCCATTCCCTGGCTCGTCGCTACCTGGTGGGCGGAGGAGTATGCAGTCGCCTCCGCCGCCCGCTGGCTGACGGCCATCTACGGCCTTTGTGGCGCTTCGTTCTTCATCTTCCGTACTCCACTTCACGACCTGGCGCAGCGGATTCCCGGCCTCTCTTGGGGCAAGCTGCGCCGCACTGCCTATTACTGCACCGCCTGGCAGCCGCTGGTCTTTTCCGGCTTGTCGATCCTCACCATGACGATCGCGGCCGTTGTGCAGCAAACTAGCGGCGTGAAACTCGGCGGCCCCCTGCAGGAAAGCTTGTTCGACTGGATGGGACCGACCATCTCCTACGCCGTGCCCCTGTATGCCCTGGTCGCCATTCTGCTCGGCTACTGCGTCCGCGAACGCCAGCCGCTGTTTGCCTTGGGAGGTTCGGCCGTATCGCAGTTTGCGGTGAACCTGGCGTTCATGCTCCGCGTGGCGCTCGGTACGAAGGTCGAGTCGCCGGTTTATGCCATCGAATGGCTCCAGTGGAATACCGTTGCCGCGGGCGGATTCGGACTGCTGTGGCTGGCGATACGGAGATGGGTCGTGAGTGCTGCCGCTAAACCGTCCGAGCCAGAAATTGTCTCCTTTGCTCTCACGTCCAAAATTCTGACCAACATCCAGCTCGTCGTTGCCGTCGCTGCCGCCATGAGCCTCGTCCTCTGGACCGCCGGGGTCATTTTCCTGAATCCCTCCGCCGGTTCCAAGGAGCTGGCCGCGCTCGGCTCGAGTCTCAGCTACGTTGCCATCGGCTTGACGGCGTCCATCGCCCTTCTGGATGCATACCGCCATGCAGCTCGCCAGGCGGCGAACATCTGGCCCTTTGCGACGCTCGCGGTCATCAGCCTCGTGGCCGCCACATGCGACCAGCTTGATATCGGCCGCCAGTGGCTGAGCTACCACATTTTGATGGCGGGCAGCCTGTCCGTGGCGGCGCTCGCCACGACAGCGAGCGCGCTGGAAAAACATCCTTCACTGTCTCGGCTGGTCCCGTCGCACTGGGCCTCCTTCGGCATCGCAATGCTGGTCGCCGTCATGGCAATTCGCGGCGGAGTGGACAACGATCCGCAAGAGCCGTGGTGGTCCGTCGGAGCGATGGCCGGCGTCTGCCTCATCCTTGTCACCCAAGGCATCATCCGTCGCCGCCAGTTCTATGCCTACGCTTCGCTGCTCGCCGCGCCGCTGGCCGTAATTCTGCTCTGGAATAGCTGGTCCTATTTGCTCGTTGTGGAGGCCTGCGTGCTCGCCGCCAGCAGCCTCTGCGCGATTTGGCTGTCACTCGAAATCCAGTTTCAGAGGCGAACCGACCAGCCGTTTGACCCGAAGGCATTTGGCCCGCCCGCCCATCACGTGGGCATCGTTGCCTGCGTCCTAGTTCTTGCTCTCCGACTCTGCTTCGCCACCTTTGTCGACTCCGTTGCTCCAATCCCTCACCCTCCAGGTCGCTTTTATTGGTTGAACGTCTGGACTTTCGCGGCGTTACTTGGCCTGGTGGCCGTGGTAGCTCGCTCCCTGTGGGACCGCCGGGCTTTTTTTGCTCTGCCAACTGCATTTTCGCTCGGCCTGCTCTGCATCGTCGCTGGCCTTTGGCACGCCAACTTTGCGTTGCTGGAGCTCGCCCTGGCCGCGAGCATCAGCGCGGCGGGCTACATCTCGATTACCGGCCAGATTTGGAGTTACGGCGCGAATCTGGCGGACCTCGGTTCGCGCTGGGGAATCTCCGATACGATTGGCGGGCTCCAGCGGACTTCGCATTGGCTGCCGGCCATTTTGATTGGCATCACGGCCCCGGTCTGTCTGATGGGACTTGCCGCGGTCCTCGGACATGAGCAACTGGAATGGCGTGTGG
Organism: Pirellulaceae bacterium; assembly: GCA_051004015.1. Classification (GTDB taxonomy): domain Bacteria; phylum Planctomycetota; class Planctomycetia; order Pirellulales; family Pirellulaceae; genus SXOA01. Next base: position 125,371 of record JBPCKT010000048.1, on the reverse strand, counting down.
CCATCGGCCTCGCTCCCGGCATTGCCGCCTGGGGAATTTGCTGTCTCGCTCAAAAGAAACGCCAGGAGCCGGCTCAAATCGGCGCGCTGTTGCTGGCCGGATTGACCTTGGTGTACCTCGGCTGGGCGCAGCTCGAGCCGCAGTGGACCGAATCCCTTCTGTTGGAAAGGGTCTTTCGCCTGCTCATGGCCCTGTCCGTGCTGACGCTCCTGTATGGCCTCGTTCTGCCTCGGTACTTGTTCATCAGCGGCTCCTGGAACTCATCCGCGCGCAAGTCGGGCTATTCGTCGGGAGTGCTGGCAATCGTCACGTTCGTGGCGGTGCTGGGGCTGGAAGTCGCCATGTTCAAACCGGGCATCGGCGCTCCGGTCGCCGATTTGCAAGTCGCTGCCGTGGCCGTGGTTCTGGTCGCTCTCATCGCCGGCTTGTTGTCGCTGGCACTTCTGCCGGGAAGAGACCCGTTGGCCCTGGATGAGAAGGGGCGGATGTTCTATGTGTATGGAGCCCAGGCGGTGAGCGGCCTGCTGTTCGCCCACCTTTATGTCTGCCGGCCGATGTGGTTCGATACGGTCCTGCGGCCGTACTGGCCTTTCATCATTATTGGCCTGGCGTTCGCCGGCGTCGCCGCGGCGGAAATCTTTCAGCGGCAGAAAATCCGGGTCCTGGCGGAGCCCTTTCGCCGCACCGGCGGCCTTTTGCCGCTGATTCCGGCTCTGGCGATGTTGATTGTCCCCGCACCCAGCGCACCCTACGAGCTGGTGCTGTTCCTGGCGGGGCTCATGTATCTGTTGCTTTGCATGATGCACCGCTCCTTCCTGTACGGAGCTGCCGCGGCAGTCGCCGGCAATGCCGCCCTTTGGGTGCTGCTCGAACATCAGGGCTTCCACTTCACCGACCATCCTCAGTTCTGGCTCATCCCGCCAGCCGTCGCCGTGTTGCTCGCGGCCCAGCTCAACCGCACGCGGCTGAGCACGGAGCAGTTGACGGCCACGCGATACTTCGCCGTCATCGTCATCTATCTCAGCTCAACAAGCGAAATCTTCATCCACTCGGCCAACCATCTTTGGCCCCCCATGATTCTCGCCGCTCTCTCCGTCGCGGGGGCGCTGGCCGGCATCATGCTTCGCATCCGGGCCTTTCTGTATTTGGGTGCCAGCTTCACCTTAATGGCCATGATCAGCATGGTCTGGCACGCCGCCAGGGTCTTCGAGCAGACCTGGCCCTGGTGGGCCTTTGGCTTTGGAATGGGCATTGCCCTGCTGGTCCTGTTCGCTCTGTTTGAGAAGAAGAAAGAAGAAGTCAAACTGCTCATCGCTCGCATGCGGAGCTGGGAGCAGTGAGCGTATTGCTCGCTCGGCGGTCAAGGCTGGTTGACTCGTGACCCCCTTGGTACTTGCACATTCACCGCTTGAGCCAACTACTCCTGGCAAATTCAGGGCCTGGAAAGAGCCCCGCCGCCGGGCGCACCGGCTCTCGGCGACGTGCCTGAAGACTGGCACGCTGAATGCATGTGCTCACGCGAACTGGAGCGTCCATCCGCCCACTTCGGGCGATTCCAAGATTCGTGTCCGTATCCAAGGAGTTCCCGATGTCGAAATCCCTGAAAAACTTGTTACGCCGCCTCTGCGTGGCGGCAGGCGTGGGAGTGGGTGCAGCCCTCATCGTTGCGTCGCCCCTAACCGGCCAGGAAAAAGTACCCCCGGCGGCTGACGATGCCCTTAAGGAGGCCAAGGAGACGGCCAAGGATGTCAAGGAGGATGCAAAAGATACCGCCAAGGATGTCAAGGAAGACGCGAAGGATACCGTCAAGGATGTCAAAGACGATGCGAAGGACACCGCCGGCGACGTAAAGGATGCGGCCAAGGATACCACCAAGGACGTGCGCGATACGGCCAAGGGTGCCGCCAAGGATACCCGCGACACCGTCAAGGGCGCTCGGGAAACGACGCGTGAGACAGTCAAGGGAGCCCGCGATTCCGTCCGCGAGACCACCCGCGAAACCAGCAGGTCGATTGAGTCTTTCCGAGCCCAGGACGTTCGCGCCGCGGACTTCGGCATTTGGTTCAATCGCTCCACGACCAACGGCTTGGTGATTAACGACATTTCCACCCGCGGCCCGATTGCCAAGCTCGGCTTCCGGGAAGGCGACCGCATCATCTCGGTGAACGGGCAGAAGGTCGTTCGCGACGCGGACTTCGTGCAGTACCTGTTTGCCGATGACGTCCGCAATGACCGCGTGGAAGTCATCGTCTTCCGGGGCGGCAAGCAGGTGATCGTTTATGTCGAGCCGACTGTGCTGATCCAGGACTATTACGCGGTCCAGGTCGATCCGCTGGAGCAGTTTGGGGTCATTCTCGATGATCGCTATACAGATCGAGTCGTCATATGGCGAGTCGTTCCCCGCTCCCCGGCCTACTACGCCGGCATTCGTGCTGGCGATGTCTTCGTCAGCTTCCGCGGCCAGCGTGTCACGAGCGCCGATGCCTTTGTGCAGCTTGTTCAAAAAGTTGAGCCGGGCAATGTCGCCGTCGAAGTCATGCGTGACAAGCAGACGCGGCAGTACGAGGTGGAGCTGCCCCGCGTAGCCGCTCGCGCCGGCGCCAACGTCGATGTGGACGTGGAACGGCCCAACGAGCGCCGCGAAGGCCGGATCGAAGAACGCCGCGAGGAGCGCAAGGAAGATCGCGTGGAAGAGTCCACGCCTCCCCGTGCCGAACCCGGCACACCCGCCGTTCCGGCTCGGCGGCCCGGCGTCCTGCCCCGCCGCCCCCGGTAGCATGTTGACCCAGCGTCGGAATCATGTTTCCGGCAGTTGATTCGAGGCAAGCGTCCGCCAGGGAACTTTCCCGGCGGACGCTTGTTTGTTTCTTGTCCGCGGTTAGCCTGGACCATTGAAAGGCCAATCATGATTGCGGGCAACATTCGCGCTGTTCTCTTCGACGCCGTCGGCACACTGATTTATCCCCACCCACCGGTTGCGGAAGTCTATCACCGCGAGGCGCAGAAACACGGCTCCAAATATTCGGTGAATGAAATCGCTGGCCGTTTTCGCGCGGTGATAGCGAGGCATCATCAAGGGGGCCGGACTAGCGAATCGCTGGAACGCGAACGCTGGAGAAGAATCGTCCACGACGTGATTGACGACGTGGAAGATTCCCAGGAACTATTCCTCAGCGCGCTCTGGAAACACTTTGGTGCTGCATCGAGCTGGCGATTGTTTGAAGACGTCGCCCCGACCTGGCAAGACCTTTCTCGTCGCGGCTATCTGCTCGGCATCGCGTCGAACTTCGACAGCCGCCTGCGGACCATTTGCCGCGGTCTTTCCCCGCTCACTGAATGTCGGCGCATCTTCGTGTCCTCAGAAGTCGGCTTTCCCAAGCCGGAGCCGCGATTCTATCGTGCAGTGGAAGTTCAACTCGGCCTGCGCTCCGAGCAAATCCTGCTTATCGGCGACGACCATGCCGCGGATGTTGCCGGTCCCCTTTCCGCCGGCTGGCAAGCGATCTGGTTGCGGCGCGATACCAGCGCGACAGATTCATGTGCCACGGCAATCACCAGCCTCCGCTGTTTGCCGGCAGTGTCGCCGGCGGGATAGCGACTGCTTAGCCCCAAGAAAAACACTCAAAGTCGCCGAAAAACATATCAGCGATGGCTGATGTTTGGTACAACATGGTTAGCTGAAGGATGGGCCGCCAACGGAGAGCGTCATGTTCCGAATCTTGGGGACCGGTTACGACCGCAACTGCGCGGGCCTCAGCCGCCGCGAGTTCCTCAGGATTGGCAGCCTGGGGGCCGGTTCGCTGGCACTGCCGCAGCTCTTGGCACTCAGCGCAGCGGGTTCCCAGGCGGGGAGCTATCTGCGCGGCAAGTCGGTGGTGCTGCTATTCCTTAGCGGCGGTCCGCCGCACCTCGAATTCTTCGATCCGAAGATCACCGCGCCGTCGGAGATTCGCAGCATCACCGGCGAAGTGCCGACCAAATTACCTGGCATCACGTTCGGCGGCACTTTTGGCAAGCTCGCCGCGATGACGGATAAACTCGCTGTTGTCCGCTCCTACGGATCGAAGAACGGCGGCCACGAGTACGATAGTGTCACCACCGGCGGAAACTCGGCGAAGGCCGCGATGTGCGCGATCTACTCTCGGATCGCCGGCACGAACAACGCCCGCAACGGGATGCCCAATAACATTCTGGTGAAGCCCGAGGCGGTCCAGGACGACCTGAAACTGGACGGTAACTTTGAAACCGGCGCTCTGCCGACATTGACCACCCCCGGCAGCCTTGGCAAGACCTATGACGCCTTCGATCCCAGCGGCGGCGGCTCGCTCAAGCAGGACATGCAAATGAGCATCGCGGCGGAGCGCCTGGATGACCGCCGCGGCCTGCTGGCGCGCCTCGACCAGGTCCGCTCGCAAGCGGACCGGTCCGGCGTCCTTGACCGTGTGGGAAAGTTTCAGCAGCAGGCGTTCGATATGATTTCTCGCGGCATCTCCGAAGCGTTCGATCTCTCGAAGGAAGATCCTCGTACGATTGCCCGCTACGACACTTCCAGCCTCTTCCACGCTCCCGATCTCCAGCGCTTCTATGACATGCGCCGCGTGACCAATCTACTCGGACGGCAGATGCTGCTGGCCCGGCGGCTGTGCGAAGCGGGCTGTGGATTTGTCACGGTCTCCGATTGCGGCTGGGACTATCACGCCAACGAAAACAGCCCCAAGGGAATGACCGGCATCTGGCCGATGGGAAACCAGGTGGATCACGCCGTTAGTGCGTTCATTGACGACGTTCACCAACGCGGGCTCGCGGACAAGATTCTGCTCATCGTCACCGGCGAAATGGGGCGCACTCCGCGAATCAACCGAAACGGTGGCCGCGACCACTACGGCGAGTTGACGCCGCTGCTGCTGGCGGGGGGCGGGCTCAAAATGGGGCAAGTGATCGGCCAGTCGGATCGCAACGCGTCGCAACCCGCCACCGAGCCCTACGATCCCCGGCACTTGCTCGGCACGGTGATGCACACCCTGTTCGACGTCGGCAAGCTGCGCCTCGATCCGGCGATCCCCACCGAGCTTTCCCGCACGATCACCGGCAGCGAGAAGATGGAGCCGCTCTTTCGGTAAGAGGGGATGACGATTCGCCAAACAGGGCGCAAGAAGGGACTCCGTGAAAGTGTACTTTCCCAGCCATTCACCTCGGAGTTTTTCGGCGGGCGCGGCGCTCTTGGCCGCAAGTGTTTTCGGCGTGTTTGCGGTCCCAGCGACTGGGCGAGCCGCGGAAGAGCAAACCGTCGTGATCGAGCGATGCGCCGTGTTTGATCCGCTGCGGGGCGAAATGTTGCCGGAACGGACCATTGTGATTCGCGGAGAGGAAATCACGTCGGTGCTGGGGCCTGATGAGGCCGCGGATGTGCCCGCGGATGCGATGCGCATTGATGGCCGGGGCAAGTTCGCCGTGCCAGGGTTGATCGACGCTCACGTGCACCTCGTCCATGTGCTCGACTTCGCCCACGTCACGGGAGATGAGATCCTGCCTCTATACCTGGCTGCGGGGGTGACGTCCGTGCGCAGCACCGGCGATGAGATCGTGGCGGCGACGCTGGTGGCGCGTTTTGCGGCGGCCCATCCCAGGTCGAGCCCTCGCGTCTTCACGTGCAGCCCACTTCTCGACGCCGAGCCGCCGATTCATAAGGACGTCGGCCGAGGCGTGACGGATCCGGCGAAGGTTCCAGCCGTGCTGGACGAGATGCTGCGGTGGAATGTCACCACCGTCAAGATCTATGCCGGCACGGGCCGCGAGGTAGGGAAGTCGATTATCGACGAGGGTCATCGCCGCAAGCTTTTTGTCACGGCCCACCTCGGCAGATACTCCGCACAGCACGCGGTGGCGGACGGCATCGATGGCCTGGAGCACATCTGGTCGGTGTTCAATTACGTCATTCCGCCGGAAGTCGCGGGGGAGCCCGGCCACCGAGGAAGGCTCGATCTGGACAACCCGCTGTGCCAGGAGCTGGTGGCGGAATTGGCTCGCCGCAAAGTCTTTGTCGATCCAACCCTGGCGGTCTTCCGCAATATGATCCTGCTCCCCGACGTGCCGGAGGTGAGCGGTCACCCTGACAATGCCCTGGCCCCGCGACGACTGCGGGAGTTCTGGCCAGTGTACTTGAAACAGGCGGGTTGTCCGCAGGGTGGCCCGCTGGAAGATCGCCGGCGAGAATTCGCCAAGTTCCAGGAATTGACCGGCAAGTTGTATCGTGCCGGCGTGCCGTTGCTTGTCGGGACCGATGCGCCGGAGCCGCAGGTGCCCCCCGGTTTTTCGCTGCATCAGGAACTGGAGATGCTGGTAGAATCGGGCCTCCCCCCCGCAGCCGCCCTGCGAGCTGCGACCATGCACAATGCAGCCGCGCTCCGGCAGGAAAAACGGCTGGGATCGATCACACCGGGCAAGCTGGCTGACATCGTGCTACTGACCGCGAATCCCCTGGATGACATCCGCAACACGCGGCGGATCGAACTGGTAATACGCGGGGGACAGGTCTGCCGGCCCGCGGAGCTGCTAAAGCTGGCGCCGAAGGATTGAGCGAGGGAAAAACGTGATCGCTGGTGGCTCGACGTTCATTGGTTGCTGAGAAAGGCATTGTTGCCCCGTTGCAACAAATTCTTGGAGCGGGCGCTTTTCAATCGGGATTTCAAGACTCCCTGGTTCGAGGAGATGGACATGCGTCTGACGATTGGATCTTCCTTGGTTGTCGTCCTTTGGTTCTTGGCTTCCACTGCCTTATCGGCGGAACCAAAGCTCATCGGACACTGGCCGCTGCGTGGCAACGCCCGTGAGAAATCGGGAGCTAATCTGCCGACAACGTCGCGCGGCGTCGATTTCGAGACGGCTGGACCCGGCGGAGCGGCGCGAACAGCCGGTCGCTTTAACGGACGAGATTCCGTCATCGAGGCGGCTGATGCTCCGTCGCTGCGGCTGGGGACGAATGAGTTTTCGATTTCTTTATGGGTGAATACGGAAGCCGAGCTGGATGACGTGTTGGGAGACCTGGTCAGCCAGTACGATCCAAAGACACGCACCGGCTTCCACCTGGGACTCTACAACCACGGAGGCGTAACGAATGGTCAGCCGAATTCCCGTCAGTTGCATTTCGGCATCGATCAGGGGCAGCTCGAAGAGCAGTTCACCGACCATGGACGGTTGGGGACCGCCATGTATGTGATGTCGCTGTGCGTTCACGATGGGCAGTTGTATGCGGCCACGTGTCACGCCGGTGAGAAGGAAGCGGGGCACGTCTTTCGTCACGCGGGAAAAGGCGGCTGGACCGACTTGGGCAGCCCAGACAAGGCCAACGCAATCTCGGGCATGGCGGTCTACAACGGTGCGCTCCATGTCGCCTCAAGCAAGTATCGGCTGGGTGGTTCGGCACTGGCCGAATCGCAGAATCCGCACTTCGGCGGCAAAGTGTTTCGGCTCGGGGACAATGACCGCTGGATTCCTTGTGGCACGCTCTCTCCAGAAACAGAAGGCATCGGCAGCCTCGTAGTCTTCCGCGGCAAGCTCTACGCTGGGTCGCTCTATCGCCCAGCCGGGTTCTTCCGCTACGAGGGGGGTGAAAAGTGGACGAGCTGCGCCACGCCAGATGGGAAACGAGTCGAGGCGCTCACCCCCTTCAACGGCGCTCTCTACGCGACAAGCTATGACGAGGGCTCCGTGTTTCGATTCGACGGCCAGAAGTGGGAGCTCGCTGGGAGAATTCCCGAGGCCTCGCAGACCTACGGCTTCGCGGTGCATCGCGGCAGTTTGTATGTCAGTGAATGGCCGAAGGCTCGCGTCTTTCGCTTTGCCGGTGGAACTCAGTGGGACGATGTCGGCAAGCTCGGCCAGGAGCTCGAAGCCATGCCGCTCTTGGTTTACAACGGAAAAATGTATGGCGGAACGCTGCCGTCGGCGGACGTTTACCGCTACGACGGCGACATGAACTGGACGAAGATCGGCTGCGTCGATCCCACGCCGGACGTGAAGTACCGCCGCGCCTGGTCGATGGCCGTTTTCCAGGGACGGCTGTTTGTCGGCACGCTCCCGTCCGGCCACGTGCTCTCCATCGAAGCCGGCCGGAACGCTACTTGGGACCGGGAATTTTCCATGGGTTGGCATCACGTGGCCGCCGTCCGGGGACAGGACCGGCTGCAACTCTATGTCGATGGCAAGCTCGCCAGCGAGTCCGCGGCGTTCGCGGCCGAGAAGTACGACCTTACCAACCGGCAGCCGCTGCACATCGGGCTGGGCGCTCAAGATTATTTCCGCGGTGACCTGGCGGACGTACGGGTGTATCGCGGCGCGCTATCGCCGGAGCAGGTTCGTGAGCTGTCCAGCTTGCAGCATTAAGCTGTGATAAGATGCCCTAACGATGCCCGTGCTTGTCGCGCTCGAGTCCTTGTTCTCCCGGAGTCCCGACGATGCCCACTCTCATTCCAAAAATCCTCGATTCCCGCCGCGAGTTTCTGAAAAGTGCGGGGGCACTGGCCATCGTCGCGGCCGGCGCGCCGATTCTGGCCGCTGAGCCCGTCCAGCCCAAGAGCACGCCGGAAAGCCTCGTGAAGTTGTTGTACGAGACCTTCACCGCGAAGCAGAAGAAGGATGTTTGCTTCGCCTGGGACTATGTCGAGAAGGAGCGCGGGCTGCTCAGGACGCGGCTGGAAAACAACTGGAAAATCACTTCGCCCTCCATCAAGAGCGCCTATTACACCGCCGACCAGCAGCACCTGATTCGCAAGATTTTCGAAGGGATGACCAACCCCGACTGGCACGAGCGGTGGGACCTGCAACTCAACGGGGACGTCGGCGGCTTCGGCCAGAACCAGTCGCTGGCCCTCTTCGGCGAACCGGGGAGCGAGAAGTTCGAGTTTGTCCTCGCCAGCCGGCATATGACGCTGCGTTGCGACGGCAATAGCGCGGAGCATGTCGCCTTCGGCGGGCCGATTCTCTATGCCCACGAGGGTGAAAACACGTATGAAGAGCCGGCACATCCGAAAAATGTGTTCTGGCACCAGGCGCAGGCGGCCAACAAGCTATACGACATGTTCGACGGCAAGCAGCGGGAAAAATCGCTAGTCATCAAGGAAATGCCCAGCGAGGAGCTGATCGGTTTCCGCGGAGCGAAGGGTCGCTTTGACGGCATCGCGGTCACCGACTTTGCGGCGGATCAAAAGGAGCATCTGCAGCAAGTCCTCAAGCTGCTGCTCGAGCCGTTCCGCCAGTCGGATCAGGACGAGGTCGTCCGCTGCCTGAAGGTGCAAGGGGGACTCGATGCCTGCCACTTGGCGTTTTACAAGGAAGGAGACCTGGGGGGCGACGGCGTCTGGGACAACTGGCGGCTGGAAGGGCCGTCGTTCGTCTGGTACTTCCGCGGCACGCCGCACGTCCATGTTTGGGTCCATGTCGCGGATTCCTCCGACGTCAAGCTGAACTCGTATCAAAACTCGGTCGGGGTCTGAGTCTATGAGAATTGACATCATGCCACGTTATTACGTTGCTCTTCTCATTTCTTACCTCGCCTCCACTGTTTCCAGCGGTGCGGATTTCAACTGGCCGCAGTTCCGCGGCCTTGCGGCCGGAACTGGTCTTTCCATGACCAATCGTCTCTATTCACCTCTGCGACTTTTTCTTTGCTTCACCCTGCTGGCCCGCACTTTAGCGGCGACGCCTCCGATTTCGGCCGCCGAGGTCATCGATTTTCAGACGCCGCTAGACTTCTTGCAGATGCCCGACGGCTATGCGCTCGGAGCCTGCTCGGCGGTGGCGGTGAGTAGCAAGGATGAGATTTATCTGTTTCATCGGGGGAAGCATCCGATCCTCTGTTTTGACAAGGACGGGAAGTTTCTCCGCTCTTGGGGTGACGACCAGATTCATACGGCTCACGGGCTGCGGGTGGATAAGGAGGACAATGTTTGGGCTACGGATATCGGCAACCACCGGGTTTTCAAGTTTGATCCGCAAGGAAAAGAACTGCTGGCCCTGGGTACCGGCCAGCCGGGGACCGAAACGGATCAATTCGATAAGCCGACGGATATCGCCTTCGGCCCCGACGGTGAGTTCTTCGTCTCCGACGGCTACGGCAACAGCCGCGTGCTGAAGTTTTCGCCCAACGGCGGCTTTATCAAGACTTGGGGAACGCCTGGCATGCGCGGCGGCGAGTTCAACCTGCCCCACAGCATTGTGGTGGACGCCAAGAAGCGGATCTTCGTCGGCGACCGGGAGAACAACCGAATCCAGGTCTTCGACCTGGAAGGGAAGCCGCTCGCCATCTGGCGGGGCTATGCCCCTTACGGCCTCGCATTCGACCCGTCCGGCAATCTCTTCGTCGCGGACGGCCGAGCCAACAGAGTGAATCTACTCGACTCCGCCGGCAAAGTGAAGAAAAGCTGGGGCCGCAAAGGCTCCAAGGCGGGCCAATTCGACCTGCCCCACCTGCTGGCCTTCGACTCCGCCGGCAATCTGTACGTCGCCGAGGTTAACGGCCGGCGGCTGCAGAAGTTTGTGCGGAAGTAAACGTCGCCGTTCGCCTCCATTCCTTCGATTGACACCAGCCTGAAGCGCGAGCGAAGGACGATGTGGGTGATGAGTGGAAGCGATTGTCGGGTAGAGCCTTGTCTGCGATGGGGGTAGGGATGGTATCGCGATTTCCCCGATAGCGATGGTGTCCTTTGCTTGCGCTTCAGGCTGGTGTCCTACGGCGCGTACGCCCGCATTGCTCCTTCATATACGTCTTTCAGCGGCAGGTTCTGCTCGGCGGCAATCTTGCGGCAGGATTCGAACTCGGGGGAGAAGCTGAGGCTGCCGTCCGAGAGGACGGCGAGTTTGCCTTCGATTTTTCCCCAGGGAGTTTCCACGCTGTGCGGCCGCCGCTCCAGCTTGTGGCGGCTGGCGGGCCAGCGGCGGATGCCGAGCGTGCCGGTTTCCTTGAAGATGATCTTTTCCATCTTGGGAACGAGGTCCGGCCCGCACAGCACGCTGAGCAGGACGCCGGGGCGATTTTTCTTCATCTGGATGGAGGTGGTGTAAACGTCCAGTGCCCCGGCTTCAAAGAGTTTGGCCGTGCAATGGCCGACGATTTCGCCGCTGATGTCGTCGAGGTTGGTTTCCAGCACCCAGACCTGGTCGCTGACGATTGTTTGCTCGGCTTCCCCAATAATCAGGCGGAGGAGATTGGCCTGCTCTTTCATGTCCCGGTCGCCTGCCCCCAGGCCGATGGTCTGCATCTTCATCGCCGGCAGCGGGCCAAACTCATCGGCCACGGTCGCCACAATGGCGGCTCCGGTCGGGGTGGTGAGCTCGCAGGAGCAGACTGACGGCGCGAGCGGAATCCCCTTGAGCAGCTCCGCAGTGGCTGGAGCGGGGATGCTGACGCGGCCATGCTCGATTTCCAGAAAGCCCGTACCCGTCGGAATCGGCGAACAGACAATCCGGTCCACCCCCAGCAGTGTCAGGCCGACTGCGCTTCCGACGATGTCCGCGATGGAATCGACCGCCCCAACTTCGTGGAAATGGACCTTGCGAATCGTGGTGCCATGCACCTTCGCCTCGGCTTCCCCCAGCCGCGTGAAAATCCGTTTGGCCAGCTCTTTCTGAGCGGTCGTGAGGACAGTGCTGGCGTCAATCTTTTCCACGATATGGTGCAGATGCCGGTGGGCTTTCTCCGGTTCGTGCTGGACATGCACCTTGAGACCGCGAAATCCCTTGCGATGCACCTCTTCCGCCACGAGCTTGACGCCGGGATAGCCGAGCGAGTCGATTCCCGCCTGCATCGCGGCCAGATCCACGCCGCAATCCGCGAGTGCCCCTAGAGTCATATCCCCGCTGATACCGCTGGGGCAGTCGAAGAAGGCGATTTTCATAACTCGAGGTGCCATGTATGGGGAGCAGGAGAGATGCTCCAAGATAGCACCGGGCGCTGCATTTTTGTCGGCGGGCTGCGCAAAAAGTTTTTGTCGGCGGGCTGCGCAAAAAAAATCTCACACGGAGGCACAGGGGCACGGAGGAGGAAGAACGACCTCGGTGTCCCAGCGACTCAGTGCGAGAAATATTTTCCGCACGAGGAGCGCGCCATGTGGCGCGCCTGCTAACTTCTCTGTTCAGACCATCCCGATACAGACCATCCCGAAGCAGGCTACTTCGCCAGGCGAAGCGGAGCGCTGGCCGTGTCCACGCTGGAATCGAAATTCCTGGCGCCGACTTCCGCATGGGGCTCTTTGCTGCTGGGAAGATGGGCAAAATCCCCCTTGGCAGCTTCCAACTCGCCGCGAACGATGCGGACGGTATCGGGAGCTTCGATGCCAAGAGTGACGCGGTTGCCCGCAACCCGATTGACGACGACCGTGATGTTGCCGCCGATAACGAGACGTTCACCAATTTTGCGACTGAGAACCAACATGGTTCCGTCCTCCTTGCCTTGGGGTGCGCCCGGTATTAGCGGGCAGGGATTTCATTTCCGACGCACGAGAATCTTTCTGATCGCCCCCCGGCGATATGTCAGTTTGCCGATTCGGCCGACTCGCGTGGATAACAGGTATTGCAAGTTGCGTTCCCTTGGCTATTTCATGAACAAAAAACGCGATTGCGGGGTGTTTTTGAAGAGAAGTTGGCGAAATCCAAGGGTGCCCGAATCCCTCCATAGGGGAGGTCAAATCTGCTGGCATCTCTCATTTAAGGATTAATTCTGAATTTGAGATTAATAGAAATCTAGTTTGTTTATAAATCGCTAGCACCACAACTTGCGACAGCAGCGGCGAGCTACCGCAAAATGCGGGCAAAATAGCGGAGAATTGCTCTGTGCCAGAAAGCAGCCTGAGCGAAATGGAGCCACGCGACGCTCGAAGTTGCCGGTAGGTGGCGACCTCCAGCGATGAGGGGCAAACTTTTTTGTGGCTTACGACACTCCTCAAGCGTCTCTTGGCCGCTAAGATGCCGTTAAGGGAGGAATGACTCCCCAAAGAGCATTGAGGGTGGTCGCGCACCGGCCAGGGTGAATTTTTCGAGACCATTTCTCTGGCCGCTAGCACGCCAATCTGCCAGCATAGCCGTTCCAGAAACATGTCGTAACGAGGGACTTCTGATGTTCTCGGAAGCATTACGGTTGAGTTGGATTGGTGCGGTTTTGCTCGCCTGCTGCCATTTTGCCACGGCGGAGGATGCGGAAGAGAATCTGCTTCAAAAGGCCGCGCAGGCTTCCGCTCGGGGCGATAGCGGTCAGGCGACTGACGTCCTGACGGAAGTCATTACCAAGAACCCCAAGCAGTCGCTAGCGTTCTATCTGCGTGGGCGTGAGAACTTCCGGGCCGGCAAGATCAAGGAGTCGGTTAGCGACCTCGATAAGCACGTCGAGTTGGCGACCGCGAAGGATCCGAAAGCGGAAGCCCGCCAGTGGGAGCGGGGCATTTCCTATTACTACGCTGGAGAGTTCGAAAAGGGTGCCAAGCAGTTCAAACTCTATCAGACGTTTCACGACCAGGACGTGGAGAATTCCACCTGGCGGTATTTGTGCGTGGCCAGGAAGGACGGGGTTGAAATGGCCCGTAAGAACCTGCTTCCCATCAGCGATGATCGCCGCGTTCCGATGATGCAGATCTATGACCTCTATCGCGGCAAGCTCAAACCGGAGGACGTGCTGGCTGCCGCCGAAGCAGGCGAGCAGACGAGAGAGCCGGGAAAGCCAAAGAAGGAAGTTGAAAAACCGATCAAGGAGGTAGGCGAGCCGACTAAGGAGGCTCTCAATCGTCAGCTCTTCTATGCTCACCTCTACATCGGCCTCTGGCACGAAGCAGCCGGCGAGAAGGAACTGGCGAAGAAGCACATCCTGGAGTCGGAGAAGCACAAAATTGGGCACTACATGTGGGACGTGGCCCACGTCCATGCCGATCTGCTGCGGAGTCAGGAGAAGGAAAAGAAGAAAGAATAGCCACGGATGAAACACGGATGGACACGGACGGGCAGCCGAAGCGGGTGTTGACATTCGCCCCGGCGGTGCCAGACTGACGGCAGATTCACCTCTCTCATTTTCCCGGAGGCTGCCATGTCCCTGCTGAAACGCCATTGGCTCGTTGCAATTCTGGCTCTGGTTTTTGTCGCGCCCGCTTTGGCCGAAGAGCCCAAGAAGGACGCGAAGCCGAATGATGCCGTCGTCCCCGTTCCCCGCGATGGGGGCTGGATGAAGCGGCACGAGAGCTTCAACGAACGGGTGAAAAAGGGGAATGTCGACCTGCTTCTCATTGGCGACTCGATCACCCAAGGCTGGGAAGGTTCCGGGGCGAAGGTCTGGAAGGAATTCTATGAGAAGCGAAACGCCGTCAATCTCGGCATCGGTGGCGACCGCACCCAGCACGTCCTGTGGCGGCTCGATAACGGCAACATCGAAGAGATCAAGCCGAAGCTGGCCGTGCTGATGATTGGGACCAACAACTCGGGCTCGAACACCTCCGAGCAAATCGCGGAAGGGGTGAAGGCCATCGTCGAGAAGCTGCGCACCAAGCTGCCTGAGACAAAAGTCCTGGTGCTGGGCATTTTCCCCCGCGGCGAGAACAATGAAAACAAGCAGCGCAAGGTCAATACCGGCGCCAACGAGATCATCGCCAAGCTGGCGGACGACAAGAACGTCTTCTATCTCGACATCGGCCCCAAATTCCTCGACGCCAGCGGCAATTTGAACAAGGAAGTGATGCCCGACCTGCTGCACCTCAACGAGAAGAGCTACCGCATCTGGGCGGAAGCGTCTGAGGAGAGCGTGAAGAAGCTGATGGGAGAGTGAGGCCGAGAGGGAATAACGCTGTGTGGCCAACTACGTGTAAAGTGCAAAGTGTAGAGTGCAGAGTAAATGCCTCCTACTTTGCACTTTGCACCCTACACTTTGCACTTGCCCTCGCCGTGGCCGACGAAAAGTCACCAGAGCCGATTCCCCTCTTCAGCATGCCGGGAGAGGTCCACAAAGGCCCGCTGCCGCCGCTGACGGAGGCAGAGCTTGCGCTGGCTGAGGCCCTCGAGTCGGACGTCAAAGTGCTCGCCACGGATATTGGCGAACGAAACGTTAGCCGCTTCCATTACGACGACCTCATTGTCGCCGAGAAATTTCTGCGGAAGTCCCTAGAGGACGCCGGCCATAAGGTGGAACGGCAGGAGTACGAAGTTCGCGCCATGGCGGGCGCCAAGGTGGCCAATCTGATCGCGGAAATTACTGGCGGCGACAAGAAGGAAGAGATCGTCGTCATCGGCGGGCATTACGACTCCGTGGTCGGCTGTCCCGGGGCCAACGACAACGGCAGCGGGACGGCAGCCACGCTGGCCCTGGCCCGGGCTTTCGCCAAAAAGAAGCCGGCCCGTACGCTCCGTTTTGTGCTGTTCGTCAACGAAGAGCCGCCGTGGTTTCAGACGAAGGACATGGGCTCCGTCGTCTACGCCAAGCGCTGCAAGGAGCGGAAGGAGAACATCATCGCCATGCTCAGCCTGGAGACCATCGGCTACTATAGCGATGAGAAAGGGAGCCAGAAGTTCGACAGCCTGCCGCCGCTGCGGCTGCTCTATCCCGATACGGGCAATTTTATCGCCTTCGTCGCCGACGTGAAGTCCGGGCCGCTCGCCAAACAGGTCGTCGGCAAATTCCGTGAGTCCACGAAATTCCCCGCCTATGGTTGCGCCCTGCCGGATGCTATCGCTGGCGTCGGCTGGTCGGACCATTGGTCGTTCTGGCAGATGGGTTATCCCGGCCTGATGGTGACGGACACCGCTCCTTTCCGCTATCCTCACTATCACGCCAAAGAGGACACGCCGGACAAGATCGACTTTGAGCGGACCGCCCGCGTCGTCGCGGGCCTGGAGCGTGTCGTCGCCGATCTGGCTGGAGTGAAATAGAAGTGCCCCTAACCAAAAAGTCTGTCCTCGTTGACGCCGATTCCCGCCACCTGGGCCGGCGGCTCGACCGCGTGGTGCAATCGCTCACGGAGATGCTCCCCCGAGCCCAAGTGCTCGGCCTCTTCGACCAAGGCTGCGTGCAGCTCAACGGCGCGACCTGCGCCTTCCCCGGCCAGAAAGCCAGCGTGGGAGACCAGGTGGAGGTCAAGTACGACGCGCGGCAGGTGTACCACCCCCGCAAGCAGCCCCGCCACAACCTCGGCTTCGAGATCGTCTTTGAGGACCGCCACCTGATCGTCGTCAACAAGCCGCCGGAGCTCCTGACGGTCCCGACCATCCGCGGCGAGACGAACACGCTGGTCGCGAAGGTCAGCGAATACGTCCGCCACGTCTCCGGCGGGAAGCAGGTCTTCACCGCTCATCGCCTGGACCGCGGAGTTTCCGGCTTGCTCGTCATGGGCAAGACGATGGAAATCTCCCAGCAGATCCGCGATCAGTTCGCCCTGCATAAGCCGGAACGGGAGTACGCGGCGCTTGTCGCCGGCAGCGTCGACGATGATGAGGGGACTTTCAACACGCTGCTCGCCACGGACAAGGACCTCACCCGCTTCTCTACGGATAACGAGGACATCGGCCAGCGGGCCATCACGCACTATGAGGTCATGAATCGGCTGAAGGGCTTCACCCACGTCAAAGTCTGGCTGGAGACCGGTCGCCGCAACCAGGTCCGCGTCCACTTCGCCGAAGCCGGCCACCCGGTCCTCGGCGATCCGCGCTATGAGCCGCAGCTCGCCGCACATCGCCGCTGGCCCTATAAGCGGCTCGCCCTGCACGCCCGACAGCTCGCCTTCGACCATCCCATCACCGGCCGGCAGTTGCGGTTTGAATCGCCAATGCCGGCGGAGATGGTGCGGCTGTTAGTGGGGTAGTCTTCCTACTGCTTCCGCCGCAGCGTAAACGCCATGTAGTGAAAGCCCGTTTCGTCGTTCACCATCATGCCGCCGCCGGGGGCGAAGTACTTGGCCAAAACGGAGAACGCCGGCAGCGGATTGTCCTTCAGGGCTTTGTCCACGTTCTTCAGGAAGGGATTTCCTTCCGCCGCGGATTCCAGTCCCTTCCGCGTGTTCTCGGCGCGGATCAGCTCGTAGACAAATCGCAGCGCCTCTTCGGGCCGCGAGAATTGCACCAGGCCCGGAGCATCGCCCCCCACCTGCCGCTTGATTTTTCCGGCAATGAGTTTGTACTCCAGGTCGCCGGCCAGGCCGCGAGTGGCGTCGCTGGTCGTCGTGATGCAGTGGTGCAAAGCGTTCGTGCTGTCGCTAAATATCAGGTAATCGCCGATGATGGCCACGGCCGGAGTCGGCACACGCATTCCAGCGGGGAGCTCCGGCGCGCCTTCCCGCCGCTGCGGCATTTTGATCGCCCAGTAGGTCACGCCGCCAAAGGCCTTCTTCTCGACAGCCTCGGGATACTTCGCCACCAGCTTCTCCACGATGGAGGTTTGGAAGGCTTTCGCATCCTTGAGTTTGACTCCTACGATATTCACCTGGCTGTTCAAGGTGACCGGCTTCTCCACCCACTGAGCGAGCGTGATGCGGCCATCAAGGGCGGGAACGATCTCCGTTTCCACGTCGATTTCAATCCGGTCCGACAGCCGCTCCTTGACGAAAGCCTTGAAGTTTCCTTCCCCTTGCAGGCTATCCCAGAGCTTGTTGCCATTCTTGTACATGTCCTCGAACCGCCAGTGCAGCGTCGTGTAGGAGGTCACGTCATTGGGCACCCAGGCTTCCGGCGTGGAATCGCCCGAGCCCATTGCCAAAAGCTCCACCACGCCGCTGCGGGGATTGTCCAAGAGCAGGTGGAAATGAATCACGTCATCGAACTCACCGGCCCCATAAATCACGCTTCCTCCAACGCCCTTCACGCCGTCCAGCCCCAGCGGCTGAAAGAAGGCCAGGGCCAGCGAGGCGGGGCCATTGGCGAGCACCTTGCGGGCGATCTCCACGGGGTCCGCATAAAACGTTATCTGCGGCCGCTCCTCCTTGGAACCGCCGCAGCGGCTCATGATGGAATTGAATTTGGCATTGTCGGCGAGCGACTTCACTTCCGCGTTGCCGGTCCACGCCAACAAAAGCGGCTTGACCAGGTCTTTGCTCGTCGTGATGACGAGCGTGCCGTCCTTGTCGAACTGCACCGCGGACTGCCCATCGGGACCAGTGTAAATATTGACTTTCACGTCCTCGATGACTTCGCTGGTCTTAGTGCCGCCGTTTTCGGTCAGCAGAGCCTCCCCCTTCTCCAGGAGCTTGTTGACGCTGATGATTTTGTCCTTCACATCCACCAGGAGCAGCATTGCCGGCGGTCCATCCCCATTGGGTACAACGGCGAAGCAAACTTCTCCCTGCGGAATCTTGAG
Source organism: Pirellulaceae bacterium (assembly GCA_051004015.1). GTDB lineage: Bacteria > Planctomycetota > Planctomycetia > Pirellulales > Pirellulaceae > SXOA01. The sequence continues at coordinate 107,061 of JBPCKT010000048.1, read as the reverse complement.
CAAGTCGCCGAGCGGCAAACCGACCTGGTCCTCGATCTGTTTCCACTGTTCCTCCACCGACCCATAAAGCTGTTGCACAAGCGGCGCGATATTTTCATCGGCGAACATCCGCCCCGTGGCGGTTTCCTTGAACTTGGCCACCAAATCCTGCACGTCCGAAATCCGCACATACGCCAGGGTCCCCTCCGGCAGGATTTTCGGGACCACGGCCCGCTCGGCCCGAGCGAGAGATGCCAGACTGGCGACCAGGACCAGCGGCAGGACGATGACCTTCCAAGAGCGTGCTAGCCAGGATTGCTTGTTCACGAGAGACCCCCAGGGAGAATACGACCGCGGAATGAGAGTGCGGATTGCACGAAAGTACCCGCAAGGGACGTTGTTTGTTTCATTGCCGGCGAAAGGAAAGCGGAGAGGGTGATGCAAAAGTCGGGTGCGTCATCTCCCTAAGTTATTGTTGTATATAGCTTTACAGATTCTAAGATAGCGACTTTTGCATCACCCCCTCCTCGGTTGAGGGGGAACAGGGAACCTTTGCCATCGCCGGATGTTTAATGCCGCAAGGGCACCTTCCTCCCGCGAAGCCCAATCCTCGAAACCATTATACCGAACTCGCAGTACTAACTAAGTGTCCAGTAAGTGCCTGCCCGAGTCTGCCCTCCGCTGTTGCCCTGGCAAGAGACTTCCCCCACAATGAAAGAGTTCGCTGAGCGGTACAACCGGCGTTCCAGTGAGACTATGTGCCGCACGGCGCGGTGGTGACGATTGACGGTGAAGAGTCCTGACTGACCGCCAAAGGCGATTGTCCTGCTAGCAGGTGCCCCATGAAGAAGAGCCTACGTCTCCTTGTACTGGCTTCCGGCCTGGTTCTCCTGGCTGGGATTTGCGCCGCCAGCGCGCACGCGCAAGGCGGGCGCAACGTCCCGACTTCTGGCGGTTCGGGGCGCTCGTTTCCCGGCATGAGCACCGGCGGGTCCAGTAGCGGAGGAAGCAGCGGCAGCAGCAGCTCGCTGTTCAACTCCGGCGGCAGCAGCGGCTCCCTGTTTAACTCCGGCAGCAGCTCCACCGGCAGCAGCAGTGGTGGAAGCAGCAGCAGCGGCGGCGGCGTCACTACATCGCCCGAATTTCAAACCGAGATCAATACGGGGCAGATCGGCGCCGGCACTCCGATCCAGCGCGGAGAAGTGCTCAGTCGCGACGGCCGAGGGGCGAATCTCATCAGCTCCAACTATGACATCATCGGCGGACAATCCACTGGCAACAACAATCAGTTCGCCAATCTGTTCTCCCAGATCGGCCGTTCGATGAACCAGGGCGGAAATTTTAATCAGCAAGGGGGCCGTAACACGGCCCGCTCCACTATCCGCATCCCGCTCCGGCTCGGATTTGCTCCCAAGCCGGTTTCGATGCCGCAATTCACGGCCAAGTTTGAAAGCCGACTGGCCAAGTTGCCCGCCATCTCCGCGATTGGTCCCATCCGCGTGACTATGGAAGGCTCGACGGCCGTGCTCACCGGGGTGGTTGCATCGGAAGGGGACCGGCAATTGGCCGAGGGGGTTGCATTGTTGGAGCCCGAGGTTGAGACCGTTCGGAATGAGTTAACGGTCCAGGCCTCTGAACCTGCCGCGGAAGGGCCTTAGCTCCCTCTCCCTTTGGGAGAGGGCCGGGGTGAGGATCTTGAGCTCCGGGCGACGGCGCGTAGGCGGGCTCCAACGTGGGATTCGCTGTCCCTCGCTCCTCAAGTTGCGGCATGATCCGCACCTCTTGATTCCTACTGGCCGCCACGCGCTCGGCGAGGTTCTGCGGCAGAGTGATGGACATCGACTGGATGCGGCTCTGGCGAACACCGGCGGCGTTCAACTCCTCGTTAAACCCGATCCGCGTGACATCCCCTTCGTGGGTGGTCTTGGCTGTCAGGACACTCTCTTGAATGTACTTTTCCTGAGCCGGCGTTTCGGGGCCGGGCAATAGTCCCAGCGACTGCTGGCCGACGACGACCTGGCCGGTGGCGGCCGTGAAGATCGGCACCAGGCTGATTTCCGCTTGTGAATTGCCGACCGCATCCCAGGGAACCCACACGCTGTACGAAGCGCCGAGCTCCGTGGGGCTAAAATGACCGCTGAACTGCTCTGGTGTGAAGGCCACCCGTCGATCCGCTTGCTTGTGATCGTTGGTCTTGGTCGTATCGTCGAAACAGTAAACGACAAGCTGGCCCTGCACGGGAACCGTTTCATTTTTGGCGTTATAGAAATAGAGCCGCCCTCCAAACCCGCGCGTCGCCGGCTTGCCAGCCGCGTTGTACATCGCCGGCGCCCAGAGTGCCACCATCTTCACCGGCGCTTGATACTTCCCCTCGGCAAGCGTGGACGATTTCTCGCCCCAGGGCATCGCCGAGGACCAGTTCTTCGTTGTCCCCGCGCAGCCGCTTGCCAGAGCCACGAAGACCGCCAGTAGCACCAACGAAGAGTATTTTCTCATGGCTCAGCTTCCGTGCGGTTCGCTCACAACAAGGGTATCAGGAGGGAGTGTGACAAAAAAATGGCAGACAAAAAAATACTTCGGGACGTATCGCGGCTGCGCTCTTGCCACCCAAATCTCCCTGCCTTATTTTTCTGTCCACCATTTTTTTGTCACACCAAACTATCGATAAATCGCCGGCTCAACGGCTTGCTCCGTTGGTTGTCCAGGATCGGCATAGCCAGCCGGTTCCACTTCGGACACGTCCGGTGAGGAGAGTCTCGGCGGAGGAGGAAGCCGCCCCATCTGGTTTTCCCAGGGCCAGGCCAGCGGCTTGCTCTTGGGAATCGTGCGCGTCCTCGCCGCTTCATAACCATTGGCTTGCGGCGATGCCGTTGCCGGCTCGGGCTGGGAAATTGCCGGCGGACTCGCAGTGCCGATATTTCCCGCGCCCAGCGGCGGCGCGACTCCGATCGGCTGCAGTTGCGGGCCGCTCCGCCGGCTGGTGGAGGGCAACAGCTTTGGCAGCGGTCCCATGGGGGGCGGCGCGATGCCCGGCACGGGAGGCAATGGAACTTCTTCTGGACTGGAAGGGTTTTCGTCCGGGAAAATCAGCGGCGACGTATGGGCATTCACCGCCGCGTTGCCCGTGATGTACGGCACCTCCCCATGCAAGTTCGCCACATCGGCCAGGCACCAGCTCATGCGTTCCGACTCCCGCTGATTGAACCAGTTTTGCTGCTCATCGGTTTGAATGATATAGGGAGTCATGATGACCAGCAGCTCCGTCCGGTCCACCGTCACGGCATCAAAGCGGAACAGCCGCCCCAGCACGGGAATATCCGCGAGATACGGCACGCGCCGCGTCACTTCCGACTGGTTCCTGGTAATCAGCCCTCCCAGAATCACCGTCTGCCCGCTCCGGGTGTTGACGGTGGTGCTGGCGATGGTCTTCTTGATTTGAGGGACGCGGATTGCCTCGCCGGTGGCGGAAATAGCCACGGTCGTTCCTTCCGCTTCCGGTCCTAGCTCGGATTTGGTGACGTCCACGAACATGATGATGTTGCCATCCTCATTGGTCCGGGGAGTCACCTGCAAAATGATTCCCACGGGAACCACCTCTACATTGTTTTGGGCGAGGCCGTTGGTAATGGTGGTGCCTGAGACAAAGCGAACGTCCGCCCCCACTTGGACGTTGGCCTGCTGATTATCGAGCGTCTGGACCTGCGGGCGGCTCAGGATCTGCAGCCGGCTGGACTGCTGCAAGGCCCGCACCAGCACATTCACCGAATCGCTGCTGGCCGAGAGCACCAGGCCGCCGTAGCCCAGAGTGGCGTCCGTGCGGCCCACGCCCAAGTTGGAGAGTCCCTGGGCGGCAGCCGCGTTCCGCGTGGCGAGCGATGCCGCCGACGTACTATTTCCAATTCCCCCCTGGTTAAAGGGAAACCCGATCGTCCCCAGCCCGCGATCAAACAGGAGCGAATCCTGAATGCCGAGCTCGATGCCAAACTGCTCCACGTCGCTGAGAGCAACCTCCGCAATCAGCACCTGGATGGCCACCATGTTCTTCCGCTGGTCGAGCTGCTTGATGATTTGCTTAATGTCCTCGGCATAGCGCGGCGAGGCGTTCACAATCAGGCTGTTGGTGATTGGCTCGGGAACCACGATAATGGCCTGGTCCCAAATGCTCACCGGGCTGACCAGGTTGGTGGCCTGCGTATTGAGCGTCTGCCGATTCGTCAGGTATTGGTTGATTGCGTTCGCGACTGGCTCGGCGGTCGTATTCTTCAGCATGTAGACACTGGTCAGGCGGCCTCGCAGATCACTTTGATCCAGGTTCGTCAAAATCGAGCGTACCACCGACAAATCGCCAGCGTTGCCGGAAGCAATGATGCTATTGGTGCGGGTGTCCACCGAGAACCGCAGCGGGACTAATGTTGTCTCCCCGGCGCTCGTCGCTGACTGAAAGCCCTGCACTCCTCCCTGCTGCTGGTTCGCCTGCTGGCCGAACAATGTGGTCAGCATCGTGGCAATTTGGGTGGCGTCCGCATCATTCAGGCGAAAAATCTTCACCTGGGCCGACACCGCCGGCAGACCATCGAGCTGTTCGATCAGGGCCGCCATCAGATCCATGCTGGACGCGGGACCGGTCACCATCAGGGAGTTCGATCGCGGGTCCGCGGACAATCGCACGTCCGACAGAATGCCGGATTCCAGCAGCTCCACGACGCCGGTCTTGTTTACGTTTTGGAAGATGAGGCTTGTCGGCTTGGGAGTGGAGACGGCCCGGGTCGGCGTTCCGGCTCCTCCTCCGCCACCTTGCTGGCCCCCTTGCCCCTGCTGCTGCAAGAGATTCTGTCCCCCCTGACCCCCCGCGCCTTGCGAAATCTGGGCCTGCGCTTGCTGGGCGTAGATGGCTTCCTGCAATACCTGAATGATTTCGTCCGCCAGTGAGTTTTTCAGACGGAAGATACGCACTTCCATTTTTACCGGGCCTGTATCTTGATCCAGCGTATCCAGAATGTGCGCCGCCTCCTCCATGTCCCGCGGGCTGGCCTGAATAATCAGCGAGTTGCTCCGATAGTCGGCAATAATCAGGGCTCGCGTTCCAAGTCCCAAACGCAGCGTAGTCCCAGTTCCCGGCCGATCGGTGAAGAACATCCGCAGCTTGGCTTCCGCATCGATGGCGGACAGATACTTGAGCTTGAAAATCCGCAGCATCTTGTCCGGCGCGACCGGCTGGTCAATCTTCTTGATCAGCTCGATGACGGAGTCAATTCCCTGGCGGCGGCCAATGAGCAGCAGCGCGTTGGGCTTGACCAGCGGCACGACGGTGACCGTTCCTTGCCGCGCACCAAGGGCCGGCGTGTAAATCTGGTTAATCATGTTGGCCATCGCCTGGTCGTCGACGTGCTCCATCATGTAGATTTCGACCTCGGGCCGCGTCTTTTCGCTCTCCGCCTCAATCTGGGCGATGATCCGCTGCACCCGCTCCACGTCCCGCTTTTTGCCGCGGATGATGAGGATGTCGAGACCTTCGATGTATTGGATGTCGACGGGACCGATCTTCCCTTCCTCGTCCGATAGCTCGCCCGCTTCCGCGGCCCGTTCGATCTCGGACGGGACCACCGGCGACGGCTGACCCTCCGCGGGCGGCGGCTGACCTCCAGCGGCTGGCTGACCTTCGGCCGCGGGCTGCTCCTGCTGGAAGATCGCGGAAACAAACTGGCCGATGTGCCGCTTGGGTCCGTCGGCAGCGGCGAACGGACGCGTGACGGCGCGGATCAATTCCAGCGCCTTCTTGACCTTCTCCGGCTCCGCCCGGTTGAGTGCGACCAGTTCCGACTGCGTGCCCCCGGGCCGCTGCGGCGCATCGATGGCCCGCAGCACTTGCCGCCAGGAATCCTGGGCATTCTTGGGCATGTCAATGCTCACCAGGTCCCGCTCGTGATCGATGGTGATCGCCACCAGCCCCTCTTCCCCGAAGGGAACTTTGACCTGCGTGGTCCGCCGGTCGTGGCTCGTGGTGAAGCTCGCCCGCTTGTGCCAGATGCGGGCCAGCGCGAGCTCAAAATCGTGCGCCGAGACGTTCTTCAGCGGATGCGTTCCCCGGACTCGCTGGCCGGCCGGCGGTATGGTCCGCTGGTCCACCGGCTTGGGGGCGGGCAGGGCCTGCTCCTCGGGAACATCCGGAGCGAGGAGAGCCGCGATCTCGTGCAGCACTTGGATGGGGGCGTTGACGAAGATCTGGTTGACTCGCCTGTTGGGCGTAATGCGGACGTCTTTGCGGCTGATGTACCTTTTCTGCAGTTCCAGAGCGACTTCCTGCAAGCGATCCGGTGGAATGGGATAGGCCTGCATCTCGGTGTGCTGAGCTTCGGGAACGTTATCGGGTACCGGCTCCGCCTGGGCGACCTCCACCTGCTCCTGAAAGCGGAACTGCCGCGCGCTGGCGGCTCGCTGTGGCTGGCGCTGCTGGGCGCTGAGCATTCCCTGGGTGGACAGCCCCGCGGCAGCGGCCAGAGCTAGTCCGGCGAGCAGCCGTGCCTTGGCCGGTGCGAGCCCGATAGAGAGTGAAGTTCCCATCCGCGAATCCCCCGTGCAGTGAATGCGTTCCGGGCGCGCAGACGCGCCGGAAAAATCTGCTTACGTGGAATAATCGGCAAATCTTGCCATGTACCTGAATGCAAACAGCGGATTTCGACCGTGGCAAGAAAAAGCGAAAACCATTGACAGGCAAGGGGATAGGGCGGGAAGAAAGCGGAAGTCGGAAAGCGGAAAGCGCTGCTCCAATCCGCTTTCCGCTTTCCGCTTTCCGCTTTAGCCCCTCATTGCGGCTCAGAAACCGCCTCCTCCAAATTGCCCCCCTTCGACAGCTTATGCTCCTTGCCATCGCTCTCGAAGGTGAAGTCTCCCTCGCCGATGGAGGTGACGGTCCCTTTGACGGAGCCCACCTCGAACGTGTCTCCGACCGCAAGCTTGAGCGTTTGCCCCTTGGGCCGGATGCTCAGCCAGATTTGTCCCGTGCCGCTCACGTCGATCACCGCGCTGAGGAAGGTGAACTTGGCATCGTCAAAGGCCAGTTTGCGGGGGGGCTCGGGGGGCGGAATGGGCGGGTCTTCCACCGTGATCACCAGCAGCTCATCCTTGGAGGACTTGGCCGGCCAGCCGTCGTCGGTAGCTCGCACGAGGAATTCGTACTTGCCGTTGGTCCGAGGCGTCCAGGAGATTTTGCCGCTGCTGGAGTCCAGCCGGGCGTCATTCGCGCCGGACTTGACCATTTTGTACGAAATCTTGTCCAGCTTGTCCGGATCGCTGCCGCGGGCGGCGATGTCCACGCCCCGCCCTCGGATCGCCTTTTGATTTCCCAGGCCCGAAATGCGCGGAGCTTGATTGGGGGGGCCGAACAAGTTGCGCTCACTGATGACGCGGACATAGTCGTCCTGCTTGGGGAGCACCAGCCGATCCGACGGCCGCTCTTCAAGCGTGGCGGTGGGGGCGGCCCGCTGCAATGAGAGGGCCTCCACATCCACGGTCACGTCCAAATTCTTCGAGTCCTTAATGGGCTTGATGTTGAGCTTGCTGATGCGGTGCATGTAGTCGGCGCTGTAAAAACCGTGCAGCAGCTTGACGATCTGCGGCAGCGTTCCCTGGCCATGCACGCTGAAGGTTTGGGAGGTGAAGAGATTGCGCTCTTTCTTCCCCTTCCCCATGGTCACCTGCGGTTGGGCCATGCCCGCCTTGTCGAAGAGCTTGAGGAGCCAGGTCTGATACGCGGAGCGAGCCTCGGAAGGAACCGGCGGCAGCGAGCGCTCTTCGTAATTCCGCATTCGGAACTGGGCTGCGGTGGTCTGACGCTCGAGTTTTCGTTCTCCGGCGATAGCCTGTTCCAGCTTGGTAAGCTCCGTCCGGCGAAACGTGTACATGGCGTTGATTCTGGACCAGCCCCAAAACACGACGATCAAGGCCAGCACGGAGCCGATGGAGATGGCGAGGATACGTTCGCGCGAGCTCATGAGCGGCCCCCTTTCTCTTTGGCCTTGGCCGCAGGGCCTTTGGCGGGGGATGCCTTGCGGGCGCTCGTCTTTTCCGCCGCCGCTGCCTTTGTCGAGCGGGCGGGTGCGGTGGGGTCGTTCGGCGCGATGACAATGTCCTGGCGGATCCGGTAATTCAGGCCGACCGCTTTTTCATCGCGTTTGCCGCCTGATCCCTCCACAATATGGCGGTCATCCCGCAAGGCCCTTTCGAACTCCGGCACCACGTCGGGACCGTCGGTGACGGCATCGAGCAATAGGCCACCCTCGGTCTTGGGGCGAATTCCGGCAAAGAAACCATCGACGCGGACTTTCTCGGGGGGCGGAGCTTTTTCCGAGATGACTCGCAGCTCTTCCAGCCAGTCGATGTCCGCGGCAACGAACGGATCGACCTTGGCCGCCTGTTCGCGAATCGCCTTCCCCTTCTTGTTCTTTTCGACAAGCGACGCCTTCTCCTTTTGCAATTTGGCGATCCGCGCATCGAGCTGCCGCAGGTCGAACCCGATATAGCCGACGCAAAGCAGCAGAATGGCGGCGGCTGCTGCGCCCAGGCCTATGTAAAAACGGCGGCGATTGGGGGGGACGGGACGCTTGTGAGGGTGCAGGAAGTCGATCCCCGGCGCGGACCCGGAGGCTTCATCCAAAAGCATTCCCAGCACGGGGGCGAACGTGCCGGGATTCCGCGGCGGGCGGGCCTGCAGCTCTCGCGACTGCTCCACTTCCGAGAAGGGGTCCAAGAGCTCCACGCCCCCATCCAGCGAAAGCTCCTGCTGGAGGAGCGCGCGGAGGGATTCGTGATGGGCACTGTCGCCGAAGATGACGACCTGCTCGACCCTGCGTCCACCCAGTTGATTTTGTGCCGCGACCACCGTGCGGCGGACTTCCGCCACCAGCGACCGGGCCAGCGTCTCCGCATTGGCGCCCGAAGGCAAACGCACCGTGCGGGGAAACACCAGCTTTTCGCCGGCCAGCACGCTCAGGTCCGCTTCTTCACCCAGGAAATCAATCGTCAGGCGGCACTTGCCATCGGCCGCCAGCTTCTTGACCAATGCCGCCGCGGCAAAGGGACGCAGCACCAGGCGGGAAAAAGTCAGGCCGGCGGCGGCGCAGGTCTCTTGTGTTTGCTTCACCAGCTCCGGAGAAATCGCAGCCGCCAACACGTTCGTCCCGCCATCCTTATTGGCATCCAGTTGCACAAAGTCCAGCGGCCAGTCGTCACCGAGCGTGCTGAACTGCCGCACCGCTTGCAGGCGCACTGAATCCGGCAGCTCTTCCGGCGGCATCGGCGGCAGCGTCAGGAACCGCAGCTCAATGCTGGTCCGGCCAACGGCGACGAGGGCATCTCCGCGGGACAGCCCCCGCTCGGAGAGTGCCTGGGCAATCCGCTCCCCAATTTCCCTGGCTCCCGGCTCCGGTCCTCCCGCCGGTGATTGCGGCAGATTGACGATGAAGGCCTGCTCCAGAATCAGCCCCCCCCCGGCGCGCGGACGTCCGGTGGCCACACGGGCCTCGGCGGCATCCCACTCAATAGCGAACAGACGGGGCATGGAAAAACCAATTCTAGCCACGGATTGAACACGGATGAAACACGGATTAAAAACCAATTCGTACTAAGTCTTTGCTTTTTCCGTGTTCAATCCGTGTTCCATCCGTGGCCGTTTAATTAGGGCGACGTTTCCGAGAACTCCACCCCCAGGGTTTCCAGGGCGAAGCCCCGGCCCAGGTGGCTGGTATCTCTCCAGAATAATACGCGGGGCGCGGAGGTTGAAGCGTCAAATATCACTTCCGCCCGAGAAGCCGCCTGTCCCCCCTGGAAATACCCCACCACTTGAGCCCGGTAAACGTCGCCGCCGCCGCAGATATACGGCATCAGAGCCCGCATTTCGTCGAGCGTGACGATGCCTTCGGCCATGATCCAGGTTTCATGCTTCTTGTTGAGCTCCTCTTCTTCCGGCTCAAGCTCGCGGCGGCTGAGGATTTCCGTGACCATGTCCGGCGTCATGCCGGGAATGCCTTTGAGGATCGTCGCGGAGGCCTGGTTGATGTCGATCCGTCCGGGAATCGTGGTGGCTTGATTGATCGTCACTTTGTCCATCAGTCCCGGCAGGTACAAATGCATCGCTCCAATTTCATTGGGAAACGGCGAGTCGATCACCGTGGCCTGGCGGTCGCCGACGAAAGTCACCTGTACCTTCGCGCCAATCAGATCCAGCAGTTGAGCAACCTTGGTATTCCCTTTTTTCGTCAGATCGAGCTCCCCCGTGACGCCCGCCTGCGCCTGGTTGGTGCCGGTGTACGGGCCGTTCTGGCGATAGGCGATTATGAACGTCACCCACTCCGGCGGAAGCTGGGCATCGGTCAATTGCGTATTGAGCTGTGTGAGATCGTCGCCGTTGAGGAACACGCGCGGTTCGCCCAGGGCATTCTTGTTGGTTTCCAAGCTGAAGAGCGTCAAATACGTGGACCAGCCTCGCTCCGCCGCCCCAGCCGATGTCGATTGGCCCGCCGTCCCTTCGCCGGTCATCTCGTGCGGGTCAATCATTCCGTTGCGGTTGGTATCCATGCCGAAGAGCAACTCGGGAGTAACACCGCGAACGAGGAGCAGTTCTTCGACCGTTTCGAGTGGGCCATTTTTGGGGGCATAGGGGGGCTGCAGGCCGGAGTAATAGCCAACCTCGGCGCCGATCTCGGTATCGTCGTCCTCATCCAGCCAGTCGAGGATCGCTGCCGCGATTTCCTCCGTCATTTCCGGCAAAGCCATCAGCAGGTTTTTGCCGCTGACCGGAAGGGTCTTTTCGAGAGTCATCAGCGTGCTGAGGTTCAGGCGCGTCGATTCGTTTTCAAATCCGTAGCGGATCCCGTCGAAGTTTCCTTCGTCATCCAGATTGGGGGAAAGGATCGTAAAGCTGCCGCGCAGCTCGGGGTTTTCGTCTTCGAGGATTGTCCGAGCGCGGAACATGTCGGGATTCTCAAAGATGCCCCCCGAGTCGGTGCGAGTGGCTTTGTCCTGCGCCAGGAATGCCTTGGCGAAATCGACGCCGGAATCGACCAGCAAGCGAGTCTGCAACTGCGTGCCGCTGAGCTGCGCGGACTCGTGATGCGTGAGCATCAGGTCTGAGAACGAATAAGCGCCGAGCGACAGGAGCACGACGACAATCAGCACCACGATCAGGACCATTCCACGGCGACGAGTCATTTGGACGCTCCAGACTGGCTGCCGCCGCTCGCGCCCGATGTAGCTCCGCCGCTGGAACTGGTGTTGCCGCTCGCGCTGGCCTCGCCTGTGCCCGTTGCAGCCGCCTCTCCTTCCGTCGCCGGCTCTTCCGCGGGGGGCGGCAGGCTGGCGGTGGGAAGATTGACGACGATGCGGTAGGAGGTGTCCGTGCTAGTCGCTTCGGTAGCGCCAAAGTTCTGCGCCGGAGCAGCGGTGGGGACGACGGCATTGGGATCGGCCATGGTCATGACCACTTCAATGGCCAGCGGCAAGCCTCCCATCTCGTCCGAGTTCCAATCGGTCGCCCACTCCGTGCCATTCCAGTACCGGAAAGTGATGCTCGTCACTTCTTCCGCGAGCAGCCGAGCGTTGTCGGAGCCGATGGAAGTTCCGCTGCTGATATCCTCGAAGGCGTTCACGGCCCGATCCATCTCCAGGCGCACCAGGCCGCGGCCTTGGCCGGTGGTGCTGGGTTCCATCGATCCCTCGGGCGCGGCGCCCCCCATGGCGGTTCCGCCACCTTCGGCCGATTCACTCCGCACGTAGTACGTGACCGTTTTGATGTCGCTGGGAATCTGCACCATGCTCGCCGGAGAGCCCCCAGCGTATTCATCCACTCGCGGCAGGCGGCTGACGTCGAACTGCAGTTGAAACTCGCTGCCGTACAGGCCGACCACGGCGGGAGGAGTGCCTTCGGTGGTTTCCGTCGCGGCGGTTTCGCCTTCGGCGGGCTGACCGGAAGTGGAGGCACCCGTCGTTGGCGCTGCGCTGCTAGAGGAAGGCGTGCCGGACGCCCCGCCGGCTGAAGTCGCACCTGTCTTTGAGGAACTGGAACTAGCGGCGCCGCCACTTGCCCCTTGAGCGGGCTGACCCGTTGACGATTGCGATGGGGAAGTGCCACCGCTAGCGCCGGCTCCTCCCGAGGGACTTCCGCCGGCTGATGCGCCGGAGGCGCCGCCCCCAGTCATGCCACCCAGGGCACTGGCCAGAGCGCTCGTGCTGGAGGTCATGGACTCCAGTCCGCTGAGGTCCACGGGGTTGTATTGCACCGCGCTGCGAATATCGTCCTCCATCTTCCGGAGGAGTGCGCGGGCCAGGTGCGCCTGTTCCACGTTCGTGCGCTTCACGTCAAAGGACCGCCAGTAGAGCCGCATTGCCATGCCGATCGCGGACAACAGGATGACCGACAGGCTCAGCGCGAGAATGAGCTCGAGCAGCGTGATGCCGATGCGACGCGCGGAAAGTTTAGCTGCCACTGGAACCTCCCGCCTTCGTGCCGCCGGTTCCGCCCGAGCTGCCGCCCGTTGGCGTGGCGCTACTGCCGCTCGTGGCGCCACTGTTGGTGGTGGTGCCGGAGCTGCTGGTAGTGGACGAGCTTGTTGCTTCTGCTTCCGCCGCAGCCTTGGCCTCTGCCGCCACGGCCGGGTCCGTCATCCAGCGGACGAGAGTGAACTCGGCTGGCTTGTTGTATTGGGCGGGATCTTGCCGCACGGTGACCGACACCCAGAGCATCCCTTCCTGCTCGGTCAGCGGTTCGGATTCAATCGTGTAGAGCCAGTCCTCGGCTGATTCCACCGGCGTGTCGCTGGTCGCATCGGGTGGGATGATTCCCGCCCCCACCTCCGCCATCACGTTGTTGCACAGCCGTTGAGCTTCCGTCAGGTCCCGAGCCGCCGCCGCGCTGACGGAGCCGATCCGGATCAGCTCGCCGATGGCCACCAGAGCCAGGCCGAAAATGGCAATGGCCAGCATGACCTCCAGGAGGGTCAGACCGCGGCGAAATTGGGTGGAATTCGACATCGTGTTATTGCCGGGTGACTTGGAGACCACGCCCACGCAAAGCCGTGGGCGTGCCACCCGTACCATCTTACTCGGACGCTCCCTGGGCCTCTTCCGGCGTGGTCAAGTCTCCCAGCACGGCCAGGCCGGTCAGCCCCCGCAACTCGACGCGGATGGCCGAATTATGCTGGTCGGCGACAACAAGCCACGCATCAGAACTAACCCCGTCTGGGTAGAAAAGAATCGGTTTTGACCAATCTCCCCCCCCTCCCCCCATCCCCATCGCCTCTTCAACCGCTTTGGCCCGCTCCTCCTCGGCCGTCATCCCCTCCAGGAACGTGATCCCCTCGGGTAACTGCGTGCCGCTTTCCTCATTCTCGTTGCCTTGTGGCACAGGGGGCGGAGCAAAAGTATTGACGCCTCCGACGCCATTCAGCTCGTCATCCGCGGCCTGGTAGGGCTCAATTTGGAACTTGCGCCCGCCGGGCTGAAAGCGAAAGACCTGGATCCGCCCGCTCTTCATGGCTTTGATATGGGCCCTGTTCCACTCCGTCCGCACCTGCTCCGCCGCGCTGCGGAGCGTGGAGTCCCGCAGCGAGCGGTAAAACGAGGGCAATACCACTGCCGCGACTACTACCAGGATCGCTAGAACGAGCAGCATCTCCACGAGCGTGAAGGCCCGCTGAGAATGTGAACGAGATGGCCTGCCCCCAAAATGCATTAGGTTCTCAAGTTTAGCCGCCGCGTCCACGCGGCGCTTGGAATCGCGGCCAAACCACGCCGCGTGGACGCGGCGGCTAAGCGGTTGTTACTTCACCAGCCGAATGTCGTCGGCGGTGCCGTTGGTTCCGTCCGGGCCCAGGGAGGTAATCTGAAACGATGGCTCTCCGTACTGGTCCTGCACCTCTTCATAGATGTAGTCATTACCCCAAGGGTCCACGGGAATGTCCGCCTCAAGGTACGGGCCGCGCCACTTGTTGGCGGCAGCATCCGGCGGCTGGACGCGCAAGGACTGCAACCCCTGATCACCGCTCGGGTATTTCCCCACGCTGAGCCGATATTGATCGACGGCATCGTCGAGCATTTTGATCTGGGTGCGGGCGGCGTCCATCATGGCATTTCTCTGGACCGTGACGTAGCCAACGGTCACGAGCGAACCCAGGACCACCAGGATCGCCAGCACCAGCAGGATTTCCATCAGAGTAAAGCCGCGGGGGCGGCGACGATGAGTTCTCTTTTGCATGGCGTACTCCCTTATCGAAACAGTGATTTGAATGGTCGCGGGTTATTCTCATTCAACCGGCAACCGGGGGGATTGTTCTGCGAAAAACCAGGGTTTTTACTGTCCTCGTGACCGGCGAGCGGCCTGCGTAAGCTGGCCGGTTACGTGGCTTAAGCGAAACGGACGATGTCGTTGCGCAATCTCACCGGCCAGCTTACACTGGCCGCTCGCCGCTCATGACTAACCCAGCGACTGGCTCATCTTGATGACCGGCACCAGCAGGGCGATGACGACGACCAGGATGACCCCCGCCAGGACGACGAGCATCATCGGCTCCAGCAGGCGGACCAGCAGGTCAAGCTGCCGGGTAGTGCGTTTTTCCAGCCCGTCCGCCAGCTCGACCAGGACCTTATCTAGTGTATTTGATTCCTCGGCGACGGAGATCATTTCCACGACCATTTTCGGAAAATGCCCGCTGGCCGCCAAGGGTCGGGCGAGCGATTGACCCGAGGAAATGTTCTCGGAAGCATCGGCAATCGCCTGCGAAAGTACTTTGTTGCCAGCCGCCTCGCGGCTGATTTCCAGGGCCTTGAGGATGGGCACGCCGTTTCGCAGCAGCGTTCCCAGGACGCGGCAGAAGCGGGCGACGGCGAAGGCCAGGAAGATAGGCCCAGCCAGCGGCAGCTTGATTTTGACCCAGTCATACTTTTGCCGCCCCTCGGGCGTTTGGACTCGGAAATAGAGCCAAGTGATCAAGGCGGCGAGACCTCCCAGGATAAACAGGCCGTAACGCTGCCCCATGTCACTCACGGCCAGCAGCCAATCCGTAACCCATGGCAGCTCGCCCCGATCGCGGAGGCGCTCGAACATGACGGCGAACTTGGGAACAAAGAACACAACCAGGACCGTAACGACGGTGGTACCGACGGCTCCCAGAATCATCGGGTACGCCATGGCGCTGACCGTCCGCCCCTTCAGATCTTCAGCAGTCTCGGTGAAGGACGCCACGCGGTCGAGCGCATCTTCGAGAAAGCCACCTTCCGCCCCGGCGCGGACCATGTTGACGGCCATTTCGTTAAACGCCCGGGGATAGCGAGCCATCGCCTCTCCTAGCGCCGTGCCGTCTTCCACGCGGCGGCCCACGTCTTCCAAAATGACCTTCAGATTCTTATTGGAAGTCTGCTCGCGGAGCACCGTCAGGGAACGCAGCAGCGGCACACCGCTGCGGAGCAGCGAGGCCAGTTGCGAATAGACAATGGCCATCGTCTGGCCTTTGACTCGCAGGGACGCGCCGGGAGCAATGGCGGCTTTGCCGGCTTTGATTTCGACGGGAAAGAGGGAACGCCCCTCCAGCACGGAGAGAACTTCCCGATCGGACGTGGCGGAAATGAGGCCGGTGATTTTCTGGCCGGTCAGGTCGCGGGCGGTAAAAGCGAAGTCAGGCATGGCGCGGCGTAGGTGGTGGCTACTTCTTCTTCAGTAGTAGATTATGATCCGCCTTGGCGGCGCGGACCACCTCCGCCACGCTGGTCGTCCCTCGCAGGACCTTGCGCCAGCCGTCTTGACGTAGCGAGAGCATCCCCTGCTCCACGGCGCACTGCATCATCTTCCAACTGCTGACGCGGTCGTGGGCGAGCTGGCGGATTTCGTTCGTCGTCACCATGAGCTCGTAAATGCCCAGCCGCCCCCGATAGCCCGTGCTTCTGCAATCGCGGCAGCCGATGGCTTTATAGATCTGGCGCCCGTCGAGCTGGTCCCAGGGGAAATCGCCCGGGACGTCGTCGGTTTGCGGTGTGAACGCCTGTTTGCAGTGCTCGCAAAGGCGGCGAACAAGTCGCTGCGACATTACCCCTTCCACCGTGCTGGCGACGAGGAATGGTTCGACCCCCATATCGATTAATCGCGTGTAGGCGCTGGAGGCGTCGTTGGTGTGGAGCGTGCTGAAAACCAGGTGGCCAGTGAGCGAGGCCTGAATGGCATTCTCGGCCGTTTCCAGATCACGGATTTCGCCGACCAGTACGATGTCCGGGTCGTGGCGGAGGATGCTGCGGAGTGAATGGCCAAAGGTGAGGCCGATCTTGGCATGGACCTGGATCTGGTTGATCCCTTCGAGCTGATACTCCACAGGATCTTCCGTCGTGATGATCTTGACGTCCGGCTTGTTAATCTCGATCAGCGAGGCGTACAGAGTGGTCGTTTTGCCGGAGCCGGTCGGCCCCGTCACCAGGAGGATGCCGTGGGGCAACTCGATGAGCTGGCGGTAGGTATTGTAAATGTCCTCTTCCATCCCGATCTTACGGAGATCGAAGATCATCGCCCCCTTGTCGAGAATACGCAGGACGAGCCCCTCGCCGTGGATCATGGGAATGATCGAAACGCGGACGTCAACTTCGCGGCCGGCGACGCGGAGCTTCATTCGGCCGTCTTGCGGGAGGCGCTTCTCGGCGATGTTCAGCCGAGCCATGATTTTCATGCGGCTGATGATGGCGGCCTGAAAACGGTTGATCTCCGCGGGGACGGGCTGGGGTTGCAGCATGCCATCGATGCGGTAGCGGATGGCGATGCCGGAGAGTTGGGACTCGACGTGGACGTCGCTGGCTCGCGACTCGATGGCCTCCAATAGGATTTCGTTCACAAGGCGAACGACGGACGCTTCCTGCGCCATCTCGGAAAGTTCCGAGCCGTCGGTTTCGATGTCGCTGAGGAGCTCAACCCCTTTCTCCTCTTCGCCTGCCGCCGCGACGAGCCCGTCGACCGTTTCGCTGCCGACGCCGAGGTGCCGCTTGATGAGCTTGGCAATGTCGGCCCGGCCCGCGAGGACGGGAAGCACCGACAGGCCGGTGGCCGCGCTGACTTCGTCCAGCGGGTAGAGATCGAAGGGGTCGCACGTGGCGACGACGAGTTGGCCGTTGTTCCGCTCGATGGGGAACAACGTCTGCCGGTGAATCAGCTTCTGGGGGAAGATTTTGAGGAGCGACAGATCGACGTTGGCTTCCGCCAGGTCGATGTATTCGAGGCCGACCGCGGAGCCGACAGCCTTGAGCGCCTGCTCTTCCGACACATAGCCGAGATTGACGGCGGATTGGATGAAGCGGAGCCCGTCGCAGTGGCCGTTGGCTTGGGTGCGGGAACGCTCGAGTTGCTGGCGGTCGAGCAGGCCGCTCTGTAATAGGATTTCGCCGGCTTCCATTCGTGCTTACCGCGCAGTGTTGAAGGAGGTGGGTGGGAGCTCAAGTGCGGGACCAGTCGGGCCGGAAGAGAGAAGGCTGGGCCTCCTCCAGACTTTACTGTACTCAGTAATACCCGATTGCTGTGTATGAAGTTTCGCCGCAGGTCATAACCCCGGACACTTCAAGCACTTGCACCTCCCCAAGTGCAGAATTCGCGCAAAAAAAACAGTGCGGAAACGAGTCTCATTTTTTCAAAACCAGCCGCACTCCGCGGGAGCATTCTCCCGCGGAGCGGGCCGCTGGTTTCATTCTAACAATTACTGCCGATTAGTCACCTTCGGCTGGACGGCTGAGGGGGCGACCACCGGGACGGCCACCGGCTCCGCCAGTTCCACCGCCACCGGGTCCGCCACGGCCGCCGCCGAATTGGGGCGGGGCAAACGTGATGGTTTCGCCGGTCAGCTTCTTCAGCTTGGCCTGCTGTTCGGAGGTGAGAACATTCAGAATCTTTTGCCGTGCTTTGTCACGGAGCTTGGTCATTTCTTCACGCATTTCGGCGTCGGCGGCTTCCTGGGCCTTCTTTAACGCTTCCTTCTGCGCGTCGGTAATGCCGAGTTCCTTAGCGATGTCGTCGCTGGTGAGAGCGTCCGAAGTACCGCCCCGAGTGATGCGGGACTGGTAGCTGATTTGCTTGAGTCGCTCGATCTGCTTGGGAAGGAGGATTTCCTTCTGGGCAGCGTCCGACATCTCGGTCATTTTCTTCTGGATTTCCTGGAATTTCGCGGTCCGCTCTTCCTGAGAGAGGTCGCGCAGGCCCTGGAACACCTGGCCCATTTCGTCCCGCATTTTGGCTTGGAATTCTTCCATCTTCTTGACCTGGTCGTCGGTGATGCCGAGATCCTTCTTGACGTTTTCATCGCCCAGGAGCATCAACCCGCCGCCCCCGCCAAACCCGCCGCCGCCACCAAAACCTCCGCGGCCGCCGCCGAAACCGCCCCCTCCAAAACCACCCCCGCCCGGTTGTGCAAACGCCACGCTGACGGAGCAGACCATCAGGCCAACCGCCAGGCTCCAACGAAACCAGCTTTTCATAAACCACTCCTTCATCACGGAAAATTGTTATGCTCCGCCGCCCAGCTTTCTCGCGGGTAACACCGGCCCGAGCGCTTGGAATCTGGTCGCCAGCTTGCTTCAGAAAGAACAGGCCGGGCAACCCCCCCAGTTCGGAGTTAAACCATTTTGGGCAAAAAAAGTTCCGGGTAAACTAACCCCGCGAGATATTTTTCTAAAGTCTTACGGCAGAACCAGTTGCGGAAGTGTAGCGAGCGATGTTTTTCGGCCGCTGTTGTCCATTGAAGGCTGCCTGGGCCGATTAGCGGGAGATTCCCTTCCCTTGCGCCGCTCTGGCTGTGCGAATCGAATTGGGAGGCGCCTTCCGCCTGAGGACGACAAGCCGCTCGCCGCGCAGGAAATGCGGAGCAGATTCGGCGATAACGATCTCTCCGTCAACCTCGCGGCGAATGGCTGGGACGAACTGCTCCCTGGTGACCAGGGCCGCCCTGGGGGATCCTTCCAGGTGCCGAGCCGCTGTTGCGGGCTCACCCAGCAGCTCCGGAATCGTCTGATGGGAGTAATAGACCCAACTCGGCTCAAGGACATGATAGGCGACGAGGGGCCTGTCCTTGGTGGAGGACTTCGCCCAATTCACCACCATTTGCTGGTCGTGGCGCTGCAGGTCCGCACGGGATGCTCCCAGAGCGAGAATTCCCACGACGACGATCCCGCCGGCAGCGGCTACTAGCGGAGCGGGCCATGACGTTTTGCTCCAGTACCAGCTCACCGCGGCGATGATGCCGGCACTTACAGGGACGATGCCAAGTATACCGAGCCACGCTTCACCCGGCAAAAAATTCTCCGCGGCAATCGGAATGCCAATGAGAATACCTACTCCCACCGCCGCCAACGTCGCAAACGAAGCCGGCAGCCAGTAACGGTGAATGTGCAATGTTCCCTGCTGAAGATGCTGGACGAAGCAACCGGCGAGGAGCGCTAGCGCGGGATAACAGGGCGTGACATAGCTCGGGAGCTTGGTCCTGGCGATGGAGAAAATGCCGACCCAGACGCAAATCCAGCAAGTGGCAAACAAGTACCCGTCCGAATTCTTGTCGCGAAACCGCAAGCGGTAGACGGTTTCGAGGACCAGCGGCAAAGCGAAAATGGACCAGGGGAAGAATCCCACGAGCATCGCCGCCGGATAGTACCACGGTCCGCCCCGATGTCCTTCCATCGAGCCTGTCGCGCGGTCGAGATTATGAGTGACAAAGAACTCCCGGAGAAACGCCCCTTCCGTCTTCACACCTACTGAGATGTACCAGGGAGCAGCGATCAGGAACACCATGCCAATCGCCAAGAGCGGCCGCATGGCCAGGCAGGTTCGCAGGAAGTGCAGCGCGGCAAACGGGCGGAACATGTTCATCAACGCGCGCGTGCGATGATCAGAAGGTTCGCCTGGCGGCAGCCGTTGAATCAGCAGAAACATGCCAATGACGGCGGTCGGCAGGACCAGCCCCACGGGTCCTTTCGCCAGCACTGCCAGCCCCATCGCTCCGTACAGCAGCGCCGCTTGCCACAGTGGCTGGGGAAAGTACGAGCCGTCCTTGCTGGGGAAGGCAAACAGCACATAGACGAGCATCGTCAGCGTAACGCAAAAAATGAGCAGCGAATCGGGCGTCGCCGCCCGGCCGGCGACGCCGAACATCAGGCTCGTGGACAAGACGACGCCACTCCACAAGCCAACGGTCGGATTGAACAGCCGCCGACCGATGGCGTAAGTAGCCAGCGCCGAACCGATGGCGCAGAGAGCCGACGGCAGTCGGGCCGTGAACTCGTTCACCCCTCCCAGCGAATAGGCCGCCATCATGCACCAGTAAAGCAGCACCGGCTTATGAGCCCGCAGTTCGCCATTAAACATCGGCACGATCAAGTCGCAGCGCTCGAACATGTCCCGCGCGCATCCCGCGTTCCGGGGCTCATCACGATCCCACAGTCGTGGCGCGCCGAGGCCGGTGAGCATAACCGCGCTGCTGACCAGCAAGATGGTTAGAGCATGTTTGATCGTGGAGTTGGACGTCATGATCTTCCTTGATCGAAGGGGTCGGCATCTTCTTCTTCTCGCTTCACGCCGCCGCTTTCACGCCCACCGTCTGTTCCGCCGAGGCGTCCTTCTTCCGCTTCGGCTCATCACGCCACTTGCGGTGGACCCACCAGTATTGATGGATATCCTGGCGAATTTCCCGCTCCAGCACCTCGTTGTACCACTGTGTCAATTGTTTCACGCCAGCGAGTTCGGGCGCGGGAACATTGGGGTCCATCAGGCCGGCCAGGCCCAGTTCAAAACGCATCGGGCCGCTCGTCCGTTTGCAGTAGACGGCGATCATGGGGGCCTTACTCACGAGCGTGAATATGGCCAGGGCTTTGTGACACGACGACGGTCTGCCCATAAAGTCAATCCAGACGCCCCTCACCCCTGCGTGCTGATCCCCCAGCAGCACCAGCAGGCCGCCGGTGGCCAGCACAACGCCCGCCTGCGGGGCACTGCCGACTTTGGGGAGGATGTACTGCCCCTTAGCCTCGCGAAAGCGGTTGACGTAGGCATCGATAAACGGGTTTTCGATTTTTCTGGCCACCGTATGCGCCCGAAATCCCAGGACTCCCGTGAGGTATCCGGCGATCTCGAAGTTGCCGAAGTGAGCCGTGACGATGATCTTGGGGCGGGTCTGAAGCAAAGCGGTGACGATGGCGCGGCGGCCTTTCACCTCCACGAACTTCCGCCAGTTGGTGTCGTGGATTTTTCGCGGGGCGTGGATGACCTCAATCACCATCAACATCAAGTGCCGCCACATGCGGCGGGCAATCTTGTGCCGCTCCTCGGGCGTGGCTTCGGGCAGGGCCACTTTGAGGTTATCGTCGATGGTCTTGGCCCGGAGCTTGGCGATGTCGCAGAGGAGATACGCCAGCAGGCGGACGGCGCCGTGGCAGGTTTCCATGCTGAGGGCCTGGATGAGGGAAACCACGACCCGCAGGAGCAGATAAACGAGAAAGTGGCCGATGTACTTCATGATGGATGAGTTCTCAAGTGGTGGAGCATTGTGCCACGAACGGTCTCTCCGCTCCTAGAGGAAATTCGGCCTGCGTCGGAATTGCGGCATGTGAGCAGCCCGTCCACTTTACGCAGGCGGCCCGACTCGCACGACCGGCCGGCGGATGGTCTGAGCCCGGGTATGCCGCCGATGGGACTGGCAGGCCATCTACCCACTGAAATTCCGCTTCTTCCGGCTCACTTCCGCCATGTCCACTGCTAGCACCCCCTCGCAGTCTCTCTTGGAAGAGCTCGACGCCCGCCAGAATGAAATCCTGGATCAGCTGGACGAGTTGAACGCACGGATTGAGCGGGTGCTGAAAGAGTGCCTTCCTACCAAAGAGCCGCGGTTACGATTGGCAAGCGAATAGGATTGTGCTCGGTTCAAAGGGCGGATTCCTCCCAGACAGTCCTGTAAGAATTGTGCTCCTCAAAGTAGCCGAGCATCCGCGCGTAAAATGGCTCGCCGCCAATCGTCGAGCTGTCCCCGATGACGATCAGCTTTCGTCGGGCTCTGGTGAGGGCAACATTCATTCGCCGGGTGTCGGCGAGAAAGCCGACCTCACCTTGGGAATTCGAGCGGACCAGGGAGATGATCACCGCCTCTTTCTCCCGGCCTTGAAAGCCGTCCACCGTGTCGACTTCGAGTCCCTCCAGCGGCAGCCGCTCGCGCAGCAGCCGGACCTGGGCGGCATAGGGGGCGATGACCGCGATATCGGTTGCCGCAAGTCCCGCATCCAGCAGAGCCTGCACCCGGCGGCCCACTAAATCGGCTTCGGTGGAATTGAATCGGCTTTCGCCGTCGGGTTCGAGTTCCTCGTCATAGCTGGCGCCGGCGGTATCGATGAATTCCAGCGGGCTGGTCGTCAGCGGCGTCGAAACAATGTTGGGCAAATCCGAGAGCAAGTGGCCTGCGACGGATGCATCGGCAATCAGGGACGATTCATAGAACTCCTGAGAGGAAAAGCCCATGATGGCCGAGTGCATCCGGTACTGGATCGTCAGGCGGTGCGAAATGGCGCTCCCTAGTTCCTCAATCAGTCGCTCCATCAAACTCGTGGCAAGCCCTTGCCGAGCGGCTGCTTGTGAAACAACAGTCGGCGGCAATTGGCAATGGTCGCCGGCAAGAACGAGGCGTCCCGCACGCAGTATGGGTATCCAGCAAGCCGGCTCGATTGCCTGGGAAGCTTCATCGATGATAACCATGTCGAATGTTCGATCCCGCAGGATCTGGCCGTCGAGCCCGGTTAGCGTGGCGCACAGTACCGGCGTCGTGTCGAGGAGGTGCTGGACAAGCTGGTCCTCGATTCGGTTGGCATCCGACATCAGCTCTCGCGCCTCGCGGCGCATTTCCTGTCTTGCGCCCGGCAGGGGTTTGGCCCGCGTGTAGCGAGCCGCTTTGTCACGCAGAATCTGCGCTTCGCGAATGAGTTTCCGCGCGCGGGCCACATCCGGATGTGCATCCACGAGGAGGTCGAGCGTGTGCTCCTGCAGCTCGGGGAGGACGCGGGCGGGATGGCCGAGGCGAATCGCGTTTTCCCCGACCCCAATCAACCGCTGGAGCAGGTTATCGACGGCCATGTTACTGGGTGCGCAGGCGAGCACCCGTTCGCCACGGCGAACTGCCTGGCGGATTAACTCCACGACCGTGGTCGTTTTGCCGGTTCCCGGAGGACCATGAATAATTGCCACGTCTTGAGCTGCCAGGCCAAGGCTTACCGCACTGATCTGCGAGTCATTGAGGCTTCCATCGAGCGGAGCGAAGGGTTTAGCTTCCGTGAAACGGGGCTGGCGATCTCTCAGGAGAACGTCCCTCAGTTGGGCCAATCTGCCGCGCTCCGCGCGTTTGGCATCTTGCAGGGCGGCACGCTGGCGCTGGCGGCCGATTTCATCGCTGGAAAGCACCAGCCGGTAGGTCGCACGCTCCTGGTCTGAATCGGGAATTTGAGCCAGGGCGACCTGAATTGTCTGGCTGTTTCGCCCACATACGACTCCCCGCGAACTCCGCTGATCCACAGCTCCTTCTTCCGTCAGGAGCACGGGGGAACCGACCGAAAGCCGGTTCCAAGGGAGAGGCTGCGACTGGTTCCGTTTGGCGAGCGTGGCAACGGTTCGGCCTCCCAGTGCTGGGTGTTCGTCACGAATCACCAAACTCGTGAGTGCCGTCCCGTGCTTCTCGCCGCTTGATCCCGGGCGACGGGATTGTTCGGCGAGCCTTTTTTCTTCCTCGTCCGCTTCCAGCGTCAGCAGGTGGGCAAGCTGGTCGAAGTGTCCGGATTTCGCCATACCGATTTCAACCTACTGCAAACATCGGCAGAACGCAAAGTCACTTCTTGGCAGCGACAATCGTGTAATTTTTTCCTGGACGCGGTTCGACATGGGAGAACCACCTGGGGAGGCGTTCCGTGTACCAGCCGGGAGTTTTGGTGACGAAGAGTGCCGTGCCGCCGACGAGGAGCGTGCGGGCGGCGGTGCGGGCAAAGTGCTCGGCGATGCGGAAGTTGGCGAAGTAGGGGGCGTTGGCCAGGACCAGGTCGTAGGTGTCTGCGGGTAAGTTGGTGCCATCGCAGTCGAGGATGGCGGTCAGATGGTTGGCCTCGTTCTTGGAGGCTGCCCAAACGGTTGCTTCCACGGCTCGGGGGTTGGAATCGGCGGCGGTCACGTTCATGTTTTCCGCGCGCAGCGCGGCGGCGACTGCAACGGCTCCGCTGCCACAGCCGAGGTCGAGCACTTTCATCCCCGGCTGGATCTGCATCGCGTTGATGAGCGCCCGCGCCCCTCCGTCCAGCCGCCGGTGGCTGAAGACGCCGGGCCGGGTGCGCAGGTGAATCAGCCGCTCGCCGTCGCGGAAGGGAAACTCGCAGGCGAAGTTTTTAAGCTTGCGAAGCGATCCGGTCTTGGTCGCCAGGTAAAGGACTCCGGTGGAGCCGGGACGGCGAGTCACCTTGGCAAAAATCTTGCGGAGCTCGTCGTGCAGAAAAGAGTCTTGAGGATTATCCGTGGAAACCACCATCCTCCCGCCAATTTCCAGTCGCTCGTGACCTTGCTGCAAAAGATCGCGGACCAACTCGCCATCCCCTTGCTTGCTGAACGCTAAAGCGGCGAGGTCAAAGGGGCCGGCGGAGAAATCCGGTTCGCAAACGAGATTCAAGTTTTGCGGCACTTCACCGGCGGTGATTTGGCACTGCTGCCAGTGATAGAGGTCCAGAAAGTGGCAACTGACTTGTTGAGCATATGCGGCGGCGGCGAGCGCGAATTGACCGCGGCCGGCCGTGTTGCAGAGCACCCGCTTGCCGGCGACCGATGAAACCAGTTCCAGCAGCAGCTCTTCTTGCGGCCGGGCAGGGACGGAAAGAAACGGGTTCATCGCCGCTCCGCCATGTCGATATAGAGGTAGCCGCCGCCGGTAAACTCTGCCAGCGTCTCCAAAAAACTCCGCTCGCCCCCTTTCGGACCGGAGCCGAAGTGCAGGCAGTGGATGGCCGTCCCCTTGGATGCGGCGCGGATGCCCTTGAGCTGGCCCGTAGTGAGCAGGGGGTCACCACCGTCGGTCAGCAGGAAAATCGCGTCCGGCTTGAGCTTGAGAGCCGCGTGGATGCCGACCTCATGCCCGGTGGATCCGAAGGCAGGCAGGTTCTTCACAAAGTCAATCAACTGCTGTTTATTACCCGCGGTCGCCGGAATCATTTCCCGCGCTGTGAGGTAGAGCGGCTTCTGGTTGTAGGCAATGACCTGAAACTTATGCGTCTCTTCCAGGCTGGCGACGGAGGTGGCCAGTTCTTTGGCGGCGGCTTCAATGGCTCCCAAGCCACTGCCACCCATGCTTGCCGAGCGATCAATGAGAAACACAAAGGATCGCCCCTCGGCCTCATTCGAGCCGAACAGGGACAGCCTGGCCGTTGGTCCCGTCGGCCTTTGAGCTCGCGGCCGGGCCGCATCCTCCGCCAGGATGGCCGCCTTGTCCGCCGCGCTCAGGCGGGAAATGGGTCGTCCACCACGATTGGTCGCCTGCGGCTTCAGGACAATCGTCTCGCCATTGGCGGCGAAAGGACCGGGCAACTGCGGCAATCGGGTAACGGAAGACGGAGGGGGCGAATTAGCCGCCGCTGGAAGAGATTCTTCGAGCCCTGGCTGGCCGAAAGAAGATGCCGCCGCTGGCACGGATTCGCTCTCACCCAGCGGTGACTCCTCCGGCGTAAAGTATTTGGTTACATTGCTTTCCGCATTTCGTGCCAACACGATTGCCGCCGGCCGCGATTCCTCGTCGCGGGGGGCCGGCAACTGCGTCCCGCGGACCAGCAAGCTCCCCACCATCACAGCCGCCAGGTGCAGCGTCAGGGACATCAGCCAGGCCGGAATTCGCCGCTTCAGCAGTTGGTCGTGGGGAAGTGCTTCCGGCAAGGAAGCTGCGGCGACTGGCATTCGTAGAATCTCCAACTTTCATTATCCGCTTGGCGTGGGCAGGACACAAGCCGCGCAGGCGTGCATCGGCGAATGCCTCGGGAAGACTCTCGCCGCAAAGTCTCGCCAGCCGTCCCAAGTCAATAGCGCACGCCAAAAATCTTTGGCCCAATCCCATTTTTCTTTGGCCTTCGACTTGCCAGTTTTTGCGGCGGCGCATTAGGATGCAAGGGTTGCCTCATTTCTGGCGGAAGCGTTCCAACTGCCGCCTGCCATTCCTCGCTCCTTCTGGTTTTTTATGATTCATTACAGTTGCGACCGCTGTAGATGCAAACTCGCCGCGGATGATCTGCGGTACGTCGTGAAGATTGAAATCCAGGCCGCCATGGATGCCGCCTGCGAGCATGAGCCGGACGAAGACCGGGATCATCTCGTGGAGATTGAGGACATTCTGGACAGCACTCCGGACGAGTGCGAGGACGAAATTGGCGAGGACATTTATCAGCGCCGCCGTTTCGATCTCTGCCCGCAGTGCTATCGCAAGTTCGTGGGGAACCCCCTGGGGCGCGAGGCCAAACCGGCGCTGGGTTTCAGCAAAAACTAGCTTTGCAGGTCGTTGGGGAATTGGATGGTCTTCCTGAGGACTGTCTCATGCGCCGATTTCGCCGCTATCCCTCCAGTTCGGTCTGGATCTGCGCCGTCGCTCTGGGACGTTACGGATGGGACCGCGGCAGGAGTGTCGTTCCCCACGCCGCGGAGGGAAGCTCCCTGAGCGGCAGCCTGGTCGCCGGGGAGTTTGAAGTCGTTCGCATTGAGCGGGCTGATTTGCTTCTGGTCCGCCAGCCGGTGCCTGTGCTCGGAAAGGATCGCCCGTTGCCTTTGGAAGCGCCGCTGCAACTGCTGGGCGTTCGATCATCGGGCTTATCCGTGGAAGGAAAGAAATTCACCAGCGAGTTCCTGAGCTTGGGAACTCCTACTCTCGAGCTCGACCGCCGCCGTCTGGACAGTGCTGGCCACTTCCTGGCCTATGTCTACGCAGATGGCAGGCTGCTCAACGAAGAGCTCATTCGTGCCGGCCTGGCCGAGGCAGACCTCTATCCCGGCGACAATCAAACCATGCACCGCAACCTGGTCAAAGCCGAGAAAGACGCCAAAAAGGCCCGGCGCGGAATTTGGGCGAAACCGACAAGCGATAAGTCGTAATCCGCATCACGCATAGTCCAGCCCAGTCTTCTGACGGATCCGCGGCACATAGTTCCCCAGCAGGCCGCCGATAACGTCCCAGCGATCCGCCCGGCGGACCTCAATGTCACCTTGCTCATTGATTCGCACAAAGGTGTCGTCGAGCACCCCCGCGCTGGTCAGGTCGTCCACATGCAATTCGTCGTCGTTGACGATTTCCCGCAGCGTCTGGCCGGTCATCTCGATAAATCTCATGTCCTCATCCTCAGGAAAGGGGGTCGGGAGGAGTTTTCGCGATCGAAATCCATGTGGACTGCAGAGGCAATGGCCGCGAAAACCCCTCCCGACCCCGTCGCCTCAATCCACGATTTCAAAAACTGTTACCGGCGGGGGGAGGTCTGCATTTCTTCCCCACGGTGGCGGCGGGGACGATGCAGCACGCGACGGCGGCCTCCCCAGTTTTCATCCGGCCGCTCGTTGCCGATGGAATAATCCAGCAGCTCCAGAGTGGTGCGGCGGAGTGTCTTGTGTTCGGCATTCTGTTCCTGGGAAGAGCGGGCGACCTCTCCCCCGGGAATGTCATCGCAAGTCGTTTCCAACGTCGTGGTGGTCCGGTCGGCTTTCTTCTCAATCGTGCGAATGAAAGCTGCGTTGCGGCGATCGGCGAGCACCCGGACAGGGGCGAGAGCTACCACCTCGACGCTGATCGTCGTTTTTGGTCCGTCGGCCGCCCCGGTTGCAGTTCCTTCTTTGCGGAGCACGTAGGGGGACAGCGTGGGATTGAAATAGACTGTTCCCTCGTACGTCGTACCCGGGCCTTCAATGTGAATCTGCCGGACCTGACAAGGAATCTTGCGGCCGTTGACTTCGACTTCCCCGTCGCCAATCTTCTTGGCACTGGGCTTTTCCCCCGCGGCGTTGCCGCTGTAGCCCAGCACCGTGGTCTGCGATTTGTTGATGAATCGCTTGCCGGAAGACTCGGTGGTGACGTCGTAGCGCAGGGTATACGTGGAGGCATTCGCGGCAATCAGCGTGGTTCGCGTCTCATGGATGCTCGTGCCCGTGACGTTTCCCAGGGGATCCAGGTTTTCGTTAATCACACGGGTGAGCTTCCAGGAACCGACCGGGAATCGCCCCCACGGATGGTGCTCGGCCGGCACCCCCCCCTCCTGCGCAGCAGCGATGCCGCTCGCCAAAAATGCGAGGCCCAGGATGGCCAAGTTGCGGAGGAAAAGGGTCATACGTTTGGCGGATGGCTGTCCATTGGAACTCCCCAGCGAGCAATGAGCAGCCAACCCTGTGCTGAATGTAACCAAGTCAGCGGAGCAAATCGACGCTTGGACCGGCCCGAAAGGAGGGGAGAGGCGCGGAAAGTGGAGAATTGATAACGGTTTATGGCGAAAAAAGGGGTGGCGCTACCTGGGAAAGATTTTACGAAGACGCGGCACGAATTCTGCTAATTCCCCGTGGAATTCGCAAGTTACCCTAACGGACAATTCTTCCCAAACTGCTTGTTTTACATGCTAACATTGGTATGTTTTGGAGGTTTACCGTGCCTAGTTCCGCCTTCGCGGATCACGATAACTCGCACTCGTACAAGGGGAAGCGCCACATGGCTCGATTCAAGGTTTCCAGTTTGTTTCTGCAGGCAGTCGCCGGTTTGGCGGTCATCGGCATGACCACCAGCGCCGACGCCGGTTGGTGGCATGGCTCGTCAGGCGGTTCGTCCGGCGGCGGGGGTTCCAGCGGCGGCTCTTCGGGCGGAACCGCCTGGGGTGGCAGCAGCGGCGGCTCCAGCGGATATTCCCGCAGCTGGGGTTCCAATGGCGGCTCGTCGGGCGGCAAGGCCTGGGGCGGCAGCAGTGGCGGCGGATCCAGTGGGGGCGGATTCTTCCGCCATCACCATCGCAGCCGTGGTTCCTCGGGTGGTTGGGGCAGCAGCGGCGGGTCGAGCGGCGGCTACTATAACGGTGGCAGCAGCGGTGGCTCTTCGGGCGGCACCATGTATTACGCTCCGGTGGAAAGCGGCAAACCCGCTGCCGAAGCCCCGGTAGATCCCTCAGTTCCGGCTCCGGCTCCCCCCGCTCCCGGCGAAGCTCCCGCCAAGGAAACCTCGCTCCGCAACGTCGACGGCATGATGGCCGTGGAAGTCCCCGCGGATGCCCGGATTTTCGTGAACGGCCAGGAAACTTCGAGCACCGGCGAGATTCGCCAGTACATTTCGCGGAACCTCCAGCCCGGCTACAACTACACCTATGAAGTCCGGGCCGAAATCGTCCGCGACGGCAAAAAGGTGGAAGAAGTCAAGACCATCGACTTGAAGGCCGGCGAAGTCGCCAAAGTCGCTTTCAAGCTGGCCCCCGTCAGCACGGTTGAGACCTCGCTGACGGTTCGCGTTCCCGCCAACGCCAAGGTCTACCTGGCCGGCAACCCGACCAAGGCCCAGGGCGAAGTCCGCGTCTTCCGCACCACCAGCCTCACCAGCGGAAGCCGCTGGAGCGACTACACCATCAAGGTGGAGCTCGAGAAGGAAGGGAAGACCATCACCCGCGAAGAGAAGATTTCTCTCGGAGCCGGTGAGACCAAGGAACTGACCTTCGACTTCGACTCGGAAAAGATTGCCGACGCGCGGTAAATGAACTCCCTCTCCCTTTGGGAGAGGGGACAAAGCAACAATTAGCCCCGCGGTGCCGCTTATGCGGTTCCGCGGGGTTTTGCGTTTCTTGCCGGTAAATCTTGCCTGCGCGGAAATCTTTGCCCCCATCGCAGTTTGGGACCGATGTCCATCGTATGACGAAGCGAGACAGCATCCCCCTCCGCCCAACTTTGGGGCTCGATAGTGACGCCAATCGCGGCGAACCTTCGCAGTTGCACGGCGCGGAAGCGGGGGCAAGGAGATGGTCACTCACCGCTCGCCTGCTGGCCAGCGCGGTCATCCTCTTCCACGTGACGGCAGTGTTCTGGCCGCCGTTCACGTTCGCTTGTAATGACGCCGGCGGCTCGCCGTTCGCGAGCAACATCATGGGTTGGCTGCGGCCATACTCCTCTTTGATGTATCTGGACCACGGCTACTTCTTCTTCGCTCCCAATCCGGAAGGGAGCCACCTGGTGCATTACAAGGTGGAATTGGCGGATGGACGCGAAGCGGTGGAGGGTGTTTTTCCAAATCTCAGCGACCAACACCCCCGGCTGATGTATCACCGGCACTTTATGCTGGCGGAAGCCCTGCAAAGGGCGTTCGTCCCGCCCGAACCGCCCCGGGCAGGTACATTGCCCAGCAATCTATCCACGGCCGAGCGCCGTGCTCTCGAAGCCGAGCAGAAACTTGCCTTGGCGCGGCAGACCGCCGCCTGGAAGCACCGCCGCGAGCAGTACGAGTTGCTCCGCAAATCCTTTGAAGACCATCTGCTGGCCAAACATGGCGGCAGCAAAGTGACGATCACCCGCCGCGAGCACTTGCTCCTCAATCCGGCTGACTTCCTCCGCATGGGCAAACGCCTGGACCTGCCGGAGACCTATATCAACCTGCCGGAGAGCAACATGACGGAGGTCATCCGGCCATGAACAACCTATTCGCGGCGATTTGGAACCTGATTTACGGCTCGTGGCTCCGCCCATCGGCGATAGCCTGGGACCGGTTCTGGTTCACCCCCAGCAAGCCGCACACGCTCGCGCTGATCCGCATCCTGGGGGGCGGCATGTTGCTGTATACCCATGCCGTCTGGAGCCTCGGCCTGACCGATTTTCTCGGCGCGAAAGCCTGGGTGACCGCCGCTGCCGCAAACAAGCTCGGCCAGGGACTCGACGGCCGCAACTTCACCTTCAGCTACCTGAGTTACATCGAGTCACCAGCCCTGCTCTGGACCCTGCACCTGGCGGCGCTCGTGGTGTTCGCGCTGCTCACGGTCGGCCTCTATACACGCGTCGTCGCTCCGCTCGCTTTCGTCATCACGGTCTCCTACTGCCACCGTCTGTCCGGCGCGCTGTTCGGCCTGGATCAGATCAATGTCCTGCTCGCCACCTACCTAGCCATCGCCCCCTGCGGCGCCGTCTTCTCGCTCGACAGGTATTTCGCCAAGCGGCGCGGCATGCCCTTGCCGGCAAACGTTCATGTCATGACCACGATTGCCACCCGCCTGATCCAGATCCAGATGTGCGTCATCTATCTGTTCGGCGGCATCGGCAAAATGCGCGGCGAGCTGTGGTGGGAAGGGAGCGCGGTCTGGGCTGCCGCCGCCAACCTGGAATACCAATCGGTCAGCCTCACCTGGCTCGTTCACCAACCCTGGCTCATCGCCCTGCTCACGCACCTCACCGTTTTCTGGGAGACGTTCTACCCCGTCCTCATTTGGCCACGCCTCACCCGCCCGATTTTCCTGGCGATGGCCGTGGCCGTCCACGGCGGCATCGCCATCTTCCTGGGAATGCCGACCTTCGGCCTCGTCATGCTCATCGGCAACCTGGCATTTGTTCCGCCGGAGATGATGGAGCTGTTCGTGAACCTGCTGCGTGGGAAGAGGCAATTCACGGAGATTCAAGCAGCAATTCCATCGCCTAGAGCGGCGTCACAGGCTTCCAGCCGCGAATCAAACCGGTATACGGTTTCGATCTAAAGACCGGCGGAGCGACGGACCTCGCCTCCGAATGACACAGCCCCCTTTCCCAGGATGCTGGTGGTTCATTTCAGAAAAGATTCGAGCTAAGCACGCTCCTGATGATCTGCCGCAACATGGGCTGGGCGATACCGGCGACCTCGACGACTTCGTCGGAGGTGACGACCTGAGGGGCATCGGGGCTGGCCACGTTAGTGATGGTGGAGAGGCCGAGGACTCGCATTCTTAGGAACCGTGCGGCGAGGACTTCCGGAATCGTGCTCATGCCCACAACATCTCCGCAGCGGCGGAAGGCGCGATATTCGGCCCGGGTTTCGTAGTTGGGGCCTTTCACGCCGACGTACACGCCGCGACGGCAGGGGAAGTTGCCCTGGCGGGCGGCGGAGAGCGCGGCGGCGATGAGGGAGGGGTCGTAAGGCGAGGGAAAGACGGAGAGAAAGAGAGAAGGAGAGACAGAGAGAGAAGACTTCGTAATTCTCGCCTTCTCCCTTTCTCCCCGTCTCTCCTTCTTTCCATCTCCGGCCGCGCCAGCAACATCCACCGTCAACCCGCTTGGGCACATCGCAAAACCCATCAGGTTCACATGATCCTCAATCACCATCACGTCTCCCGGCTCAAATCGCGGATTCACGCCGCCAGCGGCGTTGGTGACGATGAGGGTGCGTACTCCGAGGGCGTGCATCACGCGGATGGGAAGCTGCAAGTCGGCGACGGAGTAGCCTTCGTAGAGATGGCAACGGCCGGCCATGGTGAGAAGCTGCATTCCGGCCATTTCGCCGCCGAGGAGCGCCCCTTTGTGGGCCATCGCGGTCGAACGAGGGAAGTACGGGATATCGCCGTAGGGAATCTCCGCTTCCACCTGCATCGCATCCGTTAGTCCGCCGAGACCAGTGCCCAGGATCAGGCCCACTTGAGGGTCACACTGCAACCGCGAGCGAATGGCGGCGACGGCTTGCGAGAGTTCTGCGTCCATGTCTTTTGTAGGAGGGCCTTCCCAGGTCGTCCTGAACACTTTTCGGACGGGCTAGGAAGCCCATCCTACGTTCCCTTTTCCCCCGCCAGCACGCCCAGAACGAGCTTTGTCAGTTTCGGCTCGGCGGCATTGGCGGTGGCGATGATTTTGGGAACGTCGGCGGGCTCTAGGGCGTCGGGCAAGCACATGTCAGTGACAATCGAGAAGCCGACGACCTTGAGGCCGCAGTGAACGGCGACGAGGACCTCGGGGACGGTGCTCATACCGACTACGTCGGCCCCCATCATCCGGAGGAAACGATATTCGGCCCGCGTTTCCAGGTTTGGCCCGGCGACCGCGACGAAGACACCCTGGTGGGCGATGATGTTCTCGCGGCGAGCCACTTCCAGGGCTCGCTCGATGAGCTTGTGGTCATAGGGCTCGCACATGTCCGGGAAGCGAGGGCCGAGGCGGTCGTCGTTGATGCCAATCAGCGGGTTGGCCCCCATCAGGTTGATGTGGTCCTCGATGAGCATGATGTCTCCGCCGCGGTAATAGGGATTCATGCCGCCGCAGGCGTTGCTGACGACGAGCAGTTTTGCCCCGAGCTCTCGCATGACGCGGACGGGGAGCGTGATCTGATCCAGCGGATATCCTTCGTACATGTGGAAGCGGCCTTCCATCGCCATCACCGGCAGGCCGCCGAGCATGCCGCAAACCAGCCGGCCGCGGTGGCTGGTGGCGGTGGGGCGGAGGAAGTTCGGGATTTCCTCATAGTCGAGCGACGCTTCCACCTGGATTTGTTGCACCAGGTTCCCCAGGCCAGTCCCCAGGATGATGCCGGCGTGGGGCGGGCGCTTCCACACCGAGCGGATTTTGGCGGCGGCGGATTGGACCTTTTCGTAAAGACCGAGCATGGGAGGAGTTGGCAGGAAGAGGTCAGGGGGCAGAGGGCAGGGTCAAGAGTAGCGTAATCCACGGCGTGGCAGCAAGAGGCGGATTGCTTGAAGCAGGGGGATGCCTCAATTAAGGTGGAGATACGGTGTACCGCGGCTGGAGACAAATGTCATGTCGCTGAGAATGCTCTTTTTGTCGCTCGTCTTGACTTTGCTTGCCGGACAAGTCGTTGTGGGCCAAGAGGCTCTGCCTTTAACCAAAAGGAAGCCAGCCGCTGCACGAGCCGCCATTCCCCGGGCAGTCGAGCCGGACGCCGATGAAGGCGAGCCAGTCGTTGTCGGTAACCTGGAGCATCAGGGGTGGGTGCTTTCTGGGCCGCGGGGGCGGCACTATTTCTTCGGCGGCCTGGCGATGGCGGACTACGTGGTTCAGGGAGAACGGCGGATCGTCACCCTGCAACAGGAGGAGCCGACGCTGCTTCCCAAGCCGGACGCCCATTTCCTTTACTACCGGGAGTTGCAAAGCGGCCATCGCTGGGCCGTCGCCCGCGAGCCGCTGGCGGATGGGAAATATGTCATCTTCCACCAGCGGAATGGGGCTGATCCATCGAAGGATCCCAAAAAAGCCTGGCAGGTGTTCCAGCGGACAAATCTCGAATGGAAAAAGGATGAAAGTGCTTGGAAGTCAAGGTGATTGCCGCCTGCCCGACGAAGGAAATCGCTGTACACTCCGCGTGCGGCGCGGGATACTGGCAAGCTCTTCATAAGCCGTTTTTGGCCCTCGCGACGAGCCCGCCATGACCCAGTCCGATTCCCGCATCGCCGTCTATACCGGCTCGTTTGATCCGATCACGCTGGGTCACCTCAACGTCATTCAGCGGAGCTCCCGCCTCGTCGACAAACTGTATGTCGGCATCGGCCTCAACGTGGAGAAGTCCGCTCTGTTCTCCCCCGAGGAGAAACTGGACCTGGTGACGAGGGCCACCTCGCAGTTCAAAAATGTGGAGGTGCGGGTTTTTTCCGGCCTGGCGGTCCAGTTTGTACGGGACTGTGGCGCGCGGGTGATGATTCGCGGGGTGCGCCCGCTGACCGACCTGGCGGGGGAGTTCACGATGATGATGGCCAACCGGCACCTCGACCCGGGCATTGAGACGGTATTCCTGATGGCGGACGAGGAATTCGCCCACGTCAGTAGCACGCTGATCAAGCAAATTGCCGCGCTGGCCAGTGACGAGATGCTCGCCCGATTCGTGCCGCGCGAGATCATTCCCGCGCTCCGCAGCCATCTTCCGAAGTAGGGAAATTACACACCTCGCTCCGCGAGATGAATTCTCACGCGGAGCGTGAGGAGTACTATTCGAACCAGCTCTTTAGCTTGAGCACGTGCTTCTCAAAGAGGTGCCAACTGAGCATGGCGGCGGCGATGGTGAGGGCGGTCATCAGCGTGAGGTAAGCGAGCCTTGCCAGGATCTGGTTGCCCAGTTGCTCTTGGAGGATCTCCACGCTGAGCCAGGACGCGACGACAGGAATGAGCAGGTTCTGAAAGACATACATCCCGTAGCTGTATTTGCCGAAGAAGCGGAGCAGCCGCGAGTTCCACAGCTTGCCCCACAGGCCTTCTTTCGAAGCGGCTAGAGCGAGCAGAATCACCCCGGCGAAAAAGGCGGCAAAGAGCAGCTCCGGTATGGCCAGCAGCCGTTTATGGAGCAGCGAGATGGGAAGCAGCAGCGCCGCGAGAAAGATGACTGCGCCAAACGCCCAAGGGTAGAGAGCTTTCACTCCTCCTGGACCTCGAATGGCCAGAGCCAGCAGGCCTCCCATGGCGAGCGCGTCCATGCGCAGCAGCGTGAAGGTCTCCGCCGCCACATCGTTGCCGCCGCCGAGCAGCCAGAGCGTGCGAACAACTGCCGCGATGCCCACCACGCTGCCGCAGGCAATCATCGCGGTGCGCCGCGAGCAAACGTAGATGACCAGCGGCCAGAAGAGATAGAAGTGCTCTTCCACCGCCAGCGACCAGAAGTGATTGAATGAACCCAGGCACCACTCGCCGCGGAGCGATTGCAGCACGTTGGCGCCGTAGAGCCAGAGCCAGGCCTGGTCCTGATGCGCCTCTGGAAATAGTCTTGCCGTGCTCCAGCCGGCGAGCGGCAGAATAAGGAGCGTGACGGCCAGGACTGCGTAGTACAGCGGAAAGATCCGCAGCGTCCGCCGCATGTAAAAGTTGCGGAAGTAATGCGGCTTCTGCTTCGCATCAAACAGGATGCCGGTAATCAAAAACCCAGAGAGGATAAAGAACAAATCGACGCCGCGAAAACCCAGGCTGAAGAAATGCGAGAGTGCGTCGCTCGGCACAGTCTCTCCCACCGGCCGTTCCCAGAAGCGGTAGCTGGTGACGAGCAGAATGGCCAGGCCGCGGATGGCGTCGAGGGCGGGGATGTGCCCCTTGAGATTCGGCTCCTCGCGCAGCGTGGCCAGGGTGATGATTCGGGCGGGGACGAAGCGAGACAATGACAGCGCGGGGAGCATGCGTAAACATAGGTTTCGGCGGGAAGGGGTCGGGAGGAGTTTTCGCGGCGAAAACCCCTCCCGACCCCGTTACTTCGCCTAACCCTCAAGACCGGAAATGGCCTCAAAATCCTTCTTCAGCGACCGGTAGAGCTGCTGGTAGAGGGGAAAGCCGCGATCGTAGAACTTAGCGGCAGTCTTATCGAGCGGCGTTGTCTTGACGGGGAAGATGGTTGCCTCGCAGGCCTGCTCAATGTTGTCAAAGGCACCTGCTCCAACCGCGGCCAAGAGTGCGACGCCGTAGGCGGGGCCTTGTTCGGCGTTGATGGTGACGACGTCCTGGCCAAAAACATCCGCCTGGATTTGCCGCCACAGCGGCGATTTGGAACCGCCGCCGGAGGCCCGGATTTCTTGTACGGGGACGCCGAGCGACTGGATGATCGCCAGGCTGTCCCGCATGGCGTAGCCGACCCCCTCCATCACGGAGCGGGCGAGGTGTCCGCGGGCGTGCTTGAGCGTCAGGCCGATGAAACAGCCACGGGCATGAGCGTCGGCGTGTGGGGTCCGCTCGCCGGCAAGGTACGGGAGGAAGAAGAGCCCTTCGCTTCCCGTGGGGACGGCGGCGGCTTCCTTCGTGAGGGCTTTGAACGAGCCCTTCTTATTCTTGGCGAACAGCTCGCGGCAGATTTTTTCGGTGAACCACTGGAGGGCCCCGCCGCCGGTGAGACTGACCCCCATCATGTGCCACTTGCCATGCACGGCGTGGCAAAAGGTATGCAGCCGGCCCAGCGGGTCGATCTGCATGTCGTCGCTATGGACGAACATGATGCCGCTGGTGCCGATGGAAGTGGAGAGCACGCCGGTTTTGACGACGCCAGTTCCCACCGCATTCGCCGCGCAGTCGCCTGCTCCACCGACGACGACACAACTCGTCGAAAGGCCGAGCTGTGCGGCTGCTTCCTTCGTCAGGTTTCCGGTGACCTCCTCGGATTCGTAGCACTTTGCCAGCAGGTCTTCATCCAGCTCCAGCGAGGAGAGCAGCTTCTTCGACCAGGTTCGCTGGGCCACGTCCAGGAGCAACATGCCACTGGCGTCGCTGACGTCCGTGGCGAATTCCCCGGTCATCCGGCGGCGGATGTCGTCCTTGGGAAGCAGCACCTTCTTGAGCTTGTCGAAATTCTTCGGCTCTTTGTTGCGCAGCCAGAGAATTTTGGGGGCAGTAAAGCCTGGGAGCGCCGGATTGGCGACCAGCTGGATGAGCTTCTCGCGGCCGCCGGCGCGGCGCTCAATTTCCTTACATTCCGCCTCGGTCCGCTGGTCGTTCCAGAGCAGAGCGGGGCGGATGACCTGGTTCTTTTTGTCGAGAAAGACCGAGCCATGCATCTGGCCGGAGAGGCCGATTGCTTTCACATCAGCGGCCTTCAGTTTTGCCTTTTTCACGACGGCTCGCACCGTGGCGACGGTCGCCTTCCACCAGTCTTCCGGGTCCTGCTCGGTCCAGAGCGGCTTGGGGGAATGCAGCGGATAATTCTGCGTGGCTTCCGCCAGAATCTTGCCGGCTGCGTCCATGACCAGCGTCTTGGTGCCTGAAGTGCCGACGTCGATGCCGAGGAAGTAGGACATGGGGAGTGGGGAGTGCAAAGTGTAGAGTGTAAAGTGCAGAGTGTACCTGTTTTGCCCGTCACTTTGCACTCTACACTTTGCACTCTACACTTTCCCTATGCCGACTTCCCGCCTCCCCCGCAGTCCGGAACTGATGAACCGTGGCGATACCGCGCTGCTCGTGGTCGATATGCAGGAGAAGCTGGTGCGGCTGATTCCCAGGCATGTGCCGCTGGTGTGGAATATCGGCCGGCTGATAGATGGGGCGAAGATTCTGGGGCTGGAGGTGCTGGCGACCGAGCAGTATCCCAAGGGCTTGGGGCCGACTTCGCCCGAACTCGCCGCCAAACTCGGCCCGATTCCCGCGAAGATGGCCTTTAGCTGCGGGGAGTGCGGCGAGCTGTTTGAGGCGTTGGGGCAGAAGGGAATTCACCGCATCCTGGTTTGCGGCATTGAGGCCCATGTCTGCGTGCAGCAGACGGTGCATGACCTGCTGGCGGCGGGCTTTCGGGTCTACTTGGCCGTCGATGCCGTTGGTGCCCGTGGCTGGTTGGACTGCGAGACGGCCCTGCAGCGGATGGATTCAGCGGGAGCGACATTGACCACCGTCGAAGCGGCTTTGTTCGAGTGGTGCGACGTGGCCGGGACGCCGGAATTCAAGCAGATCAGCAACCTCGTCAAACAGCCGCCGCCGCCGGCGTAGCGCAACGCGAGCAGCTTCACCCTGCCGTTATTTTTTCTCACTCGCATCGGGAAACGCAGGAGCGGACGGAATCTCCGAACCAGGTGCGTCGGGAAATTTGATTCCCTCGACCTCCTCCCGCGTCTTCTCGAAGGTCTTTTCGAACTCCTCTTTCGTTTTCTGCATTTCCTGTCTGGTTTTCTCAATTTCCAGCACGGATTGCTCCTGTGCTCTCATGGCCTCCGACTGAGCTTCACTGGCTCTAAACATCAAAAGGCCCACTCCAGCCACCAGACCACAACAGGGAATCAGCAGCACGACGGCCACAATGCCGATGACCACGAGGACCGTGCCGCTGCCGGATGAACTTCGATTTTCCTCGCCCATGTTTGGCTCCTCAGCAAAATGCCGTCTAAATTACTCTTTGTTCTCTTCTCGTGCGGGGGCGGGCGTTTCATCACGCGGCTCCGTCGGAGCCGGAGGCTCGTCCGGCATTACTCTTAGCGGCTCCAGGGATTCTTGTATTTCTGGGACAACCTCGCCTTCCTTGCGGATTGTTTCTTCAAGCTGCATTTGCGCGTCCTGCACCTCGGATCCTACATAAAACATCCCGGCACCCAACACCAGCACGCCGCCGCAACAGCCAAGCAGCAGGATTCCGCCCAGAATGGCCACCACGATCATCACCGTGCCACTGCCGGAAGAACCTCGATTTTCTTCGCCCATTTTGGACTCCTTGGATAGTTTCTGGCTGTTTGTCGCTGGCGAATAAGGCATTTCCGCTCACGGAGTGAGCGGACTATTAAGGGGAACGTCAATCACCTGCGTCCGCTTCGGCTCCTTGCCGGCATCCAGAAGCTTGACGATTTCCTTGGTCTGGCAATCAATCACCGCCACCTGCTGTTTGCTCCGCACGCTGACAAAGCCCCATTTGCTGTCGGGAGTGAATGTCACCCAGTAGATCCGTCCGGGCATCTTCAGCCGTTTGATTTCTTCATATTCGCCGCTTGTCGCTTCGTGAATGTGCAGGGACTCATGCTCCACGTTGCAGGACCAGACTTCCTTCTGGTCGGGCCGCATGCACAGCCCGTGGCTGCGTGTTGGCACGTCCTTCTTGTCCTCGTCCGGCTTTTCCGCCACCGTCTTGATTACCTTGCGGCTGGCGATATCGGCAACCTGAAAGCCGACCAGGCCGTCGATATTCTGAAAGAACAGCTTCTCATCCTTGGAAATCGCGGGCGGGCGGACGCTGTTGTCAAACGGGATTTCGCCGATCACCTTGTGGCCGGCGGCTACGTCCACAATGGTCACTTTCTTGGGGGCACCCATCGGCGAGAGGTACATCCGCTTGCCGTCGGGGCTGACCGTGGTGTTGTGGGGCCGACCGCCGGTGTCGACTTTGGCGGCTACCTTCTTATGTTCGCCGTCCACGACCCAATATTGGCCATCCTCGCAGGGGACGTAGATCCACTTGCCATCCGGCGTGCATTCATTTTCGTTCGGCTTGGGGCCGACCTTCACCCGCCCCTTGATGTCGCCGGTGGCAGCATCCAGCCACAGCAACTCCCCCTCCTTGCCGCCGAAATTCTCCAGGGCAATATGCACGGTCTTTCCATCCGCCGTCGCGGAAATGCCGTGCGGGTTGGGCCCCACTTTGATCGTCTTCAGCAGCTTCCAGGTTCCCACCTCGAACACATGCACATCGTCCCCAAAGGCATTCGTCACCCACAATTGCCGCTGAATGTCAGCAGCGCTGGCGGAAGGGAGCAGAATGGCAATCGCGCCAAGGAACGCCAGCAGCAAGGGACAACGGCGAAGCATGAGAGCGCCTCCAGGAACGGCCGGGATGGGATGGGACTTTGGCATTAGAACATGCCCCTCACCAAATTCCTATCAGGACGAGAGTGGAGTGCAATTCCTGGGGTGCCTCCGACTAGAATCAGTGAGCACTCTACCCCGGACCTACTCATGGACGACCTGCTCCCCGAAATCTTCTTCACCCTCTGGCCCTACCTGTTCGCCGTCCTCAACACGGGGCTGGCCATCGGCGCGTCGTGCCATGTCGTCCTCACCAAGCGGGACAACCGCAGTGCCCTGGGCTGGGTGGGCATCATCTGGCTAACGCCGATTATCGGGGCGTTCCTGTACTTCGCGTTCGGCGTCAACCGAATTCATCGCAAGGCCCGCCGCCTGAGGAAGTATCAGCAAAAGCCCGCCTCGCCACCGCTGGAGTACTGCACCGACGAAGACTTGCACCGTCAGCTTGGCCCCGATTATCGCGGCCTCCAGCGGCTGGTGCAGTTTGTGGACCAGGCCTCCAAGGTCCCACTCCTCGACGGCAACCGCCTGACTCCGTTGGCCAAGGGAGACGAAGCCTATGCAGCGATGCTCTCCGCCATCGACGAGGCCAACAAGTCCGTCAGCTTGCAAACCTATATCTTCGATAACGACGAAGCGGGGCGAAAGTTTGTCCACGCCCTGGGCCGCGCCAAGGACCGCGGCGTGGAGGTGCGAGTGCTGATTGACGACGTGGGGACCCGCTACACCTGGCCTTCGGTGAAGGGGCATCTCCGCGGGGCGGGCATCCCGTTCGATACCTTCCTTCCCACGCTCATTCCCTGGAAGTTTCACTACACCAACCTGCGGAACCACCGCAAGATCATGGTCGTCGATGGCCGCGTCGGCTTCACCGGGGGCATGAACATCCGCCAGGGATGCTGCGAGAGCAACCCCGGCAAGCACCCACTGCACGACCTGCATTTCAAGGTGGAAGGCCCGGTCGTCACGCACATGCAAGAGACATTTGCCGACGACTGGGAATTCTGCACGGATGAACGCCTGGCCGGCGATGCCTGGTTCCCTGCCGTGGAACAAATCGGCACCTGCCTGGCCCGCGGCATTGAGGATGGGCCGGACGTGGAGTACGACAAAATCCGCCTGACCATCCTCGGCGCCATCGGCTGCGCCAGCAGGTCGCTGCACATCATCACGCCCTATTTTCTACCAGACCAGGCGCTGATTACAGCCCTCAATGTGGCGGCCATGCGCGGCGTGGACGTGAACGTCATCGTGCCGCAGAAAGGCAACCTGCGGCTGGTGCAGTGGGCCTGCACGGCCCAGCTTTGGCAGATG
The DNA here is from genome assembly GCA_051004015.1 of Pirellulaceae bacterium. GTDB lineage: Bacteria > Planctomycetota > Planctomycetia > Pirellulales > Pirellulaceae > SXOA01. The sequence continues at coordinate 65,585 of JBPCKT010000048.1, read as the reverse complement.
CTGCAGCGGGGGTGCAAGGTCTGGCTATCTCCGCCGCCTTTCGACCACACGAAGCTGATGGTAGTCGACGACGTCTGGAGCTTCATCGGCAGCGCGAACTGGGACGCGCGAAGCCTCCGTTTGAACTTTGAATTCAACGTGGAATGCTACGATCGCCGACTGGCCGCGCAACTCATTGAGATCGTTCGCCAACGTATCAGCGTTTCCCACCAGACGAGCCTGGAAGAAGTCGACAGCCGCTCGATTCCCGTCCGCCTGCGTGACGGCATTGCACGGCTGGCAATGCCGTATCTGTAAATAACCCTCTGAAGCGGGTTACTACAAACTACGGCGCGAGCAGCAGCCGTCCCGGTGCTTTCAGATAATCAATCACGTCGTTTAGAAACCGGGCTGCCGCGCCGCCATCGACGAGCCGATGGTCGTAGGACAAGCTCAGCGGCATCATCAGGCGGATTTGCACTTGGTCATCGACGACGACCGGCATTTTCCGCGAGCGGCCGACGAGAAGGATGGCGACTTCGGGGGTGTTGATGATCGGCGTGCTGTAGGTGCCGCCGATGGCCCCCAGGTTGCTGATGCTGAAGGTGCTGCCGGCGAGGTCGGCGGGGTTGATCCGCCCCTCCCGCATGTTCTCGGAAATGGTGGCCAGGCCGCGGGCAATGTCCGAGATGCTGAGTTCGTCGGCGTTCCGGAGGCTGGGGACGACGAGGCCCCGGTCGGTATCCACGGCGATGCCGATGTTGACGTAGTCCTTGTAGATAATCTGCTCGCTTTCGAGATCGAGCGAGGCGTTAATCGTGGGGTGCGAGCGGAGGGCCATCGCCACGGCTTTGACCACGAACGGCAGGCTGGTGAGCTTGATCCCCTTCTTGGCGTAATCTTCCTTGCTCGTCAGGCGGATTTTTTCGAGCTCGGTCACGTCGGCGTCGTCGAAATTGGTGACACGCGGGACGGTGGTGCCGGACTCCGCCATCTTGGCCGCAATGACCTTGCGCATTTTGGTCATCTTCTCGGCATGAATCGGTCCCCAGTTGTCCCGCTGGGAGGCCTTGCCCGCGCCGTTCGCGCCGGCCGCCTGGCTCGACTGGCGGACGACCGTCAATACATCCTCTCGACTGATGCGTCCGCCGGGCCCGCTGCCGGTGACGCGATTCAGGTCCACGCCGACTTCGCGAGCGAATCGCCGGACAGCGGGGCCGGCCGCAATCTCGCCGCCGCTTTCGGTCGGTTCGGCGACGGGGTCGGCTGGAGTTGCCGTGGCCACGGGTGCAGGTTCGGGCGGGGGCTCTGCTGGCTTGGCGTCAGCGGGCTTTGTGGGGGCCGGTTTGGGCGATGCCTTCGCCGCTGGAGCAGCGGGGGGAGCGGCAGCAGGGGCCGCCTTTGCCGCGGGCGCGGCCGGAGCAGCCGGGGCTTTGGCGACCGCTTCCTTCGCCGCCGCTTCAAGCGTCAGCAGGACCTCGCCGGGCTTGACCGTTTGGCCGGCGGCGACGTGGACCTTGGTCACCTTGCCGGCAAAGGTGGATGGGACCTGCAGCGTGGCCTTGCCGGTTTCGATTTCGATGATTCCCTGATCCTTGGCGACCTGGTCCCCCGCTTTCACGAGGACGTCCAGGATATCGCCGGAATCGATGCCGTCGCCAAGGTTGGGAAGTGTGACTTCTGTGGGCATGGTTGTTCGTGGGTGTTAGTCCTTGTTCCCAAGCTCCGCTTGGGAACACAAGTCACGAAGCTCTGCTTCGATGTATCCAGGAAGCGGAGCTTCCAAACGTGCGTTCCCAAGCGGAGCTTGGGAACGAGTAGGTCATGCAAAATAGGGGTCGGCTTTTTCCGGGTCGATGCCCAGGTCCTTAATTGCTTTCGTCACGATGGCGGCGTCGAGTTCGCCTCGCTTGAACAGCCGGTACAGCGTGGCATAGGCGATGCACTGGGCGTCCACCTCGAAGTGGCGGCGTAAAGTCTCGCGGGTTTCACTGCGGCCCATGCCGTCGGTGCCGAGGGCAAACAGTTCGCCAGGGACCCAGCGGGAAATCTGTTCCGGCAACGCCCGAACGTAGTCACTGGCCGCGATGAACAGGCCCTTCTCGCCCTCCAGCGTTTTTTCCACGTAGCTCTTCCGGGGCTTGTCAGCGGGATGGAACATGTTCCAGCGCTCGCAGGTGTGACAATCCCGCCGGAGCTGCGTGTAACTGGTGACGCTCCAGACGTTGCTGCTGATGCCGTATTTCTCGGCGAGCAGATCCGCCGCAGCGAGCGTGTGGCGCAGGATGGCCCCGCTGCCGAAGAGGTTGACCTTATGCTTCGCCTGGCCGCCTTCTTTCGTTGCCACCTTGTACATGCCGCGGATGATCCCGTCTTCCACGCCGGCGGGCATTTCCGGATGGACATAGTTTTCATTGCCGGCCATCAGGTAGTACATGGCGGTTTCGCCGTCCTCGTAGAGCCGCTTCATGCCATCGAGGATGATGACGGCCAGCTCATAAACATAGGCCGGGTCGTAAGCCCGTACGGTGGGGAAGGCGATGGCGTTGAGCAGGCTGTGGCCGTCCTGATGCTGTAGTCCTTCGCCGTTGAGCGTCGTCCGCCCCGCGGTGCCGCCGATGAGGAACCCCTTAGCCCGCATGTCCGCCGCGGCCCAAATCAGATCGCCAACCCGCTGGAAGCCGAACATCGAATAGTAGATGTAAAACGGCATCATGTTCACGCCGTGCGAGGAGTAAGCGGTCCCCGCGGCGTTGAAGCTGGACATGCTCCCCGCTTCGGTGATCCCTTCTTCCAGAATCTGCCCGTCCTTTTCTTCCTTGTATTTTGCCAGCAGGTGCGAATCGACCGGTTCGTAGAGCTGGCCGATGTGGGAATAGATGCCGATTTCGGAGAACATCCCCTCCATGCCAAAGGTCCGCGATTCGTCGGGCACAATCGGCACGACATACTTGCCGATTTTCTTGTCGCGGCAGAGGCGTTGCAAAAGGCGGACGAAGCCCATCGTGGTGGACATCTCCTTCCCTTCGCTGCCGCCTAAAAACGGCTTATAGGCATCCAGCCGCGGCACTTCGGTGCGGGGATGTTCCTTGGGCCGGCTGGGGACGGGGCCGCCGAGCGTCGCCCGCCGCTCGCGGAGGTACTTCATCTCCGTGCCTTCCGCCGGCGGCAGATAGAACGGCGTTTTGGCGATTTGCTCGTCGGAAATCGGAATGCCGAAGCGGGTGCGGAACTCGACCAGCTCCTGCTCGTTGAGCTTCTTGTTATTGTGGGCGACGTTCTTCCCTTCGCCCGCTTCGCCCAGGCCATAGCCCTTGATCGTCTTGGCCAGGATGACCGTCGGCTGCCCCTTGTGCTCGATGGCCGCTTTGTAGGCGGTGTAGACCTTTTCGGGGTCGTGGCCGCCGCGACGGAGCTTCACTAGCTTTTCGTCCGAGTAGCTTTCCACGAGCTTGAGCAGCTCGGGATATTTGCCAAAAAAGTTCTCGCGGACGTAGGAGCCCGGCATGACCGTGTATTTCTGGTACTCGCCATCGACCACCTCTTCCATCCGCTTGGCGAGCAGGCCCGTTTCGTCTCGCTCCAGAAGCTGATCCCAGTCGTCCCCCCAAATGACTTTGATCACGTTCCAGCCGGCCCCGCGGAACAGCCCTTCCAGCTCCTGGATGATCTTGCCATTGCCGCGCACCGGCCCGTCCAGCCGCTGCAGGTTGCAATTGACGACGAAAATCAGATTGTCGAGCTTTTCGCGGCCCGCCAGCGTGATCGCGCCGAGTGACTCCGGCTCGTCGCATTCGCCGTCGCCGAGAAACGCCCAGACCTTCTTCTGGCTGGTGTCGCTGATGCCCCGGTCCTGCAAGTAGAGATTGAAGCGGGCCTGATAGATGGCCATGATGGGGCCCAGGCCCATCGAAACCGTGGGGAATTCCCAAAACGTCGGCATCAGCCAAGGATGCGGATACGACGACAGGCCGCCGTGCGGCTGCAATTCGCGGCGGAAATTATCGAGGTGCTTTTCCGTCAGCCGGCCTTCCAGGAAAGCCCGTGAGTAAATGCCGGGCGAAGCGTGCCCCTGGATGTAAATCTGATCTCCCTCGTAGCCGCTTTCGCCCCGGCCGCGGAAGAAGTGATTGAAGCCGACTTCGTACAGGGTGGCGGCGGAGGCGTAAGTCGAGATGTGTCCGCCTAGGCCGTCATCCTTCTTGTTGGCCCGATGGACCATCGCCATCGCGTTCCAGCGAACGATGCTCTTAATCCGCCGCTCGATTTCGCGGTTGCCGGGGTAGCGCGCCTGAGCGGAATGCGGGATGGTATTGATGTACGGGGTGTTGAGCGGATGCGGGAGCTCGACCCCCTTCTCGGTGGCCTCGCTTTCCAGCACGGAGAGCAGATACTTGGCCCGCTCCGTCCCCTTGGTTTTCAGGACATATTCCAGCGACTCCAGCCACTCCTGCGTCTCAGCTGGGTCGATGTCATGGACCTGAACAACATAGGGTTCCGTGGGAGGTGCTTCGGCCTGAGCCAGCGTTTTCGTATCAGACATCGACCAACCTTTTTCTAGGGACCTGCGCTACCGAAAAGACCGCAGCTATCCATAGCAAACAGGGCGACAAGGAGGCAAGTGAGGAAAACGGGGGTATTTGCCATTATTCTCCCGCTGAATAGCGTTGTCGTAAAGGGTCTGCGGCAGGGGATAGTGATACTGTTTGGACAAAATGCCTAGTCGCTAGGCACCTATGGGGCGGGTGCCTGAGAAGTGGGCAAGTCGTCTTCGGGCCATTCGTGATTTACAGGATCCCGTCCACGTTTGTGACACTCCCTTTCGATAAGCTCTTTGCAACGGCTTGCGCACGGGTAGCAAATAAAGATTCCACGTGTACCGGCTTCCGCCATATCGCCTATTTCTACTTGCCATCTTCTGCAAAACGAGCACAACGGCCCCTTTAATGCCTTCGCTGAAGCCCGTTCTGAATACGCCACGATGAGGCAGAAGATGATGAGCCAACCGGCGAGGATCGCCCAAGGTTCCCACATGAGCGTCTGCATTACCAAAAAAAAGAGTCCTGCCAGCAATGGCGGCCCCAGTCCAACAGCCCACATCAGGCTCCGCAGGCTGTACTTCATGGAGGTAGCTCCAGTGTACTGAATTACCTACCGACCAGGCTGCTTTGGGGCCGGCGTCTGGGGAACAGGCGCCCCGTATCCAGTGCTGGTGGTTGAACCGCGGCCACGAACATTGATTTGGATGCTGGCGGCGGGATTCTTGTTTTGAAGTTGTTGCGTGAGTGCCTCCGACAGCGCCAGGGAAGACTCAGCTTCCTTGGCTGCCTCCTGGGCTTGAATCGCGAAGCGCTCGGCCCGCTTTCGTTCCAGCCACCAGCCCACCGCCAGGGCCACAATCACTGTCACTAGCAGCAGATCGCGGATGGAGAAGCCGAACTGATACCAGCGGCGTTTGGGGTGCGCGTCCATCTCCAAATTCTAGCGAACGGGGGATTTCTCGTCGCGTTAAACAAGCTCCATCAGAAAGTTGATGACGAAAAACAGAACCGTGGCATCCATCGCCAGGGAGGCGAAGCCCCCTAGCGCTCCAATCCAGAACGCCATTTGCGTCAGGTTCTGCCCCTGGGGGTCCATCGCCCCCATGCGCATCGCCCGCAAATCCTGCCAGCCGAGCCCCACAGCGCAGCCCGCGGGGACTATTGCCAGGAACGACGGGACCCAGCCCAGTACCCACCAACCGGCCAGAGAGCTCACTCCGCAAAGGGAGCAAACCAGGCCCGTACACGCCAGCACCATCAGCAGCGTGCCGCGATGTCGCTGGCTCACTTCATAGCGCGGCCGATACGGCGTGCTTTCCGCGGAGCCGCTGTAGACGTTTTCGTCCGCAGCGGTAGAGCCATCCTCATTAACCGCTTTGGCGGCAACGACCTCATTCCCCTCGGAAAACAAGTTCTTCCCTTCCGCATCAAGCGGGTTCGGCTTGGTGAACCGAGGGTCGTTCGGTCGCAGGAGCGGGTTGGACATATGGTTGAGTTTAGCGAAAAGGGGTCGGGAGGTGTTTTCGCGACTGCCAATCCTAACTCACGGGAAAACATCGCCGCGAAAACTCCTCCTGACCCCGTTCGCGTGGCCTGACGCAACCTCCAAGGGGTCGGGAAGAGTTTTCGCGGTCAGCGTTGTTTACCTGATCCAGCCGTTTCCTCCGCGAAAACCCTTCCCGACCCCGATGCACCGCTACGGCAAAATATCCGGTTCCACCTGGTAGCCGTCCGCCAGGGCGTTGGTGGAATTGAAGAGGGCCACGATCCCCAGGATTTCCCCCAGTGCCCCGTCATCCACACCCTGCTTCTTCAGCGCCGCCGTGTGCGAATTGACGCAATACCGGCAGCCGTTGGTGGCGGAGACGGCCAGGGCAATGATCTCCCGCGTCCTCGCATCCAGCGGGCTGATTCGCCCGGCGGCTTCGGGGTGCATCAGCGCCTTGAGCCGGGTCCAGATGATCTCGAGCTGATCCGGGCTGGTCGCCAGGACTCGCCAGAGGTTGGGGACGAAGTCGATGTTCTTGGTCCGCTTGATATCGGCAAATATCTCCGCGACCTTGCCGGCGGCGGCTGATTCGGCAACGGGGGTAACGGTGGCGAGGCGGGTGGTCATGGGGCGATGAAAGGGAGTATTTGGAGGGGCTGGGAGCCCCAAGAAACTTAGCAAAAATTCATCGGGAAGTCATTGACGGTGCCAACCGATATGTATACAATTGTGTCATTCCGAACAGCCGCGGGGAAACCGCGCGCCGAGGAGGTTCGTCGGCTTCCGACCTATCACACTGGGGGACTGCTAAAATATGACCATCCCAACCAATGGAACAGCAGGGGGGCGGGGGTCTTTGGCGTCGGCGACTGATGCCAATGGACAGACATTTGACGCCAATGACTCCCGACTCCGAACACAATTAAACAATTATAAAACCACCCGATTAGGGAAGAATCAAGAACCTCGCCGAATCACTTACCTATCGTACTTAAGTCCTTTAAAAAAATCGACTTATGGAGAGCCGTGCATACGAGTGAATCAATGAATCAACCGACTTATCATCCCTTATCGTTTCCTAATCACCAGCCATGACCTCGCATTTCGTCAAACCCGCTGCTCTCGTCACCGGTGCCTCCCGTGGCATCGGTCGGGCAATCGCGCTGCGTCTGGCAGAGGAAGGCTACGCGGTCGTGGTGAACTATCTCCGCAGCCGCGAGAAGGGAAAGCAGGTGGCTGGCGAGATTGAGGCGGGGGGCGGGTCGGCAGTGGCCGTTCAAGCGGATGTGGGGAATGGGGCGGACCGCCAGCGACTGCTGCAGGAAACGCTGGCGAAATTCGGGCGGCTGGACGTGCTGGTGAACAACGCGGGGATCACTTCGCCAGGACGGCGGGACATTTTGGATGCCACCGAGGAAGGGTGGGATGAAGTTCTTGCCACGAATCTGAAGGGGCCGTTCTTTCTGGCTCAAGCCGCGGCTAACGAAATGCTGCGGCTGATCGAGGCAAAGGCGATGGAGCGGGGGACGATTGTGAATATCTCCTCCATTTCGGCACTGGCAGTATCCGTGAATCGGGCGGACTACTGCATCGCCAAATCGGCCCTGCAGATGATGACCTGGCTCTACGCGGAACGTCTGGCCCCCCACAACATCCACGTCTTTGAGGTCTGTCCCGGCATCATCGCCAGCGACATGACCGAGCCGGTCAAGCAGAAATACGACGAGTTGATTGCCGCCGGCCTGACCCCCATTCGCCGCTGGGGAAAACCCGAAGACGTTGCCGCGGCCGTGGCGTCCCTCGTGCGCGGAGATATTCCCTTCAGCACCGGCGAGCGGATTCACGTCGACGGCGGTTTTCACATCAGGCGACTGTGACCATGAAGTTAGCACTCCTCGGCTGCGACGAAGAAACGCTGGCCTTGGTCCGCGAGGCCATTGCCGAGGGGGAACATGCGCTCGTCGCGGCTTATGACACGGCCGAGTTCAAGTCACAGGTGCAGTCGCTCGCTTCCAGCGCCCGGCTCGACGAGGACTGGGAGACGCTGCTGCTCGGCAATGTGGCGGACGTGGTCATCGTTGCCCGGGGCCGGCTCGACCCCTCCCGCGCCACCGGTTTTGCGGCGGACGAACGGCGGAACGACCAGCTCCGCAAGCTCGTGCAGGAAGCGGTGCCACTGGTGGTGATTCATCCCGGCTGCGAAGCGCTGGTGGGGTTTGAGCTCGACATGATTCGCAGCGACAGCAAAGGCATCATCCTGCCGTTCGCTCTCGGACGAAATCAGGCAGCCCTAGAAGCCATGGCAAATCTTGTTCGCGGTAGCGAGACCTCCCTGATAGGCTCGGTGGAGCAAATCCTGTTCGAGCGAGAAATGACTAGCCGCCGCCGTCCGAAAGTGTTGGCGCAACTCGCCCGCGATGTATCTTTCGCGCGGGAGTTCCTGGGACCCATCCATAAGATGAGCGCGACCGGAGCGGCGGTCGGAGAAACAGTCGATCCACTGGGGCCGCGTTCCAAGACGCTCCCTCCGCTGGACAACCTCTCCGTCCATTTATCGGGCGAGCAGCCATTTGCCGCCCGCTGGACGGTAATGCCCGCGGAGCACGTCGACAAACTGCAAGTCACCATGATTGGCGCTCGCGGCCGCGCCGTGCTTGCGCAATCCAGCGGATTGGCGCCTTCCGCGGTGCTGAAGGTGTCTGGTGGGGGCTCGTCGGAAATCACAACGTCAGAGTTTCCATCGCAAAATGAATTCGGAGCGGCCCTGAACATCGTCAGTCAAAATCTCGCCGGGCCTGGCCGGCAAGAGTCTTCCTGGCTTGCAGCTTGCCGCGACGTGGAAGTGGCCGAAAGCGTGGATCGGAGCCTGGCACGCGGGCGAGCGGTGGAGTTTTTTGGCGAAGAGCACTCCGAGGAGCAGTCGTTCAAAGGGGTTATGGCCGTCGGCGGCTGCCTGATGCTCTCGGTCACGTTTGTGGCTCTGCTCATCGCGGCGGCCGTCGAAGGCTTGCAACTGCCGCTTCGTGAGTCGGCGCTCTGGCGGGCCTGGCCGTTCTATTTATTGGTGCCAATTGTCTTGTTCTTGCTCTTGCAACTGCTTCAAGGAGTGGCCAAGCGGCCGGAGAAACAAAGTCAAAACGAAGAAGCCGGGCAGAATTTGCCGGCTGCGTAAAGTGTGCGGTGGGGGAGGGCCGATAATGAGGACACAACGTCAGGATATTCTCGATGCCTTCCCTGCGACTCTCGTCGACGCTAGCATCCCGCCTCATCAGCGGCCTGATGCTGGCTGCGCTAGCGGGCTGCTGCAGCAGTGGGCCGGTTTGCCAAGAAGGGGATGGCTGTTTTGCAGACCATGGCGGAATCGCCGGACATCGCCCCGTTCTTCGCCGCGGAACATTGTCCCCGCCCGTGCCTGCGCCCGCGGTGGCTTCGCCGATTCCCCGCTATCACCCGCTGCCGACGCACCCGGTATTCGAGACGCAGCCTCAGTATCCGGCGCTACTGCCGGTCTCGGTCGATCCGTCGGTGATAGCACCGAACATGCTGCCGGAGACAACCGGCGAGCCCACACCAGCGCTCCTTCCCGGCGAGCCGGCCAAGTAGACGCTGGATCTTCTCGCCAGTCTCAGCCGCAAACCCAAACGCGGACAATCTTTCCGCTTCCCAGCCCGCAAAGTTTATCAGGCCCTGTGAAGGTAGAGCGAGTCTGCGGGCGGCGCTCCCTCTCGTCAAGCAGTCAATTCGGCGGGGCCGATGAGCCTTGTGGATTCCTCGCCCACGCCACTTCTCCGCGCCAGCACTGGCGGGGCCGGATGGCGGTCCGCAGGCCTGACTGCCCCAGCCTTGACGAGCCCCTCATGCCCGATCATCGCCTCCGCTCCGCCTCCCGCCGCTGGCTCTCCGGCCTGTCTCTCGCGTGCGCGGCGGTGGCCGCGTCGCCGCTGATGCCGGTGCTCGCTTATCCAGCCGCGAAGGCCAGCGAGCTGCGCCGCTCCCCCATCGTGCGGGCGGTCGCCGACGCTCGGCCCTCCATCGTGAACATCCACGGACGGAAGACGGTGCGCGGCGAGTCGCAGGATGCCAAGCAAGTCAACGGCATGGGAACGGGCATCATCATCGATCCCCGCGGCTACATTGTGACCAACTATCACGTCGTGGAAGGCGTAACCCAAATCCAGGTTTCGCTCCACGACGAACGGGAGGTGGTTGCCAAGCTGATTGCCCATGACCCGAAGACGGACCTGGCCGTCATCAAAGTCGATGTGAAAGAAGAGCTGCGGCCCATCAAGTTTGGCACCTCATGCGACCTGATGGTTGGAGAGGATGTGATAGCCATCGGCAACGCCTATGGCTATCCGCATACGACGACCACCGGCCACATCAGCGCCCTCACCCGCACGGTGCAAGTCAGCGACGACCAGAAGTACTTCAACTTGATCCAGACCGATGCCGCGATCAATCCCGGCAACTCCGGCGGGCCGCTGATCAATATCGATGGCGAGACGATCGCCATCAACGTTGCCGTGCGTGTCGGCGCCCAGGGCATCGGTTTTGCCATTCCGATTGATGACGCCCTGGAAGTGGCCGCCCGGCTGATGAGCACCGAGAAGCTGGAACAAAGCTCGCACGGCATCGTCGGCAAGTCCATCGTCGAGCCGGACCGACGGGCCTTCGCCGTGAGCAGCGTCAAGAAGGACAGCCCCGCGGACAAAGCCGGCCTGCAAGCGGGAGACATTGTCACCGAAGTCAAGGGACGGAAGATTGAGCGGGCTCTGGACATTGAGCTGGCCTTCCTCGGCCAGCGTGCGGGCGAAGAGCTGGAAATTACCGCGGTGCGGAAAGACTCTCCCATCACCGGCAAGCTGGCAATGGTTTCCAGCACTCGGCCAAGCAAGCCTGGCCTGAACGAACGGGTGTGGGGGACGCTGGGGATCAAGCTCTCGCCGATGAATGACCTCGATTTCAAGCAGCTCAATTCCCGCTACCACGGCGGACTGCGGGTGCTGGATGTCCGCAAGAGCAGCCCGGCCTGGCAGCAGGGAATTCGTACCGGCGACGTGCTCGTAGGAATGCACATCTGGGAAACCACTTCCCTGGAGAACATCGCCTACATCCTGGAGCGAGAAGAAATCTCCAAGGAAGAGCCGGTCGTGTTCTACATCATCCGCGGAACCGAGACGCTGCAAGGGCAGATTCGCCTGGCGGAACGGACACGGCCCTAAGTGGTAGAATGGCCCTTATGGCCTCACCACCCTCCATGCGACTCGGCATCTTCGGCGGTTCGTTTGACCCCGTGCATTACGGCCATTTGCTTCTGGCCGAGAGCTGCCGCGAACAGTGCCGGCTCAGCGAGGTGTGGTTCCTGCCCGCTGCCGCTCCGCCTCACAAACTGGGGCTTGAGCTGGCTCCAGCGAAGGCGCGGGTGGAGATGCTGGAATTGGCGACGTCGGGGAATGAGTGCTTCCGGGTGTCGCCTTTGGAGATTGACCGCGGAGGAGTGAGCTATACGGTGGAGACGCTCCGCGCCATTTCCGCGCAAGAACCGCAAGCGGAGCTATTCTTGTTAATGGGGGCCGATTCACTGCGGGACCTTCCAACGTGGCGCGCGCCGGCGGAGATCCTGGCGCTTGCCATCCCCGTCGTGGTGCGGCGGGCAGGCACACTTGAGCCTGACTTCGCTCCGCTGACGAGCCTTGTTTCGGCGGCCAGATTGGAAACCATGAAGGCCAGCCAGGTGGAGATGCCGCTCATCGAGCTGAGCAGCACGGACCTGCGGCAGCGGGCGAGTGAAGGGCGGAGCTTGCGGTATCGCACTCCTCGGCCTGTCGAGAAGTATATTGAAACACAGGGGCTGTACCGCAGCTCCGCGGAGTGACCGATGACCATGGCGGACCGGCGCGACCAACCCGATGGACCAGGCACGGCCGACGAGCTCGGCACGCTTGCGCCTCCGCGCCCGCTATCGCCGGAAGCGATGGAGACGATCTCGCCTTCCTCGCCAGCCGGGACTACACCGGGCGACACGCCGCCGGCTGATATCTACGCCACGATGGCCCGCGAGATTCCGGCCGGTGACGCAGGCGCCACGATCGCCAACATGCCTCCCGTCGGGCCGTCGGTAGCGGGCCTGCCGTTTGATCGAGTCGGCGAGTACGACATCCTCGACAAGATCGGACATGGAGGCATGGGCCTGGTGCTCAAAGCCCGGTCGCGGCGGCTGAAGCGGATTGTGGCCCTGAAGTTGATCAAGGTGGGGCAGCTCGCGGAAGAGCAGGAGGTGGCGCGTTTTATGGTGGAGGCTCGGGCCGCCGCGCATTTGGAGCACCCCAACATCGTCGGCGTCTACGACGTCGGTGAGCACGCCGGCTCGCCGTTCTTCACGATGGAGTACGTCGAGGGGCAAAGCTTGCACAAGCTCATCAGCGAGCGGCCGCTCCAGCCGCAGCGAGCAGCCATCATCATTCGCAAGCTGGCTCTCGCCGTCGACTACGCCCACAAGGCCGGCATCCTCCATCGCGACCTCAAGCCGCAGAACATCCTGCTGGACAAGTACGAAGAGCCGAAGATCACGGACTTCGGCCTGGCGACCAACGCCCAGGAGAACTCGCAACTCACCGCAACGGGGACGGTGCTCGGCACGCCGAGCTACATGCCGCCGGAGCAGGCCCGCGGCAAGCATGACGAGATGGGGAAATGGAGCGACGTGTACTCGCTCGGGGCCACGCTTTACGAAACGCTCGTCGGCCGACCTCCCTTCACAGCCGCCACGCTGGGTGAGACGCTGCAACAAGTGATGACCGTCGACCCGGTCTCACCGCGGCGGCTGAACCCGGCGATCCCGCGCGACGTCGAAACCATCTGCCTCAAGTGCCTGGAAAAGTTCCCCGCCCGCCGCTACCAAACCGCCGGCGAGCTGGCGGAAGAGCTGCAGCGATTCCTCGAAGACCGCCCGATCCTCGCCCGCCCCGCCACGCGGACCGAGAAGTTCGTCCGTTGGTGCCGGCGAAACCCGGTCGTTGCCGGGTCGATTGCGGCAGTAAGCGTGGCGGCGGTGGTGGCGATTATCAGCTTGTGGATTGGTCTGAGCCAGGCGATTGCCGCGAAGGAAGAGGCGACGGAAGCCCTAAACGATTCTATGAACATGGTCGAAGACCTCCTGGTCGGCATTAACGAAGAGACATTGCTGGAACAGCCGGGAATGCAGCCCATCAAAGCGAAAATCTATGCGAAAGCCCAGGCTTCCTATGAGAAGTTGCTTCCCAAGCTTGAAAAGAGCAAACGCCTGCCGGAGAACATTGCACTCGTAAAATCACAAATGGGCATGGTAAAAGTGCAACTCGGCGATCGCAAGGAGGGACTGCGCCTAATGACCGAGGCCAACGAGGCGATGGAAAAAATGCACGACAAGGACGCCAAAAACGTCAAGGTGCTGACGAATCTTTCCAAAGTCAAAACAGAAATTGGGCGACTGTACTTTAACCAACGAGATCTCAAGGCGGCCTCTGGGCCGCTCCTGGAAGCTCTCGCGCTCCGCAGGCAACTGGTTGAGCTTGAGCCTGACAATATCGAATCCGAACAACTGCTCGCCAATTCGGAGATGAACGTCGGGCTGCTGTGGGACTTGAAGCAAGAGTTGCCACAAGCGCTCGCCCATTACGAGGCCGCCGATAAGCGCCGCGCCGAGCTGCTGAAAAAAGAGCCGGAAAACACGGGCCTAATGCGAGACCGGGCCAAGGGACTGACGGAACTCGGGATGTTGCATGCCAAGCAAAGCAAGCTGCTCCAAGCGGAGCAGTATTACCAACAGGCGAGCGAGGAGTTTACGACCCTGACGACTCGGAAGGACCGTCAGCTCGACGATCTGTTCAACCTGGGCATCACCTGGATGCGTCTGGGAGATCTTGCCGCAGTTCGCAATACGGATAGCGACCTGAAGATCGCGGTGAGCGCCTACAGCGAGGCGGTTAAGTCGCTGCAAGAACTGGTATTGGCGAATGCCACCGTACGCACCTATCGCGGAACTTTGGCGCAGGCCCGCCTGAATCTAGCCCAGTTGCTCGCCCGGCAGAAAAACTCTCACGAAGCTTTCATCGTGCTCACGATCGCCTTCGACGATTTGCAGAAATTACGACTGGAAGATCCTACCTTTGACAGGTACGCTTCGAAGACCTACTTCGAAATGCTGCGTTTGAAGAAGTGGAAGAAACTCAACATGAGTGACGAGCAAGAGTTGGCGACTTGGACAGACTTCGCCAATCAAGAGAACGGACGAGTTTGGGTACAGGTGTTGGAAGAGCGCGTCGAAACGGCACCAGAATTTCCCCCGGCATGGCGTCTCGAAGAAACCGAGTTTGCGACTCCCCGTCCGGCTGGGACTAAAAAAAAGGATAGCTAGCAAGATTCGGCTCAGACGGCAAACTGCGTAGAACCGATACCTTCAAGAGAAGGAGACTGTTCTATGCGCACGATGAGCCATTTAGCTACTACGGTCAATCGCCTTCATTCGCAGGTGCGCTTGAGTTATTTCCTCGTCGTCTTGCTCGCAGTAGTATTTGGGGTAACGACCAGTAGCGCCGACGAACTTGCCGACGGCTCTCCAATCGACGACGTCGAAAACTACTTCGCTGATCCCGAAGTCGATCTTGTTGACTTTCAGCAGCCAGGCAGCACGGTTCGTCCGCCCAGCGCTGTCCGCCGTCCTTCGCGCCGGCCTGTCACGGGACAAGAACTTGCCCCTCCTTCCGTCAGCGACACCGGCGACTACCTCGCCAGCGCCCCGCGCATGTTCGGCCATTACTACGGGGCGAGCGGGCAATTGTTGGTAAGAGCGGTTAGTGACAATGGGCTGTCGGGTAAGAACTTTGTGACCGACATACCGCTGGGAGGCGGGGCTGGCCCACTACAGATCTCGGATAACAATACGCCTGTACCGCAAAGCCGGTGGTTCTTCAATTTCAACCACTTTGAAAACGCGATCCAGACGCGGGATGGCAATCGGCAGGTCTCTTCGCCGGTGGACCAGTACACACTGGGGACCGAGCAGACGTTCATGGATGGAATCTCGTCCTGGCAATTGCAGTTGCCGCTGACGAGCGGATTTGACTTTGACGGGAATCCGGGAGCCTCGTCGGCCGGATTCGGCAACTTGGGATTCATCTCCAAGACGGCCATCTGGCGGAGCGACTATGCCATTCTCTCCGGCGGACTAGGGCTGGAGCTGCCGACGGGTTCCAGCGTGCAAGGTCGCGGACCGTCCACCCGGTATCAACTCCGCAACAGTTCCACCACGGTGCTTCCGTTTATTGGCGTGATGGCTCTGCCTACCGACGCCACGTTCTTCCAGGCCTTCTTCACCGCCAGCGTGCCGGCCAGCGGCAACCAGTTTGTGGTCGGTTCACCGGGCGGACCCGACGTGAATGCCGGCGTCTATACTCCCCAAACGCGGCTGCACCTGGACTTGGCGGGGGGAGCGTGGTTCTATCAGAATCCGGGAGGCGGGGGGATCACGGGAATGGCGTTCGTCGGGGAAGTGCATTACGTGGCCGCGACGCAGCCCGGCGACTTCCTGAATGTCACCAGCATCGGCCCCGCGGGACCAAACTTCTATCAGCTCGGCAATCTGTCCAACAAGCAGACGACGACCAACCTCACCGTCGGCATCCACACCATCTGGAATGACCGCTTCCAGTTCCGCATCGGCGGCGCGTTCCCGCTGGCTCAGCGGCCCAATCGCGGGTTTGATGCCGAGGTCATCGCCCAGGTGAACTTCATTCCTTAACGGCTGTCTGGGCTCGTCTCGATGAGGGACCTGTTCTCAAGACTATCCAACCACCGGTTTGTGCGTAGCGGACTTGTCGTCAGAATGCCGACGAGCGTGCCAATGGCGGCTCCGGCGAACACGTCGCTGAGATAGTGCTCGCGGGCATGCATTCTTTGCAAAGCGGTCAGCATGGCCAGCACGATGAACAGCCACTTGCCGCGGGGATAAAAGTACGCTAGCCCGCACGCCAGTCCCGTCGCCGTTGCGGTGTGAGCCGAGGGAAAGGACTGGGTGAGGTGGATGTGCTGGTGGGCGTCCCACGTGGTAAATGTTTGGAGGGCGGTTTCGGCGACAAACTTCTCGTCGAGTGGACGATGGCGGCCAATGGGCAGCTTGATCAGGTCCGCGAGCAGCCCCGCTCCGTAGGAGGCAATCGCCAGCCGCAGCAGCACTCGCCAGCCGCGAGGATCGAGCAGCGCAGCGGCAAGCAAGATGAACGCGACCGTGCCGGCATAGCCGAAGGCCTCGCAGAGCATGACCATCTTGGCCAGGTCGCCGCCCCACGGCTTCGTGGCGAAGAAATGGGAGAGAGACATGTCCAGCCAGAAGGCAGGAACAACCAAAACCGCCAGAACCGCCGGCAGGAGCAGCCGTTTCCAAACGGGCAGGGGGTTCGGCAACGCCGGCAATGAGGGGTCAAGATTCTCTCCCATGCCAGCGATGCTATCGCGCACTGCCCAACTGACATAGCCCGAAGGTCCGAGAGCCGATAAAATCCCGCCCGTGATAGCACGACGCACGGAGTAGCCACGGATGGTCCTCAAGAGCCGCTTCATCATTCGCTTGGTCGGTTGGCTGCTCGCGCAGGTCTGCCGCCTCTGGCTATGCACCTTGCGGATTCATTGCGAGCACGTCGAGCCGGAAAATAATCCCCACCAAGGGGGCAACCGGGGGCGGATGTTCTGCTTGTGGCATGAGGACTTGCTGACGCTAGGGTCCTACTTTGGCGGCCGCGGGATATACGTCCTGATTAGTCGCAGTCTCGATGGCGAGCTCATCTCCCGGGCGATCGAGACGCTCGGCTTTCGTACGATCCGCGGCTCCACGAACCGCCACGGAGCCTCAGCAGCCCGTGAAATCATCAAGGGTCTAGGCGGCGTCAGCGCCGCAATCACTCCCGATGGTCCCCGCGGCCCGCGGCGGGAATTTCAGCTTGGCGCGGTCTTTCTCGCTTCCCGCACCGGTATGCCGCTGGTCCCGATCGGCATGGCCTATCAGCGCCCTTGGCGCTTGGCGAGTTGGGACAAGCATGCCCTCCCTCGCCCGTTTTCCCGCGTCGTCATTTGCATGGGACACTCGCTCTCCGTACCGGAAAGAGCGGACAAAGAATCGCTGGAAGCGCATCGCCACAAGATCGCCGCACTCATGCACGAATCGACCGAGCGGGCCGAGTCCCTCCTCCGCCGCTGGCGCAAAGGAGAGAAGCTGCCCCTGATTTCGCCGGAGGCAAAAGCGATGAAAGCCACCCCGTTGCGGAAGTCGGCGTAATCAGTCCGCTCGTTACGCAGCCTGCAATCCCTTGATCACCAGCTCCAAGAACTCCCTCGACCGCCTGGCATTCGCATCGATCTCCTCGACAGTCGTTGCCTTCACGGCTGGGACGGAGATGTTCTCGCAGCACAGCGGCATCGACAGGCCAGTGAAGGCGACGTGGTGCAGCAGCCGGTAGTGGTCGATCTCGCCGAGGCCCGGCCCGCAATCCTGGTTGACGGGGAACAGGCGGTGGTCCTTAATGCAGAAGCTGCGGATGTTCGCGGCGCAGGTCTTGATGTCCTCCAGCGGATTGACCTTCCCCATCGTGTAATCCATCACATTGCCGGCGTCATAGTTCACCTGCACGTTCTTGTCGTCCACCTCACGGACGATTTCGCCGGTTATCTCGCCGGTCTCCCCGTGCTGCTTCACCACCAGGACCACTCCGTGGTCGCGGGCGACTGGCCCGAGCTCCTTGAACCGTTCCACCCACAGTCTGCGGTTGGGCCCCTTGGTATGCCCGAACGTCAGCACCTGGGGCATTCCGGCGGCTTCTGCTTGCAAGATGCGGCTCTTGAATACCTCCATCGCTTTGGGATCTTCGGGATAGATGCCGGAGAACATCATGAGCGGTTCGAGACCGAGGTCGCGGCACTTCTGAGCCAGCTCCTTTGCCTTCGTCGGGGTCGTGTCAGCCGGCATCACGGGGACTCCCTTGGATTCTCCCTCTTCCTTATGTGTCGTTCCCCAAGCCACGAACTTGTAGCCTGCACCTTGGATGCCGCGGAGCGCGCGAGCCAGGGGGTACTGGCTGTAGGGGAGGGTCATGCAAGCGACTTGAAAGTGGGTTGGATGTTTTTTCCCTTCCCCCTCCCCATCAGCCGCGCCCCGGCCGATCGAGCGGAACGTCAGGCTTCCAAGACCAAGAGCGGCCGCTTGTAGCAGTGTTCGGCGTCGCAGGTCGTGTAGCATATCGGCACCCTTACGCTTGTAATTGATCCAGCAATTCCGCGAGCGCCGTCCCACCCAGTCCGGTGGCGATCAGCGGGTCATTTTCGCGCATCCGGTCGCTCTCGTTCAAAAAGCTGCCGTCGGTGCGCTGCAGCTTGAGGAGCATTTCGAGCAGCCCCTTGCGCCGCGAGGCCACATCGGCTGTGGGCAGCGTCGGCAGGACCTTGGCGAGCGAAGCGTAGTAATAGAACCGCAGCCCACGCTGCCAGCCGAGTTCCGGCGGCAGTCCTTCGAAGCCGGGAACGAGTTCCAAGCTGAGCCGCGCGGCGAGCCAGGCGGCAGCCTTGACGACGCGCTTGTCGTCTGCCTTCATGCCGGCGGCCAACAGGGCCCGGATGCCGTCACAGGTGGCGGTGCCGTAAGCCCGCGGCACATGGCGGGCGTCGTCGCGAAAATCTGCTTTGTTGTTCAGCGACATCGGCTCGGGAGTGAAGCAATAGCCGCCATCCTTCTGTTGGCAGAGATTGGTCCAAGCCAGCCCGCGACTAAGCGCGGCTTGAATCTCGCCAATTTGTTTGCCGCCAGGCTCGCGGCGAAATTCTTCGGCCAGCGCTTCCAGCACCAGACAAGTGACCGAGACGTTTGTTCCCGTCGTTACACCGTGAGCGTCCCCCTGTCCCAAAAAATCCCAGCCTCCGTAGCTGGGGCTCTCCTTTTCAAAGCCTCGCTCTTCGACGCATTGCGCCCCCAGCAGATAAGTAACCAAATCGGCCCGCGCTCGCTCCTCACCGGCAAGCTCCAGCCGCCGCCGGCTCAGCAGCCAGAGGGCCGCGCCATAGGTCGGATGATCGAGCGAGCCGTCCGGGCAGGCGATGGTTCCGCGCTTGGCAATTCCGGCCCGCAGGAACTCGAAACCGCGCGTGATGGATTCCATCTGCTTGTTGCGCCACTCCGCTGGCGCATGGCTGAGGGCATCCAGCACAAACGTGGTCAGTGCCGCCCCGCCTTTCAATTGACCGTAGGTCTGCGAATGCCAGCCGCCGTCTTTGCCCTGCGCCCGCGTCAGATACGCCAACCCTTTGTCCAAAGCCGCTGCCGCTTTGGTCTGCAGCTCGCGTCCCTTGTCGTCGGCGGTATCGGCGGCTATCTGCATCGGGTGCTCCAAAGAGTCTATCCTACCGACGGGAGAGGCCGCGTGGGAGACTCACTCGCGGGCAACTCGAGATGCGCGGGAGTTACTCGCGCTCCACCAGCCGAATGGCGTAGCCGCGCCAGAGGACCTGCAGCGTTTCCTCATCCCATTGCTCGCGGGCGAGCTCCTGGGTGGGATCGGCAATGACGGCGCAGCCAAAATTGGTGAAGCCGTGCAGGATGACCGAATGGTTCACGCCGGGGATCCAGCCGAATTCCCGCGTGAATTCGGTATCGCGAGAAGCGCTCGATTCGAGGCCGACGCTGATGATCATCGGCCCAGGCAACTTCGGCAGTTCCTGGCGGGAGCAGGCGACTACCTTCACTTCCCACTTTGTTCCCGCGGTCTTGAGCTTGAGGCCGCGGTAGAGGCCCTGCCAACTGGTGCCGTGGCGGGTGAGGCAAAGCTCCGCCATTTCTTGCTCGCTAGCCGGAATGCCGTGGGCCTTGAGCAGCGTGGCCGCGCTGGCGGCGGAGCAGGTGAAGTCGGTGGTTTGCAGGCAGTTCCCCATCCTGTCCCAGCGGTTCTCGCAGCGAGGCGCTGTGCCGAGTACGGGATAGATCAGCGCGTACACAGCCGTGCAGCCCAGCGCCCCAGCGGAGCCGAAGCGACGCCAGGTGCAGCCGCGAGTCTTTTCCCAGGTGACTCCCGCCAAAACGGCCGCGAGCAGCGGCAGCCAGTTGCCCACCACAATCAGGTTGGAAAACGGCAGCCAGTTCGCGAGGCGGACGTCATACCAGACGCAGCGGATATAGAGGAGCAGCGTCCCGACAACGAGGATGGCAAGTCCGCTGAGAGCCGGTGGCGGGAGCCGCCGCGCCACTGCCGCGGTGGCCAGAAACAACACTACCGCCAGCGCCGCGATGAGCACGAATCCCCACACCAGATCGAGCGCCATTGGGAGCCTCCCTTGCTAGCAGCAAAGAGGACCGTTCCAGCCCGTAAACCGTGTGAAGTCAGCGTTTGTCCCTTTTCTAACCTCTGGCCTGCAAGCCGATTTCTGTGAAGAAATTGTGAAGGAGAAAAGAAAACTTGCTGACCTTGGCAATCATACAACATCGGATGGCGCGCGTCCAATAGTAAACTTTGGCTGGCGAAAGACCGCAAGTTGAAACTGTGGCTATCGGACCAGCCGGGCGTCGAGCCAGTTGGCGTGATCCCACTCGTCGCCACGGTCGGAGAATTCAACCAGCAGAGCGAGGCGGCGTGCGCCTTTCAGGGGAACTGAAAGAGTGAGGGGAGCATCGCCGCCGCGGACGACGGGGCTTTCCCAAGCCGCCGTCCATTTGCCCGGCTCCGTTTCCAGCAGAACCTTGCCAATGACACTGCCGCGGCTTGCGGCGAGGTCGTCGAGGGCGAATTGCGCCTCGAACCGCTGCTCTCCTTTCAGGTCAAAGGCGACCCGCGAAGCGCTGTGCATGCCCAGACCACGAAGGTGAACCCTTTCGCCGCATCGCAGCCGGCCGCCGAGGACATTGCGGTCCAGGCCCAGTGGCCATTCCAGCGAGGAAAATGGAATCTGCTTGTAAGACGGGGCCGTTAAGTCGGAGAGGTAGACGACGCTCGGCGAACTGGTTTGCAACAGCGTTACCTGGTCCCAAAACGTGGGCGCGGAATCGTCTCCGGTTTCCTGAAAGGCCTTCAGCACTCCGCCGCCCAGCAGCTCCACAGTCACCTGGTCCTTGTCGGTCCCTATTTTTTTCACCGAGAGGAGTGAGCCGTCCTTTGTCCCCATCCGGGCCGCGGGTTTTGATTTTGCCGCTGGGCTTTGAGCGGAACTAAGCACGAGCGCCGCGACCTTGACGAGTGGAATCGAGAGCAGCTCTGGGACTCCGCCGCGGGAGAGCCTGAGGACTTCGGCCTGAAGCGGCGGAGCCGGCGGGAGGAAGCGGCCGTAGCGCGGTAGCGAGACGACGCGTCCGCTGATGACCTCGCCGCTGGTGAGCCAGACCTGGTCCACTTTCCGCTCGCCGGAGGTCAGCTTGTCCAGTTGCTTGTCCCGCTCCAGCGGGTCGGCGGAAGGCTGATAGAGAATGGCGGTCAATTGTTTGAGAGGAATGGTTGACTCGTTCCAGAGAACGCGGCCCAAGCCGGAAGCATCGCCGAGCGCGACATTCTCCGCTCCCAGGTCGAGCACGTCCGCCACCACCACGCTGCCGTCGGCAAGCAGGAGTTGGGGGCCAGTGGAGGCGTCGCGGTAGCTTCCCCAGAGAGCCAGGTCCGCCAATGCCAACACCCGCTCTTTTCCTTCGGTCGCCAGGCTGATGTTCCACTCCGGGTCAATGCCCGCCAGCTTGCCAGCAAAGGGCTCGCCGCGAACGGGATAGGCCAGAGGTAGCGGCTCTTCCGCGATTGCCAAAATCGGCAAAAGCACAGCGACTACCAACGCCAGCAGTAAGTGGATTCTCATCACCGCTGGAAAATCGGAAGGTAGTTATTAGGCATCTGCAAGATGATGCAGGACATGGCCGTGCCGTATTCGGAACAAATCAAGTCCTGCCACGAGCCGTCCGGCTGTTGTTGGCGGACGAGGACATCCTGGATGACGGGATACCACTTTTTCCAATTCTCGCCGCCGGCCTGCCACATTGCCTGCACCGCATAGTAGTGGCCGTACATCGCGTGCGTGTCGCGGCTGAAATCCTCGGCCCGGGGCATGTTTTGCAGCAGGTAGTCGAGCCCCTTGCGGATTTCGTCCCCCTCGTAGATGCCCGCGCTATACAGGGCGACCACGCCCGCAGCCGACAGCGGAAAGCGGCTGGGCCCGCCGGAGAGCTGGTACATGAAGCCGCCATCGGAATTCTGAGCCCGCTTGACGTAATCGATGCAGCGGTCGATGGTCTCGTTCGGGACATAGATGCCGGCATTGCGGGCGGCCCGCAGGGCCATTACCTGGCAGATCGTGACGGAGACGTCCGCCTCCAGCGGCTTGGGCTGGTAGCGCCAGCCCCCTTCCATGTTTTGCGTGGTGCAGATGAGCTTGACCGCGCTTTCCAGCTTTTGACGGACCTCGGCATCGGCGGACATGCCGTAGACTTCCGCCAGGAACAGCGTGGCGAAGCCATGGTCGTACATCGGTCCGTGGCTGGTGTATTCACGCAGGGAGACAAAACCGCTGTCGTCCGCCGCCTTGAGGATATAGCTGATGCAGCGGTTGATGTGCTGGCCGTATTCGCCCCGGCCGGGCGTATTGCCGCCGGCCAGAAACGCCATCCCGGAAAGAGCCACCACCGCCGCATTGCGGCCAAAGCCGGTGCTTTTGAACGAGCCATCCTCCACCTGCCGCCCGCCGAGCCAGGCCAGACCGCGGTCAATCGATTGCTGGGTCGCCGGCTTGAGCAACTCCGCGGCAATTCGGTCCTGGTCGCCGGAGCCTTGAGCGACGACTAGGTTGGAAAGAAGGAGCGATGAACCAACTGCCAGGCTTCCTTGTGTGACAAACCGGCGACGACTGAACATGTTCATAAGTACCTAGTTCCATTGCGCTCTCCTCCTTAAGGAGAGGTGGAGGTCAGAGTCTAGCTTCACACGAAAACCGCCGCCCACACTCTGGCATACCCGCTCCAATGAAGAGAGGGGATGGCATACCCGTCAGCCTAGTGTTGCACTGCCAACGCTGGCTCATTTCATTGGCTTTGTACCCATTGGCGGCGGTGTTGGGCTTTTTTCCGCCGAGTTCAGATTCGTAAAGAGATCGACGACATGCGTGTAGTCCCACAACGGATCGCCGGCAGGATAGGTTTTCGTATCCTCTTTGGTTGGAGGATTGTTCATCCAAACGCGGTGTCCCTCTTTGGCAGTGAGATGGAGATACACATAAACCCTGCCACCGGCAACTGCAAGTTCTCGTCCCTCGACAAAGCGATTCGATTCCAAACGGGAAAGTTGATCGGCCTTCGCTTTAGCGACAGAGTCTTGGAACCGCCGCATTTGGTCGGCCGAAAGTTCTCGCTCCGCTTTCTTTTTACCGAAGTCTGATACAAATCTGAGGATCCCTGCCTTCCCCCTAACTTCAACAACAATGAGAGATCTGGGACTGGTCACTTTAGGGGGATCTTCAAGAACGATTGAAGAAAAGGACCATGACAGGAGGAAAATCTCATCCGGCGCATCCGGCTTCGTAATATTGGCTCGAAGCTCCTGTTCAAAGGCAAATAACTTGCCACCTTCCAGCGCGTGGTCCTGGCCGTCCTTGCCACGCTCGAAAACTGGCGGACCCTTTGATGTTTCGCCAAAAGACAAACGCGAGCCAAAAACGGCGATCGCTAAAGAGATCCCGACAACAAACGCATTCTTCCAAAACGCACGCTTGTAGGCTGTCATGACCATCGCTCTTTCGCCCCTCGCCCCTATAGGGGGAGCGCTGCGGAGTTCTCGCAAATCCATTGTCTGACGAGTGCCCATAAGGGTTTTACAAAAGCTGTTTCGCTGCTAAACGCTTGCGGTGCCGTCACTTAACGCAAATTGTCCTCACCAAGCCATAAGGGCTTCATAAGAGTTTGGGTCAGAACCCACGGGCCAATTATAAGCTGTTTTCAAGCTTGCTCGTTGCTGCTTCTCCGCTTGTAACCGCCAGTCGAGAAAGGACTTAGGAAACTCCTGGTCGCAAATTGGCCCTCAAAGTTATAAGCGGCGATAAGCTCACTTGGATTCGGACGCACTCCATGACAGTTCCCCTGCGACCGCCTCCTCGGCGCGGAGGGACAACACTCTGATGCGCTGAACTGATCATTTATTCACTTGTGCAAAATAATCGTTTTCCCTTGGCGCGTCACTAATTCCCCCGCTCCTCCGCCAGCCGCTTGTAATACTCCTCAATTAGCTTCTCGTACTTCGGCAGGAACTGCTCGCTGAGCTGGGCCTGCATTTGCTCCCGCACTTTTTCGGGGAGGTGGCCCCAGATGCGGCGGAGAACGTCTTTGACGTCGGCGGTTTCGGTGTTTTCCCGCTGGCTCTTGCCGACGCGGTCGTTGGCTTCACTCGCCTGGCCGGGGCGAGCGTCGCCGGTCCCGGCTCCCGCCTGTGCGGACGACTTGTCGCTGCCTGGTTTGCCGTTTCCTCCGGCATTGCACTGCTTTTTGGTTTGCTCGATCAGCTTGGCGAGCTCCGACAGAATCTCTTTCTGGCCGGTTTGCGTCTCCGCGGAAGTGTCCTTGCCGGCGATCCGCTCCTGGGACGACCGCATCTTTTGGCCAATCCGGATGAGCGGATTCTCCGGCGGCAAGCCGATGTCTTCGCCCCCTTCCAGATCTTGCAGGAGCTTTTTCTCCGCCTCATCCTTTGCTGCCGGCCTGGTGGCCTTTCCCTTGGCAGGTGTTTCCGGCCTGGCCTTGGGCAGATCCTTCAGCAGGTCGTCCACAAGCTCGTCTTCCAGCTTGGGCTTGGCGGACTGGCCGATGAGAGTCGCGGGCGAGAGCGCGAGCCCGGCAAATGCCAGGAGAACCATCATTTGGGACAAGACTTTCATCGGCAACCTCTATCTCCCCTTTTCCAGCTCACGGAGGAGGTCCTCCTCCAGCGGGTTCTTCTTGGCGGGATCCGGCTTTGCCCCACCTTTCTTATTATCCGCTTCCCCCTGTCTTTTGTCGCCTGGAAGCGGCAAATTTCCCAGATCGTCTTCCGGTCGCTCGGCCGCGGCCTGGATCATTTCCAGCACCCGGTCCGCCAGTTGGCCCTGTTCCTGTGCCAAAGACTCGACCTCGCGTTCCTGTTCCTCGGTAAGCTGGCCTGTCTTGCTGCGAGCCTCTTCGAGCTCCGCAGTCCGGTTGTTAATCGTCTCCTGCATGAGTTTCAGCAGCTTCAGCTCGGCCAGGTTCTGCAGCGTCGGCTGATTCCCCTGGTTCTGTCCGCCCGCGCCATCCGAAGGATCTTGCGGCTCCATGGGCGAACCATCATTCGGTTTGAGGGCCGCCAGAAGTTGCTCCAGCCGAGCAAGAGCGGCAGTTACGGATTTGACGGCAGCGGGCCCCGTTTCACCCTTCTCCAAGAAATCGGCGGCCAGCAGCATGGCCCGCTGGGCGGCGTCGAGCGTCAGGACAAAAGCCTTGGCGGATGCGAGCGACTGACCAACGTTCGCGGTTTCGTCCGCGAGCGACCGCTGCTCCCCCGCGATTTGACGCAGGCTCGCCTGCTGAGGCCGCGTGAGTTGGCCGGTTCTTTTATCTCGAAGCCCTTCCAGACGCCCGATTTCCGCTAGCACTCCTTTTTGCCGCACCACCAGACCTTGAATGAGCTGTTCCATCCTGGCCAGCTCCTCGCGCTGCAAATCCTGTTGGGCCTGCTTGATTTGCTGTTGCAGCTCTTGCCGGGCTTCCTCCAACAGGTCCTTCGCTTGTTGCGACTGCTGTTGGGCCTCGTCGGCGTCACCAGCTTCCGCGGCAGTGCCGGCCTGGCCGAGCGAACCCCCCGCTTGCTTTCCCGCTTCCGCGGCGCGGCGCGCCCGCAGTCTTTCGAGCTTGCGGGAAAGCTCTTCGACTTCCGCGGCGAGTTTTTTGAGCTCCGGAGTCAGGCGCTCCAGCTTTCGCTTCTTCTCGTCGGCGGATTTCTCTTTCGCGGCGGCGGTGAGCTCGTCATGAAGTTGCCTTTGGCGCTCGGACAGGGCATTTAGTTCGCTTGCGATTTCCCCCAAAGATTTCACACCTCGAGCCAGCTCCTTGTCCCGTCGACTCGCCAGCAGGTCAACGAGTTGCTTGAGGTTTTCGAGGATCTCCGTCTGGGTTTGTGCGGCCTCGCTCAAACGCTGCTCGCCCAGGACTCCGGCCACGCTGCGCATCTGGCCCCCAATCGCGAACCGTCGCCCGGCATCCAGCGCGTCCGCCAAGGTAGCCGCGACCAGCCGATCGCTGGCTAGAAGCCGCGGCAGCAGGTCTTCCATCCGCGTTTGCAGTTTGTCGAACCTGCGGGCGAGCTCCAACTGCCGCTGCGAGAGTTGGCGGGCCGCGGCCCGATTGTCAGCGGCGTCAGGATTTGTCGCGGCAGCCGCCTTGAGTTGCAAGGCTTCGGTGTCGCGCGTCAGCTTCTCTTCGTCGGCCCGGATCTGGCTCACTTCCCGCGCCAGGCGGCTGAAATTGTCCCACTGGGAAAGCTCCCCCAGCAGCGATTCCAGCCGGGCGACGACGTCGTCCTGCTCCTTGCCGGCGGCACCGAGCGAGCGGGATGTGTCGGCGGCATTGTCTTCGCACTGTTTCTCGATGCTGGAGCTTTCCACAGCAGCCCGGGCGGACTTCACCGCGGCGGTCAGCTCCTGCGAGATAACGGGAAGCGGCTGGCGATTGATCTCGCGGACCTTGGCCAGCAAATCATTCATGCGGCGGGCAGCAGCCTGGTCCGCCAGGCGATTGCTATCGAGCTCCGCCAACAGCGCCACAAGCTGCGCCTCCACGCCGCTTTGCGGGTCGTTCATTTGCCGCTGCACGCTGCGTTGATTCAGCTCCGCCGCTTCAAGCTGCGTCAATTCCTGAGCCGACAGCTTGCCGGTTTCCTTAAGCTGGATTTCCAATGCCGCGGTCTGTGTCCGCGCTTCGCGCTGCAGCTTGAGCACTTCGGCAAGCTGCTCCAGGATTGCGGTCTGCTTTTGCGTGACGCGGTTTTCCAACTCTTCGTCGGAAATGATGGTGATCCGCCGCACGGCCGTCGTCGCCTCCTGCGGCTTGTAATCGGCGGCCGTGATTCGGACGGCCAGCACGCTCCCTACCGTTAGCCCTGGAATGAGGGCAAGGTCCAAGGGCCTTTCGATGAGCCGCGATTCTCCGCCGCGGTCTTCCCCCTTCGCCGGCGTCCTGGCCTTTGGGGGCCCATTGTAGAGCGACACAATGAGTTCGCCCTGGTCCGTCGCATCGGGTCGCAAGTATCTGAGCTGGATCTGGCGGATGGCGAGGTCGTCCTTCACCAGGCACTTCACGGGAACAAGAGCCCGCGGCGTGACAAAGGCATGGTCAGCGGGCGTATCCCAAGCGATGCCCGGCGGCAGATCGGGCGAAACCTGCACCTCCAGGCGAAAATCCTTGCCGCTGGGGAGCTCTTCTGCGCCGACAATTTCAAACCAGTAGATTCCCGATTTTTCTGCCCGCCAGTCGGCAGCCCCTTCGGCGGGCGCGGCAAACGCGAGGCCGCCTTCGGCGACCTGCACCGCCGGCAGTTTTTCTTCCGTTGTTTCGCTGCGAAGAGTGGCCGACTTGATCGGCTTGTCCGTTTTGCCGCGTACCAGCAGCTTCGAGCCGGCGAGGACTCGCAGCAGCTTGCCTCCCGTTTCCGGCCGCTTGCTGGTGTAGGCCGGCGGCTGAACTCGGGCGGTAAGCTCCGTAACTTTGGGAGGCGTGAAAACGTGAAGCGGCCGCCAGGACATCGACTGGTCATCGCCGCCAATGGCCCGGTACTCGAAGGGCTGCGTCACGTTGTCGAGGCGAAACGTCATCCGGTCGCCGAGTTGTTTCATTTCTTTTGTTTCGGTTCGGTTGCGACCGTCGATTTCGCGCCGCAGTTGAATTTGCACCGCGTCGGGCAACGCGCCGTTGCGGTCCAGAACGATGACCTCAAAATTGTCTCCGGTCGCCAGCTTGTCCGGCGCGATTTCGAATGCGAGGGCGTGCCGTGCGGGCCATTCCCGCTCTTGCCAGGGAAGAACGAGTCGGGCCAGGGCGATGCGACTGGCGCTCGAGAAGAAAGCCGCAATCGCCAGCAGCGAAATGCCTACGACAGCCAGGATCTGTATCACCCTCCGCGGCTGCCCGGCGTCCACGGCCTGCTGAAAGTCGATGTCCGTAGTCAGCGACTCCGCCTCGGCCACCACCGTCCGCCGCAAATCCACCGAGCCGGCAAAAACGTCCTTTTCTCCCTGGCCAAGAAACGCAACCGCGCTCGACAGCCGCTCCCCGAGCTCGGGAAACCGCCGCTCAATCCGCTGGGCGACCTGCACCAATGAGAGAGCGTTCGTTCGATTCGTGAGCACCAGGCGGCTGAATAGCCAGCCCAGCAGGGCCAGCACCGCCAGCGAAACGATGACGCGAATTCCCGGGTCGTGAGCCCGCAGAAAAAAGTCCACCACGCACGCGGCAAAGATCACGAGCAAAACGGCAATCGCGAAGCGGCCCCAAGCATACTGCCATGCCAGGCGGTACACCCGCCGGGCGACCTGCTGCACACGATCTTGAAGAGGATGGGGCATGAATAGTCTTCGCCGATAAACGGATTATAGCAGTCCGCACCGCTTTCTCAGCATCCATTCCGTCCCAAGGAGCACCACGAACAGCCCGGCCAGCAGCGGGGCGTTCCACAACGGACGCGGCGGCATGGAGGCAATCCGCACTTGCCGTCCCTTGGGGAGGTCGGCGGAGAGCTTGTCGGCGTCGGCGAATATATAGAACTTGCCGCCGGAAGTCTTGGCCGCCAGGCGCATGTCGGCGGAGTCCATTTGCGTGCGGGCCAGCTCGCCGGGAGGCGCGACGATCGTGAAGCGGGTGGAGGGCGGCTGGCCTTCGAGTGACGGGGAGGCAATCCAGCAGCGATATTTCCCGTCCGCCAGATTCCCAAGTGTGACTTCAAACAGCCCGCGGCTGCCGGCGTCGCGCCGCATACGGACGTTCTTCCGCTGGCTCCCTTCGTGCTCCAGGACGATGCTCACGCCGTCGTCTTGCGGCGGGGCCAGCCGGTCGTCGAAGAACCGGGCTCGCAGCCGCACCACGTCCCCGCGGCGGTATTCTTCCCGGTCCGACGCCAGTTCTGCCGCCCGGCTCTTGCCCAGCAGACGGGCGCGGGCCAGATAGCGGATCGTCTGCACCCAGTAGCGGGAGAAATAGACGTCGCCCGCGCGATACCGCCAGCGGTGCGTCTCGTCCGTGGCGTGGAACACGACTTTGCCGGAACCCACGAACTGCAGCGTGATGAGCGGCAGCGGCTTGCCGCCGTTGCCTTTCTTGGCGGGATGCTCCGCCAGCACTCGGACTCCGGGACGGAGATCCGGTGCGGTCACATGCCACCGCAGCGGCGGCAACTGCTCATTCCACAGCTTGATATTTCCACTGGACGTGTCGGCGATTTGCATCTGCGGACTGGAGAGGCCAAGCGCCGTCAGCCGCGGGCGGAAGCTCTCGGTGACGTTTGCGTCCACATCGGGAACTTGCACGGTATCGAGATCCAGAGGAAATAGCGGGGCGAGCGCGGTGTCCCGAAAGGAGAGGGGCGTGTACTTTGGCCCGGAGATGAAAATCAGTCCGCCGCCGCGAGTCGTCACGAATTCATAGATGTTGCTCATCACCGACGGGCTGAGGAACGCGGGGTTCACGTCTCCAAAAATGAGCACGTCGTACTTGAACAGCTCTTCGCGGCTTACGGGGAAGACTTTCTCCGCCGATTTGTCGGTATCGACGTAGGCCGGGTCAGCTTCCTGCAAAATGGTGCGAAAACCCCGGTCCTTGGTGTCCTGGGGCTCGTTGCGGTTCAATTCCCGCTCCAACATGGTCTTGAGAAAGCGGAACTCATAACTCGGGCCGGACTGCACAAAGAGCACGCGAATCGTCTCCTCGGTCACGCGGACCGTCCGCGTCAGCCGATTATCTTGCTTGCTGGTTTCACCCTCTTTCACGTCCGTCTCGATGGTGTATTCAAACTCCCCCTTCTTATCCGGGCGATGCGAGAGTCGCAGCGATTGGCTGCTGCCCCCCTTGAGAATTTGGACCGTCTGATGCGTGAGTGCGGCGACGTCTCCCTTGCGTTTGAGCCGGATGGTGACCGGGCCTGCATATCCCTCGGCAGTGAGCTTGAAATCAAAGTTCACGAGGTCATCCACGAACGCCACGTCGTCCACCAGCAGATCGCTGACCCGCAGATTGCGGGCCGGCTGGTCGCTGCCGAGGCCGACGAAGAACAGCGGCACTCCCTTGCGGCGAGCGTAATCGGCGATTTCCGAGAGCGGCTTCCCTTCGGACGTAATGCCGTCCGTAAGCATGATGACGGCAGCGGTCGGGCGGCCGCGCTGGGCTTCCAGCACGTCTCGCAGTGACTTGCCCAGGCGGCTAGCGGGCTCTTTGGCCTCGAGCGATTGGATCGCTTTGGTGATGGATTCCTTGTCATCGGTTTGAGCGCGGGCCGAACCGCCGGCCAGATAGAACTTGAGGTGATACTTCTGAGCGAGTTCTGTAAGCAGCGTCCCCTTCTTCTCGAGCAGCAGCGTCTTGGCCAGATTCAGCCGCGTCGGCTCCGTGAGCTTCACCGCGGCCAGCCGCCGCTGCATCTCCTTCTGCCAGCGCTGATCGGACTGGGCGTCCGTCAGTCCCATGCTTTGCGAATCATCGACGATCACCACGATGTCCGGCAGGTCTGTCCGATGCCGCTGCATCGTCCAGCCGAGCAGCATCATGGCCAGCACGCCGGCAATTGCCAGGCGAATCGCGGCGAGGCCGGTCTTGGCAAGCCGTCCCGCGCTATTTCGCTCCCGGACGTAAACGAAGATCACAATCGCCGCAAACACCAAGAGCAGCGCCAATAGGACCCACGGCGGCCAGGGCCAGGTCTGGCGGATGCTCGTTTCCACGCCGGCTGTTTCGTTGGTCAGGTTCTCGCCGACGAGAATTCGCTCGACTTCGCTCCAGAGGTCGTTCACGCGATCCCCCTTCCCATCCGCCAGGCGAGGACGGATTCGCAGGCCAGGAGAACCAGCACGCCGAGCAGCAATTCGCGGAAGAATGATTCGGTCGTGCCCGGCAAAATCGCGGGTGTCTCGTCGTCTCCCTGAGCATCGAGATTGAACTGGCTCGGCAGCAAGTCCGCCGGCAGTCGTTCGAGGTCGCTCTCTCGTGTGTTGACATTTAGGGCGAATTTTTGGGCCGCTTTAGTCGGAGCGCCTAGCCGAGCCTCATACGCGCCACTGAGAACGCCTCCCGAGTAGCTCCACAGCGACTCATCCCCCTTCACCACGAGCGACAGCCGTTCGTTCCGTCCATCCGGCAGCAGCATCGACAGCGGAGTCTGCGGTGGAGCCGCCGGGAAGGAGCCGACCAGGTCGTCTCCCACTTGAAGATTTCGCCCTTCGTCCCGCCGGCTGATGGCGTACTGCTGCATCTCTTGCACGAGCGGAATAAAACTCGGCCAGGAGGAAATCTCCGTCCACTGTGACTCCGGCGAAGCCGCTGACGCGAAGATGATGCTCCGCCCCTTCTGCAGCTTCTCCTCCACAATCGCCGCGTCCCCGCCGCGGAAAGCGAGAGCCGTTTTGGCGTCGGGAAATGGCTTCAGCTCGATGTACTTCCAAATAGGCGTCGTCAGCAGTCCGGCGTTCTTAAACCCCTCAAACGGCGCGACAATGGGATGCCGGAAGTTCAGCGGATCGAGCTGATATACCGCTTCCTTCGAGCTGGCCCCGAGTTTCGCCGGCAGAACCCGTTTGGCCGGATCGTCACTGGCCAGTTCCTGGTTGTAGTTCTCACTCTGTACCTGGTTCCCCAGAAAGAAAATCAGACCGCCGCCGGAATGTAAGTAGCTCCGCAGGATCTGGGCCTCGTCACGGCTGAAGCGGCCGACGTTGCAGAGGAAGATGCAGTCATACTGCTTCAGGTCTGCTTCGAGAAGCATGCTTTCCGGAGCCTGTTCCACGCGGATTCGTGGCTTGTTGTCCTTACGCGGTTCGAGCGCCAGCGCGACGTACTTCGTTTCGCCCGGCTTGCCGTGGATGCAGAGGACGCGAATCGACTCTCGTACCGGCACGCTCAACCAACGGTGGTTATCGAGCGCAAGCTGATCCCCCGCCAAACGGCCTTCCACGACATGCTCACCGGCCGTTTCGAACTTGTAAGCAAACGTCGCCCCCGCCCGACCGCCAGCGGCCAAATCAACCGTCTGCTCGGCGACCCGCACGCCATCGACAAAGAACTCCACCGACTGCCGCGGCTGGTCCTGGCTGCTGAAGCTTTGAATCTCGGCGCGAAACGTGGTGTCACTCGCCAGCGTGGAAATCGGCTGGTCGGCTTCAAGGCGCGTGATTGCCAGGTTCTCTTCCCCTGGCTCACCGAGGTCTACCAGCGATAATCGCGCCAATTCGGCAATCCGCCCCAGCCGCTCGCGGCAATCAGCCGAGTTGGCGTCGCCCCATGTCGTTTTGCCGAGGTCGGTGAAGAAGATCACTTGCCGCTGCGTCAGGCGCGGCTCTCTCTCCTTGGCCTGGCGTAGGATGGTTTCCACTTCGGCCAGCGAAGCGGAGAGATTCGCGCCTGCATGAGGGAGCGCGAGAGCGGCCAACTCTTCCTGCACGTCCTGTGGATCAAAAGCCGGCTCACCGATGATGGTCCGCGGCGGCTCCCCCATCAAAAGCAGGGTATAGCCGTCCCCCTGCCGTCCTTGCGAGATCATTTCGCCCGCCATTTCCTTAGCGGAATCAAACAGCGACTTTTCCCCCTTCCGATAGTCCATTGAGTAGGAACCGTCCAGCACGAGCAGAATGTGCGACTGGCCGCCGCTGGAGCCGCCAGTCCAGGTAGAGATGAGAGAAAGCGCGGGATCGGCCAGGGCCAGGGCGAACAGTATCACGATCAGCGTCCGCACGGCGAGGAGCAGCCACTGTTCCAGTTGGATGCGACGGGCGTTGCGGCGCATGGCCGCCAGCACGAACTCCATCGCCGCCCACGGCACCTGCTGGTAGCGGCGGCGGCTCCAGAGATGAATCAGAATCGGCAGCGCAGCAGCGAGCCCCCACAGGAGCATCCAAGCGCTCCCGAGCTGCCACATCGCCAGTAAATTCACTCCCGCCATCATTTCATCCTTGCCATCCGCCCCGCCAGGAAGCTCCGCAGGGCGGCATCGAGCGGCCGGTCAGTCCGCATCAGCTCATAGTCCATGTTCATCGTGCGGCACCCTTCCCGCAGGGCCTGCTGAAAGGCCCCCAGTTCCTTCAAATACGCTCGCCGCAGGGCCTGGGGATCGGTCATCACGTCTTGAAACCCCTCCAGACCTTGAAACTGAGTCGGCCGCTGAAATGGAAAGTCAAGCTCGGCCGGATCGAGCACGTGGAGCAGCACCACGTCGTGCCGCCGGTGGTGAAAATGCTTGAGCCCCGCCAGTAGCGACTTCACGTTGTCAAAGAAGTCGCTGAGGATCATCACCACGCCCCGTTTCTTCAGCCGCTCCGCCAGCTCATGGAAGATCGGTCCGGCTGCGGTCTTTTTGCCGGGGGAAGCGGTTTCCATCACCTGAATCATCTGCTTGAGGTGTGACGAATTGCTCGCCGGCCGCAGCAGCGTGCGAATCTGACTATCGAATGTCACGAGACCGGTCGCGTCCTGCTGCTCCAGCACCAGCCATGCCACCGAAGCCGCCAGGGCCTGGGCATATTCCAACTTGGAGAGGGCCGCTGGGCTGCTGCGGTAGGTCATGCTCTCACTGACGTCGAGCACGAGGTAGCAAAGCAGGTTCGTCTCATCTTCATACTGCTTGAGATAGAACTTGTCGGTCCGGCCGTAGACTTTCCAATCGACGTAGCGCAGGTCGTCTCCCGGCGCGTACTCGCGGTGTTCGGCGAATTCGATGGAGAAGCCGTGATAGGGGCTGCGATGCAGGCCGCTGACATATCCTTCCACGATATGCCTGGCCCGCAGGTGCAGCCCCTTGAGCTTAGCCAGCGTCCGCGGATCTAAAGAGCTGGGGCTTTCCACCATCGGCCTCGCCTGGGATGACTGGGACGCGCTCAATCAGCTTGCGGATGAGATCATCGGCGGTGATCCCCTCGGCATCCGCGTTGAAGTTGGTCTTAATACGGTGCCGCAGCACCGGCGGGGCGATGGCCTGGATGTCCTCGTGCGTGACGAACATCCGTCCCATCAGCACCGCATGGGCCTTGGCCCCCAGCACCAGGTACTGGCTCGCCCGCGGCCCGGCCCCCCACAGCACGTTCGCCTTGATAAAGTCCGGCGCCTCCGGCTCATTTCGCCGCGTCAGCCGGGCGAGCTGCAGGGCGTATTTGGCGACGTGATCCGCAATGGGAACCTTGCGGATAATCCGCGTCAGGGCCTTGATCTGCTCGGCATGGAGAATGGGAACAATCTTCACCTCCAAATCAGCCGTCGTCCGTTTGACGATTTCGAGCTCGTCCTCTTCGTTCGGATAATCTACCCAAACGTGGAACATGAACCGATCGAGCTGCGCCTCCGGGAGCGGATAAGTTCCTTCTTGCTCGATGGGGTTCTGAGTCGCGAGGACAAAAAACGGATCGGGCAGGATGTGCCGCTGACCGCCGACCGTGACTTGCTGCTCCTGCATGGCTTCCAGCAGCGCGGCCTGGTTTTTCGGCGGCGTGCGATTGATTTCTTCTGCGAGAATCACGTTGCCGAAGATGGGGCCGGGAAGAAATCGAAAAGCCCGGTTCCCGGTCGCCTTGTCTTCCTGAATGACTTCCGTACCAGTGATATCGGAAGGCATCAGATCTGGCGTGAACTGGATGCGGTTGAACTTGAGAGCCAGTGCCTCCGCCAGCGTGCGGATGGTCAGGGTCTTCGCCAGCCCCGGCACCCCAACGAGCAGACAATGCCCACGGGCGAAGAGGGCCACCAGCAGCTCCTTGATGACCTGCTTTTGGCCAACGATCACGCGCCCCAGCTCCGTGGTGAGGTGTTGATAGGCTTCTTTCAGGCGATGCACCGCCTGGATATCAGCATCGGATTCCATGAGTGTTCCGTGATTCTGTGGAGATGCGCGTCTTGATTTGGTCGTGCGAGCTGCCGTGCTTGTTCACCCTTAGGGCGGCGGCTTTTCGTCCTTGGGTTCTTCCTTGGCTTTGGCCGGCGTCGCTGGTGGATTGGCTTCTCCGAACGCCAACAGCTTGTCGCCGGTTGCTAGAAACAGTTTACCTTCCGCAAGGACCAGATTGCCGCCAACCGCCCCGCGGGGAAAGAGCGGAATTTCCTTCACTCCCTGCGGAACATAGCCTACCTTGGCTTTTCGGGGAGCCAGGCGGAAAACCAGGATATTCTCGCGCGTGGGCCAGTAAACGTGGTCCCCCGCCAGGATTCCGCGGCCCAGGCCGCGAGGAGATGGGGCGGCAAACATCGGACCTTCCGCGCCAGCGGCTGGATATTGCACCTGGACTGCGCCGGTTTGCATATCCAGCCAATACAAATAGTCGCCGCTGCAAATCAGACTGTTTCCGCTGCAGCCGAGCAAATGCTGCACATCGGCCGATACACCGGGCGCGGTTGTCCAAGCCAGTCGTCCTGAGCCGCAGTGGAGGGCGAATATGCGGTCGCAATCGCTGGGGGCAACGACAACAAGATCGCCCGCGATGAGGCAGGGATTGAGGTCGCGAAAAAAGTGCCCTTCGTTCTTGTCGGGGTCGCCGCTACGGAATGCGGCCCGGGGATATTTCACCACCCAGGCAATCCGCCCGTCGTCGGCAGAGACCGCGGCTACCGCCCCGAGGTTGGTGTTGCAATAAATCACGCGGGAATCGATCGACAGCAGGACGTGGCTGATTTCGTCGATGTCGCCGGCTCCA
Organism: Pirellulaceae bacterium; assembly: GCA_051004015.1. Taxonomy (GTDB): domain Bacteria; phylum Planctomycetota; class Planctomycetia; order Pirellulales; family Pirellulaceae; genus SXOA01. The sequence goes on along the minus strand of JBPCKT010000048.1, from coordinate 29,669 downwards.
GGGGTCGTGCCGCTGCAGAGCTTCGTCCGCCATTTCAAGCGGCCGGTATTGCGGTAGTTTTCATCAGCGCCGGCGGGAACTCCAAGTGGCGTGGTCGGTAGGTCGAAGCAGGCGACGTGCAGTTGGCAGCGGCCTTGCTCAATCCGCCGCATGGCAACATAGAGATGCGACTCATCCGCAACGGGAGTTCCTTCAAACGACCAGCTTGTGGATTCGGGCTGGAGCGGGAATCCGTCGAGCGGCTTTCCTTGCGTCCGCAGATCCAGCCCCATGATCCAACCCTGGTCTTTCAGCGTGGGCTCGACCTGCCGATGGACCGAATGGCTCGTGACCGGCGAGACAATCCGCGCGAACAGGTGGTGTCCCTGAATAGTAATCGTGTACCGCGCCACGCCCAGATGCCGCTTTTGCCCATCGTGGGCATCGCTGATTTCTAGCGGCCCCTTGGCTTCCTGTTCTTCCTTATTCGGCTCTCCCTTGAGCGGTGGATGGCGTGATTCTTCCACCTGCCAGATAACCTCTCCCGTATTGGCGCTGAGCGAAGTGATGTACGAATTGCCCCTGGCATCCAGCCGCAGCAGAACCTGGCCATGATGCACCGCGGGATGGTACGAAAGCAGGCTCTTCATGTCCTCCGCGATGCGCAGGCGTCCAGCGCCGATCCATTCCCGATCCGACTGCAGCCGCGGCAGCGCGAACGTCCAGAGCGGCTTGCCGGCGATATCGACGTCTCCCTTGGCGACTCCGGAGCGAGCCTGATTGCCGCCAAACGTTAGCCACTCGTCCGCCGATTTTGGCGCGGGCCAGGATGAAGATTGGGCCAACAGCCCCGCGAGTGTGTCCGCCAGGTTGCCCGACTTTCCCGCGATGCGGCCGGTGGCAGCGGAGAATTGCTGCTTGAGCTGGGCGAGCTCTTTGGCGGCCCGCTCGGAGGAGCCTTCCAAAATGGAAACCTGCACCAGCCGCGAGCGAATCTCCGCTATCGGCAAGTCGGTATCCGGATACGCGCCGGTAAGCGCTTTCGTTCCCGCCTCCGGCAGAATTCTTTCGAGGAAATACCGGCTCATCGCGAATTCGCCGCGCTCCTGGGAAATGTCCGCCAGGCGGAGCAAAGCTTCGTCGCCACTGCTGCTGGCCAAGGCCTGCCCAATGACTTGTTTGAGCAGTTTTTCATCCCGTTTAGCCGTTCCCTCCGCCAGCCACTTTTCGGCCAGCGGGTCGACGAGCTTGCGATAATGGGCGAGCGCCTCAGGGGCTTCCGCAGCCAGCGCCGAGAGTCGCCATTGGCAGAACTCGCGGGCCGGAATCAGCCGCTCAAAACCTTCTGGCAGCTGGCGAACTTCGGGCACCTTCACCAGGCGGCCAGCGTCGGCTTCCATCACGCGGCGAATGGCGTCCACCGCTTCTTCCCACTGCTTTTCCGCCAGGAACTTCTTGGCGCTCTCCAAGTGCGTAGCCGCCGCGCTATCGAGCAAGTCCACGTCGGCCGGCGAGAGCATGCTTGGCCGCTCGAAGACTTGCGCCAGCGCAGGCACTCCAGCGACAACCGTAAACAGCGCGGCCAAGGCTAAGGCAAAAAAAGAGGCGGCATTTTTCACCGAGCGTACCCCTCAATGATTCTGCCCAGGCCGAACATTGCCGCTCCGAAGACCAAGAAAATCAGCATTACACTGAGGTTGGTGACCTCCGTCGTGGCCCGCATCTCCCTCGACAGTTGGATAACCATCGCCACGGGCAGAATCACCAGCGCGAGGAGTTGCAGGAATTTGCCGAAGGAACGGAGCATTCGTTTATCGTACCCCCCGCTCCAGGCGGCAACAACCTTCGGTTTGCGTCACCGCTTGCAAGATCTCGTTCACCCCCTACGATTCCCCCATGAGTCGATTTCTCAAACTTGTCGGCCGGGCTCTGCTGCTTCGCTGCCCCGTCTGCGGAAAAGGAAAGCTCTTTTCAGGGATCTTCCGCGTTCCCGAGAATTGCCCGGTCTGCCGTGCGCCCTATGCCCGCGAGCCGGGATTCTTTCTCGGCTCGATTTACATCAACTATGGGCTGACGGCACTGATTGCCGCGGTCGTTTATCCGATTCTGATGTTCAACAAGCTGCTGCCTGAGCCGTACCTGGCCAGAGGTTCGCTGGCCTTCGTCGTGATATTCCCGCTCCTCTTTTTTCGCCACGCGCGCAGCCTGTGGATCGGCTTTGACCAGTGGTACGACCCGCGGGAGGGAGAAGTGTAGGAGGGCCTTCCCAGGCCGTCTGTTTGTCAGGCCTGTGCCAGCCAGACATCCGATGCGGCGTCTGTTTCGCAGGAACGCCCCTCCGCAGCCGCCTTGGCTTGCAAGGCGCGGGCTTTGCGAACTTCGTAATAGAAATAGAGCGAAAGGCCGGAAAGGATCAGCGGCGGCATCGAGAGCATGAACAGGATGCTGTAGAAATAGCCGCGGACGATGTTCGCCGCTTCCGGGTCGCCGGCCAGGTTTTCTTTGCAGGTGGGACAGGCGAAGGCGGCGTCGGCAAAGCAGAGGAGCAGCGCCAGCACGAGTGCGATGGGCAGGGAGCGAATCAGGCTGGAGACGAGCTTTCTCATGGCACCTTTATCCTACAATTTCACCCGCGCGGCGGATAGATCTGGTAGAGCATCAGGTAAACGATGACGCCCGTGACCGAGACATACAGCCAAATCGGAAACGCCCATTTGGTCAGCCGCACATGCCCCTTCCGCTTGTCGGCCAGGCCCAGGTATATGGAGCCGATGGCCAGGAAGGGGACAGAGATGGCCAGGATCACGTGCGTAAGGAGGATGCCGTAATACAGGTATCGGACGACAGCGGGGGGATAAGACGGGAACTTTTTGCTCCCCCCTTCAATATTGAAGTGATAGGTCAAGTAGCAGGCCAGAAAGACTGCCGAAACGCCAAAGCAGGCCAGCATCACCCACTTATGGGCCTTCTCTTGCCGCCGTTTGATGAGCACATACGCGACAACCAGCAAAACGGTCGCCAAGGAGTTCAGCGAGGCATTAATGTGCGGCAAGAAGGGAATGATTTCGGACAAATTGGGATCAGTCCTTTTCCTCAGGATCATCGTCAGATTTTTTGACTTCCGCTGCGGCAGCTGCAGGCTCAGCAGGGGGCGGGCTCGCCTCCGCCAGAAGCTTGTCGAGCAGCGTCTTCATGTCCGTCATTTGCTCGGGCTTGCCCCAGTGGAACTGGCCCCGAAGGTTGCCCCATTTGTCGGTGACGAGGAACCGCTCGGTGTGGGTCTGGCGGTCGAGGGGTACCTGATAGATCTCGGCGGCAATCCGCTGGATGTAGAGGAGGTCACCGGTAAGGAACCACCATCTGTCCCCCTTGATGGTGAATTTCTGGGCATATTTTCGCAATCGGGCGGGGTCATCGACTTCGGGGTCGCAAGAGATGCTGAGGAACTGCACTCCCTGCTCGCCGTACTGGAGCTGGATTTCTTCGAATTTCTTGTTCTGCGTCAGGCAGGGGCCGGGGCAAGTGGAGAAGAAGAAGTTGGTGACGTGGACCTTCCCCTTCAGGTCTTCGGTGCCGACTCTCCGGCCGCTCCGTTCGGAGAGGGTAAAGGTTTTCAGCCAGGAAGCGCTCGCGGACGAAGGAACTTGCCGGTAGTCGGGCTCGGAGGACGAACCGGATTTTCCCGCTTGCGACGCCCGCCAGCCGAGGGCGAGGCCGATGGACCCCATCACAATCATCATCAGCGCCAGCCAACCCAGCAGTTGCCTGCTCATAACAAATCTCCTTGCGTCCGCTGGCCGGCAACCCAGGTAGCCGCGGCAAACGCGGCCACAGCGAACAACAGCGTCACGCCCCAGCACCAGGCCAGGTCTGGAGTGAAGGCTGCCGACACGGGCTTTGCTCCTTCCAGCAAATTCCGCGTGCCGGCGACGGCGTAGGACAGTGGATTCGCCCGCATGGTCCAGTGCAATGCATGGTCAGTCCATGTGGCACCTTCGGTCAGGGCGGGAATCGGGAAAAACCCTCCGGACAAAAGCCACAGCGGCATCAGCACCAGGTTCATGATGGCGTGAAAGCCCTGCGTGGAGTCCATCCGCCAGGCGATGAAAAATCCGAGCGACGTGAGCGCTAGCGAGGTGAGCGCCAGTAAGCCGACAAGCTGCACGACCGCGAGCAAATGCCACTCTATCGGTAAGGTTAGCGCCAGGAGCAGAAAAATCAACCCTTGAAACAGCGCGATGAAAGATCCGCCCAGAACCTTTCCCAGCACCACCGACCAGCGCGGAATGGGGGCGATAAGCACTCCTTGCAGGAAACCTTCGCGGCGGTCCTCGATGATGGAAATGGAAGTGAAAATCGAGGTGAACAGCAGGATGAGCACCAGGCTGCCGGAAAAGTAGTATTCCAAGAAGCTGGTTCCGCTCTGTCCCGCTGCGGAGAGACTGAACGAATTCTTAAGTCCCATTCCAAACAACAGCCAGAACAGGACCGGCGTGCCGATGGAGCCGACGATGCGGTTGGGCTGGCGGAGAAAACGGAGGATTTCGCGCCACGCCAGCGATGCGGACGCCCGCAACGGCTGAGGGGTGAGCGGCTGGTCTTTGCGCAGCGGCGGGGTTGGATTTGTGGCAAACGATTTTGGCTCGGGGGGAGCGGCGGCGCTAGGCATGGGCTGCCTCCTGCCGCTCGCGCCAGAAGCGATGGCCCGTGCGGGCGATAAAGACGTCCTCAAGAGTCGGCTTGCCAAGGCGAATCGCGCCGACACTGCCGGGGAACTCTTCCACAATCCGAGCGACCCACTGATGCCCCTCCGGCGTCTCCAGCCGCACCGTCCCTTCCACTACTTGGGCTGGCAGAGACAGCCGGCTGCGAAGCCCGGCAGCGAGCTCGTCAGGAGCGGCGGATTCAATCACGATCAAATCACCGCCAACGCTGCTCCGCAGGGCATCGGGCGTATCCAGCGCGACGAGCTGGCCCTCATTCAAAATGGCGATCCGGTCGGACTCGTCCGCTTCCTCCAGAAGGTGCGTCGTGAGGACAATCGTCACACCGCTTTCCTGGCGCGCACGCTGGAGATATTCCCACAGGTCGGCCCGAGCGCCGGGGTCCAGCCCCGTGCTAGGCTCATCCAGCAGCAGCAGCTCCGGGCGATGAATCATCCCTTTGGCCAGCTCCACTCGTCGCCGCAAGCCGCCGGAGAGCTTCTCGACTCGCTCGCCCGCCCGGTCCTTGAGGGCAAACTGATCGAGCAGCTCGTCGCGGCGATGGCGAAGCTCGGCTCCGAACAGGCCGTACAGCGCCGCCTGCTGATGGATGTTTTCGGCGATCGTCAATTTGCGATCGAGACTGGGAGCCTGGAACACGACGCCGATACGGCGGCGGATTTCTGTCGTATCGCGCCGGAGGTTCAGCCCCAGGATTTCCACGGTTCCCGACTGCTGCGGAATCAGCGTGGAAAGGACTCGAAAGAGCGTGGTCTTGCCGCCGCCATTGGGACCGAGAAAGACGAAAATCTCCCCGCTGGCAATTTCCAGCGACAATTCGCACAGCGCCTGCCGCCGGCCGTAACTGTGCGACAGGTTCTCCAGACGGATCGCGGCCGGGGGATTCATGGGAAACCGTCAGTGCTTCGATTTGGGCGTTTTCTTCTCGAAGATGTTTCCCTCATCTCCCGTGGTCTTCCCTTCCGCTTCGTGCGCCACCTCGTGGCCTTCATGCTTCTCCACCGGCGGAGGTGCGTAGAGCCAGCGCTCTTCCGCATACCAACGGGTCCGCAGTCCGATGTCTGGAACAAGCATCAACATCAAAAAGATGCTCATGATGCTGGCGGGAACCGTGAGGACGTACTTCCAGTTTGCTTCCCATTTTAGATGCATGAAGAACAGAATGACGAGCGAGGCCTTGGCGCAGGAGACAGCCATCATCATGGCCCACATGATGCCGGGAGTCTTTTCGCGGAGCGTCGCGGAGTTGCCCACCAGGTAGGAAATGAGCGTGAGGAAACAGAGGGCGAAGAAGACCGCGATGTATTTGCCCACGCCGCCGTGTCCGCCGGCATCATGGCTATGGCCTTCGTGCTCGTCGTGGCCATGCCCTTCATCGAGGACCTGGTCGTGTTTGCTTTCCATGAGTGGTATCCGCGGTAAGCGGCGGCATGACGCCAGCCGCCGAGGTACGTCCTAGAACAAGTACAGCAGGGGGAACAGGAAAATCCAAACCAGGTCGACGAAGTGCCAGTACAGGCCGATGTTCTCGATGACGTGGGCCCGCCGCTTGCCCAGATGCATGGGAAGCACCAGGGCGAAGGCAATCAGCCCCACTAGCACGTGGATCGCATGAAAACCGGTCATCAAGAAGTAGGTGCTGGCCCACATGTTGCCGCTGGGAATCTTCATCGGCAGCCGGAGGGAGGCGAAGTCGGGGTGGTCATTCAGGCCGTGCTGGATGTGCTCTTTCTCGGCGTCGTCCGAGGGGGTGAGGACTTCGTGAAAGGCCAGTCGGCCGTCGATCGCGGCGAGGCGAGTGTTGTCGGCCGTCACGTCGGCAGCCAGCTTTTCAACATTCGCTTTAGCGGCCGTTACCTGAGTTGTGAGCTTTGCCTTTGCTTCGGCTTCCTGCTCAGCCTGCTCCTGCTTTTCGAGAGCGGGAAGCTTTTCCTTGAGGGCGGTCTGCTCGCTTCTTTTCTCGGAGATGAGTTTCTGCAAATCCGTCTTTTCGTTGAGCAGCTCGGCCTCTTCCGCGACGAGATAGTCGACGAGATGCTCGTAGGAATTGATGGTGTGCTGGCGCGGGTAGATCGCCGAGGCCACGAGCTCCATCGCCCGCTGCTGGCGGAGGACGTCGGTGGAGTTGGCGGCGGATTGCTCCGAAAACTTGACCAGATTGTTGAGGACGTTCTCGCAGTCGAGCAGCGGCTTGAGCTGCTCTTCCAGCGGCCGTAGCTGCTCTCGCTCGCTATCCGTGATGTTGCTGCCGCCATCCGTGCGCGGTCCGGCAAACCCAGTCTTCTTGGCTTCATATTCCTGCTTCTCGGCCTGATACTGGTCGGTGAGCGACTTTTGAATCCCTTCCAGCCGCTGGCGGCAGGCTTGCAAGTAGTAGAGGTCGGCCTTGTCGTAAATCGAGCTGTGCGGTTTGGCCGGGTAAATGCCGTGGCGGAATTTTTCCTTGTACTCGTAGGCTTTCACGCCCAGGAATATCGAGCCGAGGATGAAGGTGGCCACCATCCAGGCTTTCGCCGAGCCGGCGTTATTGTTGCGGGAGGATTCAAGGGCCAGCACGATGGTGACCGACGACATCAGCAGCACAAAGGTGTTAATGGCCCCAATGAGCTCGACCAGATGAACGTCGTGCGGGGCGGGCCAGGTGCCGGGGGGAGCACCAAAGCGAAGCACGATATAGGTGCCGATAAGCCCGGCGAAGAACATGATCTCCGTCGAGAGAAAGAGCCACAGGCAGAGCTTGCCGTTTCCAATTGGGAGCGATGGCTGATACTGCAGCTTGATGGCGGCGTGGCCGTGAGCGTCGTGCGACATCGGGTTAACGTATCCAGGGGATGATGACGAGCAGTCCAAGCAGGATGGGCAAATAAATGAGCGACATCCGCAGCAGGCGGCGAGCGGCTTCGCGGTTCATTTGAGCGAGGAACAAAGCGGCCACACAGAGCTGCGCGAGGCCGAGCAGCGTGACAATGACGAGGTATATCGGGCCGCCCCAGGCGGGGGCGGAGAGCGCGGGAATGGCACTGACCGGAATAAGAGCCGCTGCCGACAGCACGGCCTGCACCCCAGCGCGGCGGCCGGAAGGATCCACTACCGGCAGCATCTGGTAGCCGCCACGGGCGTAATCCTCGCGATACAGCCAGGCGATAGCCATGAAGTGCGGGAATTGCCAGAGATAAATCGTCAGGAACAACGCGACCGTGCGTATATCAAGCGTTTCACTTACAGCCGACCAGCCGATGAAGACCGGCAACGCGCCGGCGACCGCGCCGACAGCGGTGTTGGCGGAGGAAATGGGCTTCAGAGGGGTATACACGGCCACGTAGAGCAGCCAGGTGAGAGCGGCCCAGAGCGTCGCTGAAAGGGGGAGCGTGAGCGCGAGATAAATCAGTCCCAAAGACAGCGCGATCGCGGCAAAGAGCAGCGCGCCATTCGCCGAAATTCTTCCAGCCGGCAAGGGACGATTGCTTGTGCGGTTCATGCGTGCGTCGCGGCTGACTTCCAGCCACTGGTTAGCTGCGCTCGCGCTGCCGGCGACCAAAAGCGTTCCCAGGCAGGCATGCAGCACCGCCCAGCCGCTGATTGGCAAGGCGTTTGTCCACGCGGCCATCACGGCGCTGGCGACAACGACGACCAACACCAGCACGGCAATGCGTGGCTTGGTGAGCTCCACGTAGTCGAGCGCGAGGCAGAAGACCGAGGTCCGGGGACGACAAGCGGCTAAGGTGCTCGTGCTCATGTGGCGGCCCTCATTAGCGATAGGTTGGCACCCAGTTCCGCTGCCGTCCTTGCGGAGTACAGCCGAGAAGCCCGGACGGCCAGCGTGGTGAGGGCGGCGAGAATCAGCGAGCCGCAGACCACATGCTCGGTGACGATGAGGGCTTGCGACAAAGTCCGCTCTTGCACCACGTAACTGGCCGCGAAACCGAAGCGGTCCATCCAGGCCGGCCAGGAATATTTCATGACGTACGTGGAAACGCCGAGCACCACCTGGCAGAGCACCAGCAGGCTCAGGCCCACCGCCGGTATTTTCAAAGACGGATGGCCGGCAGAGCCCCGCAACGCGGCGAACGCCAACATCACCAGCAGCACCGCGAGCACCCCCGCAAAGACCAGATGAAACAACAGCGCCGCGCGAAAGACTTGCGGCGGGGCATCGAGCGGGATATGCCGCAGCAGCGCCCCGACCGTGAGCTGTAAGTAGGCCAGGCATGCGGCCAGGCAGGCACCGCGGGCAAACCGCCTTCCTGCCGGAATATTCCGCACTGCGGCCGGTTGACGCCAACTGCGGGAAGTCATTTCCACCAGGCACATGGAAAAAGCGAAAAACAGAGGACCCGTGCAGCCATGCACGAGGGCCATCATCCGCTCATCCAGCAGCACTCGCAGGCCGCCCAGGACTCCCTGGAAAATGACGAGCCCCAGCGCCGCCAGCGAAGCGTCTCGCATCCAGCGGCGGCTGTCGCCCAACCAGACCGCGATGACGAGGCCAATGGTGAGAATTCCTGCGAGCGCCCCGAGCAAGCGATGGCCATGCTCGACAAACAGATCCCACGGCCCGGACCACCAAGTGCTGAGCGGATAGAGAAACAGGTTGTAACCGTAGGTTCCCGGCCAATCGGGAACCGCCATGCCGGCGTCATACGTCGTCACCAGACCACCCACGCCAATCAGCGGTAGCGTGACCAGCGCAAGCGCCACCGCCAACCGGTGCGGCCAAGGGTTCAGTTTCGTGCTCGACGTAATTTCCATTACTTGCGGGTGATTTGTTACTTGCGTGTACCTTGCTGAACAGCGGGCATCAAATCGTTTAATTCCTCAATCCGAAGCATCCGAATATCCCTCACCGAAGGCGCGAACCACGGCAGTTGATTGGAGACATCAATCGCGGCCAGGACGCATGTGACGGCGTTGATGTTCTCGCCGCCGAAATAGACGCTTCCTTGTTGCCAGTTAAAGCCGTGGCTTTGCAACACCTTGCGAATTTCCGCATAAGCGTTGTTGTATGGATCCCCATAGTGGATTCGCAAGGAATCAATGTCCATGTCGAAAGCGATTGCATACATTGGCGCGCCTGGGGCAATGGTGAAGCCGGGAGGGAGCGCTGCTGGCCGTGAAACGGTCGTTGGCAAATTCATATCAGGCTCCTGGGGCTACTGTCACAAACGCTAGTGCTGTTCCGGTTTGTGTATCCGCTTGGGGTCGGTCGGCGGCGGCTGGGTCTGGGGATAGAAATCGGTATCCACTTCCGGCGAGCCGTACTCATACGGGCCGCGGTAGACAATCGGCTGGAAATCGAAGTTGCCGTGGCCGGGCGGGCTGGGAGCCGTCCATTCCAGGCTGTTGGCCCCCCACGGATTACGGCCGACCGGCGCGCCGTAAAACATGCTGTAGAGGAAGTTGAACGCAAAGATGATCTGCGAAGCGACCATGCAAATGGCGCAGATCGACATGAACTGGTTCATCGGCAGCAGGTGGCGGAAGGTTTCGTAGTCATAGGGATCTGCCAAACGACGCGGAAAACCGACCGCTCCCAGGATATGCATGGTGTAGAACGTGCCGTTCAAGAAGAGGAACGTGAGGAAGAAGTGAATTTTGCCAAGATTCTCGTTCATCATCCGGCCGAACATTTTGGGATACCAGAAGTAAATCGCCCCGAACACCGCCATCGCCGTTCCCGCGAAGAGGACGTAATGGAAGTGGGCCACGATGAAGTAAGTGTCGTGAATGAAGATGTCCACCGGCGTCGCCGCCATGAAGATGCCGGAAAGGCCGCCGATGATGAACATCGACACGAATGACAGGGCAAACAGCATGGGCGTGGTGAACTGCACCTTGCCTCCCCAGATTGTTCCTATCCAGTTGAAGACCTTCACCGCGCTGGGCAGTGCGATCATCATCGTAGAGACCATGAAGGTCATGCCGAGCATCGGGTTCATGCCCGACACGAACATGTGGTGCCCCCACACGATGAAGCCCAGGCCGGCGATGCCCGAAATCGAGTAGACCATCGGCTTGTAACCGAAAATCGGCTTGCGGGCGAAGCAGGCGATAATGTCGGAAACCATGCCCATCGCCGGGAGAATCATGATATATACGGCGGGATGCGAGTAAAACCAGAATAGGTGCTGCCACAGAATCGGTTGGCCGCCCCCGGAGGCAGGGTCTGAGTTGTTGGCAACTAGCCCTTCCGGCAGGAAGAAGCCGGTACCGATCACGCGGTCCATGAGCTGCATGAAACCGGCTGCGGTGAGGACGGGAAGAGCAAAGGCTTGGAGGATGGCGGTGATGAACATGGCCCAGATGGTGAGAGGCAGGCGGAACATCGTCATTCCTGGCGCCCGCATCTGAATGATCGTGGTCAGGTAGTTGACCGAGCCAAGCATCGACGAGACGCCGACGCACGTAATCCCCACCAGCCACCAGGTCTGGGCCCAGTCGCTGCCGGGAGCGGCTTCTCGCATAACAGACAGTGGCGGATACGAAGTCCAGCCCGCGCCAGCCCCGTAGGGGGGCGTGAAGAAGCTCAGGCCGACAAAGAAAAAGGCCGGCCACATAAACCAGTAGCTGAGCATGTTGAGCGTGGGAAACGCCATGTCATCCGCGCCGATCATCAGCGGAATCAGGAAGTTGCCAAACGCTCCCGCCAAAATGGGAATGATGACGAAGAAAATCATCACCGTGGCATGCATGGTGAACAGCGTGGTGTAGAATTCGGGCGAAATCTGGCCCCCTTCCGCCGAGAACAGCATGCGGCCGATGACCGGCATGTCGCTCCACGGCCAGGCCAGTTGCCAGCGAATCCCCAGGGCCAAGAGACCGCCGACCAAAAACCAGAGCAGCGTCGAAAACAGGAACTGCAAGCCGATGATCTTGTGGTCGAGCGAGAAAACGTAGGTGCGGATAAACGTGCCGACGGACATGCCGGTCGCGTGCCCGTGGGCATGGGTATCGTGAGTATCCAGCGTGGTCGTGCTCATTCGGCCTCTCCCGTGGTCGGGGTAAACTCCGCGCGATTCTGTTCCCTCGACTGCAAATCCAGCCAGCGATTGAAGTCATCCCGGCTTTCAACGGTCAATCGGCCGCGCATCTTGTAATGCCCCCAGCCGCAGAGTTCCGCGCAAACAATGTCAAACACACCCGTGCGATTGGCTTTGAACCAGACATGCTGCTTCATCCCGGGAACCACGTCCTGCTTGAGGCGAAGGTTGGGGAGAAAGAAGCTGTGCAGCACGTCCTGGCTTTTGATTTTCAAGACGACTTCTTCATTGGCCGGGACATGCAGCTCGTTGGAAATGATTACGTCGTCCTCGTTGCCGAGGATGCCATCCTGGGCGGCGTAGCGAATCCGCCATTCAAACTGCCGGCCGGTCACTTCCGCCAGCGGCGGCATCAGCACGTCGTCTGGGGTTCCAAGCTTGCCGTCCACGCCGGGGAGCATGGGGCGGCGCATCTTGGCGTCGGCCCAGGCGTTCATCTGATAAATGGCGATGAACAGCAGAGTGGCAGCGGGCAGGATGGACCAGACCACTTCCAGCGTGTGGCTGCCGTGCGTGTATTTCACAGGGTCCGCGTTCTGACCGGCGTCGTATCTCCACAGGAACCAGAACAGCACAACTCCGGTGATGACGAAGATGACCCCGGTGAGGTACAGAATGAACATGAACAAGCTGTCGATGATCTCGCCCTGCGGGTTGATGTTCTCCGGCAGCCAGTGCCCCTTCATCCCCGGTAGATCGGCCATTGCCCAGACGAAAACGCCGACGCCGAAGATCGGCACCATCAGGAATAACAGGCTCCAAAACCGTCCCACAATAATTCTCCTCGGAGGTCGCTTGACCTAGTTCCGCTCGCGGCGGTTTTCCGGCACGGCTTCGTACGGGTTGCTGATTTGCTCGTAAGGGAGTGACTGGACATAGTTGACCAGGTGCCAGATATCCTCCGGCTTTAGTTTGTCATTGCCCGGCATCGGAGTTCCCTCCATGCCGTTGCGAATTCGCCAGTACAAATCGAGCGGCCGCATCCCGCCGCGATAAACGCCTTGCCGCAGGTTGCGCGGGCGGATGTTGCGAGGCTCGGGCATGCCGTACGACACGTATTCGTCAATCAATTCCGGGGTGGGAGTCTTGGTGACGAGTTCCACTGTCCAGCTGTCGTAATCGCCCAGCTGCCCGTCCCCGAGCGCCGTCGGTCCGTGGCAGGAGAAGCAGTTAGCGACAGGGCCATAAAAGAGCTTGCGGCCGCGCTGCCGGGACTCGGTTCGCACCAGCTCGTCCGTGAGCTTCTGTTCGTCGGTCCCCGCGGCGACCAGTTCTTCCCGAAGGGCTCGCATGGCGTCGTTGCGGCTGGTGACTTTGGCGGTGTCCTGCGTCATCAGGTCGACGGCTTCCAGCCACTTGGTAAACACGTTTTCCGTGTAGCCTTTGATGGCCTCAATTCTTTCCTTATTTACCTCCGCCACTGTGTCCGCGATTTCTTGGGACGTCGGCACTCTGGGTTTGTTGGCTTCCGTGAGTTTGGCGGTGACTACGTCGGGGTTCGCTTTGCTGAGGAAGTCTGTCTCGTCGATGTCATCTTTGAGGGCATTGTAGAACTGTCGCTCCGTTTCACCGCGAATGGCCAGGTACTTCACATATTCAACCAGCGCTTCGATTTCCTGGTCCGGCAGCAGTCGGAAGGAAGGCATGGCAGTTCCGGGAATGCCTTCAATGACGATCTTCTTCAAGTCGTCGTGCAGCGGCCGATAGCCGATGGGAGTCGACTTGAATTTGAAGAGGCCGGCCCGGTAATCGCGCGGATAAGGGTTTAGGAAGCTCGCAGTCGGGCCGTTGCCGTCGCCGGTGATGCCGTGGCAGTGGGCGCAGTGTTCGCGATAGAGACCCTGGGGGCGGCCGGTGCTGTCACTGACGACGCGGCCGGCGGAAAGCTTGAGCTTGGAAAGGTCCAAAAGCCTGGTGACATCGACATTGGGAAGCGCGGGGAGGCTGGGTGCATCGGGAGTGCCGTACAAAGCGGCCAGCACGTTATCCACATCTTGTTTTTGCTGCCTGGTAAATCCGTTCTTGTATCCGGCCTCTTTCTCGCACCAGTGGGCGAAGGTGCTATTGCGTACGAATTTTGCATCCGGCGAGCCGCAACCGTTGATGCCGCAGAAAAACGTCGCCACAAGCGCCGCCAAGCAAAGTCGCCAATTCGGACAAACACTCATTTTCTCGTCCATTTGCATTGCCGCGGCCAGGGATTGCAATTGTCTATCTTCCAAAAAGCGATGCGTCCACCGTCACGTCGAGCGTCCGCTGCTCACCGGCTTTGAGAATATCCTTGTCCGTGAGCGACAGTTTTCCCTTGGGCCACTTGGCGGCCGTTCCGTTGAGCTTGGCGGTTTGAATGAACTTCGAGGATTCCTGCCAGACTTTGAATTCCAACGGAACGCCCGCGGGAACATTCTTGATTTCAAAGGATCCGTCCGGCTTGGTGACGGCGAATATCGGGTTGTCACGAGTGAGCATCTTGGCGGACATCCAGGGATGGATGCTACAAGTAACGTCGAAGGGCTCGGGAGATTCGCCGCCAGCCACGTAATTGGAACTGGCGCCCGTGGGAATCAAGCTGTTAGCACTCAGGGCCTTGCCTTTGGCGACAATGTTCGCATTGTGCCCTTTCGTATCGCTGTTCTTGAGCACGATGGTCTGATTGCTGCGCGCGACCAGCACATGCGTGAGGAAGACGCAGTTCTTTTGGTCGAAGACCAGAGGCTGAGCTTTGCCGGTGGCGTAATCGGGATGTTCCCACTTGGGGTCATCCTTTGGCATTTTCGTGATGCAATAAATAACCACGTCCTTGATGCCACCGTTGGCATCCACCACCAACTCTTCGGACAGGGCCGATTGGCCGCCAGGCATGCAGATGTCCTGGTCCTTGTTCACGGGGAGCGTCTTGCGCGCGGGCGGAGCTCCTTCGAGCTTGAAGGAGCCGCGAATCGTTGCAAAGCCCGTCGGCTCCGCAGCAGCAGCGGCCTCTGTCTTGCCGGCCGCTCCTTCGCCAAGCGTTTTGCGCAGGTCGGCTACTGCTCCCTGGTCAAGCCAGACCGCAGTCCCAGACGACCGCTGACAGCCGGCGGCCAGCACCGCCAGCATGGCCGCAGGGAGCAGTACGCGGATGTGAAGTGGATGTTTCATAAACCGGATCCTTCGTCGGATGCCGAGGGTGCTATGACTTGGTCTTGGTCAGGATGTTTACCGGGATTTTTATTTCGCCCAGATCGTTAACACCCTTCTTGATGTCGATGTCAATTTTCCCCTTCTTCCATTCCGTGGCCTTGCCGTCCTTCTTGCCACTGGTCACAAAGCCACATCCCTCGTGCCAGATGGTGAAGGTCCATTTGCCGGCCGGCAGGTTCTCGATGGTGAGCTCTCCCTTTTCATCGCTGACGGCGGCGTAGGGGTCTTCGCGGACCAGGATCTTCGCGGACATCCAGGGGTGGATGCTGCACGAAATCGGCATGAATGCACTCTCGGGCTTGGTTAGGGACTTGGTAATGCTGCCCCCCGAGGGGATCAGGTCATTGAAGGCCGTGTTGTTGAAGAAGTCCGCTTTGGTGTTATGTCCGACGGAGTCCGTATTCTTGACGACCAGCTTCTGCGTGGTGCGGACGATGACGATGTGCGGCTCGAAATGGCAGTTGTGGTTGTCGAGCACGACGTTCGCGGGTGCCTTGTCATAGTCGGGATGGATCTTGGGCTTGGCAGCACCTGGCTTGGGCGAGAGGTAAATCACGACGTTTTGAATCGCGCCACTTTCCGCATTAATCTTGAAGGTCTCGTCCACCAGTTTGTGCTTGCCGCAGACCTCGATGTCCTTATTGATGTTGGCTTTGGCGGGGATGGGCGCCTTTCCGTCCAGGATGAACCTGGCCTTGAGGCTGCCCCAGTCCTGAGCCTGCGCGGCGGACGTGACAAATAGGAGCATAGCAATCGTGGAAAACAACTTCGATTTCATTTCATTACTCCTCTGCGCTCGGCTCTCGCGTTCTTGGAAAGCCATGCGATAGAAAGCCGTCAGAATCCCTGCCGGGCGGCGGTAAGGTGGGTCTAGTCAGTATAAGGGTGGGTCGAAAAACGGGCCATGAGTGCTTGGTAAGACGGGCTTGCGAGCCCGTCACGAAACAGCCTGGAAAGGCCGTTCTACTTCTCTTCCTTCGTCTCCTCAGGCTTTGCCTCGGCAGTCGGCGGTGCAGCTGCGGGGGGCGGCGGAACTAGCTTGCTGATTTCCGTGTTCGATTTCGCGTACTGGTCAAAGTTCGTGAGCAGGTCCACGATGCCTTCCAACTGGTCTTCGGCGCTACCGCGGAAAAGGTCCTGGCTGATGCCGCCGTGATGGGGCGCGGCCGCGTCGTAGGGAATGTTCACGGGCATCGAGGTGTAGGGCAGAATCATCTTGGGGTTGGCGATCCACTTCCGGGTGTAATCCGGCCGCAGGCGCCGATAGACGTCCGCCAGGTTCGGGGCCAGGGCTCGCGGGCTCCCCTGCGGAGCGAAATCCGCCACCTGGTGGCACTTCACGCAGAAGTTGTTGTTGGTGACGACGCGCATCGCGCTGTCGAACCGAACGCTCCGACCGGCGGCCGCGGGATCGGCAGGTGGATTTAGTACGCGGTACTCTTGCTCCTTGCGAGAGAGCTCGGAATCCTGCCGCGTCGGCGTCATTTCGTAGGGATACTTGGCGTTGTCATGCGCGGCAAAATAATTGACGAGGTCCGTGGCTTCACGGGAAGTCATGTTGAACTTGGGCATCCGCAGGAAGACGGCTGGCCGGATGGGATAAGGATCCAGCAGGAAGTCGTGCAGCCACCCGGGCTGGACTTTGGTCCCTTCGCCGACCAGCGGAGGCGGCACCCAGCCGAACGCTTCCGCCCCGGAGGCATTGGAGTTGGTCTGCTGCTCAATCTTGGTCACCCGTGGAATCAGGTAACGGGCGAGCACGCCGCCGGTCGCCGGATACTTCTCGTCGATGGTGCGGCGGGCAACCATCACGGCGTTCTGCCCCGTGATGAAGGGTCCGCCGTCAACGAGCGCCGGCTTATAGAGATCGAAAGCGTACTTCACCGCGGTTGGGTCTTGCGGGCTGCCGCTCTCCAGGGCAATACCCTCCGACTCGTCAATCACGATCGGCTGGCCATCAGCTTTGGCGTAAGAGGGCATGCCGGAGACCACGGAGCGCCGCTGGTTGCGGTTGTCCGGAGTCGCATGCGCCGCCAACTCCGTGGGGCTGTAATGCGGCAACAGGAAGGGATAGGTGGAGTTGGTGGCCTGCGCTCCGAACTCGCCGGGCGGGTAGCTGACTCTCCACTTCTCGGTTTCGAGCACGTGGCAGCCGCCGCAGTTGTATTTCTCGAGCACCTTCTTTCCGGCAATCAAAGCCGCGTCCCGCTCGGACGGCTTATAAAGGTACTTGTCGCGAGGCGGCTCGGCGACGAGTCCCAGCACGAAGGTAATCACCGACTCCCGCTGCTCCGCCGTGAAGGGGAACTGCGGCATGCGCAGCCGCTCGTTGAATCGCTTGTTATGCGTCTTCTTGAAGTCGTAGCTGCGGGGCTCCGTGAGCTTCTGGTTGATGAAGCCAATCCGGTTGCCCGCCTCCAGTTGATGATGGAAGTACTCTTCCGTTTCCGCGGCCTCGCTCGACTTCGCTGGAGCGGCCTTATTGACATGCGTGTCGACTTCTTGGCCATGAGAACCGTGGGGAGCGTGGCTGCCATGATGTTCCAAATACTCCGTGATATGCTCGAACGCGAGCTTGCTCGGATCCTTGCGGCCCCAGTCGGCCAGGCCGGTGCCAATCGGCTTGGCGTCCTCGAATCCGGGGATATCGTGGCAGCCATAGCAGCCGTATTTGGAAATCGTCTTGCGCCCGACGTAGCGGAGTTTTTGCTGCATTAGGTCCGCGCTGCCGCGAACAACGAGCTCCTTCTCGGCTCCCTTCAGGTCCGCTTCGTAAGCCGCCGGAATGCCATCCTTCAAGAAATCATCGGCTTGGGCAGGAAACGTCTCCTTGAGGTGCTCGAGCACTAACGCGTCCAAATCCGTTACTGCTCCTGGAATGTCGGTCAGCTTCTTCTTGCCTTCCGGCACGGGCTTCCACGTCAAGTTCTCGACCTTCTTCGCGGTCCCTTCCGGCGGAACGGGAGTTGAAAGCAGGTATTCGACAATATCCGCCGCTGGGTCGAAGTAGCGGTCCGGCTCCATCGGGTCCGTCTTGGGATGCACGTCGCGATTGAGGAACAGGTTCGGCATCACGGTGCGGGCGTGGTAGCGGGTCGGCTCCTTGATCCAGCTATAGAGCCAGGTCCGCCCCTGGGGATTGCGATCAGCGGCAAACTTGAGATGGATGTTCGACAGGTCCGGCCCCTGCACGATGTCCTCGGCCTTGCGATATTTCGACACGTCGGGGAAATCGCCGTGCGTGTGGCAAGCCAGGCAGCCGCGAGTCTCAAACTGGAGCTTGCCGCGGGTCAGTTTCTCCTCCGCGGTGCCGCCGTCGATGTCTTCGGGCGGCTGAATGGGCTCGAATTTCTGTTGATTGTGCGTGAGATACGCCATGATGCCGCGGATCTCCATCGGCTCGAACTTCTGAGCGACATGCAGCGACTCTTCTTCCTCGGGATCCTGCAAATGGTTGTGCAAGTTGAAAAACCTCGGCATCCGCGTGGTGG
The DNA here is from genome assembly GCA_051004015.1 of Pirellulaceae bacterium. Classification (GTDB taxonomy): domain Bacteria; phylum Planctomycetota; class Planctomycetia; order Pirellulales; family Pirellulaceae; genus SXOA01. The sequence goes on along the minus strand of JBPCKT010000048.1, from coordinate 11,258 downwards.
GACGGAAACTGGTGGGGTCATTGAGCCAGTCATAGAGGAACTGCTGGTCGAGCTTCTGACCGAGGTATCGCAGGGCGGGGCCAGCCTTGCGAAGCGAACCGGGAACTTCCACGTCCTTGAGCATTCCAGCAAAGCGATGTTCCTGGGGCGTGAGCGTCTGGCCAAACTCGCCTTCCTTATTCAGGACATCCTCGTCCAGAAGGCCGCGCAGCTTCGCGCGGGCATCAGTGTCTTCGGGATGATCTGTCAGCTTTGTGCTTAGTTTACGGATGAGGCCCAGGCGGTCACGATGGGAGTTGATGGCGGAAAGAGTTTTGCGAACGGGCTCCAGCGTTTTGGCGAGCGCATCCACTTTCTGTTTGGCCTTTTCCGCTTCTTCCGTGGCCTTGGCCAGCTTGGCGTCCTTGTCGGGATCCGTGGATGTCCCCAGGTCGGTCTTTTCCTTCTCGAACTTGAAAAGCTCACCCGCGGCGGCTTGAAATTCCTTCTGAATGTCCGCCACGGTTTTGCGGCCCAGCTTCTTGGCCAGCTCCTGTTTCAGCAAGTCGTCAAACTTCTTCTCGCGGGCCGGCAGGCCGCGGGTCAGCTCCTGGGCGACGGCGAAATAGTTGGGCTCCAGACGCAGGTCCGGCCCGACCCGCTTGGCGGGCCCATCAAAGCCGTTCACTTCGTGGCAGCCAAAGCAGCCGTACTTGCGGATGAGCTGATAGCCATGCACCACCTGGGGAGCCGGGGCAATTGGAAACTTCTCGCTGGCCTCCAGCTCCACGACTTCATGATGGCATTTGAGGCAGGTGCTCTCCGTGAACCGCTGGGCGTACATCGGAAAGATCCAGTGCGGATTGTCGAACCAGCCCAGCTTCGTAGTCCATTCCTCCGCCTGGGTCTGCGAATTGGGCGTATGCGAGGCCCATTTGAAATCCGTCGCGCTCCCTTGCCCTTCATGGCAGATGGTGCAAGCAAAGGTCTGCATGCGGTGCGGGCTGGAGTCGCTGATATAGAGGTCCAGCCGCGGGTGCGAAGTAAACGGATTGGGGAGTCCGCGGCGAACATAAAGGCGAATGGGTTTCCCCACGGCGACAAGGTCCGCCAGGATGGCAGACACGCGCTCCGGGCTGCGGGTGCCACCAAAAACGTCGTCGCCGTTCACTTTTTCAATCACGTCGCCGACGAGCAGGCCGGGACGTCTGGGAAACAGTGCTTCCGTTACGCTCGGCGCACTGACGAAGGTGGCGGCCGCTTCGCGGATCACGGCTCCGTCAACCTCTTGGTTTTCATTCCCTGTGTCGCCTTGCGGTGTGATCACGGCGCGGGCGGCGGCAGACTTCGGGCGGACGAATTTGACCGTGATGTCTCCGTCCTTGATGAGGCCGGTGTCGGCGAAGCGGACACCCAACAGCTCTTCCGCGGTGGCCAGCGCGGAATCGGCGTCAGGCTTGGGCAACTCTTCCGCCTTGGGCGGAATAATGACGAGTTCAAAGCTCTGTTCGTTCACATAGGCCGGCGAAGTGGGCTCCCCTGGAAGCGATTTTTGCATCCCCTGGTGGCAGGTGGTGCAGCGGTCGAAGCGGCGAACGTTGCCGTAAGATCCGTAGCCAATTTCCAGGTCCTTGGACCACAGATTGTCGATCTTGCGCGTGGTGCCGAAGGCGTCAAGGATCGGAAGATTCAGGACCTTCTTACCGGGTAACGGCACCCAGCCGTACCAGGCGATGTAGGATTCGCGTTTCTCCAGCGCAGTGGTCTCCAGCCGCACCAGTTCTGCCTTAGCTACTTCGGAGCCTTTCTTCGCGGCTTCCTCGTCCGCCGTGATTTCCTTGGTAATCTTGTCGAGGGCTTTGCGATGTGTGGTCGCCTGCAAATAGTCCTTGTTGAGCTTCACATACCCGTAGTCCTTGTCATTGTTTAACTCGTCCACGATGGCTTGGAACCGGTCGATCTCCTCCCGAGTTTTCTGGTCGCGGATGGCGATGTCGACATTGGCCTTGGCCGCGTCGATTTTGCCGTTGCGGACTTTGCGCTCGTTAAGCAGCTTGTCTTCCCGCGTTTTGGCGCTGTAGGACCAGGACTTGAGCTGAGCGATGACCTTTTTCCGCTGGGCGCGGGCGGCATCATCCTTCCTTTGTGAGACACGGAGTGCTTCCGCGGCCGCTTTTTGTGCTTTGTCGTCGGCCGGGGCCTTTTCGGCAGCCTTGGCGGCTTCTTCCGCTGCCTTGCGAGCTTCGAGCGCTTCGGCATGGAGGTCGTTGAGCTTTTCCGCATCCCGCTCCAGCTTGCTTGCGGAGACGGTCGTCGTTCGGTACTTGGCGTCGGCTTCCAGGTGCGCGACAAAACTGGCAATCAGCTTGGTGTCGATGCCGCGCGTTTCGGCCTGGCGAAGCTGCTCCTCGAAGAGCGTGTGAGACTGGTAAGCATCCGTTGCTTTGACTTGCTCCTCGCGCCACTGCGTCATCTTCTGCTCGACTTCCAGCGACTTGCGCTGGACGGGTTTCCAACTCCGGTAGTGGTCCTTGTAGAACATCCAGACCGTCGTCAGCGTGAGCAGCACGCCGCTCACGGCAAAGATGCGGTGAAGCAACGCTTGGTTACGCCAGGTGGATTCCGTTGCGGGCATATGCCAGGCTTCTTGTGACGTTAAAAATTGAGCATGTATTCGGGCATCGCGATGACGTATTTCAGGTTCACCGTCCAGCGGCCGAGCATCTTGAGCGGCAGCAGGAGCATCATCAGCAGCAAGTTCGCGAGCACCATGTAGCGGATGAAGCCCATGCGGATAAACAGGTCCCGGAAAAACTTGCTGAACACCACCAGGATCGGCGGCAGGATCGTCAGGTAGCCTATGACCAGCAAAATGCCGGGCAGCTCGCGGAAGATGGCATAGCCAACCTTGGTCAGCTCGGTCGAACCCTCCGGCGCTTTGGGGCGGCTCCAGCCGAGGTTTAAAAGGTCCGGCATGTCAATCCAGAAGAACTCGGACAGGTCGCGGTTATTGAGGGCTTCGACTTTGTGGGCGTCCCAGATCTCGTAGGGACCGAAGAAATTCCAGTTGGGGCCGCGCAGGAACGTCCCCATCACAATCAGCGTGACCCACAACACCAGAAAGCCGAATTGAAAGGTGAGGTACGCGAACTTCCGCTGGTCAATGGTGTAGTAACCGTTCCCCGTCTTGTTGAAGTCGATGTAAGGAATGGCCATCAGCCCAACGATCACCATGCTGGGAAGGACGACACCCGCCATCCACGGATCGTAATAGACGAGCATCTCTTGCAAACCCAGGAAATACCACGGGGCCTTCGACGGGTTCGGGGTTTTCACCGAGCTGGCCGGCTCTTCGAGCGGAGCTTGCAGCGCGATGGCCCACACGATGAGGAACGCCGTGAGCGCCACCATGCAAATCAGCTCGGTGTAGACCAGGTCCGGCCAGACCAGCACCTTCTCTTCATCGAGCTTTTCCACCGGGCCGAGTCCCTGCTTCAAGCGCTCGTCGTTTTGCACCGCCTGATACGCGCTGATCCAGGTAAAGAACCCAAGCAGGAAAACCAGGCCGACGATGGGAACATTGTCCGGCTTGGTGACGATGGCCGCAAAATTGGGGTCCGTCAGGGACATTCCCATCACGAGCGCGGAAATGTTGAGCAGCGCCCACGCCGCGGGGGGCTGGACGATGTACTTGCGGAGAAAGAACAGGATCAGCAGGAACACCATCGAGCCCACGGAATAAATCGTGGGGTTCATGGCCCGGTTAACTCCGCTGCGCAGAAACTGGGGGAGTGAAATGACTTCCATCCAGTCCTGCCGCCCGCTGAACGCGATCGGGGCGAGAATGGTGAAGAACATGGACACCAGCAGCCAGGCCATCGAAGCTGTGAAGGGTAGGTTGAATCCCGGCACCCGGAACAGCACCTTGTCCCGCCCGGATTGCCAGATGAGCAGAGCGGCCACGGCGTTCATCACCGCGAGGAACAGATAGTACGAGCCGAGAAAGCCCGCAATCTGCTGGAGAAACGTCTCGTAGGGAACGTGTCCGTGCATGGGTTGGAGTCTACAGGGGTCCGCTGATGCCGCCGTCCTTGCGAATTCGCCAGAAGTGAATCGCCATCAAAAGGGCCGCCGCCAGGGGAATCGCCACGCAGTGCAAAACGTAAAAGCGGTTGAGCGTTTCTTCGCCGACGAACCGGGCGCCGAGCAAGCCGAACCGCGCGTCCGAGGCGTTGGTAATCATGTCAATGCCGTCGACGTTCAGGAGTTGGTTCCCGGGGCCTTCATAACCCAGGAACGGCGTGGCGCGAGCCATGTTCGATCCGACGGTGATGGCCCAAATCGCCAACTGATCCCACGGCAGCAGATATCCGGTGAATGAGAGCAGCAGCGTCAGCAGCAGCAGAATCACGCCAATGACCCAGTTGAATTCCCGCGGCGGCTTGTAACTACCCGTCAGGAACACCCGGTACATGTGCAGCCAGACCGTGATGACCATGGCGTGAGCCCCCCAGCGATGAAGCTCGCGGAGAATGCCCATCGAAGTCACATCGCGGAGGGCCAGGATGTCGTTGAACGCCCATTCCAGAGTCGGGCGGTAATAGAACATCAGCAGCACGCCGGTGATCGTCTCCACCAGGAACAGGAAGAACGTCACTCCCCCCATGCACCAGGTAAAGCTCAGGGCGATCCCCTGCTTCTTGATTGAAACCGGATGCAAATGCAGGAAGAAGTTGGTGAGCATCACCACCACGCGGTTGCGGCGGTCCACCGGCATGGGATGCCGGAAGATGCTCTTCCAGATTTGCGACTCGCGGATGATTTCGCTCAGGGAAGCCATTGGTGTCTATCGGGCGGCTGAAAAATTGGTCGGTTTTTATGGGGACGGGATTGGCCGCGAAAAACGCAAAAAGTCACTAAAAATGCAAATCTAAATCATCAAATTCTCTCGTATCATTCTTGGTGCATTTTCGTGTTTTTCGCGGCCATCCCGCCTTCGATTGTGTTTACACCGGCACGAACGAGGCCGCGTCATTCCACTGGCCAAGCTCCTGGTTGAAAATGCGGCTCTTGTCGACGAGGATTTGGCCGTCGTCGGCCAGGCTGATGGCGTATCGTTCCAGCGGGCGGGGGGCGGGACCTTCAAAATTGACTCCGTCCTTATAAAAACCGCTGCCGTGGCAGGGACACTTGAATTTCTGCTCGGCTTCGAGCCAATTTGGCGTGCAGCCCAGGTGAGTGCAGACCGATTTGAGGGCGTAAATCATCGGCTGGCCTTCCACCTCGTAGCGGACAATCCAGACGCCAAACTGCGGAATGAACTTCGTCTCGACCTGTCCCGGCGAGAACGAATCGGGAAAGCCGACTTTGAACCGCGTGGGAGGCTCGATGAGAATATTGGGGAACATGAAGCGGGCGGTTCCGAGCAGCCACATCAAATGCGTGATGGCCAGCGACGAAAAACCGACCGCCAGCGACGAGCCAAAGGCAAAGCCGAACAGGCTGGCCATGAACGACCGACGCGTGGCCGTCTCGGCGGCTGGGGCTTTTGGGCGGGCATACTCCGGCTTGGCTGGCATCGGCGGAACGTCGAGCTTCTTCTTGCCTTCAGCGACCGGTTGGCCTTTGGCGGCGGCCTCGGCTTTGGTCATCGGACCTGGCTTGGCACCCTTGCGGGCGGCGGCGAGGATGCTGGCGGTGTCCTTCGCGGCGGGCGCGGCTGCGGTGGGCTTAGCTTCCGCGGCGGCCTTGGGTGCGGGCGCTGGTCTGGGTGCCGCAGCGGTTTTGGGAGCTTCTTTGGCCGCAGGAGTAGCAGGAGCGGCACCACCGGCCTTTCCTGCGCGAGCCGCGGCGAGAATATCCGCCATGCTCATCTGGCCAGCAGGTTTTTTTGCAGCGGGCGAGGGCGCGGCAGGAGCTTCGGCCGCAGGTGCGGCTTCTTCCGCAGGTACTGGCGGAGCGGACGAAGATTCTTCAACCGGGGCTGCTTCCGCGGCAGGCGGGGGCGCGCCGCCAGCCTTCTCGGCACGAGCAGCCGCCAGGATTTCGGCCACGGACATTTTTTTAGCCATAGGACGCCGCCTGGCGAGGGCCATCACCTAAACTGAAGGCCATCAAAGGTTTACATCGCTGTGCATCATGCGCCAGCGACTTTGTGATATTTTTCACGAACCCTCTGTTAAGTTGTACCCGCGCCGCAGACATTGTCAACTACCCCAACTAGCCAATCCCGTAATTTCTTACCTACTTGTAAGAAATCTCGTCAGACTTTTCGCCGGCGCCGCTGGCGATCTTCCGCATTCTTCCGCTGCCAAAACGTCACAATGTAGCGCTCCTTGCCGCAATCGGCAAGTAGTCGTGAGCAACTAGCCCGACGCACCAGCAACGAGATTCGCAGGGACCCTCGTTGGCTTGGTGGGGTAACGCTCAACCACCGTCCCCCACCTCGCGCGCCCCTGGCCGGAACGTTATATTCTTGTCATGGCGAAGATGAACATCCTTGTCGTCGGCAACGGCGGTCGCGAGCATGCCCTGGCGTGGAAGCTGCGGCAGAGCCCGCGCGCCGGCACCATCTTTGTCGCACCGGGAAACGCCGGCACCGCGGCGGATGCGGTGAATGTCGATATTCCCGCGGAGGATATTGCCGCCCTCATCCGATTTGCCAAGCAAAATGCGGTCGAGCTCACCGTCGTCGGCCCGGAGGCTCCGCTGGTCGCAGGAATCGTGGATGCCTTCCAGGCCGAGAAGCTCCGCGTCTTCGGCCCTTCCAAAGGCGCGGCCCAGCTCGAAGGGAGCAAGGTTTTCTGCAAGAACCTGTTGCAAACCGCCAACGTGGCCACGGCGGAGTACTATGTCTTCCGCGACGCCGAAAGCGCCAGCCGCTTTGTCCTCGACCGCTTTCCCGACGAACGAGAAAACGTGCCGCTGGTCGTGAAAGCGGACGGCCTGGCGGCAGGTAAAGGAGTGATGGTCTGCTCCACGCGTCCGCAGGCCCTGGAGGCAATCGACCGCATCGCCCGCCAGATGGAATTCGGGGCCGCCGGCAAACAACTCGTGATTGAAGAACGATTGCACGGTCCCGAGGCGAGCGTGCTGGCCATCACCGACGGCCGAACCATCCTGACGCTGCCGCCCGCCCAGGACCACAAGGCGGCTTACGACGGGGATGAAGGGCCGAATACGGGGGGCATGGGGGCGGTTTGCCCAACGCCGCTCATCGACGACGCCACGCTCCGCAAGATCGAGGCGGAAATCCTCGTCCCCACCATCCACACCATGAAGCGGAGCCGCACGCCGTTCAAAGGGGTGCTTTACGCCGGCATCATCATGACCCACCAGGGCCCCAAGGTGCTGGAATACAACGTTCGCTTCGGCGACCCCGAATGTCAGCCCCTCCTGATGCGGCTCAAGTCGGACCTCGTGGAGGTATTGGAAGCGACGATCGACGGCAAACTCGATGAGATTCCGCCGCTGGCGTGGGATGACCGCCCGAGCGTCAGCGTCGTGATGGCCAGCGAGGGCTACCCTGGACCCTATGAAAAAGGACGTCCCATTCGCGGGCTCGAAGAGGCGGCGGCAATCCCCGACGTCAAGGTATTCCATTCCGGGACTAAACTCGTCGACGGCCAAATCGTTACCAGCGGCGGCCGAGTCCTCGCCGTCACCGCCCTCGGCCCTTCCTTCTCCGCCGCCAAGCTCCAGGCCTATACAGCCGTCAAGTGCATCCGTTGGCCCGGCGCCTGGTGCCGCAAGGACATCTCGGACAAAGCACTTCATCTGCCGAAGCCGGAAGTGCGGAAGAAGTAGGCGACTGGCGATGACCAACAGCCACGATCTGGCCGCGATGAAACGCTGGATCGCAGAGCAGACAGAACTCGGTCCAAGGCGCCCCGGCAGTCCGGCAGGACATCGGCAAGAAGACCAATTGGCGGAAACGCTCACCTCTTTTGGATATTCGAGCGTACGCAAGGAAGCCATTCCTCTCACCTATTGGGACACTACCGAATCCCAGCTCTCGGTGACCAGCCCAGAAGGATCCAGGGAGCTGGATTGCTTTCCCATTCCGTATACCGCACTTACCAGCGAAGTCAGGCCGAATGAAACGCTCACTGGCCCCCTGGTGTGGGGCGAACATTCCGGCTGGCAACGGGCCGACTGGAAGGGCGCGATTATGGTAGGCGAGATTCGCTCTCCCATGCTGCGCGGCAAGAGCCTGCTCCGATTGGCGTTTGACTCCATCGATAGTGAAGGGTCCTTGCCGGAAATCCTGCACCCGGCAACGTGGGTGCGCCTGGGATGGCATCTCTACCTGCGGGCAGTCGCCAAAGGGGCCAGTGGCTTCATTGGCATCCTCCCCGATCAGCCTGGCGGCACTTGCCGTATGTTTGCCCCTTACGGCTTTCGCGAGAAGGACATTTTGAACAAGCCGGTGCCGGGGCTGTGGGTGTCGCGAGCCGATGGCCCATTTCTGAAATCGGTGGCACAGAGCGGAAAGGGATCAGCACGCTTGGTGAGCTTGGGAATCCGTCAAGAAAGTGTAAGCCACAATATCGTTGCCGAATTGCCAGGTGAGAGTGACGAGGCGATGGTTCTGACGTGCCATCACGACTCGCCCTTTCATTCTCCCGTGGAGGACGCGTCCGGGGTCGCTGCCGTCTTGTCGATCGCGGAGCACATGGCGAGAACCCGGCCACTCAAGCGGCGTTTGATCGTGCTCTTTACTGCCGGACATTTCTATGGATCGATTGGTACGCGCACGTTTATCGAGCAGCACAAGAACGACTTGCTGAAGGACGTAGTCTTCGCTCTCTCCATCGAACACATCGCCAGAGAGGCCGAGGAAAACGGGGAAGGCAAACTGATTCCAACAGGCAAGTCCGAGCCCTCCGGAATCTTCATGAGCTTCAATGAAGTCCTACGCCGCACTGTCCTGAAGGAAGCACGCGCTTTCGGACTCGATCGCTGCCTGCTGCTCCCCGCCGAAGGGCCGCTGGGGAACTATCCTCCGACCGACGGCGGCGACTGGTATCTGGCGAACATCCCGATCGTGAACTACATCAGCAATCCGGTTTACCTTTTGACCGATGACGACGATGACCAGTGGGTTGACGAAGAAAACTTGCCGCGTGTGGCGGGTGCTTTTTCCGCACTTCTGACCTCGCTCGATGCCGTGCCGCGCGCCCAGTTAACCCGCTGCGACTATCCCCTCCGCCGACTGTGGATGAGAGTCCTGTGCTACTTTACACAAATGAAGACAACTCGCTTTGGCAGCCGGCCCATTCACTGAACGAGAATTTATCCCAATAGCTCTGCTCGGACTTTCCCGTCGCCCGCGATCAGGTGGGGGCGGCCGGAGAGGTCGGGGACGGTGGTTTCGGGGTCGATGCCCAGGAGGTGGAAGGCCGTGGCGAGGATGTCCTTGGGGGAGACCGGGAAGTCGAGCACGTCGCCGCCGTCGCGGGTGGTTTGGCCGACCACTTTCCCTCGTGGGATTCCGCCGCCGGCCAGGACGACGGAGTAGGCTCGCGACCAGTGGTCCCGACCCGCCCCCGGTTTGCGGGAATCGAGCCGCGGAGTGCGGCCGTGCTCGCTCATCCAGATGACCAGCGTTTCATCCAGCAGACCGCGGCTGGAGAGGTCGCCCAGGAGCGCGGGGAACGCAAGGTCAAAGCCGGGGAGGAGCAGTTGCTTCAGCCGCGGATAGTGGTACTGGTGGGTGTCCCAGGCGGCGTTGGCGAATTGGCCGTAGCAGTCCCAGAACACCGTGACAAAACGGCCCCCTGCTTCCACCAGCCGCCGGGCGGCCATGCAGGACTGGCCAAAAAGGGTCAACCCGTATTCCTCTCGCAGAGCCTGCGGCTCCTGGCCGATGTCGAGTGCGCCGCGGAGCTTGCCCGAGGTGAGCAGCGACCAGGCGAGTTGCCGCTCGTGGTCCATCCCTTGCACCGCCGCGCATTCCTCCAGTCGCCGCCGGCTGTCGTCGAACTGGGCGAGGAGCGAGCGGCGGAGAGCCAGGCGATCGAGGGAGAGATCGATGGGCGGCGTCTTGGAAGCTTCTCCGCCGGACGGTACGGCGGGAGAGAATGTGAAGCGGCCATCAAGCGTAGTGCCGCCGTTGGGATCGAGGAATTGCTTCGGCTGCCCCTCCGTGTTTTTCGGGGCCAGCTTCAGGCCGGGGCCGTCGAAATCGGTCCAGACCGGGTCGTGCTTGCGGCCGAGGAAGGCGGCAAACGGACCGGCGTTCACCGAGGGCATATCTGTTTTGGAATTGACCATCCAGGGGAGGCCGATGTTTCGTGGAATCTCGGCGGCGCGGCCCTGCTGCTTCTGCTCCAGGTAATCGACCACCGATCCAATGAACGGCCAGTGGCGGCTGTCGCGGGCTTGAGTTTCCAGGTCGGTGGAATAAGTGGGCATCCCCGTGACGGCGTAAGCCAGGCAGTGGAGCGGATAGGGGTGCGTCATCGAGCGGACCACCGTCACGTGGTCCATGACCTTGGCGGTATTGGGCAGATGGTCGCAAATCGCCAATCCAGGCACGCTGGTCGAAATGGCCTTCATCTCCCCCTGAATCTCCGCAGCCGCCTCCGGCTTGGGATCGAAGGTCTCGTGCGACGACGGCGAGCCGTAAGGAAACAGAAAGATACAGGCCTTGGCCCGCCCGAAGGATTTTTCGTGCGGCCCTTTCGCGGCGGGTGCCTTTGCCCCCTGCGACGAGGAGGGGATCATCGAGCCCGCCAGCCCCAGCCCGGCCAGTCCCCCAATCTGCAACAGGTCCCGCCGGCTGATGCCGTCGCAGAGGGTTCGTCGTGTTCCCAGGATTCGGAGCATGAAACTCTTCCTTACGCCGGCAGCATTATACAGCGCCGAATGGTGGGGTTGGCTTCCAGTCATTGGTATCGCAGGGTCCACAGGGCCCATAAGGGTTTTGGATCGCTTCGCCTCCCCCCGAAAGCACTGTTTTGATTCATGATTCTTGACTCCATTTTCAATGACTTACGACGAGCGTTGTCTTCGTAAGTTATTATTTGTCCACTACTTCGGCCGATCCACCTCTCCGTAAGTTGATTCACGCTCTCCAAATCTGATTCACCCTCGCTCCACCCAAATCCATAAGGGTTTTTTCAAATCCCAAAGCCCGCGTAGGATGGGACTCCAGTCCCGTCCGAAATCGAACCGGACGGGACTGGAGTCCCATCCTACGCGGGCTTTGGGATTTGAAAAAACCCTTGTGGATTTGGGTGGAGCGAGGGTGAATCAGGTTTGGAGAGCGTGAATCA